>JAGWLA010000002.1 GCA_028865095.1 Patescibacteria group bacterium | reverse complement strand
TCGGCGGGCGGCGCATCGCTCCGGTCCTCAAATCGAACGCCTACGGCCACGGGCTCTTCGAGACGGCCGCCGTGCTGGAGCTCCATGACCATATCCCCTTCTTCGTGGTCGACTCGTATTTCGAGGCGGTCGCTCTCCGCGCCAAGAGCTTCCGGACGCCGATCCTGATCATCGGCTATACCCGCCCGGAGATCATCGCCAAAGCCGCCCTGAAGGACGTGGCCTTCACCGTCACGTCCATGGAGCAGCTCCGCTTGTTCGGCGACCACCATGCGCCGTGCCCGGAATATTTCGACCAGGACGACCGGCGGCGGCGCATATTCGCCCGGCCGCACCGCGCCCATATCCACCTCAAGATCGACACGGGCATGCGCCGGCAAGGGATCCTCTCCGGAGAGATCGACGAAGCCATCGCCATCCTCAAGGAGAGCGAGGTCGCCGTCCTCGACGGCGTATGCACCCATTTCTCCGATGCGGACAATGAGGACAGCTCCTTCACCGAAGCCCAGATCGCCGAATGGAACCGCGCGGTCGCCCGGTTCAGAGCGGCATTCCCCCGCCTGAAGCACGCCCATGCGGCGGCCACTGACGGCGCACGCTTCTCCGACGATATCGACGCCGACACCGTCAGGCTGGGCATCGGGCTTTATGGCTTGTCCCAGAACAGCGCTCTCGACGGCCTCGGGCTCCAGCCGGTCATGGAGATATCCACCATCGTCACGGGCGTGAAGAAGCTCGCCGCCGGCGAGACCGTCGGCTATGGCAACTCGTTCGCCGCGGCCAAGGACATGACGGTGGCCACCATCCCTTTCGGCTATTACGAGGGGTTCGACCGCCGGATGTCGAGCGGGCCGGACGGGGCGCCGCGGGCGTTCGTCCAAGTCGGTCCCGACCGGATCCCCTGCCCCATCGTCGGCAGGATCAGCATGAACATAGCCTCGATCGACGTGACCAAGGTCCCTTCGGCCGCCATGGGCACCAAGGTCGTCGTCTTCAGCGCGGACCGCTACGCGCTTAACTCCATCGACGCCACGGCGCGCAACAGCGGCACCATATCATACGAGATCGCGGTGAAGATACCGGCGCACCTCAAGCGGACGCTCGTGGAGTGATGCCACGAAGCGCCGCCCTGAAGCGATGTCTCTGTGCGCAGGGAGGGATTTGAACCCCCGTAGCCCATAGGGCGATGGATTTACAGTCCATTGCAATTGACCGCTCTGCCACCTGCGCGTTCGAACCAGTCTACCATCACTTCCCGAGCCCCGCAACGGCGCCGGTCAGGCGCTTCCAGTCGCTCCGGTATCCTGACAGCAGGCCGATGCCGCGCTCGGTGAGCTCATATGTCTTTATGGCGGGCGACGCGTCGCCGTCTTCGAAGCCGCACCTTGCATGACCCGCCTTGCGCAACGCGCTCATGATCGGATATATGCTTCCGGTCGAGACGATGAAGCCTTCTTGCTTCAGGGCGTCCTGGATCTCGTACACTGAATGGGCTCGCCGAGATATGATCTTGACGATCATGAAGGCCAGCAGGCCGTCCGAGGAGAACTTCAAATAATGAAATGGGGTGCGCATCCTCTTATAATAGCGCTGGCTTCGAGAAGATGGGAAGAGGTAAAAGGGGGTGAGGGCGGGATGGGCAGAAAAAAAGAGGGGGGGGTAGAATAAAAAAGGTGGGGGGGGCAATACCCCCCCCTCTTCATCTCGAAGCTTTTGCATCCGTGGAAATCCACGACGGATGGGCCCTCGACAAGCGTTTCTTTGACGAAAACGGATGGTGAGCCGAGCATTATGGCCGTAGAATAGGATTTTTCATCCGCGCTTGTAGTCATATCACAACAGCCGTCGTGGATTTCCACGGATGCAAAATAGGGGTGTTACAAAGAGACATGTCCTGACCCCAAGGGTATAGCGCGGGCGTTCTCGCAGAAGTCCCCATCGTAGGCGACAAAAAACATGGAAGGACGGGCACCAGCAAAAACCGTCCCCTTCTTATGAGGATCCTTCAAAGAACCCGCGGCGGCCCGCTTATCTCTGCAGCTCCGGCTCCGGGGCGACGACCGGGCTCTCCTGCCGGCCGCGCTTCTTCTTGACGTCGAACGACAGAGCGCCGTCCTTGACGCCGACCATGATCGCGGCGCCCTTGTTCAGCTCCTGGCCGATGATGAGCTTGGCCACGGGCGTCAGGATCTTGGACTGGATGAGGCGCTTGAGCGGGCGGGCGCCGTACTGCGGGCTATACCCTTCCTTGGCCAGGAAAGCGTACGCATCCTGGTCGAGGACGAGCTCGATGCCCTTGTCGGAAAGACGGGAGGCCACTTCCGCGACCTGGATGCCGACGATCTCCTTGACCGCTTCGGGCGACAGGATGTCGAAGACGATGATGTCGTCGACGCGGTTCAGGAATTCGGGGCGGAAGAAGTCCTTGAGCGAGGCCAAGACCTTGTCCTTGGCTTCGGCGTAGTTCTCCTTCTCGCGGACGGCGGCCGCGCCCGCCTTGGAGAAGCCGAGCTTCTCCATGCGCTCGATGTGCTGGGCGCCGATGTTCGAGGTCATGATGATGACGGAATTGCGGAAATTGACGATGCGCCCCTTGCTGTCGGTCAGGCGACCGTTGTCGAGCACCTGCAGGAGGATGTTGAAGACTTCCGGGTGGGCCTTCTCGATCTCGTCGAGCAAGATGACGGAATACGGGCGGTGGCGGACCGTCTCGGTCAAGCCCCCGGCCTCGTCATAGCCGACATAGCCCGGAGGGGCGCCGATGAGCTTGGAGACGCTGTGCTTCTCCATGAATTCGGACATGTCCACCCTGATGAGGGCTTTCTCGTCGTTGAACAGGAATTCGGCCAGGGCCTTGGTCAGCTCGGTCTTGCCGACGCCCGTGGGGCCCAGGAAGATGAACGAGCCGATGGGGCGGTTCGGGTCGGCGATGCCGGCGCGGGAGCGGCGGATGGTGTCGGCGATGGCGGAGACGGCGGCGTCCTGACCGACGATGCGCTTCTTGAGCTCGTCCTCCATGCGCACCAGCTTGGACGCCTCGGATTCGAGCATGCGGGACACGGGGATGCCGGTCCAGCGCGAGACCACGCCGGCCACGTCTTCGGCGGTGATCTCCTCCTTGAGGATGCGCCGCGAGGATTGGAGCTTGCGGAGGCGCTTGCTCTTCTGCTCGAGCTCCTTCTCGAGATGCGGGATCTTGCCGTAGCGCAGCTCGGCGGCCTGGGCGAGGTCGGCCCGGGCTTCGGCGGTGTCGGCCTCGATGCGCAGGGCCTCGAGCTCCTTCTTGATGCGCTTCAGGTCGGATATGGTCTCCTTCTCGTTCTTCCATTTGAGCTCGAGCTCGGAGGTGGACTCCTTGAGGTCGGCGATCTCCGTCTCGATCTTGGCCATGCGGGCTTTGGCAGCCTTGTCGCTCTCCTTCTTGAGGGCCTCGCGCTCGATCTCCAGGCGCATGATCTTGCGGCGGGTCTCTTCGAGCTTCGGCGGCATGTTCTCGAGCGATATGCGCAGCGACGACGCGGCCTCGTCGATCAGGTCGACGACCTTGTCGGGCAGGAAGCGGTCGGTGATGTAGCGGCTCGCCAGATTGACCGCCGCCACGATGGCGTCGTCGGTGATGCGCACCCCGTGGAACATCTCGTATTTCTCCTTGAGGCCGCGGAGGATGGCGACGGCGTCCTCGACCGACGGCTCGTTCACGTAGACGGGCTGGAAGCGGCGGGTGAGGGCGGGGTCCTTCTCGATATGCTTCTGGTATTCCTTGAGGGTGGTGGCGCCGATGGCCCGGAGCTCGCCGCGGGCGAGGGCGGGCTTGAGCATGTTCGACGCGTCCATGGAGCCTTCGGAGGCGCCGGCGCCCACCAGGGTGTGGATCTCGTCGATGAAGAGGATGACCTTGCCTTCGGAGCGCTCGAGCTCCTTGAGGATGTTCTTGAGGCGCTCTTCGAATTCGCCGCGGTATTTGGTGCCGGCGATGAGCTGGCCGAGGTCGAGGGAGACGAGCTCCTTGTCCTTCAGGGACTCGGGCACGTCGCCTTGGGCCATGCGCAGGGCCAGGCCTTCGACGATGGCGGTCTTGCCTACGCCGGCCTCGCCGATCAAGATGGGGTTGTTCTTGGTGCGCCTCGAGAGGATCTGGATGATGCGCATGATCTCGGAATCGCGGCCGATGACCGGGTCGAGCTTGTTCTCCCGGGCGAGCTTAGTGAGCGACCGGGCGTATTTATAGAGGGTGCGGAACTTCTTGGGCTCGTTATCCGTGCTCTGGGGGTTGGCCTTGAGGTCCTGGACGACCTTGGAGACGGCGTCGCGCTCGATCTTGAAGCGGGCCAGGATGTCGCGGGCGATGCACGGGACGTCGAATATCGACAAGAAGAGATGCTCGGTCGAGACGAACTCGTCCTTGAAGGAAGCCGCGACACGGAGCGAGGCGTCGAGCACCTGGGCCAGGTCGGGCGTCAGATAGATCTGGTACGACGGCGAGAGGACGGTGGAGCCTTCGGGCGCTTCGATATGCTCGAGGACCACGTCCGTCAGCATCGGGGTATCGACCTCGAGCTTGTCGAGGATGGAGGCCACCATGCTCTCTTCCTGGAGGATGAGGGCGCACAGAAGATGCACGGGGTTGACGTGGTTCTGGCCGCGCTCGATGGCGAGCTCGTGGGCTCGCTTGAGCGCTTCCCGGGCCTTGGTGGTGAGCTTGGCGAGAGGAGGCATATCGAGATAATACTATGGAAATGAGGGGTCGGTCAACCCGGCCGCAGAAAGGGCGCTACTGCGGCGGGAATGCGGGCTCCAGGGCGCTCAAGGGGTAGAACAGGACCGGGCCGCCGGACGACCCTCTGCCGTCGGCCGCCAGAGACGACGTCCTGATGCCGAGCACTGAGCCGTCCATGCCGAAGAGGATGGCGCCGGCCGGGGCCGCGGACGGTGCGATGGAGACGCTTATCGGCGACGAGGAGGCGTCGAGGACGGTGTCTGCCATCCCGTTCCCCGAAGAATCGATGATGCCTTGGCCGAGGAGGGCGGTCGATGTCCCCGACAAAGCGAAGACCGTCGCGCCGAGAGAGGTCGACGTGGCGATGACGGCGGGAGTGAAAGCGATGGCCGGAGAGGTGGCTACCGACGGGGCCAGGAAGACGGCGTCGCCATCCGTCTGGGACCAGAGGACGGAAAGCGGGAGCGAGCCGCCATTCGGCAGCGCTTCCTGATAGGTTCGGGCGGGGGCGATGACGGACTTGTCCGTGACCACCGCCCCGCTGGAAGCGACGACCAGGCCTTGCCCGAGGGCCGCGCCGGTCGCTGCGTCCTCTATGGTGACGACGCTCTGGGAGACGGCTTTGACCGCCAGGACCGCCCTGTCCGGAGCGGTCAGGACGGAGTCGGCCACCGCCGCGCTCTGCGGCACCGCCTGCTGGATGGTCCTCTCGATCACCTGGGAGACGGTGCGGGTGACCCCTGCCGGCGCCTGGTCCATGAGCGAGACCGTGACGATGCCCGTCGACAGCGACGTGACGAACGACACCAGGAGAGCGAGAAGGATGAGCTGTTGCTTAGAGAGGTGGTCCATATGACGCAAGTGTACCGAAGAGGGACGGCGATGACAAGCGCCGCCGAATCACTTCGCCACCTTGACGGCCTCGTCGAACTGGATCGAGAGGAGCTTGGACGCGCCGTCGGCCCCCATGGTCACCCCGTAGAGCACCCCGGCCCGGGACATGGTCTCGCGGTTATGGGTGATGAGGATGAGCTGGGAATTCTTGGAGAGGCTCTCGATCATGTCGCCGTACTTGCGCGAATTGGCCTCGTCCAAGGCCGCGTCGGTCTCGTCGAGGATGATGAACGGGGGCGGGTTGACCTGCGAGACGGCGAAGAGGAGGGCGATGGAAGTGAGGGCGCGCTCGCCGCCGGAGAGCATCATCAGGCCTTTGACCTTCTTGCGCGGCAGGCTGACGCTGACCTCGAGCCCTTCCGGCCCCTCTTCTTCCTCCTCCGTGCTCCTTTCTCCGTGCTCCTCGACCGACAGCGCTTCGCTCAGCTCTTCGACGTCCGTCTTCTTCCTCCGCTTCGGCTCCCTGACCACCGAGAGCTCGGCGCGCCCTCCGCCGAACATCATCGAGAAATACGCCTGGAACTCGGCGTTGATCTTCAGTATGCCCTGCTTGAATTCGAGGTCGATGCGGGCGTCGAGGTCGGCGATGAGGGCCGTGAGCTCCCGCCGGGCGGCGCCGAGGTCCTCGAGCTCGCGGGCCAGGAACGCGTCGCGCTCCTCGGTCTCCCGGTATTCCTTCATCACTTCCGCGCCGCCGCTCGCGCCGGCGTCTTCGAGGCGGACTTTCAGCCTCTCGATGCCCTTGCGGCGCGCTTCCTGCTCCTGCGTGCCGGCCGGAGCCTGGCCGGCGGGAAGGGCGTCATAGAGGGTGGCTTCCCTGCCGCCCGCCATCCCGGCTTCGCCGAGGTCCCGCTTGAAGGCCTCTTCGTCCAGCGCCAGCGCTTTCAGCTGATCGTCAAGGCGGGCGACGGCGCTCCGAGCCTCGTTCTGAAGGGCGATGACCCTGAAGACGTCCTTCTCCGCGTCGCGGTCGACGTCCTTCTCCTTCTCGATGGCCCTCTTCAGGGCGTCGTACTCTTGGACGAGCTTCGCTTCGGAGGAAGCGATCGCGGCCAGCTTCTCTTCCAAGGCCGCTTTCTCTCCGGCGAGGGCAGCGATCTCCTTCTCCGCTTCGCCGACCAGAGCCGAATCGTCCGTGCCGCGATGGCGCGCGACGAAGGCTTTCAGGAGGCCGACCGCTTCGGCGACCGACGGAAGAGGCTCGATCGTGGCCACCAGGCTCTCCACGTCCTTCAAGTAGACCGTTCGGAACTCGTCCCTTTTCTGCCTCTCCTTCTCCCGCTCGATGGAGCGGGCCCGGGCGCCGATCTCCCCTTCCAGGCGGCCCAGGTCGCGGGTGACGGCGTCCTTCTCGGCCCGGGCATGGGCCAAGCGGCCTTCCAAAGCGATGACTTCGCCGCTCTTCTGGTCCTTGTCCTTCGACGCGGCGAGGATGGCTTTGGCCCTCTCGAGCTCGCCGTCCAGCCGGGCGAGCTCCTCACGGGGGCCGGCGAGCGCGCGGCTCAAGCGGCCCCTCTCCTCGGCCAAGCGGCGCTCTTCGGCCGCGAAATACTCCTTGCAGGCCGCGACGAGCTCCCGGCGCATCTCTTCGGCTTTCTCGACCTTCTCGACCTGCTTCTTGAGGAAGCGGAGGTGCGGGGCGATCTCGCGGCGGAGCGACTCGACCTGGGCCACGTTCTCGTCGGTCTTCTCGAGCTTGCGCAGGCTCTCCTGCTTCTTCCATTGGTAGATCTTCAGGCCGAGGGCGTCCTCGATCATCTCCCGGCGCTCGCGCACGGACGCCGACAGGATCCGGTCGGCTTCGCCCTGGGATATGATGTGGTGCCCGGTGGCGCCGATATGGGCCCCGGCCAGGAGCTCGACGACGTCCTTGAGGCGCACCTGCGACCCGTTGAGGAGGTACTCGTTGCTGTTGTCGCGATGGACCACCCGGCGGATGGACACCTCGTCGAAATCGATGGACGGGAAGACCCGGCGGGAATTGTCGAAGACGAGGGTGGCTTCGGCCCTGTTGGAGCGGGCCACTCCCGAGCCGCCGGCGCCCTCGCCGCCGCCGTTCCAGATGAGGTCCTCGCCGCGCTTGCCGCGGAGCGACTTGATCGACTGCTCGCCGAGGACGAAGCGGAACGCCTCGGCCACGTTCGATTTGCCCGAGCCGTTCGGCCCGACGATGCCGGTGATGGGGGTCGTGAAGGAGAGCGACGACTTCCGCGCGAATGATTTGAAGCCGGAGATCTCGAGGCTCTTCAGATACATGATGCCCTATTGTAACGCATTTGCCGCCGCAAGCGTAAGCACGGCCCTTTATTTGTCAGGGGCCTTCTTGTATAGTGGCACGGGGATCAGGGCATCATTCACAACCATTTCGATATCTTATGAAGACGAACTATCCTACGCATTACTGCGGCATATTCGGGGCCGTACAGGTCCACGACGCCGCCCGATGCGTCAACAACGGGCTCTCATTCCTGCAACACCGCGGAGAGGAGAGCTGCGGCATCACAAGCACGGACGGAGAGCGCTTCTACGAGCACAAAGGCATGGGCCTCGTCTCGCAGGTATTCAACGAGGAGACCCTGGCCTTGCTTTCCGGCACGATGGCCATCGGCCATAACAGGTATTCCACGACCGGCAAATCGGAGCTGCGGAACACCCAGCCGCTCCGGATCGACTGCCGGCTCGGCGACATCGCTCTCGCCCATAACGGGAATCTGACCAACACCGACCGCCTGCGGAGAGAGCTCGAGAGCGGCGGCGCCATATTCCAGACGACCACCGACAGCGAGGTCATGCTCCACCTCTTGGCCCGCGCCGACGCGCCCCTCGAGCAGGCCATCAAAGAGATGATGGCGAAAGTCGAGGGGGCCTATTCCTTGCTCATCATGACGAGGGATAAGGCGTTCGCCATCAGGGACCCGTACGGCTTCCGGCCGCTCTCCCTCGGCTCGATGAACGGCGGATGGGTCGTATCGAGCGAGACCTGCGCATTCGACATCGTCGGGGCGCGCTACGAGCGGGACGTGAGGCCGGGCGAGATCGTGGTCATGGAGCTCAAAGGGCGCGACAGCGCCCTGACGGCCGTGCCGGAGGAAAAAGCCCTCCCGAGGAAGCTGTGCTCTTTCGAGCCCATCTACTTCGCCCGGCCGGACAGCATCATCGACGGCAGGAGCGTCTACGAAGCGCGCTTCGACATGGGGAGGAAGCTGGCGCAGGAGCATCCCCGGAAGGTGGATATCGTCATCCCGATACCGGACGGGGGGACGATCGCGGCCATGGGCTATGGATCGGCGCTCGGGCTGCAGGTGCATATGGCCTTCACAAGGAACCATTACATCGGCAGGAGCTTCATCTGCCCGACCCAGGTCCGCCGCGAACGGATCGCCGACCATAAGATCAACCTCATCGCCCGCCTGGTGAAAGGAAAGCGGGTGCTGGTCATCGACGACTCCATCGTGCGGGGCACCACCAGCGGAAAGCGCGTCGCTTTCCTGCGCAGCGCCGGGGCGGCAGAGATCCATATGCTCGTATCCTGCCCGCCGCATCGGAATCCATGCCATTACGGCATCGACTTCCCCGACCCGGCCAAGCTGGCGGCCACCGGACGGAGCGTCGATGAGATCGCTTCCCGACTGGGCCTCGATTCATTGGGATATCTTTCGGAGCAAGGGCTCAAAGACGTGCTCGGCCCGCACGGGCATTGCTTCGCCTGCTTCAATGGAGACTACCCGGAAAAGCCGCCGACCGCCGCTTCTTCATGAAAAAAAAGGGGGGCAGCAGCTCAAAGCCTGACGCAGTGCGCCAGGCTTTTTTATTGTCCTCGGGCGCCGGCTCACCACCCCTTGGCTTCGAGCGCCTTCTCGGCGGCCTTCTGCTCCGCTTCCTGCTTGGAAGGGCCGACGCCGGACGCCACCTGCTCGGAGCCGAGGAAGACGCCGAGGGTGAATTTCTTGTCATGGTCGGGCCCCGCCTCCTTCAAGGTCTTGTATGACGGCGTGATGCCGGCCTTCTCCTGGGCCACTTCCTGGAAGCGGCTCTTGGGGTCGAGCCACGACTTCTCCTTGATGATGCGCTCGATGTCGATGGTGTTGAGGAGCTTCTCGGATATGAAATTGGCGGCGGCGTTGTATCCCCCGTCGAGGTAGAGGGCGCCGATGACCGCCTCGACCGCGTTGGCCAATATGACCGAGCGGGCGCGGCCGTTGTCCTTGGCCTCGCCGCGCGACAGGAGCAGGTAGTCGTTGAGGCCGATATGCTCGGCGACCTTGGTGAGCGAGACGGTGTTGACGAGGGCCGACCGGAAGGCCGTGAGCTCCCCTTCCGCCTTCTTCGGATATTTCCTGAAGAGGTAGCTGGTCACCACCAGCTCGAGGACGGCGTCGCCGAGGAATTCGAGGCGCTCGTTATGCTCGAGGCCGGAGCCGCGGTTCTCGTTCAGGTATGAGCGATGGGTGCAGGCGGTGCGCAAAAGCGAGATGTCGTCGAACGCCACCCCGATATGCTCGGCCAATGATCCGAAGTCCGTTTTCATGGTCATGTCCTCTCTTCGCTGAGAAGAGTGATGGCTTTCGCCACGATCGGCAATATGTCGTTGTAGAAGTTCAATTCGAGGATATCGGCCAGCTTGAACCATTTGGCGTCGTCGAGGCCCGGCTTCTTGGCGAGCTGCAGGTCGACGAACGGCGACTCCGCGAGATAGTAATGGACCTGCTTCCTGATCTTGCCTATCTCCGGGTCGTTGGCGATATATTCGTTCTGGCCCAGATCGGCGATGATCTTGATGGCAAGGCCGATCTCTTCCTTGACCTTATCCATCGTCCCTTGCTCGGGAGCGACATCGGGCGGGATCTTGCCCTTGGACAAGGTCCAGTGGCCGAAGATGTCGTGCACGAAGGCCATGAAGATCTCGCCGTCCTTCCTGCCGTAGACGACGGCGCCGCCGAGGTGCTGGATGGGCATCTTCTCGTACGGCACTTCCGCCGGCCGGGCCTTCTTGGCGGGAGCCGCGTCCTTGCCGGGCTCGCCGAGCTCCTTATAGACCGCGCCGAGGACGCCGTTCACGAAGCGGCCGCTGGTGTCGCCGCCGAAGGTCTTGGCGAGCTCGATGGCCTCGTTGATGGCCACTTTGGCCGGCACTTCCGCCCGGTCGGCGAAGATGAGCTCGTAGAGGCCGATGCGCAGGATGTTGCGGTCGATCGGCGATATCTTGTCGATCGGCCATTCGGGCGCGGCCTTCTCGATGATGGCGTCGATCTCCGGCCGCTTGGCCACGATCCCTTTGAGCAGCGAATCCGTGAAGGAGATGTCGGCCATGCCCGGGGCGAATTCCTTGGCCACGCGCTGGGCCACGGCAGGCGTCCCGCCTTCGGGACGGCCGCGGAAATCCCACTCGAAGAGGGTTTGGAGGACTACCGATCGTGAGAGGTGCCTATTTGCCATGTGGGGCTAAAGAGCTGACGCGCGTTCCTTGCTAGCGATTGACCTGATTCCTGCCCGATCGAAGTCCCCTTCCGGGAGCTTGGGTTGGTGAGGAATCAGACTAATTCTTCTTGCCGGCCGGGGCGGCCTTGGCCTTGGAAGCCTTGGCCGCCGCCTTGGCGGCGAGATCGAGGACCTTGCGGCCGTTGTACCAGCCGCAATTCATGCATACGGCGTGGCTCCTATGAGGCTCGCCGCAATTCTGGCACTTCGAAAGGCGCGCCTCGTCGAGGGCGTGGTGCGAGCGTCTGTTGTCGCGATGCGATCGCGTTGCGCGCATTCGGTTTACCATGCGGACAGTATTACACATCATTGAGATTTGCGCAATAATCTGCTACATTAGCGCGTACCCGCCCATAGCTCAGCTGGTAGAGCACTCGCCTCTTAAGCGATTGGTCGTTGGTTCGAATCCAACTGGGCGGACAAGATGGCAAGTATGGGGTATGAGGTATGGGGTATGAAGTATGTGGTATGAAGTATGGGGTATGAAGTATGAGGTATGGCTGCAGGTGCGACTATACTTCATACTTCATACTTTATACTTCATACTCTATACTTACCCAGTGCCCTATTCCCGCCGGGGTGGCGAAATTGGTAGACGCGCTAGCCTTAGGAGCTAGTGGAGCGATCCATGGAGGTTCGACCCCTCTCCCCGGCACATTGACTATTGCCAATATTATGGTAGATTTAGGCTAGCTGATCAATCATTCTCGTGAACTATGAAAATGGAATTGCAAAAGCCGACGGGCTTTCGTTATGAGCGCGGCATGGTCATATTTAACAAAGTGCCATACGCGGATAAATACCTCATCGCCGTGTTCAAATCGGGCTTGCCGCGTCGCGGCGGAGGACTGGGCGACCTCGTTCTCCCTCTTGAGCAGATTCCGATCGCTGTCGCGCGGAATCCGGCCGAATGCCCCGTTGTGAAGATCCGCCTATCGTCATTCTCTTCATGGAAGAAGAATGCCGATTTGGCGCCGGGGCCATACCTGATACAGATCATGGCAGAGACGAGCGATCTGGCTTTTCTTGGTCCTCACGGACAGAAGGTCGGTCGTGATCACAGTCACGCACGCTTCAAGGTCCAACTAACCGCTGCAACCGTCGCGACCATACGATTGCACATGGCCAGAACAGCCAAAGCGGTAAAGAAAAAAGATGCAGAGACGAGCTTCGATGCCCAACCTGCCACGCCGCACAAAGTCCTGATGGCCGAACCCGTCATCATTCCGGCTCCGACAGCTCCAGTCGGATACTGGAGTCGTGTAAAAAGGTTCAGCAAACAATTGCTCATTAACCTGTTTGTCTAGGTATTTGGCCCGATGCTCGACAAAAACCTCGCCGCAGGCACATGCCAGCGGTTTTTTTATTACTTTACGAATCATTGACAGATAATATAATTAATGATATCATCCGTACGAACCATATCAGCAAAGCCCGTCCGATGTTTTGACGTCGAATGGAAGCTGTTGAAATAACCAAAGCATAATGATGCTCTGGAAACCAAAGGGCATATGCCCGCACAACCAGACTGCCCTAAAGGCGGTCGCAATGAATGAGAGGACCTATGAAGAAAACGACAAAGAAGGCTGCGACACGCAAATCCCCCCGCAAGGGCGTGGCCACAAATGCAGCCGCCCCAGAATCGGAGATCAAGGAGAATCTAGCAAGGGAGCGCGGCGGGGACCAAGCAGTATTCCGGATCCAAAGATTGCCTGAATGCCTCACGGCCGAGGCTTACCGATGGGTAATGAACCCGGGAGCGATCCCGATGGCCGGTTACGCCCCTATCCGCTTCGTCGGATGGAAGGTCATACGGGCATTCCATGAAGTGATGGGACATCCTTTATCTCTAGAGGATGTCCATATGCTCGTCCAACAGGATGGAGATCTGGAGATGTGCGCCATCGACAACATCCAATTCCAGCCGGTGCGCTACGCTCCATTCGTACCGCAAGAAATCGAGCAATCCCTTCGAGACGGTACGCCGCTTGCCGAGGTGCGCCTGTACTACGGCGGAGCGTTTTTCCAGGACAACAAGATCCAGGGAGGAAAGATCATTCCCGTGTCCGGGTGTGTCTTCAACTCCAGGGACGAGATCTGCAAGGGCAGCCCTCTCGTAGTTGCGTCGAAAACGCTTGGTCTGCGCAGGAAAGGAAAGGGCGGCATCAGTTGGGGCGAGTGCCTCGACAGGATAAAGGACCGCATGGCTGACCGGGTCAAAGGCAGAGAAGATTACCGGCGGCGCGTTGACAAAGCGCATGAAATATTCGGTGTCTCCCGTCAAAACAAAGGAGGGACGTTACGCCGACAGCACAGGCATAGCGTGCCAGAAGTCACAAGGGAAGAGATCGAAGAGCATACTCATAAGGATGGGGGCTTCAAGATCGTCCTCCCTCAAGAGGCAGAGGGCTTACAAGCGGCTGCAAAGCTTCATATCAATGGTGAAAAGGGCCAGCCTTGACTGTCTCGTCTGCTATTCAGCACCAACCCCATCATAAAACGTGATGGGGTTGACTTTTTATTATATATAGTATATAATATAGCGAAACGACCGACAAACTGGTTGAAAAATCAAAAAACGCTCAGCCCTTGGGCCTTGAGCACAACACAAGGAAAGACAGCAGTGTATGAAAAAGAATGACCTCATGATCGAGGGGCTTAAATGCTCCAGCAACAAATGCAGCGTGACGTGGAAAAAGAACCCGGCGGCAAAGAACTTCGAGTTCATCGTCGTTGATAGCCAGAACAACGAGATGGGCCGGGGAAATACGGAGAGCTGCAGTGTCGACCTTGGAGACCTTAAGGATCACCCAGGCGACTACAAGCTGACCGTAACGGCCAGCGACGACAAAAACGATGGTCCGCCAGTGCAAGCATCATTTACTGTCGGCAAGTCGGGTATGACCAAATTCTCGGTCGTGCCTTATACTCCTCCTATTCCCCCGTCCCCCGCGCCTGCGGCACAGCCTTCAGCGCCTGTCGCAACGCCTGTTGTGACAGCGCCAGCGGCGCCCCAAACGCCGCCTGCTGCGACAGCGCCTTCGGCTACGCCTCCGCCGGCCGCGACGCCGCCAGCCCCTTCAACGGGACCGGCAGCTACCGGCACGGGGGCGCCGACAGCGCCACCGCCACCGGCAGCAGCGCAACCGGCAGCTCCGACAGGAGCCCCGCCGGCAGCGGCGCCGCCTCATGCGCCGACAACGGTCCAGTCGCAGTCTCCGAAAGGGGGCTGGATACGGATCGCGGTCATCGTGGCTGTCATCGTATTAGTGTTCTTGACTGGATGCTTTGCGATCTGGCACGCCTTCAGCGGCCGCATCGTCGGAAAGCAGCCTGTCAGCGATCCCAAAGCGGTTCAGACCCAGGCCGTGCCAAAAGCACCGCTTGTCTCGACGAATTGGGACATGACGATGGGCTCGCTTACGAATCACAACTCTGTCAAAGCCATGATGATCGGGAGCAATATGAACATGGGCGACGTGACGATCACAGGATCCACGAACGTCAATGTCTATGGGCCAATGGTGATCAATCGCTACGAGATCCCCGAGGCCCCTCCCGGCAGCCTGCACGACATCACAAACGCTATCCCTGCAGAGAAGAACCAGATCCTTCTCAAGTGATGAGCGCCTTACCTTCAACCCCGCTTCTGTTCGCAGAAGCGGGGTTTTGTTCGTCTGGTTCTGAGGCCAAACTGACGCATAAATAATATTGACATATATGCAAAATTATGCTAGACTAGCGCTTGGCGGGTAAAAAGAACGCTCGTTGACATCAACGACACAACAATCGCTTCCCTTTCAGGGGGCTACAACAATTGAGGACGGTATGAACAAGATACGAGAGGAGCTGCTGAAGTGGCGTTGCGCCATGCAGCAGATCAGAGACGAGCTGTCGGAGTGGCACGAAGCCGCACGACAGATCAGCGAGGAGCTGCGGAGATGGCACCAAGCCGCACAGCAGGTCCTGGCCTTTGCGACATATTGGTCGCACAGGCTCAATCCATGGCCCAGCATGCTGAACCCGTATAGCGGGACGCTGCTGGCCATCGTGATAGGAGGCATCGGATGGGGCGGGTATTCGCTCTACCACCTCGAGTGGTGGGGCTTATTCCCCCTCATGGCAGGCATCATCATGTTGCGCGGCATCAAGTGGCCGAAAGAAGAAGAGCCCACGAGAGTGTGGCTGATAACCTTCTTCGGCCAGATGACAGCCACGAAAGTGAGCAGCGTGACGCTGCTATTCGACTGGATCCCGGGGCTGCGGATCATCGGATACCGGGAGATCGTGCTCGAGAAGATCGACCACGACTTCAACATGCAGAAGCCGATAAGGACAGTAGACGATGTCTACTTCCCTAACGTCATATTCAACACAAGCATCATACCGGATGCGAATGACGATCTCCCCGGCACTCCAGATTGGAAGTCCGGGGGACAGAAGCTGAGAGACTTCGCCAACGTCGGGCGCATGCCGGGAGTCATCAAACAGCTCGACGGCATCCTCACCACGTGGGTACAGCGGATCGCCAACGGGATGACCGGTGATCAATTGGAAAGAGGCGGACCCGAGATCGCAAATACGCTGTTCCCTCTCATCATCGGACGGAAAGGCGCAAATGGGGAGATCCGGAACAGCGAGCTCGACGATACGCGCGGCACGGGGATCGCCTTCAGGAAGTTCCAGGTCATACCCATACCTCCGCCCGAGCTCGTCAAAGCAAGGACAGAGGTCATGGTCCGCTTGGCAAAGCGCCGCTCCGAAGTCATCAACACCGAAACGCTGAACCAGCAGATCGCCCTGCGGGCGGACCTGTATTGGAACGGCGTCAGGGACGCTCACGGGAACATCATCGTTCCTGCTGACCAGACCGGCCCGAAGCCTACGGTCACCGACCTCCGCAACCAATCCTTCCAAGAGAATCTCGAGGAGGACGGGAAGGTGGAACAGGTCATAACAGGCCAGGGCATCAACGTCACACAAGTCGATCCCAACAGAACAAAGAGAGGATAGAATGAAAACCTTAGTGAAGATAATGCTCATCACCCTCGTCGTAGCCGTCTGCATATTCGTCGCCGGTGATTGGGAAGCGGTCGGGAACGCCTTCTCGGGCGCATTGCACGGCAGGATGAAAGCGCCGGCGAGCGCCGAGCCGACCTGCATTCTGGTCGAATCCGGCTATATCACCTTGAGCCATGAATGGTCCAAGGCCGTAGCGGTCGACCTGAATAAAGGCCAAGGCATACGATACAAGATCGTTTCGGGGATGGTAGCGCCTATCGGCTCTGACAAGAGCGATTATGCCTACCAGGTACAGGATCCGGGCGAACCAGATAGAGCCTATGGTTTCAACCAAGGCCAGACTATCGACACGAGCGGACATCGTCTCGGCGGGTTCCGCTGGAGGACATCCGGCATCGTGATCAAAGGGCCGGTCATTCTCGAGTACGAAGTGTATCACTACTGACTATCGAGCAATGGCGAAGATCGCACGCACCAAGCCGCAGGAGCATAACTCCCGCGGCTTGTTTTTATATCGATCCGCGCCCCTTAGAACTGCCCAACCGTGCCGGCGACGATATTGATGATGCCCCAGGCCGACATCATGATGAACATGCCGATGACGCCGGAGAGCATGCTCATCCTGCCCCGCTGGTGGGCGTCGGAATCCGTCCCGTGGGTGACCATCTGCAAGATGCCGTATATGAAGGCGATCAGGGCGACGGCGAAGATGAGCTCGATGATCGGGTCGACGATGTTGGCGATGATCGGGTCGACGACCTTCCCGAAAGCGACGGGATCGATGGAAGAAGCGGCGTAAACGATCATGCCGATTCCGATTATTGGACGAACGTCTTGACCTGCGGGAACTGGCCGGTCGGAGCATTATTGCCGGTCGTGGTGAACGTGCCGGTCAGGATGGCCACGAGGCCCCAGATGGAGAGGATGACGAACAGGCCGACGATGCCCCAGAGCATGGCGAGGCCCTTCTCTTTGCGCTTCTCTTCGTTGTCGGCGTTCATGATGAACTGGACGGCGTTCCAGACGATCCAGATGACGCCAAGGGCGATGAGCACGCTGATGACGGTCGTGCCGATGTTGGTCAGCGTGACCGTGAGCGAGCTGACGTTATTGATAGGGGTCTGCGCGAACGCCGCCGAAGGGGCGAGGAGGGCGATCGCTGCGATTGCTTTCTTCATTGGTAGTTATGGTTATTGTTATCTGCTAAGGGTTGCTGCTTCGTTGAGCTCCCGCCATTATACCAGAGCGGGGGCGCCCTACCCGGGCCGGCTGTGGATTACCGCCGGGCGCGTCACCGCGGGAAGAGGCCGCCGAAGCTCTGCCAGGTCTGATACGAATTGCTCTGGTTGCTCAAGCCGAAGGTGCCGCCGAGGATGTTGACGAGGCCCCAGATGGAGAGGATGACGAAGAAGCCGATGACGCTGAAGAGGACGTATGTCCCCGCCGCCTTCCGGTCGGCGTCGGCCTTGATGAAATACTGGATGACGTACCAGACGAACATGACCACGGCGAAGGCCATCATCAGCCCGAGCGCGGCGTTCAGATAGTAGATGACCACGCCGATGACGTCGGCGAGCGTCTGCGGATTGGTGTTGCTGGGGGCGACGGTCACTCCGAGCGGGATGGTCGTCTGGGCGTACGATGCGAGCGGCAGCAGCGCCGCGAGCGTCGAGAGGGCGAAGGCAAAAGGCTTTTTTGGCATGGTCATGTGATTATTCTATGTTAATTGCCGTTAAGGGCGTTGTTGGCGTTGGTGATGACCCCTTGGTTCACCGTCCCCGTGGCCTGAAGGGTGTTGATGACCACGCTCACGATGATCCGGGCGCCGATGACGACCGCCACCCCGATGACGATATACAGGAGCCAATTCTTGAGCTCCTTCATGCGGTCGGGCTTCCCTTGGGCGAGGACGAACTGGAAGCCGACCCAGATGAGCATGAAGACCGCGAAGAGCACGGCCAGATACGAGAAGATCTGCATGAACCCGTCCACCAAGCCGCCGACGGTGTTGAACTGGCTACTCAAGGGATTCTGGAGGTAGAAGGAACCTTGCGAGCTCGACGGAGGCGTTTGCGATTGCTGGCCCGTGGTCGGCGGAGGAGGAGATTGTTGCCCGCCCGTCGAGGGGGCGGGCGATTGCTGTCCCCCGGTGTTCGCAGTATCGGCGCGAGCGACCGCCGACATGTTGAGAGCGAAGACAGCGACGAACGCGAGACAGAGGGCCAGGCGCGTGTTCGCCCCTGATTCGTTGTCTCTCATAGTATTCTTTATGGTCATGATATATCGGCTATCCATACGATGCATGTTACGACCCGCCGCCGGCCAGATACCCGCCGCTGCCCGTCAGCCACACCAGGATCTGATAGACGATGAACCAAGCGGTCAGCATAAGTATAAAGCCCCACGCCAGTTTTGGGAATATCTCCTTGGCCTTCGATATGTTCTTCTCGGTGCCGGTGATATAGAGATAGCCGGCATAGGCGGACACCCCGATGCCGGCCAGGACGCCGAGGACGATCATGACGTTCATCAGGAATTGGACCTGTCCCATGAAGCCCTTGAAGTCGCACGGCACATAGTCGCGCCCGGTCTGGGCTTTGAAAGAAGCCAGATAAGCCAGCGAAGAGGCGTCCCCCGGCAAGGTCGGCCCATCGCACTGGACGATCTGGAAAGCCCCGAACGGGCCATTGGTCGGCGCCTGATTGATCTGGACCTGCCCCGAACCGACCGTCGAGCTCTGGGCCAGCGCGGCGGCGGCCGGAGCGCCCGCCGCGAGGAGGGCGGCGAGAGCGTACGCGAGCATTTGCCGTCGGGTCTTCTTCATAAGGTCATTGTTGGAGCGCTCTCTGCAAGAGGGCGTCATACTGGCCTCCCGCGTCGCGGACCGCCTGTTCGGCGGTCTTCTGGCCGCTCGTCACGGCCTGGACCATGGCGCCGAATATCTGCGAGGACTGGGCGGGGTCGGCATCGAGCCACGCGTCGGCGATGAGGGCGGATTTGTCGAAGATGGAGACATAGGGATCGCTCGACCCGGCGGCGATGTTCGTCCGAAGGACGGAAGGCAGATAGAGCTGCTTCTCGAGGGACGACAGATACTGCGGCGACGCCAAAGTGGCGATGACCTGGTACGCGGCGGACGTGTTGCTCGACGCCTTGACCAGCGAGAAGCCGTACATCTTGCCATACGTCGCAGCCACGCCGCCGGAGCTCGCTTGCGGGAGCGCCGCCACGTCGAAGCCGAGATTGGGGTTCTTGGCTTTGATGTCGGAGAGCTCGGATGCGAAGCCGAAATACGTCGCGAGATTGCCGGCCAGGAAGGCGGTCTTCGAGTCGGGCCAGCTCCTGTTCCAGGAATAGTCGGCGTTCGACGGGTCGACGAACTTGGCGAAGAACTGGAGGGCGGGGATCGGGCTGCTCCGGGCGCTCGATGAAAGGCCGCTCTTGATGGAGCCGTCGGAGCCGACGGACGTCACCGGGTCGCCCGACTGCATGAGCAGGGTCCCGAAGAGCTCTCGGGCATTGTCCACGTTGGTGAAATCGCCCATGGCGACGGCGCTGCGGGATATCGTGCCACTGGAGTCTTTGACGGTCAGAGCCTTGATCAAGGGGTCGAAAGCGTTCCAAGTGGCGGGCGGCGTCGCCACGCCGGCGGAATTGAAGAGGTCGCGATTCCAATACATGACCAGGGGGTCGACGACGAACGGTATGCCGAGCGCCCCGTTCGGGCCGAGATAGAGGTCGCCCTCCTGGATGTAGGTATCGAGGAACGTGCGCTGCGGCAAAGCGGAATACGGTATGGGCGTCAGCTTGTCCTCGTTCGAGAGGAGCTGGTCGACGCCGATCAGGATAGCGTCAGGCCCGGCCCCCCGGGCGAGAGCGGCGATGAAGTCGCCGGTGAAGGCCGCCGGCTGCTTCTGGACATAGTCGACCGTCAGCCTCTGGGACGAAGTCGTATCGATGGTCGCCACATATTGGTCGAACGTCGCCTTCGGGAACGTGCCCCAGATGGTGATGGCGGGGAGCTGCGACGACGTCGAATTGTTCTTGAAGGTCGAGAAGAGGATCACGCCGACGACGAGGAACGCGACGAACGCGATGAGGACGATGAGCTGGAACTTGGATATCTTCATGTGCGGGTGAATACGAGGCCGTAATGATGGTCGCCCGCCTTGAACGACTGCTCGAGCGCGAAGCCGCTCTTCTCGAAGAGGGCTTGGGCCTTCATGGACGGGAAGACGGTCTTCGGGCCGAGCGGGCTCGCTTCGCTCCAGTCGACGACCAGCGCTTTGCCGCCGGGCTTCAGGATGCGCTTGGCTTCGAGGGCGAAGTCGTCGGGCGCCGCGACCTGGAAGAGCACGTTGGAGACGATGGCCCGGTCGGCCGCCCCTTCGCGCAGCTTGGTGCCGCCGATCTTCTCGGCGTTGCCCCAGACGACTTCGACGTTGTGGAGGCCTGCCGCCTGGGCGGCGGAGCGCAGGCGCTCGAGCAGGTCCTTCTGGACGTCGACGGCATAGACCCGGCCGCTCGCCCCGACTTTCTTGGCCGCCTCGATGGCATAGAAGCCGGAGCCGGCTCCGAGATCGGCCACTTTCATGCCTTCGGCGAGGCCGAGCTTGGCGATATTCGCGGCAGGATCGGAGAACATGCTGCAATTATACAGCGAAAACGGATGCTCGAGGAATACGCCTGGGGACAGCTGCGCAGCCTCAGAGGAAGAAACGCCCTTGAAGAACATCCGCAGACGATTTCCAGCAGGGAATCGTCGAGGACGAAGAACAGCCCCTGCAGGGGCTGTTCTGATTCTGAGAGGGCATTTCTTCCTCTGAGGCTACAGGCAGATGAGCGAGGCGAGCGAATCCCCTTCGCGGAGCTTCATGACGCGGACGCCCTGGGTGGCGCGCGAGAGGGTCGGTATCTCCTTGAGGTCGGTCCGGATGACCTGCGACTTCTTGGACATGGCCACGACTTCGGCGTCGTCGTCGGTCACCACTTTGGCGGCGATGAGCGGGCCGGTCTTGGAAGTGACGTTCATGGTGAGAATGCCGGAGCCTCCCCTGCCCTGGACCTTGTATTCGGACAGCTCGGTCTTCTTGCCGTAGCCGTTGGCCCCCATAACGAACAGGCAGGGGTTCTTGGCGCCCTTCGAGACGACGTCGGCGGAGATGACGGCGTCGCCCTTGTCGAGCTTGATGGCCCGCACGCCGGCGGCGTTGCGGCCCATCTCGCGGATATCCGACTCTTTGAAATGGATGGACTGCCCGTCCTTGGTGGCGATCATGACCTCGTCGCCCTTCGAGGCGAAGCTTGCGGAGATGAGCTCGTCCCCGGCGTCGAGAGTGATGGCGATGAGGCCGGAGCGGCGGACGTCCTTGAAATGGGCGGCGGACGTCTTCTTGCCGGTGCCATCGCGGGTGACGAGCATGAGCGAGAGGCCTTCGGCCTCCTTCTTGTTCTTGGGCATGGGCAGGATGGACGTGACCCGCTCCCCTTCCGCGAGCGACAAGAAGTTCATGACGGACTTGCCCTTGGTGGCGCGCTTGCCTTCGGGGATCTCGAACATCTTGATCTGATAGGCTTTGCCCTTGTCGGTGAAGAAAAGGAGGTCGTTATGGGTGCTGGCGAAGACGAGATGCGATATGAAATCCTCCTCCTTGGTGTCGAGGTCGACGACGCCGACGCCGCCGCGCTTCTGCTTGCGGTATTCGGCGGGGTCGGTGCGCTTGACGTAGCCGCCCTTGGTGAGGACGAGCACGGATTCCTCGTCGGCGATGAGGTCCTCTGCCTTGAATTCCTTGACGCCGTGCTTGACCAGCTTGGTCCGGCGGTCGTCGCCGTACTTGGCCTTGATCTCGGCGAGCTCCTTGGTGATGATGCCGCGGACCTTCTTCTCCGAGCCGAGGATGCCTTTGAGCTCCTCGATGAGGGCCTGGACCTCGGCGAGCTCGTCGAGGACTTTCTTGCGCTCGAGGCCAGCGAGCTTCTGGAGGCGCATGTCGAGGATGGCCTGGGCCTGGAGGTCGCTGAACTTGAACTTCTTCATCAGGCCGGCCTTGGCGTCGGCGACGTCCTTCGAGGCCCGGATGAGGCTGATGATCTCGTCGATGTGGTCGAGGGCCTTCTTCAGGCCGAGGAGGATGTGCTCGCGGGCCTGGGCGGCGTCGAGGTCGAACTTGGTCCGGCGGCGGATGACCTCGATGCGGTGGGCGACGAATTCCTGGAGGATGGACTTGAGGCCGAGGGTCTGGGGCACGCCGTTAACCAGAGCCACCATGTTGACGTGGAAGCTGTCCTCGAGCTGGGTGTGCTTATAGAGGAGGTTGAGGGTCTTCTCGGGGAACGAGCCCTGCTTGAGCTCGATGACGATGCGCAGGTCCTTGTCGGACTCGTCGCGAAGGGCGCGGACTCCCTCGATGACCTTGTCGCGGACGAGGTCGGCGATCTTCATGATGAGCTCGGCCTTGTTGACGCGGTACGGGATGGAAGTGATGACGATCTGGTATTGGCCTTTCTTGTCTTCGATGATCTCGGCCTCGCCGCGCACCACGATGGGGCCGCGGCCGGTGGTATAGGCGTGATGGATGTCCTTCTCGCCGTACATGACGGCGCCGGTCGGGAAATCGGGGCCCTTGATGAAGCCGAGGAGGTCTTCGGTGGTGGCGTCCTTGTTCTCGATGAGGTGGGCCGTCGCATCGACGACTTCGCCCAGGTTGTGGGGGGCGATGTTCGTGGCCATGCCGACGGCGATGCCGAGCGTGCCGTTCAGGAGCATGTTCGGCACGGCCGTGGGGAGGACGACGGGCTCCGTGCGCGTGCCGTCGTAGTTAGGCCTGAAGTCGACGGTGTCCTTGTCGATGTCGCGCAGCAATTCCGCGGCCGGCCGGGACATGCGGGCCTCGGTGTAGCGCATGGCGGCGGCCGGGTCGCCGTCGATGTTGCCGAAGTTGCCCTGCCCCTGGACGAGCGGGTAGCGCATGCGGAAATCCTGGGCCATGCCGACGAGGGTGTCGTAGACGGCCACGTCGCCGTGCGGGTGATAATTGCCGAGCACGTCGCCGACCACCACGGCCGATTTGCGGAACTTGGCGGAAGCGGTCAGGCCTTTCTCGTGCATGGCGTAAAGGATGCGGCGATGGACGGGCTTGAGGCCGTCGCGCACGTCCGGAAGGGCGCGCGCCGTGATGACGGACATGGCATAGTCGAGGTATGACTCGCGCATCTCGGTCGTGATCGAGCGCGCGACGACGCCGGTCTGGGCCGGGCGCTCGTCAGGCATCTTCTCCTCCGGTTTCTTGGCCATAGGTCTCCCCATTATAGCAAAAAACGGCCCATAAGAAAAGGCCCTTGAAGGGCCTTTTCAGCGCGCCGCGGAGCGGGCTTATTTCTTGTCCCCCGCGAACGAGAGGGCCATCTTCTGGTCTTTCGGGTCGAAGAGGGCGATCTTGAACGGATAGGTCTTGCCGAGCTCGAGGGCTTTGCGGAGCTTCTCCTCGGAGCCGAACTCGGAGACATGGACCAGGCCGGCCACTCCCTCCTCGATGGAGGCGAGGGCGCCGTGCTTGTTGAATTTGATGATGACGCCGGTGACGGGCATGTCCTTCTTGTACTTCTTGGAGGCTTCCAGCCACGGATTGGGGCGGAGCTGCTTCATGGACAAGGAGATCTTGCCGTCCTTGATCTCGATGATCTTGGCCTTGATCTTCTGGCCGGTCTTCACGAAGTTGCGAGGGTCGTCCACCAGGCCCCAGTCGATCTCGGAGATATGGACCAGGCCTTCGAGGCCTTCCTCCAGCTTGACGAAGACGCCGAAGTCCACCACGCCGGTGACCAGGCCTTCGACCTCGTCGCCGATCTCGTATTTGCTGACGATCTTCTCCTTCTCTTTGTGCTCGGAGCCCTTCTCCGAGAAGATGAGCTTGCCTTCCTTCGGGTCGGCGGTGATGATCGACACTTCGAGGCGGGTGCCGACGAGCTTCTTGAGCTCGTCGAGGATCTTGTCCTTGTCGCCGTCGGAGACGCGGGGATAATGGTCGGCCTTGAGCTGGGACGCCGGCAGGAAGCCGACGATGCCCTGCCATTCGATGAGGAGGCCGCCCTTGTTGGCTTCCTTGACGGGAAGGTCGAGAGACTTCTTCTCCTTGATGGCGGCTTCGGCCTCGCTCCAGATGAGCGCTTGGCGGGCCTCCTTCAGGGAGAGCTCGAGATAGCCTTCCTTGTGCGCATCGTCCACGATCTTGGCGGCGATGACGTCGCCGACGTTGATCTTCTTGATGACGTCGCGGGCCACGATGAATTCGCGGCCGTATATGATGCCGGTGCCGAACGGGGCGAGGTCGACGTAGACGGCCGCCTTATCGAGGGCGATGACCGGCCCTTCGACGAGGTCGCCGATGACCGGAGGGTTCTTCATGGACGCGACGAAAGGCGCCATGGCGCTCGCTTTCTGGGCGTCGGTCAGGACCATCTCCGCTTCTTTCTTCTTGGCGGGGGCGGCTCCGTCCTTATCGGAGGAAGCAGGATCTGCGGCGGCCGCCCGGGCCGGTTCGCCGGCAGGGGCGCCGACGAGGGTCTCTTTGAGCTTTTTGAACATTGATATGTCCCGCGAGCCGCCAGTTCGCCCGTTGCCGGGCTTATGATAATAAAGGCGGGATGACGCGGGCTGTTAACTGCGAACGTAAAACGGCATGCGCCGTTCGGTGGAACTATAGCAGCTTCTATGCTAGATTACCAGCCATATGATCATCACCTTCCTCGGCGGAGAATCCGTCAAAGCCCAGTTCGGCGACACGGTCCTGGCGTTCAATCCGGTTTCCAAGGACTCGAAGCTCAAGCCGGCCAAGTACGGCGCCGACATCGTGCTCTCGTCGCTCAACCACGAGGACATGAACGGCATCGACCAGGTGACGTTCGGCGACAAGAAGCCGTTCGCCATCACCGGCCCCGGCGAATACGAGGCCAAGGGCGTCTTCATCAAAGGCTTCGCTTCCGATTCCGGATACGGCGGAGAGAAGCGGATCAACACCATATATTCGGTGACGCTCGAGGGCATGAACATCTGCTATCTCGGCGCGCTCGACCAGAGCGAGCTGCCGAAGGAGGCCGACGAGGCCATCGACGGCGTGGACATCCTCTTCGTGCCGATAGGCGGCGACGGGGTGCTCGACCCCGCCCGCGCCTATAAGCTGGCGGTATCCATGGGCCCGAAGCTGATCATCCCCATCCATTTCGGGGACATCGGCGGCAAAGACGCCCTGAAAGCCTTCTTGAAGGAAGCCGGCGAGAGCCCGAAGCCCGAAGCGAAGCTCACTCTCAAGAAGAAGGACCTGGAAGGGAAAGAGGCCGAGGTCATGGTCCTGGAAGCGGAGTGCTGACCGGGCCGCTCGCGCAGCCTTGCGCCCGCATGCGGCGGTGGTATGCTTAAGCCGACATGAGCATCAGATCATACATCGAGAACGTCCGTTCGAAGCCCGAGAAGGACAAGCGCCGCGCGGCGTTCTGGTGGGCGTTCGGCGCCACGGCGATCATGGCCGTCTTCTGGGTAGGATCGATCACGGGCATAGACATCAAGAGCGGGGCCGCAGTGGCTTCCGCCGTCGACCGGGCCGGCTCTCCCGCCCAATCGATGGTCGCCGGGGCGGGAGCCTTGGCGAGCGACCTGTGGTCCATCATCGCGGGGCCCAAGAAGCTGACATATTCGGAGGTGCAGGTCGTGCCCGGGACGAGATAGACACGGAGCGCTAGTCCGTGTTGGCCACGTTCGTGGCCTTCTCTCTCCCCTCTTTGACCCATATCTCCGCGACTTTGACGGCTTTGGCCGCCGCTTTCTTTAGGGCTTTCAGCTCTTCGGGCTTGAAGGGCCCGAGGATGAACTTCTCGATCTTCTCGTCGCCGTGGGGGACTTTGGCGTTGCCTTTGGCGTCGGCGGGAGCGGTGCCGATGCGCAGGCGCGGGAAAGCCTGCGTCTTCACGGCCTTGATGACCGACTCGAGGCCGTTATGGCCGCCCGAGCTCTTATCGTAAGACAGCTTCATCCTGCCGATCGGCAGCTGGAAGTCGTCATATATGACTAGCAGGCCGTTGGCGGCGTTCCGCTTGAGCGCCGCGTCCTTCTTGGCTGTGACGATGGGTGCGAGAGACTTCCCTGAATTGTTCATGAAGCCGTCGGGGGCGACGAGCAGGGCCTTGGCGCCGCCGATCGTGGCTTCGGCTGTGAGGGCGTTCAGCTTCTTGTCGTGCTCGAAGGCGGAAGCGGCATATCCCTTCCTGATGGCTTCGAGGACCATGCGGCCCGCATTGTGGCGGGTGCCTTCGTACTCTTCCCCGGGATTCCCGAGGCCGGCGATGATATAGGGCATGGCGGAAGTATATCAGAGAGGGACGCGGCATCAAGAGCCCGGCGGCGGGGAGCTTGCGCCGAACCCCGATGAGGAATACAATACACGCCATCATGCCACCTGAAGCGGGCCAACCCAACACCTCGTTCAGGCGCACCGTCTGGGAATGGGCGAAAGTGATCGTCATCGCCCTGGCGGTGGCGATCCCGATCCGCCTCTTCATCGCCGAGCCGTTCGTGGTGAACGGCGCTTCGATGGACCCGACCTTCTCCACCGGGCAGTTCCTGATCGTCGATAGGCTGACGTATGATTTCGAGAAGCCCCAGCGGGGAGACGTGATCGTCTTCCGCTTCCCCGACGACCCGAGCATATACTATATCAAGCGCATCATCGGCCTCCCCGGCGAGATCGTGGTCGTGAAGGACGGCGAGGTCGGCGTCAGGGAGCCCGGCGCGACCACCACGGTCGCGGTGCCGCAGCCCTACGTATCGCCGAGCCATGCGTCGCATGACGACGGCGTATATCCGCTCGGCCCCAGCCAATACTTCGTCATGGGCGACAACCGCGCCCAGAGCTCCGATTCCCGGGCGTGGGGGCCTCTCGACGCTTCCCTCATCATCGGCAGGCCGATCGTGCGGCTCACCCCTTTGAGCCAGATATCGTTCCTGCCCGGCTCCTACCATGAACCAGCGAACTGACCACAAGCCGGGGACGGAGGGCGAGCAGCGGAGCTCGAAAGGAGCCTCGCGGTTCGTGCCCATCGACCATCTGGACAAGATCGGCGAAGTGGCGATGTATTACGGCTTCTCTCCCATCAAGAGCCCTGCCATATCGAAAGCCGACCTCGACGCCGCCAAAGGGATCACCGACGGCGACTATATCGACGACGAGACGGAGAGCCATGGCAAGATGCCGCTCCGCGTCGAAGAGAAGATCGCCCTCATCCGCACCTATCATGAAGAGGACTGGGCCTCCCTGACCCAGCCGGTATGCCTGTACCTCAAAGACCCGTGCAGGGGCATCGGCTCCGCCGGCGCCAAGAAGAGCCCGCACCACCGCTACGCCGACTTGGAGATCATCGGCGCTTCGGGGCCGATCGCCGAGGCCACCCTCGTCCAGGCCGGCCGCGCCATGCTCGCCGAAGAAGGCTACGCGGACACCCGGGTGGAAGTGAACAGCGTCGGCGACCGCGATTCCCTCGCCCGCTTCAGCCGCGAGCTGACCGCCTATTACCGCAAATGCATCAACGACATGACGCCCGAGTGCCGCCAGCTCTTCAAGAAAGGGCCGTTCGAGCTCCTGTCGTCGCACGACTCCGCCTGCGCGGAGATCAACGACAAAGCGCCGCGCGCCATGAACTTCCTGTCGGAAGCGAGCCGCCGCCATCTCGAGGAAGTGCTCGAATACCTCGAATCCCTGGGCGTCCCGTATTCGATCAACAACGGCCTCATCGGGAACCGCTCGTACGGCACCGAGACGATATTCTCCATCGTCGCCGCTGACGGCGACGGCGCCAAGGGCGCGAAAGGCCAGCGCGTGCTCGGCATCGGCGTGCGCTACAACGGCCTGGCCAAGAGGCTCGGCATGAAGAAGGACATCCAGGGAGTCGGCCTCTCCCTCCTCATCAAGGAGAGCGGCCGCGGCCTCCGCGGCGCGGTCAAGCGCATCAAGCGCCCGATCGCCTCGTTCGTCCAGCTCGGCATCGAATCGAAGCTCATGTCCCTCGACGTCATCGAGCGGCTCCGCAAAGCCAAGATCCCGCTCTATCTCTCCCTGGCCAAGGACCGGCTCGGAGCCCAGGTCTCGACGGTCGAGCGCTACCATACCCCGTACGTCATCGTCATCGGCAAGAAAGAGGCGGTCGAGCGCTCCGCCATCGTCCGCCGCGTCGACACCTATTCCCAGGAGACGGTGCCGATCGACGACCTCCCCGACTACATGAAGCGCGTCGAGAGGAAGCATTGGGGGCGCTGACCGGCCCCAAGCGCCATTTGCGCGTTCCCGATATCCGTGCTAATCTTCACCCCATGATAAACGTAGAGATAACGCGCGCGGCCGGCGAGGGAGCCTTGAGCACCCTCCGCCGCTTCAGCCGCAAGGTCCAGAGCTCCGGGGTCATCCCCCGCGTGAGGAGCATCCGCTTCAGCGGGCGCACCCAGTCCCCGTTCAAGGTCAAGCAGAGGGCCCTCAAGGCCATCGCCCGCCGCAAGGAGACCGAGGAGCTCATCAAGCTCGGCAAGATCCAGGCGGCCCCGACCCGCAGGGGCCACCGGTCATAGGCATGCCGTCAGCGACGGGCATAGCCATCGCCAATGAGACGCGCGCGGCCATCCCGCGCGCGCCTTTTTCGGCCATCGCCCGGGCCATGCTCGGCCCGCGCTATCGGCTGAGCCTGGTCTTCGTCTCTCCCTCCCGGATGAAGAAGCTCAACGCCATATACCGCGACAAGGACGAGCCGACCGACATCTTGAGCTTCCCTCTGGCAGACGGCGAGGGCGAGATATACATATCCCCGTCGGAAGCGCGGAAGCAGGCGAAGGAGTTCGGCCGGACGTACCCGAATTTCATCGCTTTCCTCTTCATCCACGGGTGCGCGCATTTGAAAGGATACGATCATGGGAGTACAATGGAGCGCATCGAAGCCTCGTTCCGGCGGCGATTCAAGATCTAATACATCGATGGCAAGAAACATAGTCACTGGAATAGACGTGGGGACCAATCTGGTCAAGGTCGTCGTCGTCGACCCCGGCGAGAAGAACGAGAAAGGGTTGCCCCGGGTCATCGGAGCGGGCATGGCCGAGTCGCGCGGCCTCCGCCACGGCTATGTGACCAACGTCCGCGACGTGGCCGAGAGCGTCAAGCGGGCCGTCGCCATCGCCGAGGAGAAAGCCGGCCGCTCGATCAAGCGCGCCTTCGTCGGGATGGGCGGCATCGGCCTCGGCAGCGCCGCCGTCACCGGCACCGTCATGACCTCGCGGGCGGACGCCGAGATCACCCATATCGACATCGCCAAGCTCCATGAGCAGTGCGAGAAGGACATCCCCAAGACGTCCATCGCCAACCGCCGCATCATATATGACATCCCCCTCCAGTACCGGATCGACGGCGAAGCGGTCCTCGGCGACCCGATCGGCCTCACCGGCAACAAGCTCGAGCTCAAGTCGCTGTTCGTCACCTGCCTCGACCATCACGTCACCGACCTCATCCAGGCCGTCAACGAAGCCGGCATCGAAGTAGAGGACGTCATGGCGTCGCCGATCGCGGCGGGCTTCGTGACCTTGTCCAAAGCCCAGAAAGTGGCCGGCTGCGTCCTCGCCAACATCGGCGCCGAGACCGTCTCCATCGTGGTCTTCGAGAACAACGTCCCCTCGTCGCTCGAAGTCTTCCCCATCGGGTCGACCGACATCACCAACGACATCGCCCTCGGGCTCAAAGTGCCTCTCGAGGAAGCGGAGCAGATCAAGATCGGCGCCATCACCGGCTCGTCGTTCCCGCGCAAGAAGCTCGAGGAGATCGTGGCCGCACGGCTGTCCGACATATTCGAGCTCATCGACTCCCACCTGCGCAAGATCGGCAGGAACGGCCTCCTGCCCGCCGGCATCGTCATCACCGGCGGCGGGTCGGGCCTGAACTCCATCGACGCTCTGGCCAAAGCCGCCTTGAAGCTCCCTTCCCGCATCGGCTCGATCGGCGCCATCGACGGCAAATCGTCCTTCAAGGACGCCACCTGGGCGGTGGCCTACGGGCTCTGCATCGCCGGCATCCACGCCGACGAAGGGCCCGATATCGATCCCGCGTCCATGTTCCTGAAGCAATCCTGGAAAGCCGCCTTCCGCTGGGTGAAGCGCTTCCTTCCTTAACGGCCAAGCCATGGTGCTCCCAGGACATCTCGCCGGTGGATATCTCGCTGCCAAAGCCCTGCTCGCCGCAGCGCACGCTTCCTTCACGCCTTCCCAGACGGCCGCGCTCCTGGCCATCGGCACCCTCGCGGGCGAGCTGCCGGACATCGACCTCGCCTTCTTCTATGTCGCCCATGTGATCCGCAAGGACGGCACGAAGGACAGCCACCGCGACCATATCACCCATGCGCCGGCGTTCTGGCTCGCCGTCTCGCTCGTTATCGCCGCGGCCGGCTATGCCGCGGGGTCGAGCTTCGTCGCATTCATCGGCTGGATCGTCCTCGCCGGCACCTGGAGCCACTTCATCCTCGATTCCATCGAATACGGCATCCGGTGGCTTTGGCCTTTCTCGGACAAGAGGTTCTGCCTGCGCGAAGTCCCCGAAGCGCAGATCGACGGGGTGAAAGGGTCGCTTACCTACTATTGGAGATACATCGCCGACCGCCGCCACCTCGGCAGGGTCACTTTCTATGCGGAGATCGCCGTGACGGCCGCCGCCATCGCCGTCCTCTGCGCCTGACGGCCGAGCCCGGGCGCCTCCTCCGCGGCCGCGCCGGCCTTGCGCTCCGCGTCTCATCTGCTAATATACAGCGTACCAAAACTACCCGCGGTAATATCCCATCATGCCCAACATAAAGCCTGAAATCGAAGCATTCGCCCGCATCAAAGTCATCGGCATCGGCGGATCCGGAAAGAACGCCATCAACCACATGATCGCGAGCAAGGTCAAGGGCGTCGATTTCATGGTCGTCAACACCGACGCCCAGGACCTCCACGGCTCCCTGGCCAAGAAGCGCATCCATATCGGCAAGAACATCACTCGCGGCCTCGGCACCGGCATGAACCCGGAGCTCGGCAAGCGCGCCGCCGAAGAGACCCGCGACGAGATCCAGGAGACCGTCAAAGGGGCGGACATGGTCTTCGTCACCGGCGGCCTCGGCGGCGGCACCTTCACGGGAGCCAGCTCGGTCGTGGCCCGCATCGCCAAGGAGCTCGGCTGCCTGACCGTCGGCGTCGCCACCAAGCCTTTCTTCTTCGAAGGCCGCCAGCGCACCCGCATCGCCGACGCCGGCCTTGAAGACCTGCGCAAGGAAGTCGACGCCATCATCGTCATCCCGAACGACCGTCTGCTCGCGGCCGTCGACAAGGAGACCACCGTCAAGAGCGCTTTCTCCATGTGCGACGACATCCTCCGCCACGCCGTCGAAGGGATCGCCGACCTCATCACCACTCCCGGCCTCATCAACATCGACTTCGCCGACATCCGCACCGTCATGGAGAACGCCGGATCGGCCCTCATGGGCATCGGCCGGGCCACGGGCGAGAACCGCGCCATCGAAGCGGCCAAAGCCGCCATCAACAGCCCGCTCCTCGACGTCTCCATCACCGGCGCCAAGGGCGTGCTCTTCTCCATCGCCGGCGGCGAGGACTTGACCATGTTCGAGATCCAGGACGCCGCCAAGGTCATCACCGAGTCCATCGACCCCGAAGCCAAGATCATATTCGGGACGGTCCGCGACGACAAGCTCAAGAAGAACGAGGTCAAGGTCACCGTCATCGCCACAGGCTTCCCCGAAGGCCATCCTGCCGCCATCCCCAACCGCGCTCCGGCCGGGGCGTCCGCCGCGAACGGCGAATCCGCCGCCGCGTCGATCCTCAAGGCCGCGGCCGACAGGGCCGAGCGCGCCGAACGCCCTGACCGCGGCAAGATATTCAATTCTCTGGTCGGCGGCGGAGACGCCAAGAAGGACCGCGACGCCGCCCCCGCGGCCGCTGTCGCAGCCAAGATGGTGGACCTCAAGAAGGATGCCAAAGACGCCGCCAAGGACGACGATGACGACTGGGGCGCCGTACCGGCATTCCTGCGCCGCTCGCGGCTGAAATAATCCGGGGACGCCTCCCCGCCGGCCGGCGGCGGGACTCCACACATTCAAACAATGATTTGAATGTATATGGCGGCGCGTGCTATAATAGGCTCATCCTTATAAGGACGTAAACGCCAACATACATGACTTACGATCTAGCAATCATCGGAGGCGGGCCTGCCGGAGCGGCGGCCGCGGTCTATGCCGCCCGCAAGCAGATCCGCACCGTCGTCATCGCCAAGGACTGGCTCGGCCAGTCCAACGTCTCGGAGAAGATCGAGAACTGGGTCGGGACGGTCGCCCTTTCCGGCCTGGAGCTGTCGCAGGCCCTCGAGAAGCACGCCAAGGCGTACGGGGCCGGCGTCATCGATTTCAAGGATGGCGAAGCCTGCGCTGCCCTGTCCAAGAGCGGCGACGGGTTCGCGGTCGCGACCGACAAAGGCTCGTATGAGGCGCGCGCCGTCCTCATCGCCAGCGGCTCAAGCCGCCGCAAGCTGGAGGTGCCCGGTGCGGCCGAGTACGAGAACAAAGGGGTCACCTACTGCGCCACCTGCGACGGCCCTCTCTACAAAGGCCAGGCCGTGGCCGTGATCGGAGGCGGCAACGCCGGCTTCGAAGCCGCGGCCCAGCTCCTCGCCTATTGCACGAGCGTCACTCTCCTGTCGCGCAGCGGGTTCAAAGCCGATCCGGGCACGGTCCAAGCCGCCCTCAAAGACCCTAAGATGAAGGCCATCGAATTCGCGGTCCCCAAGGAGATCAAGGGGGGCAAGTTCGTCTCCTCCCTCGTCTATACCGAGACGAAGAGCAGCACGGACACGGAGATCCCCGTCACCGGCATATTCGCGGAGGTCGGCTCGGTCCCCAATAGCGGCTTCGCCAAAGGCATCGCGGCGACTGATGCGTTCGGCCATATCGTCGCCGACCCTCGCAATCAGCGGGCTTCCGTAGAGGGCATATGGGCGGCAGGAGACGTCACCGACGGCCTCTATCACCAGAACAACATCGCCGCAGGAGACGCGGTGAAGGCCATCGAGGACATCTATATCTGGCTGCACAACAAGAAGTAAGGTCGGGGAGGGGAGCAGCAAGTCCCGCCTTCCTGCTCCCCTCCCTGCTACTTCTCGCACGCGCCCCACAATCCCTTGCCGGCGGCTTTGGCCGCCGCTTCTGCGTCCCTGAACGCCGCGTGCAGCGAATACGCCTTCCCGACCGTGTATTCCCTGGCATATCCTTCTTCGATGAGCGACCGGTTGATCAGGAGGCCGTCGTCTCGGTAGGCATACAGGAGATACCTCCCGTATCTGTCGCGGTGCTCCTTCTCCGGGCTGAATGCCAGCCGGACGGAGCGGCCGCTCAAGAGCGCCTTCGTCTCCGCAGACGCTTCGGGGCCATAGCACTCCACCGCTTTGCGAGGGTCGACGGTCTCCGGGGTGTTGACGCCGAGCAGGCGCACCGTGATCTCGCGGCCTTCGACCTCCGCCTTGAAGGTGTCGCCGTCGACGACCCGCGAGACCCGATAATCCGCATCCGGATCTATCGGGACTTCGCGTTCCGCAGCCGATCTGCCATATGCCAGCCAGAGCCAGCAGGCAGCAGCGAGCGCCACGAACAGGCCGCCCGACGCGGCCAGCATGAGAGCTTTCTTCATATACGCGCGTTATACGGCAGACCGCGCGGCCCCTTCCGACGCCGGACAGTATACCAGACCGGAGCGATGCACCAGAAGCCGAGAGCCCCTCGTATATGCCAGACATGAAAAGATTCGCCCTATCGGCAGCCGTGGTCGTCGCATTCGCCGCATATGCATTCCTCGGGAGCTCAGCCGAAGGCGCCGCGCCGTCCGGAGCGCCGATCGCCGTAGCGACGATCCCTCCGTCGAAGGCGCCTGCCGCCTCTTCAGGGCCGTCCTCTGGGTCGACGCCCTCGAGAGCGGCCGTTCCGCCCGCGAAGGCCGCGCCGGCGGCCGCGAAGCCCTCTCCTGCGCCCGCGCCCTCGCGGGCCCCGGCTCCTGCGCCGGCCCCTGCCGCCGCTTCGAGCGGCGCGTTCAAAGACGGCACATACGACGGCACGGTCGCCGACGCCTATTTCGGCAACGTCCAAGTGGCGGCCGTCATCAAGGGCGGCGCGCTCGCCGACGTATCGATCCTGCAGTCTCCGGGCGACCGCGGCACGTCGAAGTACATCAGCCAGACTTCCTTGCCGACCCTCGTCCGCGAAGCCGTCACAGCCCAGAGCGCCCACGTCGACGCCGTCTCCGGCGCCACCCAGACGAGCCAGGCTTTCGTCCAGTCCTTGGCCTCCGCCCTGTCCAAGGCCGCCAACTGACATGAATGAGACCCGCATCATCATGGGAATGCCCGTCACCATCCGCATCGTCGCGCCCGCCGGGAAGCGCGCGGCGGCCGTCGCGGCCGCAGAAGCGGCGTTCGCCTATTTCGTCTCCGTCGACGAGCGCTTCAGCACCTACAAGGACGGCAGCGAGATCAGCCGCATCAACCGCGGGGAGATCCTTGAAGCGGAGTGGAGCGCCGACATGAAGGAGGTCATGGCCGAAGCCGAGCGCACCAAGCGGGAGACGGGCGGGCGCTTCGACATCGTCGACCGCTCGGGCTCCTTCGACCCGTCCGGCCTCGTCAAAGGCTGGGCCATCGCCCGCGCCGCCCGGATGATCTCCGACGCCGGGTTCCCGGATTCCCTCGTCGACGCCGGCGGCGACATCCAGGCGTCCGGCACGAACGAGCGCGGCGAGCCGTGGGAGATCGGCATCCGCAGCCCGTTCGACCAGAGCGCGATCGTCAAGACCGTCCGCCTTTCCGGCGCCGCCATCGCCACCTCCGGCACCTACGTCCGCGGCCAGCACATATACGACCCGCTCGACAAGGACAGGCCTTTGACGGACGTCGCCAGCCTGACCGTCGTCGGCCCCGACATATATGACGCCGACCGCTTCGCCACCGCGGCCTTCGCCATGGGAGCCGACGGCATATCCTTCATAGGCGGCCTGCCGGGCCTGGAAGGCTACCAGATCGGCTCGGACGGCATCGCCGCCATGACCGCCGGCTTCTTCCGCTATACATCATGATCCGCGCCTTCATAGACCCCATCGACCGCGTCCTGAACAGAGTGACCATGTACAAGCTGGTCATGTACTGCCTGATCGGCTGGCTGGCCATCGCGGCCCTCCTGGCCGCCGGCGGGCGCATGCCGTTCTCGCCCCTGGCCCTCCTCTATTCCACCGCCGTCATCCTGGCGCTGTCCTGGCTCGCGAACAGGCTCTTCGCCGTCGTCTTCGAGACGCACGAGAACGTCGAATCCGTCTATATCACCGCCCTCATCCTGGCCCTCATCATCAGCCCGCCGCACGCCGCATCGGAATACCTCTCCGACCTCCCCCTGCTCGTCTGGGCGCCGATCCTGGCCATGTCCTCCAAGTTCATCCTGGCCATCGGCAAGAAGCACCTTTTCAATCCCGCCGCCATCGCCGTCGCCCTCACCGGCCTCTTCATCGGAGCTTCCGCCAGCTGGTGGGTCGGCACCCTCTTCATGCTGCCGTTCGTGGCCATCGGAGGCCTGCTCATCGTCAGGAAGATCCACCGCTTCGACCTCGTCATATCCTTCGCCGCCATCGCCCTGGCCGCCATCCTCTTCACGGCCGTCTCCGGCATGGGCCTGTCCGGCGCCCTCAAAGAGGTCTTCATCGACTCGCCGTTCGTCTTCTTCGCGACCGTCATGCTGACGGAGCCCCTCACCACGCCGCCGACCCGCGCCCGCCGCATCGCTTACGGCGCTTTCGTGGGCGCCCTCTATGCGCCGGCGGTGCATATCGGCGCGATCTATTCGACCCCCGAGCTGGCCCTCTGCATCGGCAACCTCCTTTCATACGCCTTGAGCCCCAAAGGCAAGTACGTCCTGCGCCTGGTCAAAGCCGAGAAAGCCGCCGCCGACACGGGCGAATTCGCCTTCGAAGCCGACCGCCCGGTCTCGTTCAAGCCCGGCCAGTACATGGAATGGACCCTGGCCCACCGCAAAGCCGACAGCCGCGGCAACCGGCGCTATTTCACCCTCGCCAACTCGCCCACCGAGAAGCACCTGCTCCTGGGCATAAAATTCTACGACAAGCCCAGCTCCTTCAAGAAAGCCCTGGCCGAGCTCGACGACGGCGCCACCATCATGGCGGGCCAGCTGGCGGGCGACTTCACCCTTCCCCGCGACCGCCGCGCCAAAGTGGCCTTCCTGGCCGGCGGCATCGGCATCACGCCCTTCCGGAGCATGATCAAGCACGCCCTCGACGCGGGCGAGAAGCGCGACATGGTCCTCGTCTATTCCAACAAGCGCATGGAAGAGATCGCTTACGCCGACGTCCTCGAAGAAGCATACGAGAAGCTCGGCATGAAGACCGTCTGCACCCTGACCGACGCCGCCCGCGTCCCGGCGGGCTGGAGGGGCCGCACGGGCTATATCGGCCCGGAGACCATCGAGGAAGAGATCCCCGACTACCGCGAGCGCATCTTCTACATATCGGGGCCCCAATCCTTCGTCACGTCCTGCGAGCATCTCTTGACGGACATGGGGGTGCCGCGCCGGCGCATCAAGACCGACTTCTTCCCGGGCTTCGCTTAAAGCCGCTGCGCCCGGCTAGAGCGCCCCGGCCGCCAAAGCGCTCACATGGACGCCTATGTCGTACGGCCATATGACGATGGCCAGTACGCCGCTCCAGAACGAGAGGTGCAAGTAGCCCAGCGTGAAGAGCCACCCGCCGAACCACAATCCCCCGCCCAAAGCGCCGTGATTGATGACTTTGATCATGGCCATAGTATAGCACCATCCTGGGCCATCCTGGCGCTATTTGACGTTGAATGCTTAAAGTGTTATAATATGGAGGAATCGGAGAGTGCATTCGATTCGCAGACAAGCACAAAGCCCTCCGGGGCTGGAATCCCGGAACGGCGGATCGGAAGATCCCTTACCTCTGCTACAAACAAAGCACATTGAAAGAGAGTAAAAAATGAAAACGAACGAAAGCGGGCCTATCGGCCCTCACGGCGGCGAATCTGACATGTTCAAGCTGGCGGAGGCGGGGGTGTTTCCTCGCTATGTCCGCGACGCCTGGAAGAAAGCAAACTGGTTCGACCCGGTGTGGGGGCATAAATGGCTCGAGAAGAGGGGCTCCCTCGGGGACATCCGGGTAGGCCTCCTCGCAATGATGCTGTTAGGCATCATGAGCCTGGTCGCAGCGCTCACAGGAAAAGTCTCTTCCCCGACGGAGGAGCGGGTGGATTCGGTACTGGGAGGTCTCGATGCGATAGCTTGTTTTATCGCCATCGGATCGCTCGGTCGTCTCTACGACCGGTTCATCGGGCGTTTCCAGGGAGCGATGTATCGCCTGCTGTTATCGCACCCCATGACGAAAGGGCAGTTCCCCGCCGACGAGGCAGGCCTGAAGCGCCTATTCCTCTGGCTCATAGAGGACCTGGCGCGCATGACTCTCCTTCTCGAAAAAGGAGAGCTCTATGAGGGGGCATATATGGCCCGGGAAGAGGCACGCTCGCTGTTCGAAGCCGCTTGCTGGTTCGGCTTCGTGAAGAAGCACGACCGCAAGAAAGGCCTCGGACCGGCATTCCGCGCCGCGGAAGACGATCCCATGGGCTTCAAGGCCATCGACCCTCAAAGTTGGGTCAACAAATGCCTGCACCGCCTGCAGAACCCGGTGCCGTACGGGTGCTCCCGAGCCCTCACGCCCGAAGAGGTCGTGTGGCTCGAGCGCCAATCGAACTGATGGATCGACCGAAAAATCACGAGCCGCTGACGCACACGTCGGCGGCTTTTCTGTCTATAGGGCCCCTAAAGACTCGTCCAGCTCATGACCCTCACCACTCCCCCATCCGCATCCACTTCGACCAGGTCGCCGTCCTTCAGGATCTGCGTAGCCGTTTTTGTGCCGATGACGCAGGGCTTGCCGAGCTCGCGGGAAGCGATGGCGGCATGACAGGTTATCCCGCCTTCGTCGGTGACGATGGCCGCCGCCTTCTTCATGGCCGGGACGAAGTCGGGGGAGGTCATCTCGGTCACGAGGACTTCCCCTTCCTTGAACCGCGGGAGCTGGTCCTTGAAGAGGAGCAGCCTTACCCTGCCGGTCGCGCGGCCTTTGGACGCCGGACTGCCTTTGATCGCGCCTTTCCGGGCCGCCGTGACAGGCTTCAGCTCGAAATCATATTCGCGCGCCAGCCGCTTCAGGCCGGCTTTGGGATAGATCTGGCTGTCGATGATCGCATAGCCGCCGAGCCTGCTCTCGATCTCGGACACTTCCCGCGGACGCAATCTCCTGTATTTGAGCAAGAAAGCCTCTTGCGGGGCCATGACGTACGCCAGCCGGGAATATTCCGGGAACTTGGAGGCGATGAAGGAACGGAAGGCGTCGTCCCCGAATTCCGTATATTCCTGGGTCTCTTCCCGTATCTTCATCGCGTCTCTCTTCGAAGAAGCCGGCGCGCCAGGCAATTCGGGCACGCAATAGAAATCTGAGGTGATCGTCCACCATCTTATATACAGATGATACATATGCTCGAGATCGTCCACGGTCTCGATCCTCTTCGTGCCACGGATGAGATCGAGCCATTCGGCCCAATAGGCGCGGAAATCTTCTCTCATCGAAGAGAAGCGGCCCGGCTCGTCCCGGAACCTCTTGGCAAAAGCTTCGTAATACTCGTCGAGCTCCCGCTGGTCATACCACACCGATATCTTCTTCGATGCGCCTTCCCCGATGAACAATGACAGCGAACCGGCGTCTCCCCACCCCTTCGAGAACCTGTCGGATTCGCTCCAGGCCATGCAATAGAAGAGCGAGTGCTCCCGCGTATAGGCTTTCTCTAGATTCCTCTTCCTGCGCATTGGATAGATTATACCCTAATGGGCCGCTTTAAATCTTCCTTACCAGCCCTCTGTCCGCATCCACTTCGACCAGGTCGCCGTCCTTGAAGACCTGCGTAGCGATTTTGGTACCTATGATGCATGGTTTTCCAAGTTCCCTTGAGGCAATAGCAGCATGACAAGTTATCCCGCCTTCGTCGGTAATGATGGCTGCCGATCTCTTCATGGCAGGCACAAAATCCGGAGACGTCATCTCTGTGACGAGTATATCGCCTTCTTTCACTGTCTTTATCTGCTCTTTGTAAAGGACGAGCTTGATGGGTCCTTTCGCTTTGCCTTTGCTAGCCGGCACGCCTTTTATCTCTTTCAAATCCTCGGTTTTAGGCTTCTCTAATTCGAGCTTATTGGCTTCAAGGACTTTGTCCAGTTCGCTTGCAAGGTACAGCTTCCCTTTGTGCACGATGTATCCGTCTAGCCTTTTTCTGATCTCGGCTAGAGCTTGCTGGCTCAAAGGCCCATCCTTGAGCGAAAATACCTCTGTTGGAGATATCACATAAGCGATGTCCGTATATTCCGGGTAATGTGCAAGGAAGAATTCAATGAAGAGCCTATCGCCATCATCTGAATAATGCTGGGTCTCGTCGCGGATCTTGAAAGCTTCCTTTTTGATATCCTCCGGTGCGTCCTTCATATCAGGGATATATATGATCGAGGCCATGGGCGACCACCATTTCACAAATATGTCATAAAAATCTTCAATACAGTCTATCGATCCGATCTTCTTCTCTTTCTTTATGTAAGGAAGGAGCAGATCCCACCATTTGTAGAATTCGCTTTTAGCATTCGCAAAATATCGAGGATCAGCGCTTATCTTCTTCTCGATATTTCCGAACAACATATCCAATTCCGCCTGGTTGTACCAGACCGATAATCTCTTCCCTCTGCCCTCGCCTTGGAAGAGCGAGTTCGGGCTCATGTCGGCGTATTTCGGAAGTCCAATCATGTCGCTATCGTTCCAGACGTAGCAGTAGAAGAGCGAGTGCTCCCGGGAGAAAGATTTGGTCAGAAGAAGCCTCATTGTTTCTTTTGCAGCGTCGTGATCGGCCTGCTCTGGACGATGTAGAATCTCCCGTCCTCGTATGCCCATTCGATGTCGCAGGGAAAGCCGTAATGCCTCTCTATCTTCACCACGAGCTCCGCTAGATCCAGGATCGCGGCCTCATCCAAGACTTGCGAGGCGCCGAGCTTGCCCAGCCCCTTCCATTCGTTCCCGCCGCCGTCCCGCCTGAAGAGCCCTTTCGTCTGCTCGGAGACGCTGATATCCACGATCCTTCTCGGCTTTTTCTCCACCACATAGCTATCCGGCGTTATCTGGCCGGAGACGATAGCTTCACCGAGGCCGAAGCCCGCTTCGATGATGAGCTGGTTGTGGTCTTCTGTCACCGGATGGACAGAGAAGGCGATGCCGGACTTCTCCGAGGCGACCATCTTCTGGACGACGACGGCCACGGAGATCTTGGCCGCGTGCAGACCTTTCTCGAAGCGATAGAAGATGGCGCGCGGCGTGAACAGCGATGCCCAGCAGCGCTTCACTTTCTCGAGCAGGTCCTTTTCCGTCGTATTCAGATAGCTGTCAAGCTGCCCGGCCCACGCGGCCATGGAAGAGTCTTCGGCGGTCGCGGACGAGCGGACCGCCACATAGGGCGCGCCCAATCCCTTGAATGCCTTCTCGATCTCGGAGGCTATGTCCTTCGGCATCTCGGCCGCGAGGATCAGGGCCTGGATCCTCTCGGAAGCGTTCTCGACGGTATGGATCTCCTTGTGGTCGACCGCATGCAATGCCGCGTCGATCTCCTGCGTCAGACCGGTCTCTTCGATGAACCGCTCGAATGAGGCCGACAGCACGACGAAGCCGGGCGGCACGGGTATCCCGGCGGCGGTCATCTCGCCCAGAGACGCACCTTTCCCGCCGGCTATGTCAGAGTCGGATTTCGTAAGCTGACTGAAGCCCCTTACGAGTTCCATGCAGAGAATCTATCATCTTTGGGGTCAAATATGAAGCAGATCGCCCCTCATCCCCCTCCGCCATCTCCCGGCGTTCCCCCTGAATTCAGGGTGCGCTGGAGATGCTGCTGGTCATACGGATCGCCCGTTCCCATTATGATGCTTTGGCTCGCGCTGCCGCCTGCGTTCTGGCTCGCCGCGCCATTGTTCCGGCTCTTCATGAAGACGTAGCCGGCCCCGACGGCGGCAGCCGCGATGATCGCTCCGATGATAATCTTTCCTGTCTTGCTCATGCGCTTCCTATGATACTCCTTCCGCACTCTCTCTGCACGGAATTTAGGTGCTCGGATTAACGCAGAGATTATTCAGCCAAGTGGGCATGATCGTTATGGATCCACAAGTTCCAAGCGGACCCCTTCTCGCTTTCTATATATTTGATGGCAGAGAGACCTGTATTATCCATTATTGAATGCAAAAGGAATGATCTGAAATTCTTCGAAGTAAGGGAATCCCCATTCAGCACCTTCGCCAGCAAGGCTCTCAAGAAGAATCCGTGCGTCACTACGACGATCCTCTTTTCGGGGCGATTGTATAGAAACGAGAGAGCTTGTGCGGCGCGAGCTGTGATATCATCGAAATTCTCGCCATCCTCGACTCTCATGTTGGGAACATGCAGGCTAGTTTCCCAATCATGGAATCTCTTGCTGGCTTCCTTGTCGTCATGCGGCTTGCCCGATACCGAAGACGGCTTTATCCGTTCGACAAAAAGATCCGAGAAGACGATTGGTTTGCCCGTCTTATGAGATATGAATTCCGCCGTCTCCTTGGTGCGCATCGAGGGGCTCGATATCAAAGCATCAAAGTCGATCTGGGATATCCGGCCGGCTATGAGCTGGGCTTGCTTCTTTCCTGTCGCCGATAGCGGCGAGTCTTCGCTCTGGAAGACCGGGGTCACGTTCGCCACGCTTTGTCCGTGTCGAACAAAATAGACCACTTTTCTTGTTTCTCTCTTTCCGGGGATCATTTCAATTGTTTGAATCGGACTGCTCGGGTCATACCGATGCTTGATTGTCCTGGCGGAGAGAGAGGGATTCGAACCCTCGAGGGGCTTGCGCCCCTGCCGCATTTCGAGTGCGGTGCCTTCGACCACTCAGCCATCTCTCCTTTATTTCTCCTTTTTCCGGACCGGGCGGCGCCCGCCGAATACGCTCTACCATAGCAATTTTTTGCCGAAAATACAAAAAAATGATACGCTGCTAGCGTTCGGCCCTATCGTCTAACGGTTAGGACGGAGGCTTTTCAAGCCTTAAATCCGGGTTCGATTCCCGGTAGGGTCACCAGTGGATTTTTCCGGCCAGTCTGGTATAGTGGTCCGTACATCGCGCGCTTAGCTCAGTTGGTAGAGCGACCCCTTGACGTGGGGTAGGCCAGGGGTTCGAATCCCTTAGCGCGCACCGTCCAGACGATAATCGAGCGTCCTCTTGTCGAGGTCGGCGGCGAGCACCTTGAAGCGCACCTTGTCGCCCAGGGTGAACTTCTTCCCTGTCCGCTCGCCTTTGATGCTGTACGTCTTCTCGTCGAATATATAATAGTCGTTGCCGAGCTCGCGGATGGGGATCAGGCCCTCCGAGCGGCTCTCGTCTTCCTCGACATAGAGGCCCCATTTGGCCACGCCCGATATGGTGCCGGCGAAGGACTTGCCCACGCGCTCGGACATGTATTCCACCTGCTTGAGCTTGCGGGAAGCGCGCTCCGCTTCGGCGGCGCCGATCTCGCGGTCGGTCGAGCTCTCGGCGACCTTCTGGAGGGCGGCGGCGTCGCGGTCGCCGAACGGCTCGTCGTGGAGATGCTTGGCCAGGATGCGGTGGACGAGCAGGTCGGGATAGCGGCGGATCGGCGACGTGAAGTGGGTGTAGAACTCGAAGGCCAGGCCGAAGTGGCCGATGTTCTTGGTCGAATAGACCGCTTTCTGCATGGAGCGGATGGTGGCGGTGCGGATGAGCGACTCGTGCGGCGTGCCCTCGATCTGGTCGAGGAGATGGTTGAGGTCGCGGGCGGTGACGGCGCCGTCCTTCGTCTTCAGGTCATAGCCGAGGGCTTTGACGAACAGGGCCAGATCCTTGATCCGGTCCTTGTCGGGCACGTCGTGGATGCGGTATATGGCCCCGGTGTCCTTGCCGCCCTTGGCCTTCATCCGGTCGTATATGAACTTGGCCACCTCCCGGTTGGCGAGGAGCATGTATTCTTCGACGAGCTTGTGCGCGTCCATGCGCTCCTTGACGTAGACGCCGACCGGCCTGCCTTTCTCGTCGAGGCGGAACTTGACCTCGTCCTGCTCGAACTCGATGGCGCCGTTGGAGAACTTCTCCTTCTGGAGGAGCTTGGCCAGGCGGTTCAGGGTCTGGAGCTGGGAGCGGTATCCCATGCCGGCTTCGGCCGAGGCGGCGGTCTGGATGCCGTTCGAATACTTCACGGCGTTCTCGGGAGCGCCGTCGATGGCGGCCTGGGCGGTCTCGTACGTGAAGCGGTGGCAGGAATTCATGACGGTCTTGCCGAACCAGCGCTCGCGCACCCGCGCCTGATCGTCCATGACGAATATGGCCGAGAACGACAGCTTGTCCTCGTGGGGATTGAGGCTGCAGACGTCGTTGGACAGGGCTTCCGGCAGCATGGGGATGGTCCGGTCGACCAGGTAGACAGAGCAGCCGCGCTTGACCGCTTCCGCGTCGAGGGCCGTGCCGGGCCTGACGTAATGGGAGACGTCGGCGATATGGACGCCGACCTCGTAGAGGCCGCCGGGCAGCTCCTTGAAGGAGATGGCGTCGTCGAAATCCTTGGCGTCGAACGGGTCGATGGTATAGGTCTCGGTCGAGCGCATGTCCCGGCGGGCGGCGATCTCTTCGGCCGTGATGGCCTTGTTCCGCTCGATCTCCGCGGCTTCCCGCTCGACGGCGGCCGGGAAGCCGATCTCGAAGCCTTTGTCGAGGACGATGGACTCCATCTCGGCGTCGTTCTCGCCTTTGCGGCCGATGACCTTGATGACTTCCCCTTCGGGGAGCTTCGCCGGGTCGGTCCAGGGGCGGAGCTTGACGTACGCTTTGACCCCGGCCGAGAGCTTGGTCGCCTCGGCGGGAGGCATCATGATCTTGGTATAGAAGCGGGTGTCGTCGGGAACGACCAGGCAGGCCCCTCCTTCGAAGGATACGGAGCCGACGAAGGCCTCTTTGGCGCGCGAGACGACCCGCAGGACGGTGCCGACGTCCTGCATGGACCCGCGGACCATCTTCCGGGCGACCGCCACTTCGACGGTATCGCGGTTGAGGGCGGTGTTCAGAGTGCCCGGCTCGAGATATATCGAGTCCTTCTTCGGGTCCTCATAGTCGACATAGCCGGCCCCCTTGGTGGTGACCGATATGGCGCCTATGACGGTCGCCGCAGGCCGGACAGGCGGCGTGCCTTTATCCATGGGAAGAGACGTCCTTGACCCCGCTGGTGAAGCCCCATATGACCATGACCGCCGGGATGACGTGAAGGAGCATGAGCACGCCTACGATGGGCCAGGTGGCGCCCTGGTTATCCGCGTCGGACGAGAACGGCAGGAGGATGTCGGGGACGAACGACAGGACCAGAGCGACGAAGGACACCCAGACGAAATCCTTGTTCCTGTCGCGCTTCCTGAAGATGAGGCCCATGACCACATAGACGGCGGCCGCAGCCACGACCCCGGCGGCGGTCAGCTCGATGACGGAGCTGTAGAAATACGGGCTGAAGGCCGCCGGCGCCGGAAAAGCGGCTCGGGCGAGGCCGAGGACGATGACGTTGGCGATGACGGCGGCGACGGCCACTCCGAAGGCGCGGCGGATGAATTGTCGGGTGATGCGGAGGCGGTGCATAGACGGATGTCGTTGTGGTGAGAGTGTACTAGACGGCGGGGACCATGTCCAGTAGCTTCTGGAGCGGCGCGTGAGCCATGCAGATCGATGTGTCGCCGGCGCCATAGTAAAGCCAGAGCATCTCGTCTTTGACCACTGCCCCGGGACAGAACGTCACTTGGGGCATGACGTTCTCATTCCTGGCCGTTTTATAGAACTCCTTAAGCTGCTCGTCGTCCATCGCGCTCATGGCCGTTATACCGCCCTTGATGACGTCGATCAGGGCATCCCCCATCTCATACGGCTCTTTCGGGCCGAAAATAGGCTCGTCGGTCCTATATAAGACTTTCCGTACGTCATGCCTGTCGAGGATGACGAAGCCGAGCTGATAGCGGAACGCCTCGTCGATCCCATGATACAAGACCAGCCACCCCTTGTCGGTCAGCATCGGCGGCGGCCCCATCTCGATGAAAGTATTGTCGAAATAACGCGTCCCGGTGCGGGGCGTCAAGATCGGCGTCGGATCGGCTTCATAGCGGAAGCCATCGTCGGAGCCGGCGAGCCACATATGATATTCGCCGAAGATGAGCGTGGGCTTGCCGCCGATCTTCTCCGGGAAAAGCGCTCCTGATTTGTTCCAGACCGAGCCACTCTTGGTATGGGTCTTGGCAACGGGCTTGCCGTCCTTCCATTCCACCATCTTGCCGCCGTTCTTGAAGAAATCGAAATCGGGGAGCATCGCGCCGCGGCGCTGCCACGGGCCTTCGAGCGCCGGCGCGGTCGCGCTATGGAGCAAGACCCTCGCCCCGTCATATGCGGCGAAGACGATGTGGTAGATGCCGTCGAGGAAGGTCACCCGAGGATCCTCCAGCCCGCGGAGCTCGCTCTCCCCTATCCTTTCGAAGACAGGCTCTTTGTCCAGCTCGAAACGCACTCCGTCGCGGGAGACGGCATGAAGGATCCGCGAATGCCAATCGGCCTCTTTCTTGACCGCGCGCGGGAAGAGGTGGACAGCGCCCTGTCCGTCGAGCGCCGCGCCGGGGTTATAGATCTTCCACCAGCCGGAGCTATCCGGCGTGATGATCGGGTTCGCCGCCGACCTGGTGAAGAGGTCTTTCATGGAGATATGATATCATGTTCTTTCTCGATCTTTCTCATGGCTTCATCCCAATCTCGGGCGACAGAGACCTTGGGCAAGAACCGTTCGAACTCCCGGACTTCTTCGTCGTCGGGCTGGAATAATATCAGGTTCGGAGTCGAGCCGACCATGTGGCCGAGCACTTCAAGGCGATCGTCGATGAAATGCGTCAATCCTAGCTTACGGCACACGCCGTCTTTTTCGTGGCGCTGCCGGACAAAGAAGACGTTCTCCGGTTTGATGCCTGTCCTGGCATAGAAATCGTGATCCTTGAGCCAGAGCAAGATCTGCTCCTGCGCCCATTCGGTGCATTTCGAGATGAGATAGACATCGCCTTGGAAGTAGCTGTTGAGAGATTTTAGCGCCTCAAATACGCCCCTGGTCGGAGGGAATGACGCATAGGTCGCTTCATCGACTTTTTTTGCTTCCGGATCGACCGAGCGATTGTCGATGATGACATTGCCGATGTCGACTCCAAGAGCTATTTTATTTTGCATTGCAGTAATCGTACCATGAGATTTTGGATATAAAAAGCAGCCCGTGCGAAGCGGATCGCGCGGGCTACATGTTGAGGATGTCTTCAATCTCTTGCCACGACTGAACGATGTGGACGTGGGAAAGAGCTCCTGTGCCGTTGAACTGTTCGACCTCCTGTTGTTGAGGGCGAAACAGGAACAGATGAGGGGCCTTTCCAACGAAATAGCTCATGACCTCTAGTCGGTCATCGACCACCACGGTTGTGCCGTGATAGGTCAGACTTGACTGGTCCATGTGAAGGGTTTTGTCTCGACCGCCTTTCGTGCGGTCGACCCGTTCAAGTGGGATGCCTGTACGCTCCGCAAACCGATGATGCGCGAGCCAGGCGATGATCTTTTCGGTAGCGATGTCGGTGGCTTTGTAGACCACAGTGACGTTGCCGCCGAATTTTTCATTGAGCCATTTGAGACCATCGAAGGCTCCGGGAACTTCCGGGATCGAGTTGTAATCGACCGTATGGAAGTTTTCCGGAGTGATGTTACTCAACCAATGGGCAATGATGACATTGCCCAGGTCGACGATCGCGCCGCCTTTCTGCTTTGTCATACATTGCCTTTCGTTTGCAGTTAAACTTCCCTGTAAAGAGCCACACCTAAATTATAACATACTAATACAACAAAATCAATATCTTGTGACCCTACAGGGAATCGAACCCTGATTTGAGGCTTGAGAAGCCTCCGTCCTAGCCGTTAGACGATAGGGCCTGGTGGATGGCGGGCAGGCGCCAGAGAAAAATAACACACTTCTCACTTCTTCTCAAGCCATTCCCTCTCCTGCCGCACCAGGAGCTCGGCCGCGCGGGAAGGCTCGGCGAGCAGGGCTTTGGAGACGCGCTCCATGCGCACGGACTGGGAGCCCTTGACCAGGATGACGTCGCCGGCGGCCGCTTCCTTGGCGACATGGGCGGCGGCCTCGTCGGCGGTATCGAACGAACGCACCATGTCTGCGGGCATGCCGGCCTTCAAGGCTTCGTCGGCGGTCAAGCGCGAGCGGGGGCCGACGGTATAGAGGCGCTGGACGGCTTTGGCCGCCAGAGCGCCGATGCGGCGGTGCTCTTCGGCGGCATAGGACCCGAGCTCCATCATATCGCCGAGGACGGCGATCCGGGCGCCGGCGCATTCGAGGCCTTTGACGGCTTCCAGGGCCGCTTCGGCGGCGTCGGGCGAGGAATTATAGGTGTCGTCGACGAGGGTCGAGCCGTTCAGGCCGGGGATGATGTTCATGCGGCCCCGCGGCGGGCGGGAAGCCGAGAGGGCGGCGGCGATGTCGGCGATGCCGACGCCCGTGGCCGCGCCGACGGCCGCGGCGGCGAGATACGAATAGACGTAGCCGATGCCGAGGCCGCCGCGGATCTCGACGGGGGCGCTCTCCGTCCCGATCCGAAGGCTGAACGACATCCCTATCGGCGAGCGGCGGGACGCGGGCGAGAAAGCGAAGCCGTTGGAGACGGCGCCGAGGCCGCCCTCGACCTTCCAGACGCGGTTCTCTTCCCCGTCATAGAGCGCTTCGAGGCCGGCGGCCCGGACGGACGCGCTCTCGGACAGGCCGTACGTCAGGGACTTCACGCCCTTGGCGGATGCCCCGTCGCCGAGCGACGCGATCTTGGGGTCGTCGGCATAAAGGACCAGCGAGCCGCCAGGCTTGACCGCGGCGGCGAGGAAAGCCTTCTCTTTGAAGACCTGCTCCGGCGATCTGAAGAATTCGACGTGGACCGGCGTGCGGCTGATCCGGGCGATGACGGCGATGTCGGGCTTGAGCCAGCGCGTGACGCGCTCGATGTCTCCGGGATGGTCGGCCCCGACTTCGAGGACGAGGCGGTCGGGGTAGCTCCCCCGCCGGGCGAGAGCCGTGCGCAGGCCGACGATGAGGTTGCGCGACCAGCCTGCGAGGCTCCGCCAGGCGGTGGGCGCGCCGATGACGGTGAGCGGGAGGCCGATCTCGCTGTTCAGGCTCTTCTCGCTCTTCCGGACGCAGCGGCTGCGACCCTTGAGGACGTCGTATATGGCGTCCTTAGCGGCGGTCTTGCCGACGCTGCCGGTCACGGCCACCACGAACGGCTTCTGCCGGCGCAGGATGACGCGGGATTCCAGGGTCAGGATCCATACGATGAGCTTCTTTGCGATTGCCATATGATCTACCGGTCGGGCGGTATGTCATAGTAGTTTATCAGAAAACCGGCCATATCGTTATAGGCGGCGGTCAGGGTCTCCGACGCGTATTCGGCCCCTTTGGGGTAGACCTGGTAGAAGAAGACCAGGAAGCGCGGCGAATACGCCGGGAAGAAGCCGAAGAAGGAGTGCAGATAGCGGTCGGCATAGTAGCCGCCATGGACGGGATCGGCGATCTGGGCCGTGCCGGTCTTGGCTCCCTGGCTGTAATGGGTCCGGGCGATCGTGCCGGGCCTGAAGGCCTTGTCCACTACGGTGACCAGCATGTTCTTGACCTCTTCGACGGTCTTCGGGGACAGGACGGGGCCGGCGCGGGGCGGGTCCACTTTCACGACCGAGCCGTCGTCATAGTCGATCTCTTTGACCACATGCGGGGTCACCACATATCCCCCGTTGGCGATGACCGACAGCGCCCTGGCCATGCCGACCGGCGTGACGGCGACCCCTTGCCCGAAGGAAGCCGTGGCGATGTCGACGTCCGCGCCGATCGTCAGGTTGCCGGAGAGCGGGGCGGCCTCGTCGGGAAGGTCGATGCCGCTCTTCTCGCCGAGCCCGTATGAATAGAAATATTTCCGGTACTCGTCCGCGCCCATCTTCAAGGCGATGGTGGCCGCGCCGACGTTCAGCGACTGGCTCAATATCTGCTGCATGGGCGTGGCCGGCCCGCGGGCGCGCAAGTCGTAATTGCAGATCTTCCGGCCGCTGACGGTCATGCAGCCGGTGTCGTCATAGGTCGAATCGGGCCCGACCGCCCCGGAATCCAGGGCGGCGGCCATGGTGAGCGGCTTCATGATCGAGCCCATCTCGTAGACGCTCTCGACCAGGGGGTCGGAAAGGACGGCGTTCGACTTCACGGACGAGAGGTCGTTAGGGTCGAACGTCGGGTGGGAGGCCATGGCCACGATGGCGCCGGTATTCGGGTCGATGACGATGCCCCCGATCTGGTCGGGATGCCAGGTGCTCTCGGTCTGGGAGAGCACTTGCTCGAGATAGGCCTGCACGGCAGGGTCGATGGTGGTGACCACGTCACCCGAGCGCTGGGCGCTCCCGCCGAACACCGAGTCCTTGATCCCCGAGAAGAGAGAAGCGAAAGCGTCGATGCTCGGCCCGACGCCCGGCTTGGAAAGTACGCTGTCGTAATATTTCTCGAGCCCGTACCGCCCGGAGACGGCCGTCGAAGTCCCGTCTTCGCCGATCACCCCGAGGATGTGGGCCGCGAGCGTCCCGCCGGGGTACGAGCGCCACGTCTCGGGAGCCGTCCTGATGCCCGTGAGGTCGAGGCCCTGGATGGCGGCCGAGGTGCTGGCGTCGACCTTGTGGGCGATCTCCTCATAAGGGTCGCCGGGCTTGGTCGCATGGGCGATGAAGGACGCTTTGTCGAGCGGCAAGAGAGTGGACAATGCCTGATAATCCCCTTGCGGGTCGGTGACCTGCATGGGGTTCATATAGACGAGGTAGCCGTTCTCCACCGCGGCGGCAGCGGTCTCGGTCCCGTCCTTGCTGGTGAAGAATATGGTGCCCCGGTCGAAGAGGGCGGATGACGGCTTCGAATACTGGGCGGCTGCCCGGGCGGCATATGCCCCTCCGTTGATGATGTCGGTGTCGTACAGCTTGGCGGCCAAGACGCAGCCCGCCGCGATGACGCAGGCGAGCATGAGGCGCGTGCGGAAGCGCTGCTTAGAGTTCATGGCCGGCCGACGCCAAGCCGCCGAGCGAGGCCGTCGGAGCGGAGAGCGGGATGTACGCCGCCACTTGGCCCGCCTCCAGGCCGTACGCGCCGAGGGCGTCGGGGGTCACCGAGCCGAGGAGAGCGATATAGCTCCCGTCGAGGGCGCTGATAGCGCCGCTCACGGCCGTCGTCTGCCGGCTGACCTTCTCGAGAGCCACGGTCTTGGAGACCACCGAATAGACGTCATAGGCGTAGAAAAGCGCCATGAAGAGGCACGCGGAAAGGAGGATCGCCGTGATGCGCGACCTGTTCTCGAATGCGGTGTCGTATGTGCGTGCGATCGTTTTCGTCATATTCGTGGTGATGATGATGCGCGGAGCGCGTCGGTTATGGATGCTGTGTATGGTTAAATGTTCGCGGCCGGCTTCGCGATGGCCCTCAGCTTGGCGCTCCGGGAGCGCGGGTTCCGCTCGATCTCTTCGTCGGACGGCGCGACGGGCTTCTTGGAGGCGAGCTCGGCCCCTTCGGCCGCCTTAGCCCTGAAGAACTCCTTGACGATGCGGTCTTCGAGGCTATGGAAGGAGATGACCGCCATGCGCCCGCCGGGAGCCAGGCGCTCGTACCCCGCGGCCAGCCCGTCCTTGAGGGCGGCGAGCTCGTCGTTGACCGCGATGCGCAGGGCCTGGAAGGTGCGCGTCGCCGGATGGATCCGCCGGGCGCCGGGGCCGTGCCTCCGGAGCGCGGGCACCGCTCCTTTGACGACCTCGGCCAGCTCCGCCGACGTCTCGATGGGCTTCTTGGCCCGGTACGAGACGATGGCGCGGGCGATCCGCCGGGCGAAGCGCTCCTCCCCGTAGGCATATATGGCGTCGGCGATGCTCGCCTCCTCCCACCCGTTGACGATGTCCTTGGCGGTGAAGGGGTGGCTGGCCGGGTCGCCCATGGTCATATGCAGGGCCTCGTCGCGCTGGAAGGAGAAGCCTCTCCCCGAGCGGTCGAGCTGGTCGGACGATATGCCGAGGTCGAAGAGGACCATGTCGACCGCCGCGATGCCGTGCTTGTCCAGGACGGCGCCGAGGCTGCGGAAGCTGGCATTCTCGAGGATGACCTCTTCAGCCGCTCCGGCGAGCTTGGCCTTTGCCCGGGCGATGGCGTCAGGGTCCCTGTCCAGGCCGACGATGCCGAGCTTGCCCTTCAGGGCTTCGGCCACGGCCAAGGCATGCCCCGCCCCGCCGAGGGTGCCGTCGAGATACCATGGCGCCGCGTTCGGGCGGCTCTCGCCGCGCCCGCGGACCAATGCCTCGACTGTCTCATGTAAAAGAACCGGTTCGTGTACGCTTTCCATGTGCGGCTAGAGCATCCCTGCCTCGCCGAGCTTCTCGGCCAAAGCGTCGGCTTTGCTCTCGACGCCGGCCGCATAGGCTTTCCAGGAGCTCTCGTCCCAGATCTCCACGCGGTCCCTGACGCCGATCAGGACGACCTTGGACTGGAGCTTGGCGCGGCTACGAAGATGCTCGGGGATGAGCATCCTCCCTGCCGCGTCAACCTCGACTTCGACCGCCATCCCCAGAAGGTAGCGGTTGAAGCTCCGGTTGTCCGCCTTGAGCATCGAGGACTCGCCTTCCGACAAGCGGCCCGATATCTTCTCCCACTCTTTCGCCGTGAAGACGAAGAGGCAGTCGTCGAGACCGGGCGTTATCACCACTGCCCTGCCCATTTCCTTGCGGAATCTCGCCGGGAGGGAGAGGCGATTCTTGTCGTCGATAGTGTGGAAGTGAGTGCCGATGATCATAGGTTTGTGGGATATACCACTTCATCCCACTTGATGGGTATTTTACCCCACTTCCCCCAAAATACGCAAAAATACCACAGTGGATAAGCTGTGGATAGTACGAGCAAAATATTCAGCTGTACGGTAAGGCCTTAGCTCGGTCTTGCGATCGCAGACGCTTCGGAGAGGCGCTGCTCGACGAAGGCTTTGTCGAGGACGCTCAAGAACCAGCCGGCTTTGGGGCCGCTCGGCTTGCCCAAGAACGACAGGTATATCGCCTCGAAATAATCTTTTGGCTCGATGCCCATCGATTTCCGTATGTCATGGAGAGCGGTATGGAGGCCCTGGCCGTCGAGGGCGCTCTGGGACCTGACATAGCCGAGCACCTTCCCCAGCGCCTCCTTTTGGATCGCGGAGAGCGAGGCGGCCTGCGCAGGGAGAGCCGCCTGGATGTCGAACTTGTAGTCTTCGGGCGCGTACGCGTCGAGCCAGCGCTTCGCATACGACCGGCGAAGGGCAATCTCCGCCTTGTCGCCCTCGGTGAGCGCGGACCCTTTCTGCTTCTCGACCTCGGCGACGACGTCGATGTGCGGCATCTGGACGAGATAGGCGACCTCGGAGAACCGGGGCAGGAACCGCTCGGCGAGAAGGCTTGCGATGGCGGGAAAATGCACCAGCGAGAAGACACGGCTGTCGTCGCCGGGGGCATGGGCGAAATAGCTCTTGGCGAGCTTGTCATACCCATCGTACAGTATCGGCACGGTGTCGCCGTCGGGGACGAAATCGATGACGCGCTGCGGCACTTTCTGGAGCAGGAGGAGGCGCAGGATCTGGGGCGGGAGCAGGTCGGCCATCTCGCGGGACGACGAGCCGGCGCCCTTGGACGAGGACATCTTCCGGCCGTTCACGTGGAAGAACTCGTACGGGATGTTGAACGGCGGCTCGGTGGCGAAGACTTCCCGGGCGATGGCTTCCGCCACGTCGCGGGAGCCGCCTTTAGTCGAGTGGTCCTTGCCGGCCCCTTCGACGTCGACGCCGATGACCTTGAATTTAGCGGCCCATTCGACTTTCCACGGAAGCTTGGCATGGCCGTCGAACGGCGACCCCGCGCCTTTGTAGCCGCAGCCTTTCGTCCATTCGAGGTCGGAGCAGACATAGGCCACCATCGACCCGTCGAACGAGAGGGCCTTGGTAGTGCTGACTTTCCCGCACTTCTCGCAGATCATCTGCACCGGCAGCCAGGAATCGTCGCGCACCGACCCGGACACCCGCTTGTATATCTCGCGGATGGCGCCGGCGCTCTCGAGAGCGGCCTTGATGCAGCCGTTGTAGCGGCCGGACCGGTAGACTTCGCTCGAGCGGTAGAATTCGGGGTCGAAGCCGATCTCCTTGATGACGCCGATGAATTCCTGGGCGTAATATTCCGCGAAATTGGCGGCTGCCCCGTCGGGCGACGGGATATCGCAGAGCGGCTTCCCCAGATACGGAGCGTACTTCTCTTGGTCGAGATAGGCGGGGATGCCGTCCATGGGGTCGAAATCGTTGATCTCGAAGAGATACTTCGCGGCGATGCCCTTGCCGGCGAGGATCTCGGCGATGATGCCGTGGATGGCCACGCCTCTCAATGAGCCGACATGGACGCGGCCTGACGCGGTCTTCTCGTCGCGAACGACGATCGGCGCGCCCGAGGCGGCCTTCTCCGAGAAGCGCTTCTCGATATCCTGAACGGTGCTGTCGGCCCAGAACATCGCTTATTTGATCGCGGCGATCTTGTACTCGGTGAAGCCTTTGGGGGTGGCGACCGAGATGACGTCGCCGACCTTGTGGCCGAGGAGCGCGGCTCCCATGGGAGAGACGTTGGAGACTTTGCCGCTGGCCGTGTCGGCTTCCTCCGACCCGACGATGGTGAAGACGACCGACTTGTTGTCGCCGTCCTTCTCGACCCTGACCGTCGACCCGACGGTCACGGCGTCGCCCCCTCCCTGGCCGGTGATGACGGCCTGCTTGAGGAGCTCTTCGAGCCTGCGGATGCGGTCTTCGACCTCGGCCTGCTCTTCGCGGGCCTGGTGATATTCGGCGTTCTCGGAAAGGTCGCCGAGCTTCTTGGCGTACTCGAGGTGCTCCGCCACTTCTTTGCGGCGGTCGGTCCGGAGATGCGCGAGCTCTCGCTCGAGGTCGGCGAACTTCTCTTTCGTCAGATACTGGATGTCGTGGGACATAAAAAAGAAAGGGACATTATCGGAGGAATAATGCGGAGCTTAATCATATCACGGGGCCTCCCGCAGAGACAAGACGGCCGGGCGGCTTCCGGCTCCCGGCGGCCGCCTCACTGGAAATAGCTCGGGGCGTGGACGGACATCCAGTCGAGGGTGCGGCGCATGGCGGCGGCGGCGCCGATCAGGTTGCTGGTCGCTCCGTGCTCCATGACCACCGCGAAAGCGTACTTCGGGCTCTCGTAGGGCCAGAACCCGGTGATCCAGGAATTGACGTTCGCCTTGGACGCGCCGAGCTCGGCGGTGCCGGATTTGCCGGCCACGTCGGTGTACGGGACTTTCAGGGCGATGCTGGTGCCGACCTCCACGCCGAGGCGCATGCCTTCGCGGACGATCTGATAGTCCTGCTGCGGGAGGCCGATGGTCCGCTCGACCGTGGGAGCGGCCCCTTTGACGATCGTCGGCACGAGGAGCGAGCCGCCGTTGGCGATCGTGGCCACCGCCCTGACTATCTGGGCGGGCGTGACCTGGGTGCCGTATTGGCCGATGACGGTGTGGTAGGTGTCGCCGAGATACCACGGCTCGTTGAACGTGGCTTTCTTCCACGCGGGCGTCGAAACGAGGCCGGACGGCCCGCTCACGAAGGAATCGGGGATGGCCTCGCCGAGGCCGAAGAGCTCGAGGTATTTGTCGATGGCGTCGATGCCCATGCCCTTCTGGTCGCCGTAGCCGCCGCCGACTGCATAGAAATAGATGTCGGAAGACATAGCGATGGCGTGGCGGACGTCGAGGGGGCCGAGGCCTCCGGGCTTCCAGCCGCGGAATATGCTCGGGTGCGACGGGTCGTACGGGTTGGGGATGGAGATCAGGCCGGTGTCGTCGATGGTCTTGGCGGGATCGATGACGCCGTCGGTCAGCCCGCCCATGGCCACGTACGGCTTGACGATGGACCCGGGCGTATAAAGCCCGTCGACCGCCCGGTCGAGGAACGGCAGGTTCGGGTCGTTCAGCTCCGCTTTGACCGCGGCCGCGTCGGTCTTGTCGGACATGACCTGGGGGCTGTATTCGGGATAGCTGGTGAGGGCGATGATCTCGCCGGTATGGACGTCCATGATGATGCCGCTGCCGCCGCTGAAGCCGTAGGTGGTGGCGATGTCCTTGATGTTGCTGAAGAGCTCGGACTGCACGGCGCTATCGATGGAAAGGTCGACGGTCTGGCCCGACACGGGCGGCTCGACCACGCTCTCGGAGACGACTTTGCCGCGGGCGTCGACTTCGACGAGCCGCGAGCCGTTCTGCCCCGTCAGGACGCTGTTCAGATACTTCTCGGCGCCGCTCACCCCTTCGAAGTCGTCGCGGTAATAGAAGCCGTTCGAGTCCTTCGACGGATACTGGACGTAGCCGATGACGTGGGCCAGGCCGGTGGTGGTGGCGTATTCGCGCTCGGCCACGGCGTCCTCGCCGGTGCCGGTGGCCATCCCCTGCGACGGGGCGTTCCAGGCGAGCGGCACCCCGTTCCGGTCGAAGATCGCTCCCCTGCTGGCGAATATCGGCACCGGCCGCAGGGCATTGTCCACGCTCTGCTGGCGATAGCTCGCGCCGTTCGCCAGCTCGAGGTTGCCCGCCTGGAAGATGAAGACCGCCGCCAGCAGGGCGAAGACGATGCCGAGCGAATAGAGGACGCTCTTGCGGATGGGCTTCTCGAGCCGGCCTTCGAAGCGGTCCTCGTCATAGCCGGGGATGTTGCTCGAATCGACGAGCACCTCGTCGGGGTATATCTCGCTGTTCCGGCGGCTCTTGCGGCGCCGGGCGCGGCGGAAATAGGCCTTTATGCTGCCGATGGCATCCATGGATGGATGATATCACAGAGCGCCCTGGTGTATACTAGTGGCATGGACGCCACGACTTTCGCGTACGCCCTCATGGCCGGCATCGTCCCGTCGCTCGTCTGGCTGTTCTTCTGGACGAGGGAGGACGAGCGCCAGCCCGAGCCGCGCGCCCTTCTCGCCGCCTGCTTCCTCGGAGGCATGGCGGCGGTGGCCGTGGCCATCCCCGCCGAGAAAGCGGTGGCCGGCCTCGCCACCGACCAGGCCACCCTTTATATCTTCTGGGCCGCCATCGAAGAGGCCTTGAAGTTCGCGGCCGTCGCCCTGATCGCCCTCCGCAGCAGATGGTACGACGAGCCGATCGACGCCATGATCTACTTCGTCGCCGTCTCGCTCGGCTTCGCGGCCCTCGAGAACACCCTGTTCATCATGGGGACCCTCTCCGACAGCGGGCTGGCGTCGGGTCTGGTCGACGGCAACATGCGCTATTTCGGGGCGACGCTGGTGCACGTCTTCTCGTCGGCCCTCGTCGGCTTCGCCCTGGGAATGACGTTCTACCGGGGCTGGCTGGCCCGGATCGGCGCGGTCGTCGCAGCGCTCGCGGCGGCCATCGCCGCCCACGCCGCTTTCAATATCGGCATCGTCAGCGTGGCATCCGGCGACGCTTTGAAGGTCTTCGCCTGGGTCTGGGCGGCCATCGTCATCCTGATCGTCCTGTTCGAGGAGGTCAAAGCGGTCAGGCCCGCGGATGCCCCGGCCATCAACACTTCACGCATATGAGAGGGGTGGTATAATAGCGCCATGGCAACAAAAAGATCTTTCTTCGAGAGGCTGACGGGAGCGGTCAAGATGGACGACGGCGACGAAGCGCCGGCGGTGCGCCCGGAAGCGGCCGGCTCGTTCGCAGCCCGCCCGTCGGCGGCGAAGGCGGCCGAGCTCGCGTCGTGGATCGACGAGGAGACCGACAAAGAAGCGGAGCTCACCATCGACGTCTATCAGACGCCGGACATGATCGTGGTCAAGAGCATGATCGCCGGGGTGCGCCCCGACGACCTCGACGTCTCCATCACCCGCGACGCCGTCACCATCCGCGGCAGGCGCGAAGAGGAGCGGGTCACGGGCGACGGGGATTATCTGGTCCAGGAGCTCTACTGGGGCGCGTTCTCGCGCACCGTGTCGCTCCCTGAAGAGATCGACGTCGACGGCGCCGAAGCGGTCGAGAAGCATGGCCTGCTCATCTTGAAGCTGCCGAAGCTGGATAAGAAGAGGCAGTCGAAGCTCAAGGTCAAGACGGCGTAGAAGGCGGCGATTCGCCGCGACAACGTGTCTGCCACCACAAGGGGTTTTAAAATCCTTGGGTTTACGAAGTGAATGAATCGCGCTGCCAGAATATCCCTGTATTCGGGTATTTTATCGAGTCATTTTGAGAGCATCTTTGGAAATCCAAGGATTTAAAATGGCACCCTATAGGCGAATACCATTCGCCGGCATTATCGTCGTTATCTTATGTCAAAACCTACATTTTCATCCAGATCGTTCCTCGAACTGCTTGTCATGAAGCTCATCCGCCGCGTTCCCGAGCCGGCGAACCATATCCACAAACGGATGAATGCCCTCGGCTACAAAGCGCCGATCGGCACCTTGTATGCCCTGATCCACGACCTCGTCCATGACGGCTTAGTCGAGCACAGCATCGACGAGATAGACGCGGGCGAACCGCGCCGATGCTGCTTCCTCACAGAGAAGGGCCGCCACGCATTGACCAGCCTAGAAAAAGAATGGGCCAAGCTCAACAAGACCGTCAGGCGCGCCGAGGAGGGCTGAACGGCAGGAAAGACGGGGCTAGATATCCAGATTCGCCATCTTGGCGTTGGACTGGATGAAGGACTTGCGGGACGGGACGTCGTCACCCATGAGCATGTCGAAGACCTTGTCGGCTTCCTGGGCGTCCTCGATGTTGACCTGCTTCAGGATGCGCTTCTCGGGGTCCATGGTCGTCTCCCAGAGCTCTTCGGCGTTCATCTCGCCGAGGCCCTTATAGCGCTGTATCGAGACTTTCTGCGCTTTGCCTTCTCCCTTCTCCTTGCCCCCTGCTCCTTCTTCCATCTCCGGTGCACCGGCGCGCTCGAGGAGCTCGTCCACTTCGGGCGCGGGCTCCTCTTCCACGGCCTGGACGTCGGCGCCGAGCGCCTTGACCTTCTCTTCCTCGGAATAGAAATAGAGCAGCTCCTTGCCGCGTTTGACCTTGTAAAGGGGCGGCTGGGCGATATAGACATGGCCGTTGTCGACGAGCGGCCTGAAATAGCGGTACAAGAGGGTCAGGATGAGGGTGCGGATATGGGCTCCGTCCACGTCGGCATCGGTGGCCAAGATGATCTTGTGATAGCGGAGCTTGGAAAGGTCGAACGTGTCGCCGATGGCGGTGCCGAAGGCCAGGACCAGGTTCTTGATCTGCTCGCTGCCGAGCATGCGGTCGAGGCGGGCGCGCTCGATGTTCAGGATCTTGCCGCGGAGCGGCAGGATGGCCTGGGTGCGGCGGTCGCGGCCGGTCTTGGCCGTGCCTCCGGCGGAGTCTCCCTCCACGATGAAGAGCTCGGACTCGGCGGGGTCGCCCGACTGGCAGTCGGCGAGCTTGCCGGGCAGGGTCATGCCTTCGAGGGCGCCCTTGCGCAGGACGCTGTCCTTGGCGGCTTTGGCTGCCTTGCGGGCCTTCATAGCCAAGACGACTTTGCCGATGATGGAGCGGGCGTCGTCCGGATTCTCTTCGAGGAAAGCCGCGAAGGCGTCGCCGAAGACGGTGTTGACGGCAGACTGGGCCTCCATGGAGCCGAGTTTGGCCTTAGTCTGGCCTTCGAACTGGATCTCCCGGAGCTTGACCGATATGACGGCCGTCAGGCCTTCGAGGACGTCGTCGCCAGTGAAAGTGTCGTCGCCGTTCTTGGCGAGGTTGTTGTTCTTGGCGTAGGTATTGAGGGTGCGGGTCAAAGCCGTCTTGAAGCCGGTGATGTGGGTGCCGCCTTCGGGCGTATGGATGTTGTTAGCGAAGCCCATGACGCGCGACGCCACGTCGTCCACGTACTGGAGGGCCACTTCGACGGACTCGACGCCCTCGGCCTTCTTCTCGACGTAGAAGATGTTCTTGTTGGCGGGCTTGAGGAGCTGGTTGGAGAATTTGACGAACGACATGAGGCCGCCCTCGAAGTAGAAGGTGTACGACGGCGCCTCGACGCCGGTCTCGCGGAGGTAGAAGACCTCGTCGTCATGACCGAAGCCGGCGACCTGCTCGCGGGCGTCGATGACGGAGATGCGCAGACCCTTCACGAGATAGGCTTGCTGGCGCATGTGGGCCACCAGGCGGTTCCATTCGAACTTGGTGCCCTCCTTGAAGATCTCGGCGTCGGGCTCGAAGGTGACGATGGTGCCGTTGCGCTTGGTGGGGCCGATGCTCTTGACCTTGGACTTGGGCTTGCCCTGGGAATATTCCTGGACATACATGCCGCTCTTCGTGCCGTCCGCGCCGTTCTTGTGGACGACGACCTTCATGAAGATGGAGAGGGCGTTGACCACGGACGCGCCGACGCCGTGGAGGCCGCCGGAGACCTTGTAGCCGGACCCTTCGCCGCCGAATTTGCCGCCGGCGTGGAGGACGGTCATGATGGTCTCGAGCGCGGAGACCTTGGTCTGCTTGTGGACGTCGACGGGGATGCCGCGGCCATTGTCGGCCACGCGGACGCGGTTGCCGGGCAGGAGGGCGACTTCGATGTCGTTGGCATAGCCGCCCATGGCCTCGTCGCGCGAGTTGTCGAAGATCTCGGTGATGAGGTGGTGCAGGCCGTCCGGACCGGTCGTGCCGATGTACATGCCGGGGCGCTTGCGCACCGGCTCCAGTCCTTCGAGGACGGTGATGGAGGACGCGTCATACGCGCCGTCGCCGGCGCTTTTCTTGGTCTTTTTCTCCGTTTTTTCCGCCATATGAATGAAAAAAGCGTACTGCTCTTGTGCCGCTATTATACCAAAAACGGGGCCGAAATGCACGCCGTATAGATGATAAAACCCACACAGATGTGTGGGTTTCGGATGAAGAAGGACGGGGAGGGGGCTGAAAGAGCAAAGGGACGAGGAAGGGATAGGCGGGAGAGGAAGGCGAGGTGAAGATGTGTCGGGGCAAAAATGCGCTGAGAGTACTTGGATTTGTTAAAGTCATGGATAAGCCGACACATACACCTGCCTGTCTCCAACCTGTTCCCTGTCAAAGATCAATCCTTCTTACACTAGGGATACGAGGCGAGATGCCATTATGGTGCAGATATCGTAGAATTTGACATGAGGATTATCATGTGTTAACTTAGTGCGAACGATAGGACATTGAATGGACAAGCTATATTGCCTGATAATCGATGGGGGCTCGTTGAATGACGAAGCCCGAAACTCCCTATTCCTCGCAGCCCAGGAAATGATAGACGGAAGGAAACGGAAGATGCGCCTGAACAAGCAGGACCATGCCGTCAAGGGATGGATGCAGACCGATTACGCATACGGGATGATGGGGACCGTCGGCGGATTTGTCTTCAAAGCAGAGTTCGACTTTGATGGCCGCGATATGAAGATCGAATTCATCGCCAGGCCGCTCAAGGACTTAGAGCTGCTCTCCACTGGCAAGTGGATCAAAGAGCCTCTCTTCCCTGTCACCTCCGATCGCAGCAAGAACTGAACGAGATCGACCGGCACGTGGTCCTCATGGATCACGTGCTTTTATTTCCTTTTCCTATTATAATCGCGCCTCACCCCACCCGCTCCCTCATCCCCTTTTTGATCGCCTTATAGTCCGGCACGGTCTCGGCCACCAGGTCCCAGAAGCGCCTGCCGTGGTTGAACTCCTTCAAATGGCACAGCTCATGCACGATGACATAGTCGCGCGCCGCCGCGGGCAGGAAGAGGATCTTGTAATTGAAATTGAGGTTGCCCTTCCTGGAGCACGAGCCCCATCGGCTCCTCTGATTGCGTATGGCGACGCGGCCTGGGACGATGCCATGCCGGGGCCCATAATGCGCCATGAAGTGCCCGATCCGCTCATGGACCAGGCTCCTGGCGGCTTCCCTGTTGGCCATGTACAGCTTGCGGCTCCTGGTCTGCCAGAGCGGGACCCGAAGGCGGATGCGGATGCGCGAGGATATCATCGGGACATGATAGCAGATGTACAAAGAAGATATTGACACCCGGCTTCGATTCGCCTACACTTGTTGTATTAGCGGCTTCGGCCTCCGAGATTCCCTCGCTTTACAGCGAGGGTTTCGTTTTTATATTGGCTGCGACTCCCTCCACTACGCTTTGATAATATGCTTCCTCGAGCGTTCCGACCTTCCTCAATAGCCTTTTGGTGCTGATCGTGCGTATCTGAGTCAGGCACGCCCACGATTCGTTGCGCCCGTGCGCTATCTTTCTGTGATACCTATCGTCATGCGGCATACCGGTGAGCGGCACGATCCATACCATGTCCCCATTGAATTTCTTTATGATAAGGACAGGCCGTTCGAACGTGTCGCTCTTTCCGTCAGACTCCACTCCGACATTGAGCCCGAGCGAGCACCACCATATCTCGCGCTCATTGAAATAGAAGTCGCGACCGATGACCTTGTCATCGAGCCTTTTCTTGACGGAATTCCAGATATCGAAAGCTTTTGCCATGGCTTTTTGGATTAAAAAACACCCTGATGAGGGCATTCCTGCTGATAGACGCTCGGAACAACGATAGGATGAATACTTCGGAGGCTTTATTATAGCATGCGTGTCAATGCCGAAGATCACATAGCCTCCACCTTCTTGAAATGCGCCTCCTCGACGGGCATGACGGACAGGCGCTGGCCGCGCCGGGCGACGAGCATATGCCGGAGCGCAGGATCGGCCTTGATCTCTGCAAGCGAGACCGGAGCGGCGAGCTTCTTGACGAAGGCCACGTCCACGCATACCCACGGGCGCTTCGGGTCATAATGCTCGTCCTTCGGGTCGAGAGCGGTCGGGTCGGCATACGGCGCGCTCGCGACCTTGGCGATGCCGTATATGCCGGTGGGGTCGGCCATGGAATGGTAGAAGAGCAGGAGGTCGCCCGGCTTCATGTCTCGCATGTAGTTCCTGGCCTGATAATTGCGTATGCCCGTCCACGCCGTGCGCCGGTCGCGCCGCAAGTCGTCGATCGAGTAGCAATCCCCTTCGGATTTGATGAGCCAGTAGCTCCGCTGAGAGCGTGGGGTGGGCATGTTTGACTGCTTATTTTGATAATCTTTCAATCGACTCGATCGATCTATGTATCATCCGTTCACCGGTCTCTCCCCAATCGAAGTATGTGCGATAGTCGGCGGGATCTATGAGCTTGATCTCCTGTATACTGCCACCATCAGGATCGCCGGTGAACGGACCATACGGCTGCACTCGACAAACATAACGGAGTTGGTATACCCATGAACCGTCACGGGTATCGACAGCCTTCTGATATCCGATTGGTTTGGCGGTAAGGACCTCCATATTGGACTCTTCTTGAACCTCGCGCTTCAGAGTCTCCTCGAATGTCTCTCCAGGCTCTATGGTCCCGCCTATGAGGCCCCAATCCCCCTTGCGCCCGCCGCGGCCTATGACCAGTTTGCCATCACAGAAGCAGACGCCATACACTTGGCGGCATTTGCTCTTGTCCAGCATGCTGAAATCATCCGCATCCTCATATTCGAAGCGCACCATGTGTCCGTCGGGATCTTTCCAGGTGGAAATCAGGGTCATTACAAAAGAATAACACAGAGCAGATCTACTTTCCCGGCACAAACTTCCTCAGCAACTCCCCGAACTCCCTCTGCGTCTCCTCATCGACCCAGCCGGTATTGAGCCGCGCCATGGCTCCCCCATTCTTGACGATATCGGTGCAAGAGTCGAAATAGAATCCGTCGGGCGTGGCCAGGAATACCCATATGGCGGTCCAGCGCTTCTGGATGCCCTTGGCGATCTCGAGCATCTCCTCGGCCGTCTTGGTGGTGCGGTATTTGACTTCGACCATATAGACGTTAGCGGCGTCATGGGAGATGATGACGAAATCCGGCGCGCTCCTTATATTCTCGAGGATATGCTTGTACCTCACGTGGTCGACCCTTTGAGCCACCTCCGGCAGGGTCTTCTCATAGCCGAATGGCAGGACCGTGAATCTCCCCGCCCTGCGGAACATCTCCTCGAAGACGAATTCCCCTATCTTCCCCTTCAAGAAGCTCTCCGGGCTGTAGCGTGTCGATTTGGCGGTGGACATGTATTTCAACTGTGGATACTAAATATACTGTGACTTGATACCTATTTTCCTACATAGCAGCTTTGATAAAGTCGAGGCCCCTGAACCACCGCGATAAGATTCTGGTTTAGGTATCCACGATATTTTCCCTCTCCGCTTAAGCCAAGAATCAACATCCTTTTTCCCAGCATTCCATCTACAGTCTGGATACGTCTTAATTAGTGCACTTAGCATGGTTGGCTGCAACCATATCTGACTATCCATAAGGCGTTCCTTTCCAAGTACTTTTCCCCAAGCAGACAAAAAGGATGTTAAGCGGTCCCCTAAGACTTTTCCTTTTTCCTGCGTAGTCCCTGATAGAGTGACAAGTCCGGACGGCTCAACATTCCATAGTGACATAAGAGTGTCAAATATAAATTTAAACGGTATCGTGTCCTTGGAAGGCCTACCTGAGATAAAATTAAATTTGTGAGCAAATAATCCTTTCTGGTTCATTCTTTGGAGTGCCCTATATACCGTGTCCTCCCGTTCAATCTTCAAATGATCTCTTTCTGAGTATCCTGCTGCTATCTTTGCTGCAAAATTCGGAATTGAAAATAGTGAGATCAATTGGCTCTTACTAACACTAACCTGTTTACCGTTAATCTTCGCGAACATGATCGCTTGATCTAGATCTTCAGATTGAACAAATGTGCACAAAAGCTTCGGGTTCATTCCAGAAGCTAACGCTCCAAAAAATCTATGCTGACCATCAATTATCTTGATCCCCTCCGGATCACCAGGAATCGAAATCGTAATTAGATTATTTGCTCTAATTACGGTACTGCCTGGCAACTTGGTCCCCTTCGGCAAGGCCATCACTATTGAATTAGGAAATGATTTACCACTTCTAACAAAGTCTGCTATCTCAGTAATGCGTTGTGGTTTTAGAAATCTCTGATATGCAGATTCTCCAAATCCATTACCACGTTGATAAACAAATGTCGCGTGAGCTATCTGAAGCGGAGATACGTATCCAATAAACCAGGACTCAGATATACCTGGCCATGGTTGAACTTGTATGTTTATTGGTAAGTACTTACTTCTCCTAATTCCACACCTATTCAAGACTAGCTCTTCTGCTTGACCACCAGCACCTTTAGTTATAGCAAGTAAATAATCCACTACTCCGTGATGCCAAAGCGCAACACCAGTATCATCCGCAACATTCTGGGTCTTACCATCAAGGTCTCTTAGCGATGTGGCAGCTACACCAAATACCTTGATATTTTTTATTTTTAATCCTTTCTTTAGTTTTGTCAGACGTTGGCTAGTACGTCCTTTAATCTCGTGAAGCCACCCATTTATGGTCCGATTCCTCCGATCTCGGCACTCTATATGTACCCACTGAGATTTATCAACACAGACAAATACATCTACCTGCATATCATGATTCAGCTTCTCTAAACAGAATTCTCTTGGTTGTAGATTAATTGAATTATCAATATTATCTACCTTTGTATAACCAATATTCTTAAAGATTCTTCCTATTTTATTTTCCCATTCCTTCCAACTTGTAGCCATAAAATTATTACAATTATCTTTAGGCTGGGACTGGTAGCCCGATCTTCTCCAATGGTAAGTATTGGAAATAATACTGGCATCCAACCGAAATAATATAGTCCAGAACATCTTTATATTCTGGTCTCCTAAACCAATCATTCAGAATATAGATATATTCTGCATCGATATTAAGTGGTGCCACAAGCTTCTTGTATTGCTTTTTCTTGAAGTCACAAGTCTGAAGCTTTTCATCGACCGAGCCTGCAACACTCTGGAATTTAATCTCTATGACAAATAGAGTGTTATTTCTGATCACATAAATAGCCTCGTCGGGAAGTAATTTCTTGGATATATATTTTTCGTAGTCTACACCCTTTGATTCGAGGTATTTATATAGTCCATTTTTTCTATAACTTTGCGCTACTTCATTACCTTGGTAATAGATAATGTGACCTTTTACTTTATAGCCTTCATGACTACTAAGAAGCTTTAAGATGCTTGCTCTCTTTTCGAAGCGAAGACCAGTTATTGTATTTCCTCCTCCAACTCCTTTTTTGATCATGTTGTTTCTATAATTCTAGTAATCGCTTCTTTGAAAGCTCAAGAAAATCCTTCGTAGTATCTATACCGACAAACTTTCGACCATTCATGATCGAGGCTATTCCCGTAGTCGAACTGCCAGTGAATGGGTCAAGGACTATATTACCCCTATTTGTGCTTGCAAGCACGATCCTACGGAGAAGTTCCAGCGGCTTCTGTGTAGGATGTTTTCCAAACGTTTTCTCTTCCCTTTTGGGAGTACCGACAGTCCAAACATCCTCTACGTCTGGTATATGCCAAACACTCCTCATCTGTTTATTAGGATTCTTAAAAAAGTCGCTTGGCCATTCCTTATTCTTCATCCATTCATAGTTAAAAGTGTGTTTCCCCTTCTTGTCCTTCCTAGCCCAAATGATCGTCTCGTGGCTTGCAGTGAAAAATCTGCAACTTAGGTTCGGTGAAGCATTCGGCTTAAACCAAGAAATATCATTCAGGATATGATAACCAAGCGCCTGAAGCGCATGGCCACATTGATATATGGAATGATACGTTCCACTAACCCAAAGTGTTCCATTTGGCTTCAGTATGCGCTTACAAGCCTCCAGCCAGCGATAATGAAAATCATAATCATCCTTGAATCCTTTACTCTTGTCCCAGTCACCTTTGTTCACACTAACCATTTTGCCTGCATGGACGCTAAAACCCCCGTTTGAAAGGTTGTATGGCGGATCTGCAAATATCATATCTATAGAATTCTCCGGCAACTGAGCCAGAACATTCAAAGAATCCCCATGATAAAGAACAAAATCGCCTTTTTGGAAATACGGCTTCGATTCGACATTCGATAATATCTTTTTGCTAATCATGACAGGTAAAAGTTGTGTCGTGTACATAGTCTATACTAAGTTAACTATTAATAAAACATTGACAAAACCGATCAGAAAACGGCGCTTCAAGAGCGTTTTCTGGACTTCTAGATTCGCATGATCGCAACGGACGACCTGACCATGCGTGCAAGTGCGACAATTATACTCCTGTTTTCATTTTTGCAATAGTTTAAACTTGGCATACAAAAACAGCCGCTTGTCTCGACTGTTTTCAGGGTATTAGGTTGTATGAAGTTCTATGCACCGCGAAGAGCGCGACGAACTCCATCCAGCGATTCCGTTCCGAAAGCTTCCTTGAGGGTACCGAGATGCATGTTTCCATTTATACCTTCGAATTCAGGGTAGGTCTCCTTCAGAGTCTCGACTTTGGTGTCAGCACGCTTCTCGCGAAGCCTGCCATTCCTATCTCTTGATCTGTCTGGCATTGGGATGGTTAAAGAATTTTAGCGACTATTAATCGACCTTGCGTCCAAAAAAGGACGCGGCCACACCGACCGCGTCCTCAGACAAGATTTTTGGATTGGGGTCGGTTTGACTTACCTATATTTTACCATGGATTCCGATTATCAAGTCAAGTATTCGCGCCATTCTCCTTGACACCACCTCCCCTCTCGTAGTACCGTATTATCGTTATGCAACGAGAGCATAAGAACAACATCATGACCGCTTGGATGCCGCACTTCGAGCGCGGTTCCAACTTCGTGCTCGCCTACAAGGGCGCGCTTGCGGACAGTCGCGATGTTTCTCATATGCTATAGAGCTCAACCTCCTTACGCTTCCCCGAAACATCCCGACTGGACGAAAGCCGGGATTTTTTGTCCCGCATCCAGTGGATAGATAACAACAATAGAACATTGAAAACATATGAAAAAGAAAACTGAAACGCCCGTATTCCTGCGCGGTCGGAAGACCATTCTCCGCCCCCTCTCCGAGAGCGACCTGCCTCTCTGTCAGAAGTGGATCAACGATCCGGAGGTCAGGGTGTTCATCAAGAACATATTCCCCATGACCATGGGCGCCGAGCGGGAGTGGCTGGAGAGCAGAAGCAAGAAGAACGACAAAGACATCATCCTCATCATAGAGGTCAAAGGCCGCCCAATAGGCAGTATGGGCATCCACGGCATCGATTGGAAGGACCGCACCGCCACCACCGGGGCCTTGATCGGCGAGAAGCAGTATTGGGGCAAGGGCTATGGCACTGATGCCAAGATGGCCCTCCTCGACTATGCCTTCAATACCCTCAACCTGCGCAAGATCATGTCCAGGGTCATCGCCTTCAATGCCCGCAGCCTGGCCTACAGCCTGCATTGCGGCTACAAGGTCGAGGGCCGGCTGCGGCGCCAGCATTTCGTCGGCGGCCGGTATTGGGACGAGATCATTCTGGGGCTATTCCGGAGCGACTGGCTGAAGTGTTGGGAGAAGTGGCGGAAAGGGTGAACTATAGCGGCTCGCAATGCGGGCCGCTTTTTTATTTCCCCATCTCCAGCACCTCATCTATGCGAATCTGCTTCACGAACTCGGGCACGTGGGAGACCAGGATCATGGCGCCTTCATAGGCGTCGAGGGCGCGGGCGATGACGGGCAGGTGGCGGAAATTGATGTGGTTGGTGGGCTCGTCGAGGATGAGGAGGCCGGGCTTCTGCAAGACCAGGCGGGCGAAGGCGACGAGGCCCTTCTGCCCTTCCGACAGCGAGCCGATGCGGGTATGGATGGCGTCGGCGCCGATCAGGAAGCTCGCCGACGTGGCGCGCAGCTCCGTCTCCGAGACCGGCATCCGGCTCGCCTTGGCGATCTTGTCCAACGACTCATAGACCGTGTCGTTGAAATCCATCATCGAGAAGTCCTGGCGGTAATAGCCCACGCGAACGGAAGGAGAAAGGAGGATGGAGGAAGGAGCATGGGACATCGCATCTCCTTTCTCCTCGCTCCTTTCTCCTTCTGTCACAATGTGCTCCAAAAGCGTCGACTTCCCTATGCCGTTCGGCCCCGAGATGAGCAGGTGCTGCTTCTTGCGCAGCTTGATGTGGCAGGCATGATTCACCGGCTTGTGCGTCTTCGGGCTGATCATGCTGTATGACGAGATCGATATCACCTCGCCGACCAGCTCCGGCTGGGCCGGGATGCGGAAGTCCTTGATCGTCTTGTCCTCCTTCCTCACCTCGACGATATCCTCCTCCAGCTCCTCTGCTTTCTCGCGCATCCGCTTGGCCACCAGGCGCATGCCGCCGCCTTTCTGGGCGAAGACGCCGGCCTGGTACTTCTTGGCGTCGATCTCCTTCTGCAGGCGGGCGTTGGCCATGTTCTCCTTCTCGATGCGGGCCGAGATCTGGTCCACCACGTCCTTGTAGTCGCCCACATATTGCTCGACTTTGCGGGTGTGGACGTCCAGATACAAGACGCCGTGGGTGAAGGCGTTCAGGAAGTCCGCGTCGTGAGAGATGACCAGGCAGGTCTTCCGGTACTCGACCAGGAAGCGCGTCAGGTGCTCGATGCCGGCGGCGTCGAGGTTGTTCGTCGGCTCGTCCAGAAGCAGGATGTCCGGATCCTGGATGAGGGCGCTCGCCAGGAGCAGGCGCGCCTGCTGGCCGCCGGAGAAGCTCTTGAGGGCCCTGTCTTTTATGTCTTCTGCGGTCTTATGCGCATGCAGATTCACCACCTCCAGGACAGAATCGATCCGTGGATCCAGGTCATAGACTTTCTCCTTGAAGCATGCGGCGAAGAATTCGCGGACGGGCAGCTCCATCTGGCCGCGGGGTATGACCTGGCGGGCCGTGGCGATGGTCGCGCCCTTCGTGACGTGGACCTCGCCGCTCTCGGGCCGATTCTCGCCCAGGATGAGCCCGAAGATCGTGCTCTTGCCCGCGCCGTTCTGGCCCATGAGAGTGATCTTGGTGCCGCGGCGCACGCTGAAGGACGCCTCGTCGAGGATAGGCTTGTTGTGGCCCCATTCGTATGAGACGTCCTCGAAACGGATGATGGTGTCGCCGGAGAAGTCCGGCCTGGCTGATTTCTGGGTATTGGCCATGGATGCTACACAGTACGGCATTTGAGGCTCGTTGGGAAGTTCTCATCGCATCTGTGTCAGCGAATCTTTCTATAAGACGGCTGCCGGATAAAAAACACCCCGCGCTTTTGCACGGGGTTTGAGAGATTTTTGGGATGGAATCAAGACTTGAGGAACTCATCAGCGGCTTCGCGCAAGGCGTCATTGTCGTCAGCAAGCGCGGAGATGATACGGGCTTCTTGGCGCGTCGCGAGCGAGAACAGCCTTTTGAAGATCGCTTCGTCGGCTTCGTTGCTCTCATTCCAATTTTCGACATATTCGAGGTAGAAAGAGACAACATCGGGGGCCGTCTCGCAGAATTGCACCAGCTTGCGGGTGGCAAGCGTCTCCGGCTCGGAATCCGCGTCGGAGCTGCTGCGGAGCTCGCCCCACTGCTCTTTGGTCCACTCGAGCTTATCAAGCGCCTCTGTGACCTTCCCAAGGTCCTCATCATGTGAATTCTCGGCTTTCTCCCAAAGAGAGAGCCATTCACCAGGAGACTTCGCCAAGCTCATGGACCGTTCGAGAAGAAGATCCGAGTAATCATCTCTGTGGTCTCTGCCCTCGTAAGCATCTGCCCATTCGCTGAAGCTAGCTTTGAAAGCGCCGAGCTTGCTCATCAGCGCTGGGAGTAAGGGATCCCTTGAGCCCACGGCGTCATAGAGCCTGCCGAAGTCACCAAGATCATTCGAGCTCTTCAAGACCTCTTCGAACGCCTTGGCGTGATCGATATGGCTAGCAGACTCGTTCTCGAGTATGTCCCACCAATCGTCGAGACCCTTCTCGTAAGGGCTCTCAGTCGCCGGCACAGCCGGGATAGCGACGGGTGGCTCCGGTCGGACTTCACGGTTTTCGTCCCGTTGACGAGGATGCTCGGCGTGAGCGGGCGGTGGGTTTTTGAGGCACGAGAGCGTCGCTGGGCGCTCGCCCGTGGCGACCTTGCCGCTTTTGACCGGATCGTTAAAGCCGGAGAAGAGCGAGCTAAAGAGTTTTTTCATAGCATATTCCTTTCGTAATGTTCATTTGCTGTTTGACTGACCTGGATGTGAAATTAGCACGCGGTATGAGCATTGTCAATACATATATTGACCTTGATAAATAATCGTGTTATTCTTAATTCAGGCAAGGAAACAGGTCATCTTCGAGGCAGACGCCTCGAGCCAGGTTCCTTGACAACAACAAAACTAGAAAGCGCAGGAAATCAGTCTATGACAGCATCATTGAGCAGTCTTATAGCCATCGGCATCCCGGTCGCAGCGATCGTCATTGCGATCCTCTGTTACAAGATCCTTCTTCGGATCTTCGGCGTCATCTTCATCCCGAAGAACGCCATCGGCATCGTCAATAAGAAATTCGCCCTATTCGGAGCGAACCGGACACTCCCGGACGGTGAGATCATCGCCTTGAAGGGCGAAGCGGGCATCCAAGCAGATACGCTGCCTCCCGGCGTGCATTTCTGGTTCTGGCCGTGGCAATTCAGCATCCAGCTCCAGCAATTCATCTCGATCGAACAAGGCCACATAGGCGTGGTCGAGGCGCGCGGCGGCAAGCCGCTCGCAAATGGCCGCATCTTGGCCAAGACGGTCAAATGCGACTCGTTCCAAAACGTGCGAATGTTCCTCGAAGGCGGCGGGGAGCGCGGGCCCCAGATCGCCATCATCCCGCCAGGGACCTACCGCATCAATACCGCATTCTTCGAGGTCAGCGCGGCGTTGACCACCCAGATCAGTGACAATGCCATCGGCATCGTCACCACCCAGGACGGCAAGCCGCTGCCCACCGGCGAGATCGCCGGCAAGGAAGTCCCCGAGCATAATACATTCCAGGACGGGGAATCCTTCATCGAGCATGGCGGCTACAAAGGCCTGCAAGAACAGGTGCTTGTGGCCGGCCAGTATTACATCAATCCGCGATTCGCCACGATCGAGATCAAGCCGATGACCGAGGTGCCGATAGCCCACGTAGGCGTCGTCATCGCTTATGTAGGAGCCACCGGCATCGACACGACCGGCGACGGCTTCAAACATGGGAACTTGGTGAGCAAAGGCCAAAAGGGCGTTTGGGTCGAGGTCTTAGACCCCGGCAAATATCCGATAAACCCTTACACTCACAACGTGGTCAGCGTGCCGACGGCTAACGTCGTCCTTAATTGGGCAGACGGCAAGAGCGAGGCACATAAGCTCGATGCGAATCTGTGCACCATCAAGGTCCGTTCGTCGGATGGGTTCACCTTCAACTTGGACGTGAGCCAGATCATCCACATACCGCGGAACGATGCCCCTAGGGTCATCGCCCGCTTCGGCAGCGTGGAGAATCTGGTCAGCCAAGTATTGGAGCCGACAATCGGAAATTACTTCCGCAATGCGGCTCAGAATTCCGATGTCATCGACTTCCTTAAAAAACGGCAGGAACGCCAAAAAGAAGCGAAGACCGCCATTTCGTCAGCCCTTCAAGAATACAACGTCGGCGCAGTCGATACCCTGATCGGGGACATCGTCCCGCCGGAATCGCTCATGAAGACCTTGACGGACCGGAAGCTGGCTGAACAGGAGAAAGTCACGTTCGAGACGCAAAGACTGGCCCAAGAGACCCGCAAGGATCTCCAACAAGCCACTGCTATGGCAGAGACGCAGGCCACTGTCGTCAACGCCGAGCGCAGCGTCTCGATCGCCGACTTCCAGGCTCAAGCCGCGATAAAGCAGGCCGGCGGCCTAGCCGAAGCAAAAAAGGTCCAGGCAGCCGCCGACGCGATGGTCGTCAAGACCGTCGGCGAAGCTGAGGCGGCGAAGACCAAAGCTGTCGGCACTGCCGAAGCGGACGTCATCCAGCTGAAGATCAGATCCATGGAAGCCGGCAACTATGCCGCCGTTCAAGTCGCTCAATCTTTGAGCAACAGCAGGGTTCCAATCGTACCGAGCATCACAGTGGGAAGCGGTTCCAGGGATGGCCAAGGCGGCGGCACGATCGTCGATGTCCTTCTGGCTAATATGCTTCTCAAGCAGACTGCCGATCGCGCGACGGGACCAGGCATGGATACCGATACGACGCCTGCAGCCCCTCAAAAGTAAAGCCCTTCGTCACCCGAGCCCGTTCAGAGAGATCTGGACGGGTGTTTTATTTTCCATCCCCTATCGGACGAGGCCGCAGGCGATGCGCTTCCGCGCCTACCCGTGATACAGAGACACGATGCCGGGGATCGAGACGATGGCCAGGACGATCGCCAAAGCGATGATGGAGCGGCGGCGCCAGACGCTCATGCGCTTAGTGACCCGCGAATAATAGGCGAAGACCAGCGTGGCGACGAATATGATGGCCACGGCGTTCTCCAGGAACAGATAGAGGCCGGCCAGCGACACGGCGCCGTTGACCAAAGCGATGCCGATGCCGGCCACGCAGAGGGGCGGCATGAGGGAGACGGCGATGGCCACCCCGGCGAGATTCTCCGATATGCGGGGCTTGATCATGCCGAGGGCCGCCACGAAGCCGGCCACCAGGGCGACGACGATGTCGAGGAAGGTCGGGTGGGTCCGCGCCAGTATCTCGGCGTCGAGGGCATGGATCGGCGACAGAAGGGTGATCGCCGCCGACGCCAGCACGGCCAAGATGACGCTGAAGGCGAGGATGGCCGCCGCCCGCCATATGTACGACAGGTTCTCGAAGGACACGCCGAACGCCGCTTTGATGAGCGGCCACATGATGGGCGATATGATCATGCCGCCGATGATGACGGCGGACGAGTTCATGAGGAGGCCGAGGGTGCAGACCACCGACGCGCCTGCCAGAAGGGCCAGGAAGCCCGGCGTGAACCGGCTGTTCTCGTCGATCTTCCGGCTGACGGCCGCGTCGGCTTCGTACGCCGCGTCTTTGGAGAAGACCAGGTCCCGGAGCTCATGGACCGTGTCCTGCCAGGCTTGGCGCTTGAGGGCCGCGAGGTCGATCGGCCGGCCGGCTTCCTTCGGGGCCGCATCCGGCGCCGTCTCTCGATGATGTGCGTGGGGTTCCATATATATGCGATGGCTTAGCGGACGGCGGCCTTCAGCTCGCTCGCCGTCTTCTCCCGGATCTTCTCGTGGATGGCGTTGACCTCCTCGTTGGTCAGAGTGCGCTCGAATGAGCGGTAGGTGATGCGGAAAGTGTAGCTCTTCTTCCCTGCGCCGAACTTCGCGGCGTTCTCATACTCGTCGACCAGCTTCACTTCCTCGATGAGGTCGCCGGCGCATTCGCGGACGATCTCGAAATAGTTGTTGAGGGCCATGCTCGCGTCCACCACGAAGGAGATGTCGCGGACGATGGCCGGATACCGGCTGACCTCCTTGAACTTCGAATCGATGTCTTTGAACTGGCTGGTGATGCGCGGGTCGTCGGACCAGAGGATGCGGATGTCGGGGATGCCCATCTTGATCATGGCCAGGCGCTCGCCGAAGCCGAAGGCCCAGCCGTTATAGATCTCCGGGTCGAGGCCGAAGTTGCGAAGGACGACCGGGTTGACCAGGCCGGCGCCGTTCACCTCCATCCAGCCGCCGTTGAACATGATGTCCATCTCCAGGCTCTGGACCGTGTACGGGAAGTCGTCATCCAGGAACTTGTACTGGATGTCAGGGCCGAATATGCCCTTGGCCAGGTCGGCCTGGACCTCTTTGAGGTCGTCCTGGGTGATGGCTCTCTTTGATCTCTTGCATATGAGCAGGCCGTCGATCTGATGGAAGGCCGGGAAGTGGTGCCGGTCGATCTCGTCCTTGCGGTAGACGATGCCGGGAGCGAGGGCGGCCACCTGCCCTTCGGCCTCGAGGCGCTTCAGGACTTCGGGGTCCTTGAGATAGAAGGACCAGAAGGCGGTCATCTGGGTGCGCAGGACGTACCGGTCGGTGACGTAATAGGTGTCGGTCTCCCGGCGGCTCGGGTGGTCCTTGGGCGTGTTCAGGAGGTCGAAATCCTGCTCCACGGTGACGATGCGCGGGAAATCCACGATGTCGAAGTCCTTGAAGCGCGGCAGGCGCATGACGGCGTCGAAGAGGATCTTGACCGGCGAATGCTCCTTCTTGGTCAGGTCGGGCAAAGCCAAGAGGCGCTTCATGCGCAGGCTCTTGAAATCGGCCCTCGTCTCGAGGAGAGCCAGCATCTCTTTCTCGGTCGTATCGGTGATGGTTATCTTCCTGCCCATGGCGGTGCGATGCCCCCACTCTAGCAAAAAACGGCGAAAAATCATATACTGAGCCGGTGAACCCCGTCTTCTCGATCGTGATGGAGGCGTTCCTCTTCGTCTCCCTCTACATACAGGTCTTCCTGATCATCACCCTTTTCGAGCACCGGGAGGCGCTTTTTAGGAGCAAGGAGAAGGGAGCAAGGAGGAAGGAGCAAGGAGGAAGGAGCAAGGAGATAGGAGAAGGGAGAAAGGAGGCCGAGAGCGTGCCCACGGTCTCCATCATCGTGCCCTGCTTCAACGAGCAGGCCACGGTCGTCGGCACCATCGAGTCCTTGAAGCGGCTCCGCTACCCGGCCGACAAGCTGTCCATCCTGGCGGTCGACGACGGGTCGACCGACGACACCTGGTCGTATCTCGAGCGCTACGCGGCCGACCCGCAGGTCAGGATATTCCGCAAGGAGAACGGCGGCAAGCATACGGCCATGAACCTCGGCATCGCCGAGAGCCGGAGCGACATCATCGGCTGCCTCGACGCCGACTCGTTCGTCCACGCCGAAGCTTTGAGCCGCATGGCGCCCCTCTTCGCCGACCCGCGCGTCATGGCCGTGACCCCGGCCATCAAGGTGCGGGCCCCGCAGACCGTCCTCGAGCATATCCAATACGCCGAATACAACATCGGCATATTCCTGCGCAAGATGTACAGCGTCTTCAACGCCATCCACGTCACCCCGGGTCCGTTCTCGCTCTTCCGCCGGTCGGTCTTCGAGCAGGTGGGGCCGTTCAAGAGCGCCTACAACACCGAGGACCTGGAGATGGCTCTGCGCCTCCACAGCCACAACTGCGTCATCGAGAACGCCGAGCACGCCTACGTCTATACGACCCCGCCCGCCACGGTGCGTGCCCTGGTCAAGCAGCGGGTGCGCTGGACGACGGGCTTCCTGCTCAACGTCCGCGACTACCGCCGCCTGTTCTTCAGCCGGAAGCACGGCCAGATCGGCACGTTCACCTTGCCGGCGGGCGTCATATCGCTGGTGACCGTCCTTTTCTTCGCCGGCTATGCCGCGGTCGACGCGGCCACCACCACGGCGGACAGCCTTTCCCGCTGGTATCTGGTGGGCTGGCAGTGGCATTGGCAGTGGCCGTCGTTCCAGCCGTTCTTCATCGACACCACGGTCGTCCGGCTGCTGACCTTCGCGCTGGTCGTCCTGGCCCTGGCGTTCCTCTTCTTCGGCAAGCGCATGGCCACCGGCTCATGGAAGCCGTCCCGGGACATGGCGTATTACACCATTTTCTACGGCTTCATCGCCCCCGTCTGGGTGGCCATCTCCTGGGGCCGCGCATTGACGCGGAACGTGGGCAGCTGGAGGTGACCGAGACGATGTGCTAGTGTCTCTTCATGTCCCCTTACCGCAAATACCTCTGGGCATTCGTCATCACCGCCCTCATATTCGTCGGCATCACCCTGGTCAGCAATTACTTCGACAACCAGCGGGTGAGCGAGATCCGCTCCATCCAGGACAGCATATCCATGAACATCCTGTCGTCGGAGACGCAGTTCGACCTGCTCAAAGAGACGCCGTGCGACGACCTCGGCAATTCCTCCCTCTCCCAGGAGCTCGACACCCTCGGCGAGCAGGTCTCGTACCTCGAGAGCGCCCGCGGCTCCGGCGACGCCCAGGTCATATCCCTCAAGCAGGAATACGCCCTGCTCGAGATCAAGGACTTCATCCTGATGCAGAACATGACCGAGAAATGCGGCCTGAAGCCCGTCTTCGTGCTCTATTTCTATTCGAACGCCGGCGACTGCCCCGACTGCTCCGACATGGGGGCCGTGCTGACCGCCCTGCGCCAGGACTACCCGGAGGTGCGCGTCTATTCGTTCGACTATAACGGGAGCGTCTCGGCGGTCAAGACGCTGGAGAGCATATACGGCGTGAAGGACCGGCTGCCGGCCCTGGTCGTCCACAACAAGCCCGTCTACGGCCTGAAGCCGCTCGCTGACGTGGAGAAGCTTATGCCGGAGCTGGCGACCATGGCCTCGAGCACGGCTGCGACGAGCACGGGCAACAGCTCAGGAAAATAGAGATCATTCTTGATCAGAGCTGTCATTTTCTCCATTTTCTTCCATATCCCATATTCAAGCCCCTGAAATTCAGTGTCAGAGAATGGCAATTCGGACATATCAACCTCAGATTCTTCTCGCTACTGTTCTCCGAATCGCCGTCGATATGGTCTATCTCTATAGGGACCTTCCCTGTCGCTTGATTGCGCTCATGCCAGCCACATAGCATGCATCTATCGCCATGCCTGTCTATCAAATACCTCCTGATATGCCCCGATAGCGCCCTGGCATTGATGCCGATATTTCCGCCGATCAAGCCGTTCTTCCATTTGTATATGAAAAGAGAATGCCGGTGGTCTTTCTGGCATCTATTGGAACAAAATCGCTTCTTATGTCTCTCGGTCAGCGCCGCACGGCAAAAGGCGCATTTTCTCGAATCGAGAGCCTTGTCATTGTTCTTGATCGCCTTGGTCAAGAGCCGGAGAGAGGAGTCGAACCTCCAACCTTTCGCTTACAAAGCGATTGCTCTGCCATTGAGCTACTCCGGCGAAAATCCGCTGGCCTTTTACTCTATCGCGATTTCTCGTCTGCAGCAATATGGCGGAGATAGAACGACGCGCCGTGGTCGCGGACCTCGCCGCGGCCGCGGACCGCGTCGATGAGCTTCTTGCCGTGAGGGGTGGAGATGAAGCTGTGCTTGAGGCCGACATAGACCTTCCTGACGCGGAGGAGGACATGGAACGCGGCGAGATGCGCCAGAGCGGCGAATGTCCGCCGGTTGACGTAGGATATGCCTTTCCGGAAGGACGCATGCGCCTCCTGGAAGAAATGGTCGCTGCCCGCGCCCAGGCGGGAGACGAGGCTCGGGCGCCCGGTCCGCACTTCCCTGCGCTTGAGGAGCACCATCGCGGCCATCCCGAGGAGCGAAGCGTAGAAGACGGCGATGAGGGCGTAGGTCATAGCTTTATGATTCGAGGGCTTTGAAGCGGGCGAAGCGGGCCACGGCCATCTTCTCACCGAACTTCTGGACGGCCTTGTCGATGAGGCCTTGGATGGTGATGGAAGGGTCCTTGATGAACGGCTGGTCGAGGAGGACCATCTCGGCGAAATAGGCGTTGAGCTTCCCCTCGAGGATCTTGGCCTTCATGGCTTCGGGCTTGCCCTTGACCTCCTCTTCGAAGACGGATTCGGCGGTCTTCCGGTCGGCCTCGGTGATGTCGCCCTTGGACAGGAAGCGGGCGCCGGTGGCGGTGGCATGCATGGCGATGTCGCGGGCCAGCGCCTTGAACTCGTCGTTATTGGCCACGAAATCGGTCTCGCAGTCGAGCTCGACGATGGCGCCGACGGTGCCGCTGGCATGGATATAAGCTTGGATGGCGCCGGCCTTGAAGGTCCGGTCGCCTTTCTTGGCCGAGATCTCCCCCGACTTCTTGCGGAGGATGACCATGGCCTTCTCTTCGTCTCCGCCGGCCTCTTCCAGGGCTTTCTTGCACTGCATGACGGATATCCCCGTCTTGTCGCGGAGGTTCTTGACTTGCTCGGTGGTGATAGTGGTGGTCATGGGCTTTGTTGCTGTATCTGATAGTGTAGCACCGGAAGGGGCCGCTGGCGACGCCCGGACGGGGCCCGGCTTCTTCCTGGATGACGAGAAAAAGAGGAACGGGCTCAACATGGCGGCGCGGCCGCGGCTAGGCGGCTTTCTTGCCGTCCTGATATGCCTTGGCGATCTCGTCGACGAAGAGCTGGACGCTGGCCTTGGCGGAATCGTTCCCGGCGATAGGATAGGCGGCGACGGACATGTCGCAATCGGAGCCTGCGAGGGCGACGACCGGGATGCCCGCGGCGGCGGCTTCGGCCACGGCGTTCTTCTCGCGGCGAGGGTCGACGACGAAGAGGGCGTCCGGCAGCTTCTTCATGGAGACGATGCCCATGAAGATCTTCTCGAGGGAGGCGATCTCCTTGTCGATGAGCATGCGCTCGCGCTTGGTGTATTTGGCGAGCTCGCCGCTCTCCTTGTCGGCGACCAGCTTCTCATAGCGCTCGATGCGCTTCCTGATCTGGCCGGCGTTGGTGATGGTGCCTCCGATCCAGCGGCCGTCGACGTACGGCATGTTGACGGATTGGGCAGCGGCCTTGATCGCGGCCGAGGCCTCCTTCTTGCCGCCGACGAAGAGGACGGTCTTGCCTTCCTTGGCCAGGCCGGAGACGAAAGCCTTGGCGGCGTCGAGCATGGGGACGGTCTTCTCGAGGTCGAATATGTCGGTGCGGTTCTTGGTGCCGAAGATGTACTTGGCAGCCGACGGATGGCGGCGCGAGCGGCCGAGACCGAAATGGGCTCCGACGGAGAACATCGTCTCTATGCTTTTGGTCGTTGTTGATGTGGACATGTGGGCTATACGCTATCAAAAAGCCCCTCCGAAGTCAACGTTCGGGCCGCAAAAGGGCCCGGAGGGCCGCCAGGGCCTTCCTGACGTCCCGCGGCCGGGTGGTGCGGCCGAACGAGAACCTGACGGACGAGCGCCCGTCGGCTCCCATGGCCGCGAGGACATAGGAATCGTCCTGGTCGCGCAGGCAGGAGCTCTTGGTCGAGCAGGCGATGCCGCGGGCGTCGAGCTGGAGGACCAGGAACTCGTTGTCGATGCCGGGGATGGAGACGTTCAGGATATGGGGCGCGGAAAGGCCGGAAGAGCCGGCGGCCGGGCCGTTGACGGAGGCGTCCGGCCTTATCTCCATGAGCCCGGCCAAGAAAGCCTCTTTCAGGGATGCCACCCGGGCCCGCTCGGCTTCGCGGCATGCCGCGCCCAGGCGCAGGGCTTCGGCCAGCCCCATGATGGCGGGAAGGTTCTCCGTGCCGGAGCGCACGCCGTGCTCCTGCCCGCCTCCGCGGATGACCGGCTCGAGCGGGACGCAGCTCCTGACATAGAGGGCGCCGATGCCCCGGGGGCCGCAAGCTTTGCCCCCGTCGAGAGTCAGAAGGTCGGCGCCGAGCCTTTCGACGCCGATATCTTCATAGAGGACGGCTTGGGCGGCGTCGGTATGGAAGAGCGGATAAGGGCCGCCGGACGCCGCCCGGGCCTTCTTGACGGCTTTGGCGATGTCGCGGACGGGCTGGATCGCGCCGGTCTCGTTGTTGACCGCCATGACGGAGACGATGACGGTGTCCGGCCCGATGGCGTGGCCCGCGGCAGCGGCCGAGACGGCGCCATCGGCGCCGACCGGCAGGCGGTCGACCCTGCACCCGTCCCGCTCCAGCGCGGCGGCGGCTTCCCTGACCGACGAATGCTCGACCGAAGAGATGACGATGTGCGGGGCTTTCGACCTCGCCCGGATCGCCGCCCGGACGGCCCCTTCGAGGGCGAGGGCGTTGGCTTCGGTGCCGCTGCCGGTGAAGACGACCTCCCCGGGACGGGCTCCGAGGAAGCCGGCTACGGCCTTCCGGCCCTCTTCGAGGGCGCGCCGGGCGGCCGCCCCTTCGGCATAGATCGACGACGGGTTGGCGTATGACGGCGAAGCATAGCGCCCCATGGCGCGGGTGACGCGCGGGTCGATGGGCGTCAGCGATGCGTGATCGAGATATATGCGCTTGGACATCGTTCGTGTCGATACATTATAATGTCGCCATGGCATCGCTTACAACCGACCCCCTCTTCATAGCCGTCGTCGCCCTCGCCGCCGCCGTGCTCGTCCTCGCCGTCGCGGTCGGCGCGCTCTGGATGAAGCTGAAGCGCTTCCTCGTCGGCAGCGGAGCGTCGGACCTCGAAGGGTCGCTGCGCGCGGTCACGTCGGACCTCTCCGCTCTCAGAGCGTTCCGCGAGGAGATCGAGGGCTATCTCGCCACCGTCGAGAGGCGCCTCAAGAAGAGCGTCCAGTCGGTGCATACCGTCCGCTTCAACCCGTTCAAAGGCACCGGCGGCGGAGGCAACCAGAGCTTCGCCACGGCGTTCCTGACGGAGAGCGGCGACGGCGTCATCGTCTCGTCGCTCTATTCCCGCGACCACGTCAGCGTCTTCGCCAAGCCGGTGAAGCGAGGGTCGTCCGAGCATGAATTGTCGGACGAAGAGCGCGAAGCGCTCGAGGAGTCCATGAAAGGCGTGGCTTAGCCCGCGCCCCGTCGGCGACATCACATCCATAAAACGTTGTCAATTCCAGCGTTCTTTGCTACACTGGGGCTCCTTTCCTATGCAAAAAGACCAGCACAATCTGGTTCCCCGCCCTCCCGTGGTCGTCGTCATGGGCCATATCGACCATGGGAAATCGACCCTCCTCGACCGCATCCGCCAGTCGAACATCGTGGCCGGCGAAGCCGGCGGCATCACCCAGCACGTCGGCGCCTACCAGGCGGAGCATTCCGCTTCGGACGGCGTCCGCCACCAGATCACGTTCCTCGACACCCCCGGCCACGCTGCGTTCTGCTCGATCCGCGAGCGCGGGGCCCAGGCGGCCGACATCGCCATCCTGGTGGTCTCCGCGGAAGACGGCGTCAAGCCGCAGACCGTCGAAGCGCTGAGCGAGATACGCGCCGCTAAGATCCCCTTCATCGTCGCCATCAACAAGATCGACAAGCCGAACGCCGACGTCGACCGGACCAAGACCTCCCTCGCCGAGCACGAAGTCTATGTCGAAGGCTGGGGCGGCGACGTGCCCTGCGTCGCCCTTTCCGCCCTGACGGGCGCGGGCGTCCCCGAGCTCCTGGACATGATCGTCCTGGTCGCCGAGCTCGCCGGCCTGAAAGCCGACCTTTCCGCCCCCGCGTCCGGCGTGGTCGTCGAATCGGAGCTAGACACCCGCAAAGGCGTGACGGCCACCCTCCTGGTCAAGGACGGGACGCTCGAGACAGGCTCGTTCATCGTGGCCGGCGGCGCTTTCGCGCCGGTGCGCTTCATCGAGGACTTCAACCGCGCCAAGATAGAGCGGGCCGGCCCTTCGATGCCGGCCGTCATCGTCGGCTGGAGCCAGGCCCCCGAGTGCGGGTCGGCGTGGACGACGGCGGCCAGCAAGAAAGAGGCCGAGAAGGAGGCCGCGGCCGCCACGGCGGCATCGAAGGCCCGCGCCCCTAAGGCTGCGGCCGTGCCGCTGCCCTCGGTCGCGGCCGACAAGCTCAAGCCGGGCGAGAAAGGCTCGGCCGGGCCCGTGGTCCTGCCGCTCATCGTCAAAGCCGACGCCATCGGCTCCCTCGAGGGCGTCATGCACGAGCTGGCCGCGATACGCCACGACCGGGCGGCCCTGAAGATCGTCTCGGAAGGCATCGGCGACATCAACGAGAACGACGTCAAATCGGCCCAGAGCGACCCTTCCATCGTCATCGTCGGGTTCAACGCCGCGCCCGACCGGAAATCCGCGGCGGTCATCGAACGCTCCCCCGTCCCTCTCGCCGTGAAGTCGTTCAAGGTCATATATGAGCTCGCCGACTTCGTCCGCGCCTCCCTTCTCGCCAAAGTCCCCAAGGAATACGCCGAGGAATCGACCGGCCGGGCCAAGATCCTGGCCCTCTTCTCCAAGGAGAAGGACAAGCAGGTCGTCGGCGGCAAGGTCGAATCCGGCACCATCGCCCTGGGAGACGACGTCCGCATCCTCCGCCGCGACGCGGAGATCGGCCGCGGCAAGGTCCGCGACCTCCAGGAGAAGAAAGCGCGCGCCCGCGACGTGGCGGAAGGCCACGAGTTCGGCGTGATGGTCGAATCCAAAGCGGAGATCGCCGCCGGCGACCGCATCGAGTCCGTCCGCCTGGTCGAGAAGAAGCCCTGACGCCATGGACCAGAAGAGCCTCAAGCTGAAAGAGCTGCTGCGCGGGCTGGCCGCGGATTTCTTCTCGAAGGAATCGAACCGCACCTCGCTCATCACCGTCACCGGCGTCGACCTCAAGAGCCGCAACGGCAGGGCGACCGTCCTCTTCACGGTCATGCCCGAGGACCAGGAAGCGGCGGCGCTCGACTTCATGAAGCGGCGGCTGGGCGACTTCCGGGAATACGTCGGCGAGCATGCGCGCATGATGCGGGTGCCGTTCTTCGACGCGGAGCTCGACAAAGGGGAGAAGAACCGCCAGCGCCTGGATGAGATCGAGAAGGATATGCGGGGTATGTAAGAATGAAGTAAGTATGAAGTATGAGGTATGGGGTATGAAGTATGAGGTATGGGGTATGAGGTATGAGGTATGAGGTATGAGGTATGAGGTATGAGGTATGGGGTATAGTCGCACCTGAACCATACTTCATGCTTTATACATCATACTTCATGCTTTATACATCATACTTCATACTTTATACTTTATACTTTATTTATACTTCATACTTTTCCCGTTATGCTCTATACTTCACTTCGCGGCCACGTAGAAAAGTGGTAATTCGTCGGTCTGCAAAACCGATATGCGCGGGTTCGATTCCCGCCGTGGCCTCACGCGCGACGCCGTATGCTATAATCGGCGTCATATGAACAGGAAGACATTGATCTGGATAGGGCTGTTCGCCGGATCGACCGTCGGCGGGTCGATCCCTCTCATCTGGGGCGGAGGGTTCCTTTCCTTCTCGTCGATCGTCTTGAGCGCCGCCGGGGGCCTGGCCGGCATATGGGCAGGATTCAGGCTGGCCGATTATATCTGACGCAGCCATGAAGGACATCCTCCCCCGATACCGAGCCTTGCTCCGCGACCGCCGCTATCTCTGGTCGCTGGCGGCATCGGCCGCCATGCTCGCCGCGAGCGTGGTCGTGATGTACTTCGCCGCCCTCTACGCCTTCGACCGCGCTTCGAGCCCGGTGAGCGACATCGTCCTCTCCAACATCCCCGTATTCGACGTCGACTGGGCGTTCGTCTGGGGGCCGATCGTCTTCTGGGCGGCCATCGCCGTCTTCCTGCTGTGGAAGCCCGAGCGCATACCTTTCGCCCTGAAGAGCATCGCCCTATTCGTCGTCGTCCGGTCGGCTTTCATCACTCTCACCCATATCGGCCCGTACCCCGACCACGTCGTCATCGACTCCGTCGGCACCGGCTGGCTGCAGACCGCCTTCCACGGCGACCTCTATTTCGCTTTCTTCGGGTCGGGATCGGACCTCTTCTTCTCGGGCCATACCGGCTTGCCGTTCCTGATGGCGCTCGTCTTCTGGGCGGATCGGCGGACGCGGGCGTTCTGCCTCGTCGCGGCGGCCTTCTTCGCGGCCGTCGTCCTCATGGGGCACCTCCACTATTCCATCGACGTCGCTTCGGCGTTCTTCATCACCTACGCCATATTCGCCATCGCCAAGAAGGCCTTCAAGCGGGATCTGGCGATGGGTTATTCACAGGAGGCGCGCCCGTAAAGGCCCGGCGGTGATATACTGACGTCGATAATGCGATTCCCTCGCCACAGGCGTGCGCCGTCATGGTCGGACGGCGGCTCGACGCGTCCAGCGCCTCTCTAAAGCCCGATGGACCCCGCTATCATCGTCGCTCTCGCAGCGCTGGTCGTAGCGGCGATCGCCTTCATATGCGTCATCGTCCAGGGCGCAGCGCGGCGGAAAAGGAAGCGCGCGGCCGGAAGGCCGGCCGCCGGGCTCTCGCGGCACGCCCGCAACCCCCTCATATCGCCCCAGCCCCATGTCGAGTGGGAAAGCGAGGGCACGTTCAACCCGGCCGCTGTCTGCGACGACGAAGGGACGGTCCACCTCTTCTATCGGGCCATCGGCGGCGACGGCATATCGCGGATCGGCTATGCCCGGAGCCCCGACGGGCTCGACGTGTCGTACCGCTCCCCGTTCCCGGTCTTCAATCCGCAGCCCGGCTTCGGCATGCCCGACCCGATGCGCGTCCCCGGGCCGCACGGCTATGACATCGCCGAGCATCCTTCCGGCGGAGGCTGGGGCGGCGCGGAAGACCCCCGGGCCGTCCGCATCGGCGACCGGGTATACATGACCTATATGGCGTTCGAGGGCTGGGAGAGCATGCGCATCGCCGTCACTTCCATCGGCCTCGACGACCTCAAGCGCCGGCGCTGGGCATGGAAGCGCCCGGTGCTCATCTCGCCCGCCAGGAAGCGCAACAAGAACTGGGTGCTCTTCCCCGAGAAGATCCGCGGGAAATTCGCCATACTGCACGGCCTCTCGCCGAAAGTGCTCATCGACTATGTCGACAGCGTCGACGACTTCTTCGGGAAGCGGCAGATCGACAGCGCCTCCGACCACGGAGGGTGGGGATATGCCGACCCGGGCCGCGCGGGCCATTGGGACCGGCGCATGCGCGGGACCGGCTCGCCGCCAATCCGGACCGGGCTCGGCTGGCTGGTGCTCTATCACGCGTTCGACGAGCGCGACCCCCGCAAGGCCGTCGGATATAGCGTCGGCGCCCTGGTGCTCGATCCCGACGAGCCGACGAGGGTGCTCTACCGCTCGCCCGAGCCGATCCTCCTTCCCGAAGCGCCCTACGAGAACGACGGCAAGCCCGGCGTCGTCTATGCGTCGGGGGCGGTGGTGAAAGACGGCATGCTGCATGTCTATTACGGCGGCGGCGACAAGCATGTCTGCGCCGCCCGCACGCCGCTCCGCAGCCTCCTCGATTGGCTCGCGGCCTATGGTGCCGTATAATCTGAGGGATGTTCACGGTCACCCGCTCTCCCCATAATCCCCTGCTGTCCCCGACGGAAGACCATCCGTGGGAAGCTTCCGCCGCATTCAACGGATGCCCGGTGAAGGCGGGCTCGCGCGCCTGCATGGTCTACCGGTGCATGTCCCAGCCGGACCTCCTCCAGCCGACCCATATCAAGACTTCCGTCATCGGCAGCTCCTTCTCCGACGACGGCATCCACTTTGGCGAGCGGAAAGCGCTCGTGACGCCCGGAAGCGATTTCGACCGGTACGGCTGCGAGGATCCCCGCGTGACCGAGATAGGCGGGACGTATTACATCTTCTATACCGCCCTCGGCGGCTTCCCGTATTCTGCCGACAACATCAAAGTGGCGGTGGCCCTTTCGAAAGACCTCCGCTCTGTCTCCGAAAAGCATCTGGTGACGCCGTTCAACGCCAAAGCCATGGCTCTCTTCCCGAAGAGGATCGGCGGCAAGCTCTGCGCCCTGCTCACCATCAATACGGACCGCAAGCCGGCCGACATCTGCTTCGCCGAATTCGATTCCCCCGAGGACATGTGGTCGCCGGCCTATTGGGAAGAGTGGCTGAAGAGCGTCGACTCCCACAAGCTCCACATCCGCCGCCTGCCTGACGACCATATCGAGCTCGGCGCGCCGCCGGTCTGGACCGAGAAGGGCTGGCTGATCGTCTATTCGCATATCCAGCGGTATGCGAAGCCCGATTGCGTCTTCGGCGTCGAGACGCTCCTTCTCGACCATGAGAACCCGCGCCGCATCGTAGGAAGGACCAAAGGGCCGTTCATGGTCCCCGAGACCCATTATGAGCGCGTCGGCGAGGTCCCGAGCATCATCTTCCCGAGCGGCGCCCTCGTCGCCGACGGCAAGCTCGAGGTCTATTACGGCGCGGCCGACACCTACTGCGCCATGGCCAGCATCCCGCTCGACAACCTGCTCCGCAGCATCGTCGACCCGCCGCAGCGCAGCTTCGCCCGCTTCCCCGGCAACCCGATCATCGCCCCGCGCCCGGGCGTCCAATGGGAGGCGGCCGGGACGATCAACCCCGCCGCCATCGACCTCGGCGACACGACGCACATCCTCTACCGCGCGGTGGCCCGGGGGAACGTCTCGACCATCGGCTACGCCTCTACGAGCGACGGCTTCTCCATCGACGAGCGCTCCGACAAGCCCATCTATTTCCCCCGGGCGCCGTTCGAGACCCGCCGCGACGGCGCGGAGAACTACGGCTGCGAGGACCCGCGCGTCATGCGCATCGGCGACCGCCTCTATATGGCCTATACGGGATATGACGGGCATACCCCGCGGGTCGCAGTGAGCTCCATCTCCGTCGCCGATTTCCTGGCCAAGAAGTGGGGATCCTGGAGCGCGCCGTACGCCATCACTCCGCCGGGCGTGGACGACAAGGACGCCGCCATTCTGCCTGAGAGCGTCGGCGGGCGCTACCTGGTATTCCATCGCGTCAGGGAAAGCGTGTGCGCCGACTTGGTGGATTCCCTCGATTTCAGCGCCGAGAAGGTCACGAAGTGCATCGAGATCATCGCGCCCCGCCGCGGCATGTGGGACGGGGGCAAGGTCGGCATATCGGCCCCTCCTCTCAAGACGAAGTCGGGATGGCTGCTCCTCTATCACGGCGTCTCCTGGAGCACCACGTACCGCGTCGGGGCGGTGCTCCTCGGCCTCGACGATCCGACGGTCGTGGTCGCCCGCACCGCCATACCGCTCTTCGAGCCTGAAGAGGAGTACGAGCGCAAAGGGGCGACCCCGAACGTCGTCTTCCCCTGCGGCCTCGTCGAGCGCAACGGCACCCTTTATATGTATTACGGCGCGGCCGACAGCGTCTGCGGCGTCGCCTCGATCAAGCTCAAGGCGATCCTCGATATGCTGAAGACATGACGAACAGCCCTCCCGACATCCGCATGAAGAAGCTGGTGATATTCGACCTCGACGGCACGCTCGCCCCGAGCAAATCCCCCATGTCCGCCGCCATGGGGGCCCTCATCGTCCGCCTGCTCAAAGAGGTGAAAGTAGCGGTCATATCGGGGAGCGGCTACAAGGAGTTCGAGGCTAATTTCTTGAGCGCCTTGCCTGCGGCGGCGGAAGGGTTCGCGAACCTGTTCCTCCTGCCCGCATCCGGGACCCGGCTGCTGGTATGGAGGAGCGTCTGGTGCGAGGAATACGCCGAGCATCTCGCGCCGCGCGAGAAAGAGGCCATCATGGCCGCTTTGAACGCCGCCCTGGCGGCATCCGGCGTCGAGAAGCCCGCGAAGACGTTCGGCCCGGCCATCGAGGACCGCGGTTCGCAAGTCACGTTCTCCGCTAACGGGCAGGACGCCCCGCTCGCGGTCAAGGAGCGCTGGGACCCTTCTGGCGAGAAGCGGCGGAAGATCGCGGACGCCATCAAGGAGAAGATCCCCGGCTTCGACGTGCGCATCGGCGGCACCAACTCCATCGACATCACCCGGCGCGGCGTGAACAAGGGCTACGGCATCCGCAAGCTCGAAGAGCACCTCCATATGCACATCGACGACATGGTCTTCGTCGGCGACAAGCTCATGCCCGGCGGCAACGACTACCCGGCCAAAGCGACGGGCATCGACTGCGTCGAAGTGAAAGGCCCCGAAGAGACCGAGGCCATCGTCAGCGGCTGGCTCGGCTGAAGCCTCTACTGCCCCGCCGCGAGGAGCGCGTCGGCCTTGTCGGCCAGGAGCTCGGTGTCGTGCGCCCGCTCCCCGGTGAGCGAATGCAGCACGATGACGGCGATCGGGCGGCCATGGAGGCGCAGGACCGTGAGCATGGTGTCTCCGGCTTCGTCGGTGTGGCCGGTCTTCCCGCCGATGAAGCGCGGGTCTCTGACGAACGGATGGATGCTGTCGAAGGCGTGGGCGCCATGGTCGGATGTCGTCGCCACCGATACGCTGGGTATCCTGGTGATCTGGAACAGGTCGGGCCTGCTCGAATAGACATACCGGGCGAGCTTGAAGAAGTCGCTGGCGGATGCCTGGTTATGCGGGCTCAAGCCTGACGGGTCGCCGAAATACGAGTGGGACATGCCGATCTCCCAAGCGTAGCCGTTCATAAGATTGAGGAAATGCGCCCGGTCGGTCGACGAAGCCAGCGCTTCGGCGGCCACGTTCGACGAATCGAGGAGGAGCGGATAGAGGAGCTCCTTCATGGAGAACTTCTCCCCGGCCTGAAGGTTGCTGGGGTCGGGATAGACTTCGGTCTCCGGCTCCGTCACTTCGACGGTCGTCGTCGGCGACATCGTGTCCGTCGCCACGATGGCGGTGACGAGCTTCGACATCGAGGCGATGGGCATGACCGCATCAGGGTCTTTCTGGAGATATATCTTCCCCGTCGCCAGGTCGCCGACCAGATAGGCGTCGGCGGTCACCGTATCCTCCGCCGGCGCAGGGTATGCGGGCGAGGCCGCCGCATCAGCCGGCTTCGGAAGTGGTTCCGGGGGCGTCGCCGGCGTGGACGAAGGCGAGGCGAGGAAGTCGGGGTCGATCCGAGGCGCTGCGCTCGGCGCTTCAGCTGTCGCGACCGCGTCCGTCGCCCGTCCGGGCTGGAAGAGCCCTTCTCCCTGCGCAGCCTTGATCTCGAAGGCCACGACGACCGCGACCGCCGCGATGAAAAAAAGGAAGAAGATGTGCTTGCCGCCCGACATGCTTCTACTGTAGCGGATGAGGCGGCAGAGTCAATGTGGACTACTGGGTGGCCGCGATCGTCGGGACCAGCTCGCCGGTCGAGCTGGCCGTGATGCGGCCGTCCGCGCCTTGGACGATCTCGTATCCCGTATCGTAATCGGTCGTGCTGGCGAAATGCGCCCTCGGCACCGCAGGATCGAACGGGAGCGCCGAGATATAGTCAGGGACCAGGCACGAAGCGATGTCGCCCAAGTATCCGGAGGCCGCATAGCTGTCCGTCGCATCCCCTCTGATCGCGGTCAACGCGTGCGGCAACGCCCTGGCCGCGCCGCCGCACACGAACGACCCCCGATGCTCGGACATATTCTGGTGGATGGCGTTGACGAGGGCTTCGACGTTGGCGGTGCGCTGGGAATCGCGGGCCAGCTTGAACTGCCTGCCCGGGTTGACGGCCACAAGGACGACGGCGGCGAGGATGGCGATGATGCCGATGACGACGAGGACTTCGATGAGAGTGAACCCTTTCATTGATGGATGGCGATGCATATAGATGCGGTTATATCGGTCTTGATAATGCGGCGTTAGCGGCTCGAAGACACCCCTTCGAGCGACGCCGAGGCTCCTGCGGCATAAGGGCCGCCGGGGCCCGCGACGACATGCAGGACGCACCCGAACTCGGGAAGCGCTATATCGCCTTCGATGAACGGGTCGGCGGCCGCGAGAAGAGGGAGCTCTTCTATGCACGAATCGGCATTCAGAGAGGCCTGGATGCGGAGCTCGCGGCGATATACGGAGTCGGCATACGCCCTGACGGCCGACATGCATGCCAGAGACGATGCGAGCGAGCCGACAGCGACGATCGCGACCGCGACAGCGGCGCCGTATCCGCCTGATAACGGCTTATCCTTCATATGCCCGATATATCCTTTCCATGATGCCGGAATCAGACTGCCCGGCGGCATAGATCGACTGCATAAGGCCGGCCATCAGAAAAGCCAGGAGCGCGGCATAGACGAGCGCCTCAATCAGCGTCATTCCCCGATGTCGATAGAGTGACTTCATATATGACCGGCGCGGTCCGCGCCAGCACGTACACCGTGCTCCTATCGCACGTCATCGCCTGCGGAGCGGCCGGCAAGGGCCACTCCCGCGTGCTGGCGGGCGACAATGCGGCATCGTAGATCGTGAGCTCCTTATCGAAGGACGCGGTCGCGACGATGGTCCTTCGCCTGTCGGAGGCTATCCCATACACTCCGCCGGGCATGTTCGCCGATGCCGCGCCGGCGAATGCCTCTCCGGCCGAGACGAAGAGCTCTTTGTCGGCGGCGATATCGAACCCGCCCGATGTCCTTCCGAACGATACCCGGCCTTCGAATGAATGCACCCGCTCGCCGGATTGGCGCTCCCAGCCCGACGGGCTGAAGGCGCTTATCAGCGAGATAGACCGGGGGTCGGACACGTCCAGAGCCCGGAACTGGCTGGCGTCTGCCGCCGCGACATAGGCCGCCCGCTCGAGCGCCTCGATATCGTTGATCTTTCCGCCTGTCTCGAAGCCGCCGACTTTCGCCGGCGCCGCAGGATCGGAGACGTCGATGGCGGACAGCTCTTCCCCGTCCCATCGGTCGGTGCCGAGGTACGCGATGCCGCGGCTGTAGGCGATGGCGGTCCCATGCGGAGGCGACGTGCTCGCCTCGGGCAATGGAAGGCGATAGCTCGCTTCGAGGACGGGAGGCCCGGCCTCGCTCAAGCGGATGGATTGGAGCTGGGCCGCAGCGCTCGCCGATGCCGCGAAAGCGTGGCCTCCCGCGACCGCGATGCTTGCGATCCCCGGCCCGGTATCGATCGCCCCGACGATCCGCGGCCGCGACGGGTCGGATATGTCGGCGACGATGAAGTCGGGGTCCGACCGCTTCGCCGAATCCGCCGCCACATATGCCCTGCCGTCGTGCACGGCGATGTCGGTGAGGGGCAAGAGCGGGTCGATGGGGAGCGTCACCGGGACGATATGGGCCCGCACGGCCTTGCTCGACGAGGCAAAGAAGCCGTATGAGCCGACCGGCTCATCCGCGTCCATATCCGCAGCGCAGAGGCGTCCGCCGACAAGAATGCCCGCCGCACCTGACGGATCGGGCCGGACCATGGCGAAGGCGACGGCCTCATCGGAGTACGGCCTGCTCGCCGCCCGGCTCGCGTCATACGAGACTGCGATATCGGTCTCTATCCTGCTTTGGGCATAGCGCCTGGCCTCAGCTTCGAAGCGCACGCCCTCGTAGACCGCCGTCCGCCGCTCGCCCGGCATCAGGCCTTCGAATCCTCCTTGATGCTCTTCAAAGGCCTGTATGAGCGAGGACCTGCTCTCCGCTCTCCCGAATGCCTGGCGCGCCGAAGCTGTCGCCTGCGACAATGAAGCGACCGACAGCGCCGCGACGGCGAAAGCGACGAGGACATCGGCGAGGACCGAGCCCCTGGCCGCCGTGCCCGGGCTCGGCAAGGCATGTTCAATGCTGGAGTGCCTTCGACATGTCATATATCGGCATCATTATCGACAGCGCGACCGTGCCCACCGCCGTCCCCATGGCCATCATCATCAACGGCTCGATGAGCGAGGCTGCCCGTTTCAGCGACCGGTCGAGCTCCTTGTCCATGATATCCGCCGCCCGCACGAGAGCCGCGGCGACATCGCCCGACATCTCTCCCGCCGCGACGATGGACGACGCATAGGCAGGCAACGCCGGCTTCAGGGCGGCATTGAGCGGCTCGCCTCGGCTGACCCCCTCTTTCTTCGCTTCGAGCGATCTGCGGAGCTTCAGCAATGGGACCGCTCCGATCGCCTCCCCATATGCCGCATCCACTGGCATGCCCGACGCCATGAGAGCGCCGAGGGACCGCGCCATCGCCGATGCCGAATAAGCATGCGCGGCCGGCCCGACCAGCGGGACAAGAGCGAGGGCCCGCTGTATCGCCGCTCGGACGGGAGTGAACCGATGGCCGTACCACAGCACGGCCGCGAGAGCCGCCGTCGCAGACAGCCCATACCCCCAATATGAGGCCAGGAGATCGGAGGCTGCCATGACGGCGACAGTGAGCGGCGGGAGGCCGGAGCCGATGCCCTTGAGCAACGGCTCTATCTGCGGCATGACTCCGCGCATGAGCCCGATGGATATGGCGACCGTCGCGCATGCGATGACGGCCGGATAGGCCATCGCCGACAGGCATTTGCTCTTCATATCGGCGGACCTTTCCATGACCGACGCTGCCGAGGCGAGGGCTGACGCCAGCCCGCCTGACGCCTCTCCGCATGAGACGATGCCGCGGACCGAAGCCGGAAGCCTTGCTTCGCGATCGATGGCCTTCCAGAAAGGCTGGCCGGATCCTGCCGCGGCAGCCGCCCTCTTCAAAGAATCCTCTTGTCTGGCCGGCGCCCCGTCTGCCGCTGCCAGAAGAGCCCTGTCGACGGGCAGGCCGGCGCCGATATACATGCCCAGGCGCTCTATCAGCATGGCCTTATCGCGCTGCCGCCATGCCGGCCGAGCGCGCGCCATCCATGCCCGGATCTTCCGCATCATATCAAGCGCCGAGCGCCCCCAGCGCCTCGGTGCGCGAAGTCACTCCCCAATCGACCTTTTCTCCGGCATCCTGCGACATGGTCTTGAACCCTGCCAAAGCGGCGTGGTCCCGCAAAGCCGATACCGGCGCCCCCGAGACTATCTTGTCGCGCATGCCATCGTCGATCTCGCAGGCTTCGGCGATCACGCAACGGCCGGCATAGCCCGTGCCTCGGCAAGCGGCGCACTCTTCCGCGCCGACGGATCGCGTGCCGTCGCATGCCGCGCATATCCTGCGCACCAGCCGCTGGCCGACCACCAGCCGCAGCGTCGCCGCGAGAAGGTACGGCTCGATGCCCATATCCATCAATCGCGGGATGGCGTCGATCGCCGACGTCGTATGGAGGGTCGAGAAGACCAGGTGGCCCGTCAGCGCGGTATGGATCACTGTCTGGGCGGTCTCCTCGTCTCGGATCTCTCCGACCATGATGACGTCGGGGTCTTGCCGCAGGGCCGACCGGAGGCCCGATGCGAAGCTCACGCCGTGCGAACGCCGTATATGGACATGGCGCACGCCCGGGACCTCGTATTCGACGGGGTCTTCGAGCGTCATCACCGATATCGGCTCCTCGGCCTTGAGGCCGAGGCAGACGCGCAAAGTGGTGGTCTTGCCGGAGCCCGTCGGGCCCGTCATGAGGATGAGCCCGTCGGAAGCGGCCATCGCCTTGGTGATGAGCGCCACATGCTCCGGGGTGAACCCGAGCGAGGCGAACGTGCACTGGCCGGCGAGCGAGGCGGAAAGCAGCCTGATGACGGCATTCTCCCCGTGATAGGTCGGCATGAATGAGACGCGGGCATTGTACGGTCCCTCCTTGAGATCGGCTTTGAAGCGCCCGTCCTGAGGCACGGAATGCACGTCGGTCCGGGCTCCCGCGAGGATCTTGAGCCGGGCGATGACCTCTTCATGCAAGCGCTTCGGAACGGACCCCGCAAGCTCGACCTCGCCGTCGATCCTGTATCTGACCAGGATGTCCGACGCCCGCGGATCGATATGGACGTCGGATGCCTTGAGCTTCGCCGCCCGCTCGAGCAGGGCGTCGATGACATCGACCGCCGAAGCTCCCGGCATCGTTCCTGCCATACCGATGGTTCCCGTCTCATTCATGCCATGAAGATATCAGGAGACGGCTCAAGGAAGGCTCAAAAAACCATAAAATATCGGTAAAGAATGCTTCAACCGTCGCGGCATTTACGTGTGCAACGAATCATGGTAGAGTTCCGAATTAGCGTTGCTCTTTTGAAATGAATATATATCGGCCTACTTGGCCGAGTTCGCTCGAGAGCTGCGCCTATTCAACGAAAATTGAGATATGGCAAAGATAACGATAGAAAATCTGCCGTTGTGCTGCATCACTGCACCCGTGATGGGAGGAAAGTCCACGATGCGCGATATCATACGCGCGGCGCTATGGAGAAACCCTCATTATGATTCGCATAACCGGTTCGCGGCGGATCCAGACCCCCACATCCCGGTTCTGGATATGAGCTCTGACGTCATCGGCTACTGGCAAGACCGGCCGAAGACGCGGCTTGGGCGAGAGTTCGCAGGGCACCGCAGGACGCAGGAGGAGAATAAGCTTCTGCCCCCTGAACTCATAATGGAAGGCGTGCACGGGCGCCTCAAAAAATGGTATGAGGAATACCGCAAGGAGATCACGGTGGTATTCCTGTTCGGGACGCCCCGAGACCGTCGCCAAGGCGAGATCCTTGCTGAAGAATTCCGCTGCTCGCGGTTGGCGCATGTCACCGCTGAATGGCCGGAGATCGAGCGCGAGCTGCGGGCCAAAGGCCCCCGAGGCGGCAGGCCTGACGGCGACAGCGACGTCGAGGGCAGGTTCAAGACGCACCAAGAGAATGCCCTGCCGGGCATCGCCGCGTTCGACGAGAAGAAGCCGGGGCACACCCTCGAATTGCGCCGCGGCGAGATGATGTCGCAGAAGATGCGGGACCTGCTCGTCTTCGCGCTCCTTTACAGAGGCGCGCCCGAAGCCGTGCACAACGTGTACTCGAGGGCCGCGCAAAATATGTTCGAGCGCCCCGCCTCCGTCGCCTACCAGATGATCCACAAACTAGACGCCGAAAGCAAACCCGTCGATCGCGACCTTCCAGTCCGTCAATGGGACTTCCTGCACCAGCACCAGACGCAGCTCCATGCCACGGCCTCATAATATACCGCTACGATCGTTCTATAGCGCCGCCCTTCGGGTGCGGCGCTTTTTTGCCGCCTTTCTCGATTTCGGCGCCCCAAAATCCTTGACTTTCTGCCCTATTTTATGCTTTACTTATGAGACGAGCCGCCGGCTCCCGCCAGCCGGCGGATTTTGATTCAATGGAAATACGCAATATCGCCATCATCGCCCACGTCGACCACGGCAAGACCACCTTGACCGACGCCATCATGACCCAGTGCGGCCACGCCGACGAAGGGTCGATGGACTCCAACGCCCTCGAGCAGGAGCGCGGCATCACCATATACGCCAAGAACACTTCCGTGTCCTACAAGGGCACGAAGATCAACATCGTCGACACCCCCGGCCACGCCGATTTCGGCTCCGAAGTCGAGCGCGTCCTCCGTTCCATCGACGCCGTCCTTCTCGTCGTCGACGCCCAGGAAGGCCCCATGCCCCAGACCCGCTTCGTCCTCAAGAAATCCCTCGAGCTCGGCCTGAAGCCCATCCTGGTCATCAATAAGATCGACAAGCAGGCCGCCGACCCCGCCCGCGTCCACGACGAGGTCCTCGAGCTCTTCATCGAGCTCGGCGCCGACGACCGCCAGATCGACTTCCCCACCATATATGCCATCGGCCGCGAAGGAGTGGCGATGCGCAGCCTGAAGGACGAGCGCAAAGACCTGACGCCGCTCCTCGACCTCGTCATCGAGCAGGTGCCGCCGGCCAACGCCGACAAGAGCGCCCCGCTCAAAGCCCAGGTCTTCAACCTCGGCTACGACAATTTCCTGGGCAGGCTCGCCGTCTGCCGCGTGTATGAAGGGACCATCAAGGACGGCCAGAGCGTCTTCGTCAAAGACGTGAGCGGAGCCTCATTCGCCGGGACGATCACCAAGCTCTTCACGTTCGACGGCAAGCGCCGCGTCGAGATCCAGCAAGCCGAATCGGGCGACATCGTCACCGTCGCCGGCATCCCCGACATATATATCGGCCAGACCATCGCCGACGACGGCGCGACCGCCCCGCTCGCGGCCATCAAAGTCGACGAGCCGACCATCAGCCTCCAGTTCCTGGTCAACAACTCGCCCTTCGCCGGGCGCGAAGGGACGTTCGTCACCGGCCGCCAGATCCGCGAGCGCCTCGAGAAGGAGCTCGAGATGAACGTCGGCCTGAAAGTGGATTTCAACGCCGCCGACCCCGCCGCCGAGGGCTTCACCGTCTATGGCCGCGGCGAGCTCCACATCGCCATCTTGATCGAGAACATGCGCCGCGAAGGCTACGAGCTCCAGGTCTCCCAGCCCAAAGTGATCATCAAGGAGGAGGGCGGCGTCACGATGGAGCCGTTCGAGGAAGCCATCATCGACTGCCCGCAGGAATCGTCCGGCGCGGTCATCGAGAAGCTCGGCAAGCGCAAAGGCGTCATGACCAACATGGCGTCGCACGGCGACCAGGTCCGCATGACCTTCGACATACCGACCCGCGGCCTCCTCGGCTACCGCAACGTCTTCACCATCGACACCAAAGGCCTCGGCATCATGTCGTCTCGCGTGGTCGGCTTCAAGCCGTACGCGGGAGAGATCGAGAAGCGCGAGACGGGGTCCATGACGTCCATGATGTCGGGCCGCACGTTCGGCTTCTCGCTCTGGAACCTCCAGGACCGCGGCAGGCTCTTCATCGGGCCTGCGGTCGAGGTCTATGAGGGCATGGTCATCGGCGACACCTCCAAAGGCGACGACCTCGACGTCAATCCCTGCAAAGGCAAGCAGTTGAGCAACATGCGCTCGTCCGGCAAGGACGAAGCGCTCACCCTCGTCCCGCCGTTCGAGCTCTCGATCGAGCGCGGCCTCGAGCTCATGCGCGAAGACGAGTACCTTGAGATCACCCCGAAGAGCGTGCGCTTGCGCAAGAAATACCTCACCGAGCTCGACCGCGCCAAAGCGCGCAGGAAAGACCTCTGACCGCCGACACGGCTTGATGCGACGGGCGGCGCGGTGTATCATAGCCGCAGCGTGCATCGAGTCGCGGTGTTGGGCACGCAGGCAGCGCCGCCAAGGGCTGAAGGAGGCCATCAGGCAGCAGTTATGTACACCGTGAGCTTGTTTTCACTTTGCTCCGGCACAAGGGATATTCAACATTCAAGACAAGCCCTTGGCGGCATCCTTGATCTGACGCCAGCAGGGCGTCTTTTTTTATGCGCGCCGGCGCTCGTATATGCGCGTCCTCTTGATGGACAGGGCGAACGCGCCGCAGCCCGCATCCTTCCCCATCCGGTCGGCGAGCGAGCGCATATACGTGCCGCTCGAGCATGCGACACGGATCTTGGCGACGGAGAACGCCATCGACGGATCGCCCAAAGCCTCATCCCAGCGCTTCTTCGCCTCTGCCTGCCGGAAATCGCCTCTGACGCGGTCGATGGCCTCGAACAGGCGCGCTTTCAATGCCTGGGCGGAGACCGTCGCCCAGCCGATCAAGCTGATAGAGCATATCTCCGCCCGCCTGACAGGCATCTTCTCGGGCAATCTGCCCGCGCGCGCCAGCTCGTGGAGCGGCGTCCCGCCGACGGTCTTGGACGAATACGGCGGGTACTCTTGCTCGAACGCGCCGACATACCGCTCCAAGCCTTCGATCGGGGCCCTCGGGAGCGGCTGCTGCGCCGGCGCGGCCGTCGCCAGCCCCAATCCGTCGTAGCTGTCGGTGGCGATGCCGAATACGATCTCGACCTCATATTCCTTGTCGAAGCCGAGGAAAGCGTCCTTCCGCTTGCACTCTTCCCCTTCGAGGACGAGCAGCGCCCCTTCGGCCATCGGGTCGAGCCGGCCGGCATAGGTCAGCGGCACATCGGCAGCCACGCCCTTTTCCGCCCGATAGCGCTCCAGAGCCTCGAGCGGCGTCTCGCCGAGCCTTTTATGGACGATTGACGGCATATTGGCTACAATGTAGCCCATGAACGGATCCAAGGCAAAGAAGCTCTCGACCGACTCCTATAAAGGCGTCCGCGACTTCTACCCGGCCGACATGGCCGTCCAGGAATACATATTCGGCGTCTGGAAGAAGGCTGTCGAGAGCTTCGGCTATGAAGAATACGGGGCGTCGGTGCTCGAGCCCGCCGATCTCTACCGGGCCAAATCCGGCGAGGAGATCGTCAACGAGCAGACGTACACTTTCACCGACCGCGGCGAGCGCGAAGTGACGCTCCGCCCCGAGATGACGCCGACGGTCGCCCGCATGGTGGCCGCCCGTCGCCGCAAGCTGACCTTCCCTTTGCGCTGGTACTCCATCCCTAACCTCTTCCGCTACGAGCAGCCCCAGCGAGGCCGGGTGCGCGAGCACTGGCAGCTCAACGTCGACCTGTTCGGCGCTGATTCCATCGAGGCGGACGTGGAGGTCATCTCCGTCGCATATCGGATCATGAAGGCGTTCGGGGCCGCCGACGGCGATTTCGAGATCCGCATCAACGACCGGAAGGCCGTGCTCGCGGGCTTGAACGGCGCGCGGCTCTCTCCCGAACAGATGAGGGCGGTCACCCGGCTCATGGACAAGAAGGACAAGCTGCCCCGCGACGCCTATCTGGCGGCTTTGAAAGAGGCGGCGGGGGCCGACATCGACCCCGCATTCGAGGAGAGCGAGGCCACACAAGCTGCGGTACGGGCGCTTTCCGCCGCGGGGATATCGAACGCCCGCTTCGACGCGTCGATCGTCCGCGGCTTCGACTATTACACCGGCATCGTCTTCGAGATATACGACGCCGATCCCGCCAATCGCCGCGCCCTCTTCGGGGGCGGCCGTTACGACGACCTGGCCTCCCTCTTCGGGGGCGACAAGATACCGGCGGTGGGCTTCGGCATGGGCGACGTGACCATGCGCGACTTCCTTGAGACCCACAAGCTCATGCCCGCGCCCAGAGCGCCCGCCGACTATTATCTCTGCGTCATGGCGCCGGAGCAGGCGGCATTCGCTGCGGCGACGGCCGACCGGCTCCGCGCCGCGGGCAGCCGCGTGGCGGTCGACCTCTCCTTCAAGAAGGTCGGCGACCAGATCAAGAGCGCCGACAAGCGCGGCATCCCCGCTGCCGTCGTCATCGGCCCCGAAGAGGCCGCCGGCAAGCCGCTCAAGGCCAAGGACCTGAAGACCGGCGCAGAATCAGAGCTTCCGTAGCCCATGCGCGTCATCACCTTCGACATAGAGACCAAGAACGTCTTCCAGGACACCGGCTCGAACGACCCGGCGTCGCTCGACCTCTCGGTGGTCTGCATCCACGATTCGGCGGACGATTCGTACCGCAGCTTCCTGGAGCAGGACCTGCGCTCGCTCTGGCCGATCCTCGAGCAAGCGGACATGCTGGTCACCTGGAACGGCGACCATTTCGACATACCGCTCCTCGGCAAGTATTATCCCGGCGACCTGACCAAGATCAAGAGCCTCGACCTGATGAAAGAGGCCCAGAAGTCGCTCGGCCGCCGGCTCAAGCTCGACACTGTGGCGTCGGCCACGCTCGGCGTGAGCAAGAGCGGCCACGGCCTCGACGCCATCGAATGGTGGAAGAACGGCGAGATCGACAAGGTCATCGCCTACTGCATCGACGACGTCCGCATCACCAAGGACATATACGAATACGCCCTGGCCAACAAGCGCATCAAGTATCGCGACAACGGCGCGATCAAGGACCTGCCTCTCGACACGTCCGGCTGGCTGGCGCCCGCGGCGGCGGCCATGACCTTCACCCTGCCGTTCTGACCTTGCGGCCATGGCGGCCGGGAATGCTATACTAGGGACGATTATCAGCGCCCGTATCATCACATATCCATCATGGAACCGAACAAGGCCGCCGGATCGCTGCTCTCCCTTCCGGGGGCGATCATCATCGCCGCCGCGATAATAGCCATAGCCATCATCTGGACCCAGCAGAGGCCTTCTTCGGCCCCGGCAGGCTCGGCCCAGCCCCAGCCGTCGCTGCCGCAGGTCAACATGGCCCCCGTCACCGCCGCCGACCACATATTCGGGAATCCTTCGGCTCCCATCAAGATCGTCGAGTACTCCGACCCTTCATGCCCGTTCTGCAAGATGTTCAATTCGACCATGGAGAGCGTCATGGCCCAGTACGGGCCTTCGGGCAAGGTCGCGTGGGTCTACCGCCAGTTCCCGCTCGACGCCCCCGATGCGAACGGCAACGTCCTGCATCCGCTGGCAGGGACGCAGGCGCAAGCATTCGAATGCGCCGCGTCGCTCGGCGGCAATGCGGCGTTCTGGAAATATGAGCACGCCTGGTTCGACGCTTTCCCGACCGACGGCGCCGGCGAATCCTCCTCCCTCGATAGCGGCCAGATGGACCAGGCCGCTGCCGCTGCCGGCCTCGACAAGCAGGCGTTCGACGCATGCGTCGCGAGCGGCTCCTTCAAGGGCAAGATCGACGCCGAATACGCAGGCGGCGTGAACGCCGGCGTGACAGGCACCCCGTATATCGTCATCGTCACCCCGTCGGGCTCGAAGATCGCTTTGGCCGGAGCCCAGTCGTACGCCACCATGAAGACGAGCATCGACACGCTGCTGAGCGCCGCGAGCTCGACCGCCCAATAAGGCTATCCCGCCGCTTTCCGCAGGCCGCACCACATGCAATCCCGCTCGCCGCAGGATGCGGAAGCGATGCTCCCGCTCCAGACGGCGTCGATGACGGCTTGGATGCCTGCTTTGAGCGCGGCGATGTCCCCTTCCTCGACCGGCATGGGCACGATCGGGCATCGCCCTTTCTTGTCGGGCGACACGAAGACGAGCGCGGTCTCGGCGCGCCGCCCCCTCCAGCGAGGATCGGAATCTATCAGCAGCCGATAGAAAGCGAGCTGGCGGAAATAGCCGCCTGACGAGCCCTTGGTCTCGCCTTTGATCTCGGCCGGAGACATGCTCTGCCGGGTCTTATAGTCGAAGACCGTGACGCCGCCCGCGCCGTCGTCGGCCACGGCATCGAGCTTGCCATGGATCGGGACGGCGACCCTCCGCCCTCCGAACGAGCCGTCGAAGACGGCCTCGGCCCAGCGCTCTGCATGGACGGCGCCCGTCCGCGCGAAATGGGGCTCGAGGGCTATGGCGACGGCGCGAGCGGCGCCGAGGAGCTCTTTCTCGACGGCAGCTTTGTCGGCCGCGGGGAGGAACGACTTCTCGAGGCGCTCTTTGACGGACGAGACGATCAGCGCCTCGATGCGGGCCGCGTTGCGCTCGGGAGAGCGCCAGACGGCCGCCATGGCTTCGTGCATGGCCGTGCCCTTCTCGGCAGAGGCCGACGGCGCTTGCGGGAGCTTGAGGATGCTCTCATACAGGAACTTGTTCGGACATTCGATGAAATGGTTGAGGGCGGTGACGGAGAGGCCCGAGCCGAGGAGCGTCTCTTTGGCGAGGCCGACCAGGGCGTCGGCATAGCGCCGGCTCTCGGCGCCGGGGGCCCCGGCGCTGGCGGCCGGCGTCGCGGGAGCCGCGGCCCGAGGCACCGACGTCTCCTCGACGCTCTCGGGATCGAGCTCCGCGATGAAGCGCAGGGGCGTCAGCGAAGCCCCGTCAGACTCTTCGAGGGCCGCTATGACCACGGCATGCTTGCGCGCCCGGGTGAGGGCGACGTAGAAGAGGCGCCTGACGTCGCGGATGTCATGGTCGTCGGAGCGCTTCTTGGGGAGGATGAAGGACGTGCCGCGGGCGCGCCCGACCCACGCCTCCTCGGTCGCATACGGTATATAGACATGGTCGAACTCGAGCCCTTTCGACCCGTGGGCGGTCATGGCCCGGATGGGCAGATCGGGCGCTCCGACGGACACTTTAACCGTCTTACTCTCGGCTGAGAGCCGGTAATCGAGCATGGCGCCGATGAGCTCTTCGGGGCTGCGGATGGAGCTCTCGCGCGCCAGCGACTCGGCCAGAGCGACGATGCCGCGCCAGACATGCACGTACGCCGGGTCACGGGCGACCAGAGCGGTGAATCCCGACATCTCCGCGGCCTCGATGACGAAGCCGACTGGGGCGTCATTCAGCATCTTCCGGCGGAGGTGGAGCAGAGCGGGCACGGCGTCGGCGGCTCCCGCCATGCCGCTCCGCAAGGAACGGATGGCTTCGGCGGCGCGGTCGAACGGGAGCCCCCACATCCCGGCGGCGAGCGTCGCCGCCAGAGCGTCGGCGCGCGACGGGTCCTTGAGATATTCGAGCAGCCGGAAGAACGCGGCTCCGACAGGGTGATGGAATATGTCCACGCTGCGCTCCGACGAGACCGGGATGCCGTGCGCCTCGAGGAGCCGGATGACCCGCTCGAGGTCGCGGTTGCGCCGGGTGATGATGGCGACGGTCGAAGCCGGCTCGCGCTCGGAGAGCGCCTCGAGCTCGCTCACCAGATACCCTTCCGCAGCGGACGCGTTCTCGCCCGTGACCACGGCGACCGGCCGACGCTCCTCGCCGGAGCCGGATTCGAGCTCGATCCGCAGGCCTTCATGCTCCCCTTCGCCGTAATTATGCTCGATCATGGCGAAGCTCGCATCGAGGATGCCCTGATGCGAGCGGTAGTTCGTGCCGAGCGATATGACCTTCATGGCGGGCCACCGCTTCTGGAGCATCAGGAAATTCTCCACCGACGCGCCTTGGAAGCGGTATATGGCCTGCTTCTCGTCGCCGACGATGAAGAGGTTCGGCGTCTCGAAGAACTCGGCGATCAGGCCGACGATGAAGTTCTGGGCGTCGTTGGTGTCCTGATGCTCGTCGACCAAGAGCGAGAGGAACCGCTCCTGGACGAGGCGCAGGAAGAGCTGGTCTTCCCGCAGCGCCACCAGGAGCTCGATGATGAGGTCGTTGAAGTCCATGCGCTTGCTGGCGCGCTTCTCCTCTTCGTAGCGGGCGTACGCGTCGGCGAAGAGGGCCGTGCGCTCGCATTTGGCGACGGCCTCCTGGGCGTCGGCTTTGAGCATGCCCTTGGTGGCGCCCCGGGTGGAGATCGAGCTTTCGTCGCTCTTTATGCGCTCAGCCTCCTTCAAGGCATGCGCCTTGACCATGTCGGGCGTCAGCGCTTCCCGCTTGGCATCGTCGATGGCCCTCATGATCGCAGCCACGTAGGCGTCGGGCTTGCCGAGGGGCCGCAGCCTCTCGAACGACGGCCCCGCGACGATGGAGCGGACGAGCGATTCCTGCTCGACGTCGGTCATGTTCCGGAAGCCCTGGAGATGCAGGAAATGGTCGGGATACTCGGCGATCATGGCCGAAGCGAAGCTGTGGAACGTATGGATGGCGACCTCGTGGGCGCGGCTGCCAATGATGTCGCGCAGCTTGGCGCGCATGGCTTTGACGCCGGCGTCGGTATAGGTGATCGCCAGGATGCCGTGCGGGGGCGTATCGGTGAGGCGGAGGATGTTGGCGATCCGCAGGGTCAATATGGTCGTCTTGCCCGTGCCCGGGCCGGCGATGACCATGACCGGGCCTTCGATGGCATCGACCGCTTCCCGCTGCGCGGGATCGAGCTTTTTATAGAGCCGCTGGAATGCCTCGTCTGACATGGAGGCATTATACCCTGCGAGCGCGCGGCGGACGAATGGAGGGGCGGCGGGCGGGGCGCTACTTGCCTGCGGCGATCGCTGCCCTGGTCATCGGACCGAAGAAGCCGTATGCCGGGAGGCCGAGGGCTTTCTGGAGCTTTTCGACGGCCGCTTTGGTCAAAGCGCCGAAGATATCTGTCTCATGGCCCGGAGAGCCGGGCCCGGCCGAGGCGACTGCATAGCCATGGGCGTTCAGATAGGCCTGGAGCGCTTTGACTTCGCTGCTCACATCGCCGAGGCGGAGGGACTTCGGGAAAGAGGCGGAGGCCGAGGCGCCCGGGACGGCAGGGGCAGGCGCGCTCCCGACCGCAGCCGGCGTGCAGACATAGCCCGCAGGACAGCCGGGCACGATAGCGGCGGCGGACGGGGCCGCGCCGCGGGACGCGAGGTATGCGTCCGTGGCAGGTCCGGGCGCGAGGAGCGAAGCCAGCTCGGCCGTCGAGACGGAACCGCCGGACGAAGAGACCGATGACGCGGCCGTGACGGGAGCGGCGGGAGGAACCGCGGGGGTGACGGCATTCGACGGCGTGGATGAGGCGCTGGTGCCGATGGCGTTGGTGGCCGTCACCGTGAAGGTATAGGAAGTGCCATTCGAAAGGCCGGTCGCGGTGATGGAGGTGCCGGAAGTGGTCGTAGCGAAACCGGCAGGATCGGAAGCGACCGCATACGAAGTCACGGGAGAGCCGCCGATCGAATACGGGGCGTACCATGCGACCGTCGCTTGCCCATTCCCTGCCGTGGCGACCGGGGTGCCGTAGGGAGCGGACGGGGCTGCGGCCGAGACGGTATAGGTCAAGGTCGTCGAAGCCAAGAATGCCGGGCTCGTGGTGGCGCCATCGGCGGATTCCACGAGCGAAAGCGTGCCGGTCGCCGTCGGCTTGATGGCGAAGCTCTGGGCGGTCGTGGATGCGGCATACGGGAAGACGAGAGTGACCGGCGAAAGGCCCGCGGCGGCCGTCCCTGACGGAGCGATGGTCACGGTGCCGACATAGCCGATCGGCGCGCCGACGCTGTTATAGCCTACGCTCGGCGTCACCGTGAAGCTGGCGCTCGAGGCTTCCACCGCGCCCGATGAGGGGCCGGTGAACGTCAGCTGATGCGGGGTGCAGGCGATGGTCTGCGGGCTCGGCGTCGGGCTGGTGGTCGTCGAATGGGCGTCCTGTCCCGATGCGGCCTGCCATGAAGCCAGGCTGGTATAGTTCGTGCCGTTGATGGTCGCCTGGGTGATGTTCGGCAGGAAGATCGAGTTATAGTCGCCGGTATAGGGAGCGGTCGAGGTCGCCGACGAATCCTTGATCCAGAGGTTGCCTCCCGACGGGCCGCCGGCGATCATGGTATTGAACATGTTGAGCAGGCTACCGACGCCGCCGAAATAGATGGCCGTCTCGAACCCGCTCGCGCTTTGGACATAGAAGGTGCTCGACGCGACCGTAAGCTGGTTCCCCGTCGTCGTCTGGATGCCGTACTGGTTGAAGCTCACTTTGTCGCACATGGTGCTCGAGGCGATGGTGAGCGGGCCCGGGCCTCCGACTTTGAGCAGGGTGGCGCCTGAATTGTTCGGAGAGACGTCCTGGACGTTGGCGATGGTCGTCGTGCCCTGCGTGCCTACGCATCCGCTCGCATTGATGCAGGTCAGGCCATTGATGGTCGCTTTAGTCAGGTCGGCCGATCCCAGCCCGCTCCATCCGGTGGTGAGGTTGTTGACCCCTTCGACGAGCCCGCCGTCGACGATGAAATCGGAGAACGGTACGAGGTCGCCGGTATGGTCGATCATGGCCGCGGCGAGATTGTTGGGAGTGAGCACGCCGTCGAGGAAGGTGTCGTTGTCCAGGACGATCGGCAGTCCCGTCCCGAGGCTATCGAACGCCACGAAGTAGCTCGCCGTGGAAGGATAATACGCGTCGACGAACTTAGAATCCTTGACCGTGCAGCCGCCGCTGCAGAGCATGTTGTGCTTGCCGCCCTGATCGGCCTCGATGTTCTCGTAAGTGGCGTCGCTGCCGTCGAGGCTGTCGATGATGAAGCCTCCGCCATTGCCCGAGCTCTTCTTGACGGCGATATTTTTGACGAGAGAGTTGTAGCCGTATATGGATATGCCCGTCTCGCGGTTGCTGAAGCTATACGTATAGCCGTTCGTGATCGGGCTCGACCCGTCGGTCGGGTTCATGAATATGGTGAAGCTGCCGAGGCTAGTCGGACCGCTCGAGCCGTTCGAATTCTCGCCGGCGATATAGTAGCTGCCTGCGGTCGTGCTCGCGGTCGCTTGTGAATTCACCGTTTCCAGGAAATTATCGTTGCCCCCTTCGCCGGTCGGGATGCAGGGAGAGCTCTTGCATTCGAAGACGTTGACGTACGTGGAGGCGGACGTATTGGTCCATGCCCCATACGGAGTGGTCGTCGACGTGCCCGGGCCGGTCACGGTCGCCTGGTAGAGGCTCACGGTCCCCGGGACGAGGCTCCATGCCGACGCTGGGATAGCGTCGCTGTTGTCGATGAGAGGCATGGCGAGGTTGGCCGGCCCATAATCCTCGACGGTCACGTTATTCACTTTGCCGTTGCCGTTCGGGCCGCTCGTCGTGCCGTTGCGCCCCACCACGAGGAAATCCTTGAAGACGCTCCCTCTCCGCAAGCATATGCTCTGGCCGTTGGCGGAAAGAGCGGGCACGGCCATGAGATGCTGGAGCGGCGAAGCGACCGACGTGCCGCTATTGGCGTCGTTGCCGTTCGCGGAATCGACGTAATACGCGCAGGAGGGCGCCGTCGTAAACGTCTGGTCCGACGAAGTAGCGCTATCGCCCGCGGTATCCGTGGCCGTGATCATGAAATGATACGTCGTATCGGGCGCAAGGCCGCTCAAAGCTATCGAATGAGAGGTGACAGAAGCGGAAGAGGAGACGCTCGAGCCATACGAGGCGGTCGTCCCGTAGGAGATGGTCGCGCCGCCGGCGATGCTCGTATTGAACGTGATGGTCGCGGCCGTGGCTTCCGGGTCGCCTGAAGATATAGTGTACGGGTATACGGCGAGAGACGAGGAAGCGTGGGCGGACCGGGCGGAGCAGAGCAGCATGGCCGCGAGCAGGACGGCTAAAACGCGCACCGATAAGATGTTCTTCATGTATATGGCAGTGTTATGTTAAACCTCTACGGGACAAGTATACCAGAACGGCGTCAGTAATTCTTCAGCCGGCCGGCTTGGTCGTGCTCGCGGATCTTGTCATGCGCCTTGGCTTCGATCTGGCGGATGCGCTCGCGGGTGACGCCGAATTCCTTGCCCACTTCTTCGAGGGTATGGGTGATGCCGTCGTTCAAGCCGTGGCGCATCTCGAGTATCTTGCGCTCCTTCTCCGAGAGGTCGTTCAGGATGGCGTTCACCTGGTCGCGGAGGATGCGACGCGACGATTCCTGCTCGGGAGAGAGGATCTTGTCGTCGGCGATGAAGTCGCCGAGGGTGGACTTGCCGTCGTCATCGTCGCCGACGGGGCTCTCGAGGGAGACGACGTCCTGCTCGATCTTCTCGATCTGATAGATCTTGTCCACGTCCATGCCCATCTCCGTGGCGATCTCGTCGGGAAGCGGCTCGCGGCCGAGGTCCTGCATGAGGCGGCGGACGACCTGCTTGTATTTGGCGATGGTCTCCACCATATGGACCGGCACGCGGATGGTGCGGGACTGGTCGGCCAGGGCGCGGGTGATGGCCTGGCGTATCCACCAGGTGGCATACGTCGAGAATTTATAGCCTTTGGTCCAGTCGAACTTGTCGACGGCCCGGAACAAGCCGAGGTTCCCTTCCTGGATGAGGTCGAGAAGGGTCAAGTCGGGAGACCTCCCGACGTATTTCTTGGCGATGGAGACGACCAGGCGGAGGTTGGCCTTGGCCAGGAGGTTCTTGGCTTCGATGTCGCCGTTCTGGATGCGCTTGGCGAGCTCTTTCTCCATGCCGGCATTGATGAGCGGGTACTGGCCGATCTCCTTCAGGTACATCTGGATCGAGTCATAGGCGCTGTCGGACCCGCCGCGCGAATAGTGGGGGGCCTGCTTCTTCTCCTTCTCCTTGGCTTCCTCGACCTCGAGGATGCCTCCCCCTTCGAGGACGTCGACGCCGGCAGTCGAGAGCTTGCCGTAAAGGTCGTCGAGGAAAGCGATGTCGTTCTCCACTTGCGGGAACTCCTTCATGATCTCGTCATATGTGACGAAGCCGCGGTCGCGGCCCTTCTGGATGAGGGCTGCCGCCTTCGCCTCGAAGCTCTTCTCGGCGGAATGGCCGCCCTTGGAGGGGCGCTTCGCCTTCTTCGCCTTCGAGGCCGGGCGTTGGGCTTTCTTCTTGCCAGAGGGGGACGCTTTCTTGGCGGCGCGGCGGGAGCCATGCTGCGCGCCAGCTGCCGGACGAGCTGCTTTTTTGCGTGTGCTCATGAGTATGGGAGTTGATTAGCTTGGATACTATAGTTTATCGCGGAGCGAAGCGCAAGCCGGCGCGCGGCGCCGGAAGGCCTGCGGCATGGCGCGCGGTCACGTGCGGCGCCGCTTGACGGCGTCCGCCTTTCTCGCGGAGAGCCCTTGGCACTCCTTGGCGATCTCGGCCACGCGCGCCTGGTCGCCGGCACGTTCCGCGGCGCGCAGCCGTGACATGGCGGAGATGAGGGCCGCGTTGACGAGGTCTTCCTCGAAATTGGCGATAAGGTCGGCCATGTGGATATCCCACCGGCCGGGATCGGAGCCATAGAAGGCCTCCGCTTCGAATGAGATATCGCCCATGAAAGGCTTGATGCGCTCGAGCATCTGCTCGAAGGAGCCTTGGGCGATATTCGCTATCATAGTACGATACTCCGCGGCTTTCGGTGCGCCGGACCGCTCCATGAGGCCGAGGAGGCCGATCATGCGGCGCTCGACGAGGTCGAGGCGGGTGGGCGCGGAAGCCGCGGAGGGCGCCTGGCGGCCGCCGTCCTGGCCCGCCGGTCCGCTGCCGGCCCCTCGGCTCCCTTCCGGGCCGCCGGGGGCGCGCCCGGAGGCGCCGGCCGCTTCCGCTTTGAGCTTCGCTTCGACGGCTTTGAGGTCGTCGCGCAGGGCCTGTTCGGGCAAGTCGGACGCATCGGATATCAGCTTGACGGCATAGGCCTTGTCCGTAGCGCTCTCCATGGCGGCGACGAACGGGAGGACGCGCTCTCGGAGGGCTTTGGGCACCTTGCGGGCGTCGGGAACGTCGCGAAGGACGTTGGAAAGCTCGAATTCGACGATCGGCTTGGCTGACCTCAAGGCATCCTTCCATCCTTCAGGGTCCGCCAGGACGAGGTCGGCAGGGTCTTTCCCGCCTTGAAGGTCGGCGATCTTGACGTCCATGCCGAGCGACAACGCGATGCCGGCGGCCCTCATGGCGGCTTTCCTGCCTGCGGCGTCGGAATCGAAGGCGATGATGGCGTTGCCGGCGAGCCTGCGCAGGAGGCCGAGATTGTTGGTGACGCCGTTACGGTCGGATCCCGCGTCGGCGAGAGCGGTGCCGGACGCGGCCACGGTGTTCTTCACGCCCGCTTGGTGAGACATGACGAGGTCCATCTGCCCCTCTACGATGATCGAATACCCGAGCCGGCGGATGGCGCCCTTGGCCTTGTCCAGCCCGTACAAGACGGATGACTTGTCGAAAAGCGGCGTGTCCGGGCTGTTGATGTACTTCCCCGTCTTCCCGTCGTCGAGGCGCGGCAATATGCGCCCGGAAAAGGCGATGACCCGTCCGCTCGAATCCGAGAGCGGGAACATGACCCGTCCCCGGAAACGATCGTAATAGTTGCCGGTGCCGTCCTCGGAGCGCTTGGCCAAGCCGGCTTTTTCGATGAGCTCGTTCGGGTGCTTCTTGGCTTTCAGGTGCTCATGCAGGCCATGCCAGCCTTCGGGCGCCCAGCCGATGCGGAATTCGGCCCGAGTCTTGTCCGTCACTCCCCTCTTGGCTATATATTCCTGAGCCTCTTTCGACGCGGCGTAGCGGTCTTCGAAGTACTTCGTCGCTTCCTCCATGACCCGGAAGAGCCCCTCCCGCTCGCTGTCGGCGGAAGAAGGCACGCCGGAGCGGAGGGCGACGCCCGCGCGCTCGGCGAGCACCTTCAAGGCGCCTTTGAAGTCGAGTCCTTCGAACTGTTCGACGAAGCTGAAGATGTCGCCCTTCGCCCCGCAGCCGAAGCAATAGTAGCCGCCGCGGTCCGGCGACACGAAGAACGACGCCGTCTTCTCGCCATGGAACGGGCATTTCGCCTTGAAGGATGCGCCGGCTTTCTCGAGCTTGACGTAGGCGCCGACCACCTCTTCGATGGGCAAACGGGCTTTGATCTCTTCGACGTCTGAGCGGTCCATGGCGTCAGTATAGCGCAAAACCGGCCCGCGGGCCGATTCTGCGACGATATGCGGATAGAGGGCGGGAGACGATCACTCGAGAGGGGCGTCCTTGGGCTTGAGGGCGTCCACCATGTCCTTCTTGGGGGAGCCGGCATATCCGGTGCCCGCCGGGACGAGGCGGCCGATGATGACGTTCTCCATGAGGCCGGAGAGGTCGTCCTTGGCGCCGCGGACGGCGTTGGCGATGAGCACCCGGGTGGTGTGCTGGAAGGAAGCGGCGGACAGGAAGCTCTTGCGGGAGAGCGAGGTCTCGGTGATGCCCATGACCAGGCGCTCTGCTTTGGCGGGAGAGCCGCCGGCGGCCTTGGCCGCGGCGTTCTCGTCGCCGAGCTGGATGTCGTCGACCACCATGCCTTCGGTCAGGCTGGTGTCGCCGGCATCGGCGATGCGGCGGCGGGAGAACATCTGCTTGACGATGATCTCGATATGCTTGCGGGAGACGGTCTCGCCCTGGAGCTCGTAGATCCTGCCGACTTCGGTGATGACGTAGTCCTTGGCGCGCTCTTCCCCGCCGTATTCGAAGACCTCGTCGATGTCGGCCGAGCCGTCCGTCAGGACGTCGCCTTTCTTGACCTTGTCGCCGACGCGGACGAGGGCGATGCGGCGGTACGGGAAGACGTATTCGACGGCCTCGGTCCCCTTCTTGCCGGCTTTCGCCTGCCCAGCTTCCGGAAGGACCTTGATGACCTTCTCCTTGCCGAGATCGGCGACTTCGGTGACGACGCCGTCGACTGACGCGACGACGGCCGGGTTCTTGGGGCGGCGCTTCTCGAAGATCTCTTCGACGCGCGGGAGGCCCATGGTGATGTCGCCGCCCTGCGACGCGGTGCCTCCGGCGTGGAAGGTGCGCATGGTCAGCTGGGTCCCGGGCTCGCCGATGGCTTGGGCGGCGACGGTGCCGACGGCTTCGCCGAGGTCGATGAGATGGTTCTTGCCCAGGTCGAGGCCGTAGCAAGCGGCGCAGACGCCGCGGGAGGTCTCGCACGAGAGCGGAGAGCGGACTTTGACTTCGGTCACGCCGGCCGCTTCGACGGCGAGGGCATCGGACTTGGAGAGGAGGTGCCCCTTGTCGAACAAGGTCGCTCCCTCGGGGCTCTTGATCGCTTCGGCGATGACGCGCCCGCGGATGTTCTTGGAGAGCGGGATGGCCAGGCCTGACGCGGTCTGCTTGCGGATGACGATGGACTGCTTGGTGCCGCAGTCGTCCTCGGAGACGACGACGTCCTGGGCGACCACGAAGAGCTTGCGGGTCAGATAGCCGGCTTTAGCGGTGTTGAGGGCGGTGTCGGTCAAGCCCTTGCGCGAGCCGTGGGTGGTGATGAAATATTCGATGGGGGTGAGGCCTTCCTTGGCGCAGGACAGGATCGGGAATTCGATGGTCTCGCCGGAGACGGACGAGATGAGGCCCTTCATGCCCGCCATCTGGGTGATCTGCGAGAGCGAGCCGCGGGCGCCGGAGGTGACCATGTCGAAGACGGAGCCGAGCTTGTCGAGCGATTGCGGGATGGCCTTCTCGACGTCGCTCTTGGCCTTCTGCCAGATCTCGATGTGCTTGCGGACGCGCTCCTCTTCGGTGAGCAAGCCTTCGCTCCACTGATCGGTCACGGTGTCGGCGACGCGCTTGGCTTTCTCGACGATGTCCTTCTTGGCGGCCGGGATGACGATGTCGTCGATGCCCCAGGTCGTGCCGGAATGGGTCGCGTACTGGAAGCCGAAGCGCTTGATCCGGTCGAGGATCGGCGCGACCTTGTCGGCGCCCATCTCGGTGATGACGTCGTCGACGATGGCGCCGAGGCGCTTGCGGCCGACTTCTTCATTGATGAACGGATGGGACTCGACGAGGACGTCGTTGAAGAGCAGGCGGCCGACGGTCGTCTCGAACGGCTTACCCTCGAATGCGGCGTACTTGGCGGTCTCGGGAGGCTTGACCTTGACCGTGGCGCGCAGGTCGACTTCGCCGAAGGAATAGGCGAGCTCGGCGGCCTCGGGCGATTCGAAGATCTTGCCTTCGCCCGTGGCGCCCGGGACGGCCTTAGTGACCCAGAAGCAGCCGAGGACGATGTCGAGCATCTTGGCGGCGACCGTCGGGTCGTTGTTGCCCGGCTTGAGGATGTTCTTGTCGGAAGCCATGATCATCTTGGCTTCCATCTGGGCTTCCTCGGAGAGCGGCACGTGGACGGCCATCTGGTCTCCGTCGAAGTCGGCGTTGAAGGCCGTACAGACGAGCGGATGGACCTGGATGGCGTTGCCTTCGATGAGGATGGGCTGGAACGCCTGGATGCCGAGGCGATGAAGGGTCGGGGCGCGGTTCAGGAGGACGTATTTGCCCTTGATGACCTCTTCGAGGATCTCCCAGACCTCCTTGGCGCCGTCGTCGATGAGGCGGTTGGCGCCGCGGATGTTATAGGCCAGCTCGCGCTTGAGGAGGCCGGAGATGACGAAGGGGCGGAAGAGCTCCAGGGCCATGTGCTTGGGCAGGCCGCACTGGTCGAGGCGGAGCTCCGGGCCGACCACGATGACGGAGCGGCCGGAATAGTCGACGCGCTTGCCGAGGAGGTTCTGGCGGAAGAGGCCGCGCTTGGACTTCAGGCTGTCGGAGAGCGACTTCAGGGCGCGCTTCTCGCGGGCGATGGCGGCGGCGCCGGCCGACGAGCTGTGGCGGATGGAGTTGTCGATCAGAGCGTCGACCGCTTCCTGGAGGATGCGCTTCTCGTTGCGGAGGATGACTTCGGGCGCGTTGATCTCCTTGAGCTTGAGGAGGCGGTTGTTGCGGTTGATGACGCGGCGGTAGAGGTCGTTGACGTCGGACGTCGCGTAGCGGCCGCCGTCGAGGGCGACCATCGGCCTGATGCCGGGCGGGATGACCGGGATACGGACGAGGAACATCCATTCCGGGCGGATGCCGGCCTTGGTCATCTGCTTGACCAGGGAGAGGCGCTTGGAGAGCTTCTCGCGCTCGGCCGATCCGGCCTCGGCGTGGGCTTTTTCCAGCTCCTCCTTGAGGGCGGCGAGGTCGACTTTCTTGAGCATGTCATATATGGCCTCGGCGCCGATGGACGCCTCGAAGAAAGCGCCGTACTTCACGGCGTACTTGTGATAGGTGACCTCGTCCATGACATAGCCAGGGACGATGGACTCGATCTCCTTGCGGGCGGAGAGCAGGAGCTCCTTCAGAGCCTCCTTGGTCTTGTCGTCCTGGGCAGTCTTGACCTTGGACTTGTATTCGGCGTCGAGCTCCTTGAGGAAGCGCCCTTTCTCCTGCTCCTGGACCTTGGCGACGATATAGCCGGCGAAATAGACGACTTTCTCCAGGTCGGAGGTGGTCAGGCCGAGGATCAAGCCGATGCGCGACGGCACGCTCCTCAGGAACCAGATATGGGAGACGGGCGTGGCCAGCTCGATGTGGCCCATGCGCTCGCGGCGCACGATAGAGCGGGTGATCTCCACGCCGCACTTCTCGCAGACGATGCCCTTATAGCGGATGCCGCGGTATTTGCCGCAATAGCACTCGTAATCTCGGTCCGGGCCGAAGATGCGCTCGTCGAAGAGGCCGTTCTTCTCGGACCGCTGGGTGCGGTAATTGATGGTCTCGGGCTTGGTCACTTCCCCGAAGGACCAGTCGAGGATCTTGTCGGGGCTGGCGAGCGACAGCTGGACGAAGTCGAAATCCTGCTGGTCGACGGGCTTTTTGGTGGTGGTGTGCATGATAGTGATGAAAAGCGGTTATTCCTCTTCGACCTGATGAGGCTTCTTGATCAATCCGACGTCGAGCGCCAGGCCGCGGAGCGTCTTCAGGAGGACGTTGAACGAGGCCGGGATGTTGGGCTGCTTCAGGCGCTCGCCCTTGACGATGGCGTCGAAGGTGGCCGAGCGGCCGACGATGTCGTCGGACTTGACGGTCAGGATCTCGCGCAGGGTGTGCGCGGCGCCGTGGCCGAGGAGGGCCCAGACTTCCATCTCTCCGAAGCGCTGGCCGCCGCCTTGGGCCTTGCCGCCGAGCGGCTGCTGGGTGATGAGCGAGTACGGGCCGATGGAGCGCATGTGGATCTTGTCCTCCACCATGTGGTGGAGCTTCATGATGTACATGTAGCCGACGGCGATGGGCTTGTCGAAGTAGGCGCCGGTGCGGCCGTCGCGCAGCTCCATCTTGCCGGAAGCGTCATAGCCGGCCTTGACGAGCTCAGCCTTGATCTCTTCGTCGGTGGCGCCGGTGAACGGCGGGACGATGGCCTGATAGCCGAGGCTGCCTGCGGCGAGGCCGAGGTGGAGCTCCAGGATCTGGCCGAGGTTCATGCGGGAAGGGACGCCGAGCGGGGTCAGGATGACGTCGATCGGGGTCCCGTCTTCCATGTACGGCATGTCCTCTTCGGGCAGGATGCGGGAGATGACGCCCTTGTTGCCGTGGCGGCCGGCCATCTTGTCGCCGACCGATATGTTGCGGACTTCGGCGACCTCGATATAGATCTTCTTGATGATGCCGGACTCGAGCTTGTCGCCGCGCTCGCGGGAGAACACTTTGACCGAGATGACGCGGCCGCGCTTGCCGTTCTCCATGCGCTTGGACGTGTCTTTCACGTCGCGGGCCTTCTCGCCGAAGATGGAGCGGAGCAGGCGCTCTTCGGGAGTGAGCTGGCTCTCGCCCTTCGGCGAGATCTTGCCGACGAGGATGTCGCCGGGACGGACTTCGGCGCCGATCCTGACGATGCCCTCTTCGGTGAGGTTCTTGAGCTTGGCCTCGCTGACGTTCGGTATGTCGCAGGTGGTCACTTCGGGGCCGAGCTTGGTGTCGCGGACGTTGACGACGAACTCCTCGATATGGACGGAGCTCCACTTGGAATCCTTGACCACGCGCTCGGAGAGGACGATGGCGTCCTCGTAGTTGTTGCCGGACCAGGACATGAAGGCGACCAGGGCGTTGTGGCCGAGGGCGATCTGGCCGCGGTCGGACGTGGACGTGTCGACCAGGACGTCGCCTTTCTTGACCTTGTCGCCGACGGAGACGACCGGGCGCTGGTGGAAAGCGGTGAATCCGTTGGTGCGCTGGAAGAGGACGAGGTCGTAGTCCCTCTTCTTGCCGCTCTTCTTGCCGTGGAAGACGACCTTCTTGGCGTCGACATGGACGATCTCTCCGTCTTCGGGGGCGACGATGATGCGGCCGGTGTCGAGGACCGCCTTATGCTCCATGCCGGTGGCCACGAACGGCGCTTCGGGCACGAGGCAGGGGGTCGCCTGCTTCTGCATGTTCGATCCCATGAGCGCGCGGTTGGCGTCGTCATGGTTCAGGAACGGGATGAGCGAGGTGGCTACGGAGAAAGCCTGGTTGGTGGAGACGTCGATGAAGTCGACTTCCTCCTTCTTGGCCATCTCGGGCTTGCCGTTCAGGCGCACCTCGACCTCGTCGACGGCGATGGAGCCGTCGGCGGCGACCGGAGTGGCCGCATGGGCGATGCGATGGTTCTCTTCCTCGCTGGCATTCATGTAGACGATGTCCGCCGTGACCGCGCCGTTCTTGACCTTGGCGTACGGGGTCTCGATCATGCCGAAATTGTTGATGCGGGCATAGGTCGAGAGGCGCAGCACCAGGCCGATGTTCGGGCCTTCGGGCGTATGGATCGGGCAGAGGCGTCCGTAGTGCGACGGGTGGACGTCGCGGACCTCGAAGCCGGCGCGCTCGCGCGAGAGGCCGCCGGGGCCGAGGGCGGTGAGCTGGCGGAGGTTCTCGATCTCGCCGAGGGTGTTGGTCTGCTCCATGAACATGGAGAGCTGGTTGGTGGTGAAGAACTCCTTGATCCTGGCCTGGAGCGGGCGGGGATAGATGAAGGAGACCGGCAGAGTGACGTCGGGCTCGATGGTCGACATCTTGTCCTGGATGTTGCGCTTCATCTGGGAGAGGCCGAGGCGGATGCGCTGCTCGAGGAGCTCGCCGACGTAGCGGACGCGGCGGCTGCCGAGATGGTCGATGTCGTCGGCCTGCATGTCGGGAGTGACGTTCAGGGTGACGATGTGCTTGACCACGGTGACGACGTCAGCGAGGTCGATGGTCCTGCGGGCGAGGGCTTTCTCGTCCATGGGCTTCTCGAAGCGCTTGTTGAAACGGTAGCGGCCGACGGGCGAGATGTCATAGCGGTCGGCGTTCAGGATGGCCTGGATGAAGGAGCGGGCGTTGTCGGGAGTGGCGAGGTCGCCGTCGCGCAGGCGCTTGTGGATCTCGATATATGCCTCGTCGATCGTCTTGGCATGGTCCTTCGAAAGGGTGGCGGCGATGGCTTTGACCGCTTCAGGGTCGCCCTTGAAGGCGTCCTGGATCTCCTTGTCGGTGGGGGCTCCGAGGACGCGCAGGAGCGAGGTGATCGGGAACTTGCGCTTGCGGTCGATGCGGCAGTAGATGGCCCCGTCGGCGTCGGTCTCGATCTCCATCCAGACGCCGCGCGCCGGGATGATCTTGGCGCCGAAATATTCCTTGCCCTTCGACTCTTCGGCGGTGAAGAAGACGCCGAACGAGCGGGCGAGCTGCGGCACGATGACGCGCTCCGTGCCGTTGATGATGAACGTCCCATGGTCCGTCATGAGCGGGATGTCCGCGAGGAACATCTCCTGCTCCTTGACGACGTTGAGCGACTTGTTCTTGAGGGTGACCCTGATCTTGATCTGCCCCTCGTAGTTGGCCTTGTTCTCCTTGGCCTGGTGCTCGCTCAGCTTGGGCCGGATGAGCTCGAGGTTGCCCATGGAGAGCTCGAACTTCTTCTCCGCATAGTCTTTGATCGGAGAGAACTCCTTCAGAAGGCCCGGGATGCCCTTCTCGATGAGCTCGGTGTACGAGAGGAGCTGGGACTCGACGAGATTCGGCATCTCGGCGAGCGGCTCCCGGTACCGGGAGAAGAACTTCTTGGGCCGCGCATGCGTCGTTGTATTCATGTCGTGTATTGATAAAGGCAGGACCGACCGGGCGCGCAGGCGAACGCTAAAGGCCGTCTCTCGTGGCAAGAAACGGTTCGTCCGGCGTTCTAGAGCGCTGGGTTGGTCACTGGGTAGGACTAATGATGAGCCTTTCTAATCCTCCGCGAGGGCAGAACTCAATCTGCGAAGTTAGCTGCACCCTAGCAAAAGCGCCTTTATATGTCAAGAGCGCTTCTTCCCCAGCTTCCAGGAATCGATCCGGGCGCGGTCGCCGGACAGGAGGACTTTCGGCACGCGGTGCTTCTTGCCTTTGAATTCGATGGCTTCGGGCCGGGTGTAGACGTCGGGACTGGCGATGCGCGTCTCTTCGATGGACCCCTCATGGCCGAGCACGCCGGGGATGCGGCGGGATATGGCGTCTATCATGACCATGGCAGGGAGCTCTCCCCCGGTAAGGGTGTACGGGCCCACGGAGACCTCTGCCATCGGGAAGGCTTTCTTGACGCGGGCGTCGATGCCTTCATAGCGGCCGCACACCAGCACGATGTCCTCGTCCCCGGCGAACGAGTCCGCCATGGCATTGGTGAACTGCTTCCCCGAGGGGCTGAAGAAGGCGATCCTGGCTTTCCTTCCCCCTTTTCTCTTCCTCCTTGATCCTTGCAGCGCTTTGTCGATGGCTTTCATGACCGGGAGCGCCTCGATCACCATGCCCGGGCCGCCGCCATAGGGGCGCTGGTCGACGCGGTGCCACTTGTTCTTGGCGAAATCGCGCGGGTTATAGAGCTTCACCCGGATCTTCTTGTCCTCGATGGCGCGCTTCAGGATCGACTCGCCGAGGTACGAATCGAACGCGCCCGGGAACAGGGTGATGACATGGAAAGTCGTCATGAAATTGACATTACATCAATTTCGAAGTATTTTCAACATCAAGAAAGGACATTCAAATATGGATACTCCCATCGCTGTCAGCTCTCGGGGAGCTTTTGCCATCATGGTCACAGTCCATTGCTGGAATGCGAGCAACGACACCGCCACGAAGAGCGCCGTCAGATCTCTCATGCTGTCTAAGAGCGCTGAAAGCATGCGGAAATCTCTCGACCTCTTGAATAAGATCATCTTCGAGGAAAGCGGCCGCCTCCAACAATTGGCAGGCGCGATCAACCTCATCGCGGACGACAGGACAACCGCCTCTGATGATAGATCGACCAGCGACCTGATACGGTATCTCATCGCGATGTTCGAGGCCGACCGTCTTGAGACGCTTCCTGCGCCGGAATTCTCATATTCTGCGCCCGAGATGTCCGAACGGAGGATGTATGAGCGCATCCGGAAGATGGCACGGCATCTATTTCTGTAAGCAGGCTCTCCTTGATATGCCACATCACATGCAAGAATGTGATGTGTTTTTATATATGTCCGAGAGCTCAGAGGTTGAGGTCGGCCATCGCCTCATCCACCGTCTTGGAAGCGGACTGGGCAGCCGACATGCCGGCATGCTCCGCCGAGCGGAGGCCGCCGACCGGCTCGTTGATCTTCAGATTGACGCGCGAATTGTTCTTCATGCCGACGACGCGCAGGAGGGTGCGGATGGACTTGGCGGTATTGCCCTGACGGCCGATGATCTTGCCCATGTCGGCGGCGTCGACGTCGAGCGTGAGGAGCACGCCCATCTCGTCCACCGTGCGGGCGACCTTGACCTTGTCGGGATTGTCGACGAGGGCCTTGATGACGTATTCCAGAAAAGCTTGGTCTGCGTTATTCATGATTCAGGGGAAAGGATATGTGAATGATAAGTCGTACAGGCAACGATGCTGTACTGCGGAGATTGTAACAGATGGCCCACAGGCGTCAAACGGCGGATGCCGCGCCACGGGCGCTTCCCGGGCCTTAGTTGGCGGCGGGAGCGGCCGCTTCAGGGGCGGGCGCGGAGGCGGCGGCAGGGGCAGCCGGCGCAGCGGCTTCGCCTTCGGCTGCCTCTTTCTTTATCGGGGTCTTCCTGGGGAGGACGTTGACCTTCTTTCCGGGTATGGCTTTCTGCCCGACAAGGAAGTTGTGGAGCGTATCCGAGAGCTTCGCGCCCTTTGACATCCAGTGCTTGATCGCTTCCACGTCGAGCTGGTCCTTGGCGCTGTTCTTGATGCGGGTGTCGTACCAGCCGAGATTCTTAAGGCTCTTGCCGCTCTTGGGGCCGTTCTTGGAATCGGTCAAGACCACACGGAACGTCGGTTCGTGCTTCCTGCCGGTGCGTTGCAGTCTGATCATCAACATAGGTAGGTGAGACTCTACCAGATTGCCCTTGAAAAGGCAACAGAGTATACTGTGGCGCATGAAAGTCCTTGTCATCGACGACGACCGCGCGACCGCAGAGACCATCAGGATCAGCCTGGCGTCATATTCGCATACCGTAGAGATATCGACCGACGGGTCGGACGGGTCGTTCATGGCCAGGAGCTACGAATACGACGCCATCGTCCTCGACCAGGCTCTGCCGCGCAAGGACGGCTTGACCGTGTGCAAGGAGATACGCTCCGCCGGGAGGGCGACGCCCATACTCTTCCTCTCGGTCGACGGCGACACCGAGACGAAGGTCGCCGCTTTCAAGAACGGGGCCGACGACTATGTGACCAAGCCGTTCTCGCTCGAAGAGCTCCGGGCAAGGCTCGGCGCGGTCTCCCGCAGAGCGCCCGAGATCAAGAAATCGGAGCTTTCCCTTCACGACATCAGCTTGGACCCCAACACCCACACCGTCCTCCGAGGCGGCGCCATGGTCAGGCTGACCAGGAAAGAGTTCAACATGCTCGAATACTTCATGAGGCATCCCGGCATCGTCATATCGCGCGCCCAGCTCATGGAGCATATATGGACCGCCGACAGCAATCCATTCTCGAACACCATCGAAGCCCACTTGCGCAACCTGCGCAAGAAGCTCAATGCCGGAGGGGCGATCAATCTCATCGTCAACATGCCCGGCAGGGGCTATATCATGGACGCGCCTGAAGCGCTGGCGCGCTTCCGGAAATGACGAATTGAGGATTCGTTGAGGATTATTTGAACCCATTTTCATCACAACTTGAGCCCTCGCCTGATAGGCTGATGGAGGTTATGCGTCGACATAACCTTTATCCACCAAACGGCATCGATCACATGCGGATACCCTTCCGCCGGCGGGGCTCGAGACGCCCCGCACCGAGAGCTTCCGGAGAGTTCGCTCCCTGGAGCAGCTAGGCATATGCCGCCGTTCGCGTATAGGCAGATACGTGAGCGAGCCGCAGCCGCCGCGCGGCAAGCGACGAGCCGCACGGCGGCTGTGTGGCGCATGATCACGTCGCCGGCGGCAGGCGGAGAGGACGACGCGCGCAGAGGCTATCTGCTCAACGTCATCCTGGCGATATCCATCGCCCTCTTCGCGGCGCTCGAGCTCGTCATCGTCTGGAATTTCTTCACCCTCGACGGCTATCGAGGCCTGCATCCCGTCCCATTCGCCTTCTTCCTTATCGCTTGCAGCGCGATATATGCCATATCGAGATCGGGCCGCGTCCGGCTCGCATCGTTCCTTCTCATCGCTTTCTATGCGATCGGGACCATGTATGCAGGATGGATGTGGGGAGCGAGCTTGCCAGCCACTCTCTTCGGCATCGCCCTCGTCATCGTGACGACCGGAGTCTTCATGGAGCCGGGCCCGAGCGCCCTCGTGTCCGTGGCGATGATCGCCGTCTTCGCGGCGCTCGGGGCGCACGAAGCCATCGCCCTCGACCTCCCCGACTGGAGGCTCGACGAGGTCAATGCGACCGACATCATATCCTATTCGGCCGGCTTCCTCTTCTTGAGCTTCATCGCCTGGCTGTCGAGCAGGGAGATATCGAGGTCGCTCGCCCGGGCCCGGCGCTCCGAGAGGCTGCTCACCGAGGAGCGCGACGACCTCGAGAGGCGCATCGCGGAAAGGACGGCCTCTCTCCTGGAAGCCGAGCAAGCGAAGACCGAGGAGCTCGAGCGGACGGCAAAATTCGGGGAGCTGGCCAAAGGCCTGTTCCACGACTTGATGAGCCCGCTCACCGCCCTTTCTATCAGGGCCGAGCATATCGCAGCCTCCAACGAGGCTTCGGGCTTCGCCGAGCTCAAAAAGGACATCGAGCCGGTGACTGCCGCTTCGAAGAAGATGCTCTCGTTCATGGAAAGCATGAAGCGCTGCATGGCGGAACGGCAAGGAACGGCCGAGACGGGGTCGGACGCCTTCAAGGAAGCCTCGGCGGCCCGCGACATGCTCGCGTATGCGGCGAGGATGAGCGGCGTATCCATCGATATATCGGAGGTAGCGCCCGTCAGCGTGCCGGCGCACCCCACGCGGCTCAACCAGATATTCCTGAACCTCATCTCCAACGGCATTGAAGCGTGCGCGGCGCCCGGGAGCAGGCATAGCAAGGAGAGCGGCGAGCGATCGGTCTCGGCATCCGCGAGGAGCGACGGGCGCGCATGCCGCATAGAGGTGCGCGATAACGGCTGCGGCATGAGCCCGGCCGACGCCGCCCGAGCATTCGACCGCGGATTCTCGACGAAGCCCGACGGCGGCGGGCGCGGCTTGGCGACCGTCAAGGATATCGTGCAGGAAGCCGGAGGGTCGGCGCATATAGCGGGCTCTCCCGGCGAAGGCGCCGCCGTCATCATCCTGTTCCCTGCGCGCGCGGACGCGTGATCGTGCCTCGACCAGCCCAGAGAGATGCCATCGTCTCCATACGCGCGCTCCCTCCTTGCGGAGAGGGCGCGAGCGATCGGGCGCATGCCCGGACCGGCAGCGTTGATCCGGATCCCCCGCGCGGCGGCGGCTCGCCTCCGCGGCGCTTCGGCCGTCCGGCAAGCCGACATACGCGCATGCGAAGCCGCGGGAATGGCGGGCTGGATAGGCTGGTCGGAAGCGGACCTCGCGAGAGACGGCTCTCTTAAGGGAGAAGAGGCATGCCAGGCATCCGTCCTCTTCTCCTTATCGAGGACGTCGCTCGGCCGGGAGCTGCGGCGCCTCGAGCTCAAGGAGGGCGAGTACGGCGCGCTCGACGCCCTTCTCGACGAGATGGAGCGCGCAGCTCTCGATGAGTCGCGAGCGGCGACTGCCTCGGAGAAGCCGGCGCTTCGCAGCCTCGTCCGCATCGCCATATCGAAATCCATCGGAGTCGCCATCCCTTGCATGGCGTTGATCATGAAGGCGGGCGCCGCTCCGAAGGATCGGGCTGAATGCCTCCGTTATTTCAAGAGCCTCATCCTTGCGCGCCAGCTCTCCGACGACGCGCGCGATTGGGCCGAGGATATGGCGGCAGGCAGGCATACCGTCGCGACGGAGCTGCTGCGCCGCGCAGCGGGCCGGAAAGCGCCGCAGCGGAGCTATGAGCGGGCGTTCGAGACGGCCGTCAGATATCGCATGGCCCGGATGATCCGCCGCGCCGCCCGGCGGTCGGTCGCCCATGCCCGAAAGATGGGATGCTTCGACAGCGCGGCATTCCTTGAAGAGCTCCCTCTTTTCTATGACAGGATGGCGGACAGGATCATCTCGCCTTCCCTTTCGCTCCCAGCTGCGCGTCGCGGGCGTTCTTGCGGTATGCGCAGAACTCGCACTCGCCGCCGGGCGCCGGGAGCTTGTCGCTGTCCAAGCACGCTTTCGCCCGCACGATCGCCTCATGGACCCACGAGTCGTCGCCGGCCTGCGGGATGATGGTGACGTCGAATTCCAGCCTGCCGTCGAACGCCTTCTTGTCCGCTTTGCCGTTCACGTAGACGAAATACCCTGTTCGGCTCACCGCGAATCCTTTGCGGCGCAAGAGCCACTGATAGACCTCCATCTGCCTCCGATATTGCGCTTCCCACGACGAATCGGAGAGCGTCTCGATCTTCCCTTCCTTGGAGGTCGCTTTGTAGTCGACCACGATGAGCTCGCCTTTCGGGTTCACCCAGACGTCGTCCACCGCGCCCGATATCGTGAGCCCGGTCTCCGGATCCGCGTACTGTATGCCCTTGAAATTATCCCTCCAGAGGGCGAGGTCCTCGTGGGCGAACGGGACGGCGTCGATGCCGTAGCTGTCCATCAGCGGATGGGCCGACTGGGCGGCCCGATGGATGTCGAATTCCTTCTTGAGCAGGGCGTCCACCGCTATGTTGAGCGTGAATGACGGCCCGCGCGGGCGCGCCACGCCGAGCCTGTTGTCGAGATAGAAGCACAGCTCGCATTCACGGAAGAGGTCGAGCTTCGAGCGGGACAGCTTCCATTTAGGGCCGCCGTAGTTCCAGTCGGCGCTCCTGACGCTCAGCTTCTTAGCATATCCGGCCATGCTTTGATTGTAGCACGGCTATCGCCGCTCCGACTCGAGCAGCCCCTTCTTCCTGACGGAGCCCCGGTTGTATCCTCCGGCCGTCCCGTCGGAGCGCACCACCCGGTGGCACGGTATCTCGGGGTCATAGTTCTTGTTGAGGATGTTCCCCACGGCTCGATGCGCCTTCGGCCGGCCCGCGAGCGCCGCGACCTGTCCGTACGTGAGCGTCGCGCCTCTCGGGATGCGCCTGACGGCGTCGCGCACCTTGTCGGCGAATGATTTTTCCATGCGAAGATGATACCATCGCCGCATGGACATCGCCATCATATCTCCCGGCAAGAAGCACGGCCAAGAGACGGGCGCGCTCATCGCCGATTACGAGAAGCGCCTGCGCGGCCGCTTCGACGTCTCATGGCTCTTCCCCAAGCCAGGGACGCCCGATGAAGAGGGCGCCGCGATCATGAAGGCCCTTTCGGGCCGCGACTTCGTGGTCCTCTTCGACGGTCGCGGCCGGGCGACGTCGTCGGAAGGGTTCGCCGAGACGATCGCGAAAGCCGAGGGCAGCGGCAGGAAGAGGATCGTCTTCGTCATCGGCGGCGCATACGGCGTCTCGTCCGCCCTGCGCGAGCGGGCCGACGCCTGCGTCTCATTGTCGCTCCTGACGTTCCCCCACGCGCTCGTCCGCCTCATCGCCGTCGAGCAGCTCTACCGGGCCGCGGAGATACTCCGCGGCGGGAGGTATCACCACGCATAGAAAAGCGCCATCCATGTATGGATGGCGCTCGCGCCCGTCGGCTGTCAGCCGAAGATGAGGCGCCGAAGGGCGAACGAGAAGAAGGCGATGCCGAGCCCGATGAAGTACGACGTCGGCAAGCCGAGCCCGAAAGCTATCGGCCGCCAATCGGTATGCCATGCGACTTTCCCTTTCAGGAGAAGCATGGCTCCTTCATCGAAGCCCTTGCCCGGGAGCAGCCGCTTCGCGAAGAGGCCGATCAAGAGGAAATACAGGAAATCCTCTACGACCATCACTCCCGCGCAGACGCCGATCATCAGCATGAGCGGGCTCGCCAGCCGTGCCGCCAATCCGCCGTGCCCATGCCATGCCAGGACGGCCCATTCGCCGGCATACAGCGCCGGAAGGACGAAGCCGAACATCGAATAGTGGTAGCGCTTGATGTACTGCTTCCCCGCCACCCTCTTCAAGAATTCGATGAAAGGGCCCTGCATGTGCTCGCTCCAATAGGGATCGATGAAATCCCCGCCGAACCCGCTCCGATAGCGTTCCAGCCAGATCTCCAGCATCGCGAGAGCGGTCGCGAATGCCAGGATGTTCAATAACGCATCCACGTGACGCTCCTTTCTTCAAGCTATTGTGATACCAAAGAACCTGCACGGTTCCGACCGTACAGTTTCAATTATAACTCAAAAATAAGTAAAAGTCAACTACTACCTCCGCTCCTTAGCGCTGCGTGGTGGTCGCGACCGCGACCGATTCTATGGCGATCGGCGAGAGCGGGTCGTCGGCGCTGTCGACCGGGCTGGCGGCGATGGCGTCCACTACGTCCATGCCCGATATGACCTTCCCGAATATGGTGTAGCCGTGCGGCAGCGCCGTGTCCTTCTGCATGATGAAGAACTGCGAGCCGTTGGTGTTCGGGCCGGAGTTGGCCATGGCCACCGTGCCGCGGACATAGCCGGCCTTATACGATGCTGTCGACGGATCGAGCTCGTCGGCGAACGCATAGCCGGGCCCTCCGGTGCCCCACAAGGCTTTCTTGCTCGGGTCCTTGGTCAGCGGGTCGCCGGCCTGGATCATGAAGCCCTCGATGACGCGGTGGAAAAGGATGCCGTCATAGAAGCCTTTGTCGGCGAGAGAGATGAAATTCTTGACGGCGTTCGGCGCGTCGGCGTCGTACGTCTCGAAGACGATGGAGCCCTTGGTGGTCTTGATGGTGATGGTATGCATGAGGTTTTTTATCGATGATGAAGAAGGGGCGGGCGCGGACGGCGAGGGCGAAGCGGACGGCGAAACCGTCGCGACCGGCGCCGTCGACGTCGCTGCCGGAGGCTGCAAGCTCGGAGGCAGGGGCTGGACGTAGCGATGGTCGAGAGAGAACCAGGCGACGGCGATCACGATGACGGCGGCAGCTGCGGTTATGGCGATGCTCTTTGTGGACATGCTGTTCGGTGCGGGATTATTCTAGTAAAGCGCTACAGATTATATAGCTCCTTCGCCTTGGCGACAACCAGCTTCTTGGCTTCGTCGAGCGGCATGTGCAAGACAGCCGCAGCGGCCGCGCGATGCCCTCCCCCGCCCAACGCAGCAGCAAGCTTGGAAACATCGAAGCGATCCCTGTCTCTTGTCCGCAAGCTGACTTTTACCTCGCCCTCAACGCGCTCTATGAGAGATACCCCGACATTCCAACCGATGACAGACTTGAGGATGTTGGATATGCCGATGCCGCGGATGCATTCCTCCGGAATATGCTTCTCAGCGAGCTGCCGATGAGATACCGCCGCGATCGCGACGGAGTCGCCAAGGAACGTCTCGACCGAGCTGAAGGCAAGGGCCTGAAAATAGATCGCTTCCTTGCTCTGGCTGTTCTCCATTTTAAAGATGGTCTCGGTGAAATCAGGGGCGTTGCGGGCCAGCTCGCTCGCCGCCGCGATGACCCTCCAATCGGTCGGAGCGTATCTGAATCCGCCTGTATCGGTGTATATGCCCATGAAGAGATCCGTGGCGATGTCATGAGTCAAAGGGACCTTCCATACGGAGAAAAGCTGGAAGAGGATGAATGCCACGGCGGGAGACGAGGCATCGACGAGATTGATGTCGCCATAGGTCTCGTTGGTGACGTGGTGGTCGATGACGACCGTGCGTATGGGCAATGGCAAGGCAGGCGGATGGGCTTGGGACACCATGCTCCTCGACCCGCTATCGAGACTGATGAAGAGATCGTATTTCGAAAGATCGACGTCCGAGAAAGATCTTTCCTCGATCTCGGATGCGCCGGGAAAATGCGCGAAGGCGCGCGGAATGCTCGAATCACCCTTTATGACCGTCGCCTTCTTCCCCATGCCCTCAAGGGCCATCTTCATGGCCAAAGCTGAACCGACGCTGTCAGGGTCAGGCAACGGATGGCAATGCATCAGGATCGAGCTCGCTTTCTCGATCTCGGCGAGGATGAGCGGCGCCTTCTCGGCGATGGCGGGAGATATTCCTTCGGTCATTTTCCCATCATAGCACAGCCGCGCGAAAAGCCGCCACGAGAGGGCTCGCGGCGGCTTCCATCGGGCGCGCGACGGCCGAAGGCGCGTCAGGCGCGGATGACCTTCAGCTTCTCCTCGTACTCTTCCTTGGATATCTCTCCCTTGACGAAGCGCTCCTTCAAGAGGTCTTCGGCGCTGCTGCCCGCCCA
>JAGWLA010000005.1 GCA_028865095.1 Patescibacteria group bacterium | reverse complement strand
AGAGCATGCTTTAATGGCGGTGTAGTTATGAACGGAAGGAAGCTAAAAAATTACAAAACGATTCTAGGATTTGAGCTAGTCCAATTGCCAGAGAACCTATCAAAATAGTGCTCCTACAGTGATATGTCTATCAAAGGAGGTTGTGCGACTCGTGCGCGCTCGCGTGACTTTTCGCCAGGCGGAGCTATACTGGGCGCAGCGAAGCTGACGCTCGCGAACGCTGACAAAGGAATACGCTATGAACGCTACCATTCGCATCATGCATGCAGCCAAAGCCGTGGACGCGGGTGCTTGGGTCGGACGGAGGATCGAGCAGGTCCTTCCCGAGCTCTGGTATCCCTCTCAGGGCCACGGGTCCTGGAGGTTCGTCATGAACGAGCTCGAAGTCCCTCCCGACGCGACCATCGTCGAAGGAGCGGAGATCAAGGTTTTCCACCGCGCGGCGGGGGATCCGATAGCCGCCTGACCGCCGTCACGCAGGCTCGCCGTCCGTATCAGGCCGCCCCTCGGCGGCTTTTTTTGTCCCCGGCAGGCCTGCCAGCGCCTGCTTCGCTCCTTCCGTGTCGCTGCGCCACCTCTCGCCGTCGAACCATTCGAGGCCGGCGAATTGCAGCTTGTAGGCGTCGCCTGGGCGCTGGAGGGAGCCGAGGTAGGCGTGCCGCTTGCCGGCGTCCTTTGCCCACATGATCGCCATGGTCATCATGCCGAGGCCCATGTCCTTCGGCGCCCGGTCGATATGATAGAACGGATAGGAATAATGGAGCAGGCCGGCGCCTTGGCGGCAGATGGCGTAGCCGAGCCCGGCCCCTTCCTGCGAATAGGTCAGGAAAGCGTTGAAATTGCTCTTCGCCGGGTCGGTCAGCATCTCTTTCACTTTCTGGGCGCTCATGACGCCGGGGCCGAACTTCATGTCATAGAAATATTTGGCGTCGCGGCCGAGGGTATAGTCGTATCCCTTCAACGGGAGCCCTTCGAGCGCCAGCGATATGCCGGCCATCTTCTTCAGGATGCGCCGGTTCTCGCTGGAGGGCTCGAGCTTCGAGAGGTCCACGCGCACGGAGCGGGTCTGCTGCATGACGCCTCTGCCTTTGCGGGTGAAGACATAGCCGCGCTCGTACAGGGCCGCGACGGCTCCGTCGGAGAAGTCTGTTACAACCTTCTCGTCCCAGTGCAGGTAGCTTTTCGCCGGCTTCTCATCCATGGCTAATGCAGCGCCAGCCAGAAACCGAAGACCACGAAGAAGAAATGGATGACCCAGAAGCGCATGACGGTCTTCTCCTCGCTCCAGCCTTTGACCTCGAAGTGGTGATGGAGAGGGGCCATGGCCAGGAGCTTGCGGCCGAAGAGGTAGCGCGAGCCGACTTGGGCGATGACGGACAGGGCTTCGACGTAGAACATGAAGCCCAGGAAGAAGAGGGAGCCTATCTCGCCGATGGCCATGGCGTTGACCGCCAGAAGGGCGCCGAGGCCCAATGATCCCACGTCGCCCATCATGAAGCGGGCAGGCTTGATGTTGTAATACGTATAGGCCACCAAGGCTCCGACCGTGGCGGCGTTCATGATGGCGACCTCCCCGAAGCCGTTGATCCATGACAGGAGGGTCAGGGCGCTGAAAGTGATGATGAGCATGCCGCCCGCCAGGCCGTCCATGCCGTCGGCGATGTTGACGGCGTTGGCGGTGAACATGACCGTCAGGATGATGATCGGCACGATCAGCCAGCCGGCGTCCCAGTCCCAGCCGAAGGGGAAATAGACGAAGTGCCAGGCGGGGCCGAGCTTGTCGAATATCCACCAGGCGGTGATACTGCCGGCGATGAATTGGAGGATGAGCTTCTCGTGGACGAGGATGCCGCGGCTGGTGCGCGACCCGAACCAGACGGAGAGGCGCTTGAAAGCGGTCCACGGGAGCGTGAGGGCGTACCAGATCCGCATCTTCAGGTCGCGGTGGACGCGGATGAGCCGCAGGACATGGCTGAGCTTGCGCGAGCGGCGCTCGGCGCCGAATATGTTCATGACGTCGTCGAGGGCGCCGAGGAGGGCGGATATGAGCATGACGCCGACCGGCACCCAGGTGAACGAGCGCGACCAGTCGAAGAGGTACGTGACCGCGGCGACCGTCAGGATGACGAGCAAGCCTCCCATGACGGGAGTCGTGGCTTTGTAAGCGTGCGAGCCGAGGGCGACGAGCTCGGTCTTGGGCCCTTTGACGACCTTATACCGATAGAGGAGGCGGGACAGCAGGGGCGCCCAGAGGAAAGCCGCGGCCGCGCCGATGAGGGCGAAGCCGAGTATGTAGGCCAAGTCGGCCGTTCCCTGAAGGATGGTGATCATCGTGCCAAGAATATCACTTTCGCCGCTCTGTGTCGAAGCGCAGAGGCGCTTCTGCCGGTCGTTCCCGCGCTCCTATGACGCGGACAATCTGCGCAGCTCCGTGGTCGACTCGCGGGCGCGCGCCGCGATGCGGCTGTCGGCGCCCGTCTTCCCGTCCTCGGTCCAGGCCTGGTCGAGCAGCGGCTTGCCGGGGTCGGCGATCTCGATCGTCCCTTGCCGGATGCCGCTGCCGTAGAGGCCGTCTTCCGGGTACGCGATGGCGTGCGAGTAATGGATCTTCGTGGCCGCGAAATTCTGGTATTCGACCTGATGGATGACGAGGATGTGGTTGCGGCTGTCGTGGCCGTCATCTTTCATCATCGTGATGACGTCTCCAGGCTGGGAATCCTCGGGCCGGATGACGACGCTATTCTTGTCGTTGGCGAACGTCGCTACGTCGATGTTCTTTGCAGGGTTCAGCTTGAATGCGATCCGGCCGAGCAGACCCGACGCCCGTATAGGCGACAAGCGCCGGTCGAGCGGTTTTTTGCCGGCTTCTCTGCTCTCCGCATCCAATACATAGTACGCGAAGGCCGAGCAGTCTATGCCGATGGAGTTGTCCACCAGCAGCTTCTTCAACGCATCATCGGCCACGCTGTCAGGTGAGACATGGCTCTTCACCAGAAAAGCGCTCATCTCGTCGAATATCTCTTTAGGGCTCCCTTTGCCGACAAAGACGGGGAGCGCCGCCCGTGCCCGGACGGTCTTGTTATTGAAATAAGGGACGGAGCAGACGGCGCCGCCGACCTTGAAGTGGAGATATTGGTCGATGACGGACAGGGCGCGGGGGGTGAGGGTCTTGGTGTTCATAGGAGGGGAGGCGATGCGATGAGGTCAGGCGCGCGGGCCGGGGGAGACTATGCCCGCTATCATCCGGCCGGCATCGTTAAGGGCTCCGTGCCCGGCCATGAGGCTGCCGGCGCTCTGGACCCGGAGAAGGTCTTCATGCTCCTTCGAATTGCCGTAGGAGACGACGGTGAAGCCCTCTTTCTCCAGGGCCGCAGCGGCGCCGGCGGGGACGGACGATACCGTCGCCGTGACCCGCTGGACGATCTGGGCGCCGGCCGCGATCTCGATGACGGGCTTCTCGAGCGGCTGCCCGGAGAGGGCGGCGATATGCGCTTCGAAGGTGGTGAGGCCGTCGGCGCCCTTGGCCCGCTCAGCTTCTTGCAGAGACGACTCGAACGTGGCCGACGCGGGCTGGCGCGCGTTGACCTCGATGAGGCGGAGCTCGCCGGACGAGCGGTCCTTGATGAGGTCGATGCCGAAGAGGCCGCGCCACGATTCCGCCCGCATCTTCGCTCCGAGGTCGCCGACCAGCGTGCGCACGGCATCGACGTCGGCGCCGGTGAGGAGCGACCCGACCACGCCCCAATCGTTGCCGACGGTGGTGAACGGGCTGTCGGTGAAAGGCGCGAGGCCGGTGATCTGGTAGCTGATGCCGGCGGCCTCGATCGACTCCGGCGAGACGACCACGTTCACCGTGAACGAGGGGCCGTCGATATAGCGGGCGATCCGCGCCCGGCGCTCCGGGAAGCGCTCCTTGAGCGGCCGGAGGGCCTCTTCGGAATCGACGAGGATGGTGCCGGCGCCGGTATGCCCATGGGCCCATTGGACGATGAAGGGCTCGCCCCGCCACTCGACGCTCTTCATGAACTGGAGCCGGTGCGGCGGCAGGCGCCGCTCGAGCTCGCCGAGCCATTGGACTTGGGAGACCTTATTCTCGATCCTCTCGGAGGCGGCCGCGGGCGGGTTGAGGAGGCGCCATCCTTTCTCGCGGATGAGCGGCTCGATGCGGGCGGTGTTCTTGAATACGAGGATAGAGGGCTGGGTGCCGGAGCGCTCGAGCTCGCCGACGAGCTTCTCCGTCTCCGGATGGCGGATGAGCTCCGCCGTGCCGAGGGCCGCGCCGTCGGGGGCGTCGACGAGGGCGACGAAGCCCGGGAAGCGCTCTTTGACCGTCTCGCCGTACGGCGAGCGGTTGGAGACGATGCGATAGCCTTCGCAGGGCTCCATGCCGAGAGCCCGCTCTATCTCGCGGCTGACATAGACGATCGTTCCGGAGGACGGCTTCATATGGGCATACATTATCACAATAGCTCCCGATATGGTAAGGTGTCGGCATCGGGGACCCCCCGATCCCTATGGCCACTCTCTCTATCGTCGGGACGCCCATCGGCAACCTCGAAGACGTCACGCTCCGGGCGTTGAAGGCTTTGGCCGCCGCCGACACGATCCTGTGCGAGGACACCCGGGTGACGAAGCGGCTGCTCGGCCGCCATGGCATCGACAGGCCGACGCTCTCGTATCACGCCCATAGCGGCGCTGCGCGCGCCGACCTGGCGGTAGCCATGCTGCGGGAAGGGAAGAGTCTCGCTCTCGTCTCTGACGCCGGCACGCCGGGCATATCGGACCCGGGCGCCGAGCTCGTGGCGAGAGTCCGGCGCGAGCTCGCCGGCGAGCTCGCCGACGGCCGCCTGAAGATCGAAGCGGTGCCGGGCCCTTCGGCCCTGACGGCCGCTCTGTCCGTCGCCGGCGTCCCCTGCGCCGATTTCACCTTCTTCGGCTTCCTGCCGCACAAGAAGGGCAGGGAGACCCTCTTCAAGGAGATCGCCGCCATGGAACGGACGGCGGTGTTCTACGAGTCGCCGCATCGGCTCATGAAAGCGCTCGGCTCGCTCGTCGAGCATATCGGTCCCGCTCCGAAGCGGGTGACCGTCTGCCGGGAGCTCACGAAAGTGTTCGAAGAGGTCGTGGCGGGGACTGCCGCCGAAGCAAGGGCCTATTTCGCCGCCGCGCCCGGAAAAGTCCGCGGCGAGCTGGCGATCATCGTGTCGGCGGCCGGGAAGCCGGACAAGGCCGGCGAATAAAAAGCGCCGGAGGGGAGTCCGGCGCGGGAGCGGGGAAGGGCGTCAGCACGCTTTTTCGAGGAGCTTTTCGACCGCTTCTTTGTCGGAAGGGCGCTTAGAGAGCACGAGGACGGCCCCGTTGGAGAACGAGACCTCGAGGGCTTCGCCGTCGTCGGATCCTATGAACTGCGCCTGGTCAAGCAGGAACGGCTGATGGTCGTCGGCGAAGCTGTGCCCGACTGCCCAGTCTCCGTCTCCGATCAGCCGATCCGTGCCGCCGGGGTCGCGGTCGAGGCGTTGATTGAGGCAGGCTCTCGGGCATATACCGAGGAGGTGCGGCCTATTCTGGAAAGTGAATCGTTCGAGGAAGCCTACGAACCACTTTCCGTTTATACAGAGCCGAGCGGCAGCGTCCGCCGCCAAGAACGGCCTGACGTGCTCTTCAAGGAGCGGGAGCGGTTCGGTCGTTTTCATACGTATCAGGGACTGGTCCTGGCATAATCGTACCACTGTGGGCTATAATCACAACATGTCGAAACGGCAAGCCATCATGCTCTTAGGCGTCTGGGTCCTGGTGCTCCCATTCTTGGGCTTCCCGGGCAGCTGGGAGCGCTTTCTCGGCTTCGTCACCGGCCTGGTCATCATAGCCGTCGCATATCTCATGAAGCCTCCGGCTGCTGCCGGAAAGACCGGCCCCGACCGGCCGTATGAGGAGCATGCTTCCCAAGAGAGCGGGCCGTCTTCTCCCGCCGGATCGCCCGCGGAAGATCATTTGCAAATCAGATAGGAAGGAGTACTATATCATTCCAGGTTTGCTCCCAGATAGCCTTTTCGTTGCCGAGCCCGCGGCTTTGGCTCCGTGGGCATGCCGGATCTAGACCGGCATCGCGCAATCAGCGCCGGGACGATCGGGCATCTCGAGGACAGATCGTTCATTGTGTATGGCAAAAGAAAATGCAGGCAAGGTTCGGGGCCCTGTTTCAGCGGCCGATATCTTGAAGAGCGCCTCTAAGACGGCGCGGCAACTGACTCCTGAAGAGAGAGCTCATCAGGAAGAGGTAAGGTATCAAGGTCTGCGCAGCATCGACGGTGCAGGAGGCACCTTTCAGGTGAGGCAAGTCGCCCAGTGACCTTCGTAACAATGACAAAACCCAGCCCGGCTCCTCGCGGAGACCGGGCTGTTTCTGTGGTATAATCCTCATGAATCATACGTTTCTATGGACGAGAACCGCATCACATATTTCGCCGAGACCGACGCCCGCAACAAGCGGGTCCGCTTCGGCATAAAAGCCAAAGACCGCACCCGCCACGTCTATGTGCTCGGGAAGACGGGCATGGGAAAGTCGACGCTCCTGGAGAACATGGCCGTCCAGGACATCCAGAACGGGGAAGGGATGTGCTTCATCGACCCTCACGGCAAGACCGCCGACCTTCTCATGGAATATGTCCCGGAGAAGCGCATCCGCGACGTCATATATATCGCCCCGTTCGACACCGAATATCCGATCTCGTTCAACGTCCTCGAGAGCGTCGATCCCGACAAGCGCCACCTGGTCGTGTCGGGCCTGATGAGCACGTTCAAGAAGATCTGGGTCGACGCCTGGTCGGCCCGCATGGAATATATCCTGACCAACACCCTCCTCGCCCTGCTCGAAGCGCCCGGCTCGACCCTTCTCGGCGTGAACCGGATGCTGTCCGACAAGGCGTACCGGAATGAGATCGTCTCGCACGTCAAAGACCCTTCCGTGAAGGCTTTCTGGACCAAGGAATTCGCCAATTACACCGAGCGCCAGGCCGCGGAAGCCGTGCCCGCCATCCAGAACAAGGTCGGCCAATTCACCGCCAACCCTCTCATCCGCAACATGATCGGCCAGCCCACGTCGTCGTTCGATTTCCGCGAAGCCATGGACAAGCGGAAGATCATGATCATCAACCTGTCCAAGGGCAAGATCGGCGACGAGAACATGAAGCTCCTCGGCGGCCTCCTGGTCACCAAGATCTATCTGGCGGCCATGTCGCGCGCCGACATCCCCGACCGGGTCATGAAGATCATGCCGAACTTCTACCTATATGTGGACGAGTTCCAGAACTTCGCCAACGCCTCGTTCGCAGACATCCTCTCGGAGGCCCGCAAGTACAAGCTCAACCTGACCATCGCCCATCAATACGTCGAGCAGATGGACGAGATCGTCAGGCCGGCCGTCTTCGGCAACGTCGGCACCATGATCGTCTTCCGGGTGGGGGCGAGCGACGCCGAGATCCTCGAGAAGGAGTTCATGCCCCAATTCACCACCGAAGACCTGGTCAATCTCGGCTTCGCCCAGATATATCTGAAGCTCATGATCGACGGCCTGTCGTCGGCGCCGTTCTCGGCGGTGACCATGCTGCCCATCCCGCATCCTGACACGTCGTACGTCAAGGAGATCATCGCCGCGTCGCGCGAGCAGTTCGCCAAGCCGCGCGCCGACGTCGAAGCAGAGATCGTCAAGTTCCACGAGCCGACTCCCGTCCCGAGGCCGGCGCCGAAAGCGGCGTCTCCTGCGGCCATCGCGCCCGCCGCGGCCGCTGCCTCCGCCGCCCCTTCTGTGCCGGCTGCGAGCGCTGTCGCTCCCGCCAAGCCGCAGACGGCCCCTGTCGCGCGCCCTGCCGCGCCGACGGCGCTCCCGAAAGCGGCCCCTGCCGCCGCGCCTATCCCAGCGATGCCGCCGAAAGCCGCGCCGTCCGCTCCTCGCGCTCCGGCGCCGGCCGATAAGCCCGTGCATCAGCCGTTCAAGGCCGCCCTTGCCGACGTCTTGAAGCAAGCCCAGGCGCCGAAGCCCGTGTCCCTCTCCGCTCTCGCCCCGAAGCCTTCGGGCGCGGCGCCGGCGGCCAAGCCTCCTTCGAGGCCCGATCCGAAGATCCCCACTCCCGAGAACGTCAGCCAGCTGAAGAGCGCCTTGCAGTCGATCCTGGCCAAGAATGCGGCCGCGAAGCCGATGCCGGCGGCGTCTTCGCCGGCGCCGGCCCCGACCCCGGCGCCCGCCGGCCTGAAGCCGGTGCCGAAAGCCGACCCGCAGCAGAGAGAGGTCCCCGAGGAGGTCCTGAAGAAGGTGCTGAAAGTCGATTAGCCGAGCGCCCGCGGCGCGCCGGCCTTATGTCCTGAAGAACGCCACGACCAAGCGGACGTACGCTTTGGCGATGCCGATCCACGGCCGCGGATAAGCGGCGCTGTTCGCGCGGACGATCTCGAATATCTCGCGGGCGGCGGTGAGGCGCTTGGTGCGGGTGATGTTGCTCCCGTGGATGCGGTAGCCGGTGAAGATGTCGCCGAAATTGGCGAACTTATATTTCTTGCCGACGGCGAGCCAGAGCGCATAGTCGTCGCATACCTGATAGGCGGGGCTATAGCCTCCCGCTTCGAGGATGGCGTCCTTCCGGTACATGAGGGTCGACTGGGCGAACGGGTTGAAGCGCAGGATGATCTTGCGGATGCTCGCGTCCGATTCGGGGAAGACGGCGACCCGGAGGGCTTTGCCGTCGGGGTCGATATGCCGGATGGCGCCGCCGACCAAGGCATGGTCGGGATGGGCGTCGAGGAACGCCGCCTGCTTGGCGAGCTTGTCGCGGTCGACCCAGATGTCGTCGCTGTCCAGGAGGGCGACGTACTCGGCCTGCGCCACGCCGAGGGCTTTGTTGCGGGTCCGGGCGATGCCGAGGTTCTTGCTGTTGCTCTCGATGCGCACTCGCGGGTCGGTCGCGGCGATCTCCCGGGCGATCTCGAGGGTGCGGTCGGTCGACCCGTCGTCGACGACGATGAGCTCGAAGCCCTTGAACGACTGCGCCAGCACGCTCCGCATGCTCTCGGCGACGTATCTTTCGCGGTTGAACGCGGGCATGATGACGGATATGCGGGGGGAAGCCATGCCAGAATTGTAGCATATGGCTCGGTCAGAGACGCGTGAGCGAGGCCTTCAGGACGCGCGTCGGCCCCTGCAGGGGCCGCGCTACATCTCGGCGATTTCCTGCTGGAAATCGCCTGCGAAGTGTCCTTCAAGCCTCGCTCCCGCGTCTCTTCCCGCTATATCCGTATCCAGCTTTCAGGAACCGTGTCTCTGTGCCTATATCCGTGCTTCTGTATCCACCGCTTGGGGGCTATGACGATCTTGTCCGGCTTGGGATCGAGCCATGCGCCCCACCAGCTGAACGAGGAGTTGGCGATGATGTGGTGCGCGCACCGGGACATGAGGATGAGCTGCTCGTAATCGGGCGCCTCATCAGGCACGTAGACGGTCGGGAAGGGGATGCGGATGTTCTCCTTCGCCCATTCCATGCCGTCAGAGAAGACGAAGGCGCGGAAGGAGGATATCCCTCGCTTGGCGAGCTCGTCCTTCATCCGGGCGAGGGCCGCTTCGTAATACGCGGGGGTGCATATGCCGGCATAAGGATTGGTCTTCCAGTCGCGGGCCACGTCACCGCGGCGGACGTGAAGGGAGACGGCGGGCATGCTTCCTGCGCCGATATCGTCCGCGACCGCCTGCGCTGCAGGGCTGAGCGGCCCTTTCAAGGAGAGCTCCGCGCGGATGACGTCGGCCCGGTCGGCGAAGTACTTCTCGGTCTGCCAATAGCCGTCGAGATATATGTCTCCGCGCGCGCGGAGGATGCGAGGCACCCAGCCCACATTGTGCAGGCCGAGCTTGGTGCGCAGGCGGCGATAGAGCATCGAAAGCCCGCCGTGCGGATATTTGAGCCTGCGGACCTCATCCTCTCCGGCGAAGGCCACGTCGGCTATATTGAATCGGTCGAGGAGATATTGTCGAGGCGTATCTGAATTCACGGTCCTGGCATAACTGGTGATGTCGAACTTGATAGGCTCGCCGTTGCGTAGGGAGAGGGCCCGCCCGCAGGCATATTGGAACAATTGGTTGCCGAGGCCGGCTTTGATGGCGACGACGATCATGAGAGATGCTGCCTTATCTTATAGAGGGCTTTTTGTAGGAGGTTCTTCTTGAAATAAACCTCGAAAGTGCGATCGTCCGCAGCGCGGTCGGCCGTATAGACCGGGGCAGGATGACTGATCGGCCTTATGTCCCGCGCGCTCTGCCCGAGTATCCGATCCTTATGGAACGTGTGCGTGGCTTGAGCGCCATAGCCGATGTTCTCGATCAGGTTTGTGTTAGGCGTTATGCAGAGGCCGTCATTGGCCCATATCGAATATATCCACTTGGCATCGCAGGTGTCATATCTGCCATCCCGAAGGCCCCTGAAGAACTTCATCCAATAATCCCTCTGCCTGCGATCGGAGACCATCTCGCCGATGTCATCGTCCTTCTCGAATCTCGGGAAGGTGGAGAGGCTGTCGTCATATCCCTGCCACGCCCTCTTCCAGGTGGCCCATCCCCATACGTGAGGGTAACGCGAGAAATAATAGCTGGCATCGCCTCTTGGAATGCCGAACTGGAAATTCGAACCGTTGATATGCATAATGCGCGGCTCATCCTTGTAGCGTTTCAGGAGCTCGCCGCAATAGCCGAAGAAAGACGGATGCGGCACGCAATCATCCTCGAGGATGATGCCAGCATCCGCCCCTTCGAAGAACCAGTCCAGCGCTAGCCGCCAATGCGGCTGCATGCCGATGTTCTTCTCCCGGAAATTGGTATGCACGTCGCACTCCCAGTCTATGCCGCTGAATATCTCGCGCACAGCCCGGCACTTGTCGATATCGGAAGCCATGTTTGGGCGGGGGCCGTTAGCCGCTATGAATAGCTTGGATGGCCTTGCCGCCCTGACCGTCTCGAACACTTTGCGCGTGGTATCGGCCCTGTTGAAGAGCATGAGCAGGACGGGAGGCACGTTTTGGTCTGCCGCCTCTTTCATCGTTTGGTGAACCAAAAACAGCCGCATGCATACGATTGATCCTTGATCATCGCCGGATCCGCGTCTTTGATCAGGCCGTATCTCCTGAAGTCGTCCGGCACCATGGAGAATTCTCGGAGCTCCAATCCTCCGAACATGCCCAGCACTTGCTCGTATGAATATATCCTATGGGCGTTGAAGCATATCTTCGGCTGGCCGACCGGTGTCACGAATATGAGAGTGCCGCCCGGCTTGACCACTCGCGCTAGTTCCCGGGCCGCCTTGACGTCTCCATCCGGGTCTATCCTGTCCCCGTATCTTCCTAGCCCTACATGCTCCACGGTATGCATGCAGGATATCGACTCGACGCTGTCGTCTGGGAAGGGGAGAGACATGAGGTCGCCCCTTCTGCTTGTAAGCCCGGGAAGCCGCACGTCAGCGGGCCTGTAATCATAGAATTCTACCGGGATGAAAGCGGAAACGAGCGTGCTGAACTGCAAGAATGAAGATATGTCGACGTGTTTCGCCGGTTTCCGCTCCGCTATGATGCGGGCCGCCCAGGCCGGATGATATACGTAATGAGGATCGAAACCGGTAGACCCGGTATCATCGAGCAACTTCGGGAAGATATCCGTGGCTTTCATGGTGAACCGGCGTCTACCTCTCGCCATGCTGCGGAATGCCGCATAGTCTTTGATGAAGCCGGGCAGGTGCGCTATCCATAGCGCCGAAAAATAGATGCCCCGGGCGATAGAATATTGGGCTAGCCAGCTCTTCAGCTTTGAGAATCCGCTTTTCTCCATGTCTGATACAATGTAAGGCAAATACTACCATGTTCTCATCCATCCGGAAAATATACCGCCGCATCCTCTATAGCCGATATTTCGTGGTAGGCATGAAGATACCGAGGCTGGTGCGCAACCTTTCCGCAGGGCCCGTGATATTCGATGTGTTCATCACTGCGAAAGGGCGTTCTGTATGCGCCATCGCCCCCTACTTCTCGAAGAATGCCTTTCTCGGTTCGGCATGTTCCTTCGACGGCTCCGAAGCGAGAGCCGTGCCGGTCTCTTTCGTGGAAGAGCCGGAAAGCAGCTGCCTCATAGCCCTCTATCCGATACCGGAGCATATGGAAGAGGCACCCGTGCTCGGCCTGTCGATCAGAAGGAAAGGCAAGCCGATCTATGAAGGTTTGGTTCGGAACATCCGTATCCCACCCAAAAAGCACCTTCTGTCGATAACGACGTTGATAAAATATGAGGCGGCATTCGTGCCGGAATGGATAGAGCATCATTCGAAGATCGGGGTCGAGCATTTCTATATATATGACAATAACGCCGCTGGCGGGTCTTCCCCCATAAGAGAAGCCGTCGGTAGGTATGTCCAGGAAGGCCTGGTGACATATATCCCCTGGCCTTACCCTTATCGGCTGTATGATTACAGGCTCAAGCCGTTCTGGCCCGAAGACGCCCATTTTTACACGCAGATATCGCAGATACACCACGCTATTTACAGATTTGCCCATGAGACAGAATGGTTGCTCGCCTGCGATGTCGACGAGTATTTCCATCCGGCACGGGGCGGCGGCATCAAAGCATCGCTCGAAAGCTTCCGAAAGGCCCCTGCTATACAGGTATCAGGATACTATGTGGACGGTACGGCCGATGAGCTTCGGAAAGCCGCTGAAGATGGGGTGGTCGTCAGCTTCAAGAGGCGCGAAAAGGAGCCGACAAGCCCCAAGAAGCTCATCATCAATACCGCCGAAGCCAGAGCGGTGAGCATCCATGAGATCCTGGAAGGGAAACCGGCGATCCCTATTTCGCCTACCGAGATATATTTCGACCATTATCGCGCGTTAGGATGGAAAAAGAGGCTCGACGGACGGTGAAGAAGGCCGGTGAGGGAGATTGACAAATTCCCTTGCAGTGGTAGTTTCCTATCAAGCGATTCGAACATTTGACTTATGAATATATTAATCACCGGAACCGGTTCTGGCATCGGCCGTTATCTCGCCGAAAGCCTGTCACAGAAGGGGCATCATATCCTTGAGCTTCCGCACGTTTTGTGCGATGTCTCGGATTATGGAGCTCTCGAACGCTGGGCTTCACGGCTCGATATATCCCATATCGATGCTCTGATACATTGCGCCGGCATCCAAGGATCGATCGGTCCATCAAGCGTGGTCGATCCCAGAGAATGGTCCAAGACCATCGATGTGGACCTTAAAGGCCCATTCTATGTCTGGCGCGCCTTCCATGCGTTGTTATCGGGATCGAAGAGGCCGAAGGTCATATTATTCGGGGGTGGCGGCGCGACGAAGCCGAGGCCGAATTTCTCTGCCTATGCTTCTGCGAAAGCCGGCGTGGTCAGGCTAGCGGAGGTATTGGCTAACGAGCATCCTGGGGAGGATTTCTTCGTCATCGCTCCCGGGGCTGTGAGGACCAAGATGTCGGCTGAGGTCATCGCCGCCGGTCCCAGATTGGCAGGAGACGAGGAATATGCAAAGGCGCTCAAGTTCGACACTAAGGGGTTGCCCGCAGTGCTCGAGCTTGTCGAATTCCTGCTCGGACCCGAAGGGTCCCGCTTGAGGGGCCGTCTCATCGCTGCCCAATGGGATCCCTGGCGGGATGCGGCCAGTGGAGACGATGGATGGGGCTTCTTGCGCCGGACCGAGCCGGCCAAGAGCCCGTGATGCGCGCATGTCCGATAACGCCGCTGTCGAGGAGGGTCTACCCTCCTTTTTTGTTTAAACCGATCGCTTTAGACGGCCCATCCGCCTCTTGATGAATGTCTTGACCGGCCGGGGAGTGATGCGGAAGGCCGCCTTCATGAGAGTTCTGCGGGTCTTGACGATGGCGATATTCCTTATGGCGATCAGGCGGGACCCGAGGTCTCTTCGTCTCCCCGAAGCCACGTCTTTTTGGGAGGCGTTCCCTTCGGCCTTGAATCCAGGTATGTTCCGGTAAGCGCTCCCCTCGACGGGCGCCGTCATATTCCTTCCCGTCTTCTTGACCCAGTCATCTTTTTGGATGAAGAGCTGGTCATACAGGTCGCGGTCGTTCGTCCTTCCCTCGCCGGCCTGGTCCGCTTCACGGTGCAGCCGGTAGCCATACTTATGCGCCAGGTTCGTCATGATCGCCTGTTCGGTCCGATGCTCGACGAAGCCGGGCAATTCCGGTTTGCCCAGGACGCTCGGATCGAAGGTGGTCGCCAGGGGATTGACGCAGTAAGCGAGCCATTCCATAAGGAACTGGTACGGCCTCCATCGGCCTTTTTGGAATGCCATGAAGCGGGCTACGCCGTGTTGCCCTCCGTGATACTTTTCCTCATCCTGCCCCATGACGATATAACAATCCCGTTTGCACCACTTGACATGGGGTTCGCCCGAAGACTCGAAAAGCATGATGCCGTCGCGGGCGCATCGGTCGTAAAGCGCGGAGAGGTCGCGGATGGGATATGTGTCCGCATCGGTATAGAGGACGATGTCGCCTTCTTCAAGACGGGAAAGCGCGTCGAGAATGATGAACGGCTTCCATGCGTACCAGCCGAAGCCTCGTTTGTGATGATGCTCCCATAGCCAATGGTTATGGGAATAGAATTCTTGCATTGTGAGCCACACATCGTCATATACCCATACCTCGTCCGCTCCCAGGCGTGGGCCGTCGCGGACAATAAGCTTGGTCGTCTTGTCGTATACAGAGCCGCTGAAAGTGATGTAGATCCTTCTCATGGGATTCTATTATACCCCGGCGTACCAGCGGCGCATCCGGTATGTCATCTTTCGCGACCATGCCGGTCCGACCGGCAGCGCTGCGAAGAACCGGAAGAATATCTTCGCCAGGAGCGGCATGGCTTCGAAGATGTCGCGCCGGATGAAGATTGAATCGGCGGCATGCGGATACCATTCCGACGAGAATCCGCAGAAGACGAAGCCATGCCGCTCCATGAACGAGCGTATCTCGGGATAGAGTGGCTGCCTGGAGTATTCTTCGACGAACTCGGTCTCGCATTGGATGAGTTTTACGTCGCCGATGCGCGGGCCAAGGCCTTTCAGGATCATGAGCTCCGCCCCTTGGGCATCGAGCCAGAGCATGTCGATCGAGCCGAGCTCATGCTCGCGCATGAAGGTCTCCAGAGCAATCGATCCCACAGTCACTTGTCTCTGGGGGAGCCGTTCGCGGGTGACCCCGTTGTCGTCATTGCGGAGGAAGAGGGACGAGGCGCCGGTGTTTCCATCCTCATGGATCGTCGCAGCATGGGCTGTATCGATGGGGAAGAAATCGATCGTCCCATCCCGGTCGCTCGCGGCTTTCTCTATCAGATGGATCCGCGCCTTGCCCTTGATCGCGTCCCTGCAGATCGGGATGGTGTCAGGATTGCACTCGAACGGATAGATATCGGCATCAGGGAATGAATCGAAGAAATCGAGGCTCTCTGTGCATTTGTTCGCGCCGATCTCCACGATGGTGCGGATCTTCCCGATCCCGGGATTCGCCGCTACGCGCTTTAAGAATGCGAAGCTTGCGAGCATGGGGATTATGCCGCGATATCGGTCGTCCAGACCGCCTTCGGGATGAGCGGCGCCCGTCGGAGCTCCATCCGATAGGAGCGGGGCTTATTGTCGACGATGCGTATGAGCGGCCCGTCGACGGAGTCCAGCACTTCGTCGCCGCGTTCGACGATGACGCGCGTGCCGAATGAGCCGATATTGAATATGCCTGGGATGGCGGCGCGGACGCGGTATGTCCCGGGCTTCCTTTCCGCCAAGGCGCGCGGATCGGAGTCGAGCTCCATGAAATTGGCGACCTGACGGCCTTCGTCGTTGGAAAAGACGATGATAAGGCAGACGCTGTCGATCGTATCCCGTATCACGCATTCGATATCGATGAAGAACTGCTCTTCGATCGGCAGCGACGACCGGGGCATGCCGTCGGCGGCGGCTCTCACCGATATCGAGCCGATCTGGAACTGCTTCGCCGGGTCGTCGTCGAACCTCACGGCTGCCGCTTTGGCGGGAGATGCCGCAGGATCGAGTCCGAGATATCCGTCGATGACTTTCTCGGTGGGACCGACATCCTTGATACGGCCGTTTTCCATGAGGATGGTCTTCTTGCAGAGCTCTCTGATGGCTCCCATATTATGGCTGACGAACAGGATCGTCCTCCCGTCTTTCTTCGTTATCTCATCCATCTTCCCGAGGCATCTCTTCTGGAATTCGGCATCGCCGACCGCCAGCACTTCGTCGACGATGAGGATGTCCGGTTCCATGTGCGCCGCGACCGAGAAAGCCAAGCGCACATACATGCCGCTCGAATAATGCTTGACTGGGGTATCCAGGAACTTCTCGACGCCGGCGAACGTGACGATCTCGTCGAATTTACGGGCGATCTCGCGCCGCGCCATGCCCAGAATCGCTCCATTCAAGAAGATGTTTTCGCGGCCGGTCAGCTCCGGATGGAAGCCTGTGCCGACCTCGAGAAGAGAACCAATCTTTCCGCGGATGGCGATCTCTCCTGTCGTAGGGGGTGTGATCTGGGAGAGGATCTTGAGCAGCGTCGATTTGCCTGCACCGTTGCGCCCGATGATGCCTACCACCTCGCCGCGCCCGATCGAGAAGCTGACGTCTCTAAGGGCCCAGAACTCTTCCCGCTTCTCTATGCCTGCAGCGCGCCTGACTTTAGTGGAGAGGATCTTGAAAGGCGATCGGACGATGTTCATCATGACGTCGCGCAAGGAGACATAGCGCCCGCGCTGGTGGATGATGTCATAGCGCTTCCCGACATGCGCCGCTTCGATGATGGGCTGGTCCTGATTCATGGCTGTGTATGCCTTTTCCCGGAATAGAAAGCGACGATGGCTCCGTATCGGCGCGCCAATGTCGCCGATATCTTGGCCTTGAAGGCCAGTCCGAACGCGAATGCATGGATCCTCGACCAGAAGAAAGAGACGCGGAAGCCCCGATAGATCCAGCCGAACGCCGGCTGCCCTTTCCCTCGCAACCCTCGCAGATAGAGCGATCCGTTATAAGCCGATACGACATAGGATAGGCCGGAACGGTCGAACACCTCTTCAAGGCCTGGTTCCTCGATGCCCAGCTTCGCGAATTCGTCGGAGCGCACGAATATGCAGTTCGTATGCGTCATGGCTGCCAGCGAATATCCCTTTTCATGCGCCAGATCGAGGTTTGCGCGCGCGGAGGCGCCGAACGGCTCTTTCTCGCCGTACGCCTGGACGATGCTGTCTTCGGGCGGGATGGTCGGATTGTGCTCGATGATGAGCACGCGTGGCTTGAATGCCTTCATGTCCTTGAATATGTGATAATCGTCGCCGTCGATGTCGATAGAGAGGAGGTCGAGGCTGCGGGGCGCGCCATTCCTCTCGAGGATGCTCTCAAGGGACGCGTCTCCTTCGGGCGCGACGGCCGTCTTGAGCACTTCGAGACGCGGAGCCTCCTTCTTCAGGGCCATCCACTTCTCGTACCGTGCCTCGTCAGGCTCCATGAGAAGGGCGTTCCAGCCCCGGTCCTTTATGAGATGCCAGACGTTCGAGCATTCGAAGCCGTCGCCGGCCCCGAATTCGACGCAGAGGCGATTCGTCTCGCCGATGCGTTTGAATATCTCCTCGATGATGCCGTCCTCGCCCCATTGGGAGAATATAGTCTTCTTGTAGCTGTTGAGCCCGGTATTCATGGCGGTCTATATGATATCAGCGAAAGTCCGCTCGGTCTTCTTGAAGACGTATACGCCGACCGCCAGGAGGACCACGGTGGCGAGCAGCGAATCTGCGACGAGCCACCAGTTGAGAGGGGTCGTGCCGAGGAGGGCGGCGCGGGCGCTCTGGATGACGCCGGTCATGGGGTTCAAGGCCAGCAGCTTCGAAAACTTGCCCGCGATCGACGAGGGATATATGACCGGCGTGAGGAAGAGCAGGATCTGGATGAAGAATGGCAGGGCGTAGCGCACGTCGCGGTACTTGACGTTGATTGCGGAGAGCAGGAGGCCACCCCCCACCGCCGCCATGAACGATATGGCGAGGAGGAGCGGCAGGATGAGCAGGCCGAGCAGGTTTGGCGTATAGTCGTAATAGAGCATCATGCCGACCAGGATGACCGCGGCGACTGCGAAATCGACGAGCTTCGTGGTCACGGACGAGATGGGGAGGATGAGCCGGGGGAAGTAGACTTTGGTGACGATCGACTGGTTATTGACGAGGGCGTTCGAGGTGTCGCTCAGGGAATCGGAGAAGAACTGCCAGAAGAGCAGCCCGACATAGACGAAGATTGGATAAGGCACGTTGTCGGACGGCACTTTCGCGAGAGTGCCGAAAAGGACCGTGAATACGACCATGGTGATGAACGGCTGGAAAATCGCCCAGAGGACGCCGATTGCCGTCTGCTTGTAACGGACCTTGATGTCCCGCCAGGAGAAGAAATAGAGGAGCTCGCGATAGAGCCATAGCTCGCGCAGGTCTCCGAAACTGAAGACTTTCTTCGGTTTTATCACCAGGATCGGCGTTGCCATTGCGCCATGGTAGCACGAATCAGCGTTTTCCTACACCCCCTGATCGGCTTTGATCCGCTTCCGGATCGCCGTCGTCGATATGGGCTCGGGCTCGTCGGCCGAAGGCGGCGTCTTGGGCAGGACGACGAGCTCGACGCCGTAGTCCCGGCAGACGGCGCGCTTGCGCTCGGCGTTGCGGTCGTCGTCCGTGACGGCCAGGATATCCGGCGCCCCGTCGCGCTTCCAATGCCCGAGGAAATCGAAGACGGGGTCGAGGTCGGAGCTGATGAGCGCCTTGTCGACGCACCGGAGCTCCCCGATGATGGCGAGCTTGTGGCGGTCGGGCAGGGCGGACGTGCGCTTCTTGGAGAGCTTGATGACCTCGCTGCTCGCCGAGCAGACGGTCAGATGCCCGCCGAGGGCCCGGGCGTCCTTGAAGAACTTGATGTGGCCGGCATGGAGGATGTCATAGGTGCCGGAGACGAAGACTTTTTTGTTTGCCATCCGTGTAGTATACTCGCATCCATGACCATGAACAAAATCGCCAAAGGCATCGTCTTATCCGCCCTGTTCCTCGTCCCTGTATTCGCCCTGATCGTCGCCAACGACCTCTTCTTCCCGTTCATCACAGGGAAAGCGTTCTATTTCCGGATCCTCATCGAGATCGCCTTCGCCGGCTGGCTCGTCCTGGCATGCCTCGACACGAAGTACCGGCCGAAATGGTCGCCTCTCACCGTCGGAGTGACCGCATTCGCCCTCGTCGCCCTCGTCGCCGACCTTCTCGGCGTCAACCCGATCCGCAGCATGTGGTCTAACTTCGAGCGCATGGAAGGCTGGATCACCATCATCCACCTCTGGGCATTCTTCATGGTGGCGACGGCGGTCTTCGGCTCGGGCGAGGAAGGGAAGCGCATGTGGCATCGCTGGTTCAATTTCGAGCTGGCCGTCGCTTTCGTCGTCGGGCTCTACGGCGTCGGGCAGCTCCTGGGGATGTTCGCCATCCATCAGGGGTCGACCCGCATCGACGCTTCTCTCGGCAATTCGGCATACATGGCCGTCTATATGCTCATGAATGCCGGCATCGCGGCGTACCTCTTCTTCGTGGCCAAGGCCAAGAAGATCGCCAACGCGGGCTTCCTCGTCTGGGCGTACCCCATCCTCGCCGCCTTCTTCTCGTTCCTCCTCTTCGAGACCGCCACGCGCGGCACCATCCTCGGCCTCGTCGGGGGCGCCATGGCGGCTTTGACGGTCTACGCCGTGTTCGGCGGCATGGTCAAGAAGGGCAAGCCGGCGTCGGCCCGGTCGCGCTGGATATCGGGCGGCATCGTCCTCGGCATCGTCGCCATCATCCTCGCGTTCATCGCGCTCCGCCATCAGCCGTTCCTGCAGAACAACCCCGTGCTCGGCCGCATGGCGAGCATATCGCTCTCCAACGGCGAGACGACGGCGCGCCTCTATATCTGGCACATGGCCCTCACCGGCTTCGCCGAGCGGCCCGTCCTCGGCTGGGGCCAGGAGAATTTCAATTACATCTTCAACGCGAACTATGATCCGCGCCTCTGGGGCCAGGAACAGTGGTTCGACCGCGCCCATAGCGTCTATCTCGACTGGCTCGTGAACAGCGGCATCGTGGGCCTCATCGCCTACCTCGCGCTCTACGCCATCCTCCTTTCCGTCATCTGGAAGTCCGACCTCGGCATCGGCCCGAAGAGCGTCCTGACCGGCCTGGTCGCCGGCTATGCGGTGCACAACGCTTTCGTCTTCGACAACCTCGCCAGCTACATCCTCTTCTTCGCGCTCCTCGCTTTCGTCCAGTCCTTGAAGGACCGCCCCGAGAATTGCTGGTCCACGAAGCTCCTCAAGCGCTGGACCGGCTCGGAGACGCTCTCTCTCGAATCCGTCGAATATATCGCGGTCCCCGCAGCGGTCGTCGCTCTGGTCGCGACGGTCTATGCGTTCAATGTCAGGCCGATCGAAGCGAATACCAAGCTGATCGCCGCCCTCCAAGGGTGCGGGTCCCAGCCCGACGCGGCCCTCTTCCAGGACGCGCTGTCCGTCGGGACGTATGTGGCCAACCAGGAGATCAGGGAGCAGCTCCTCTCCTGCGCGTCGAGCGTCATATCGAGCCAGTCCGTGCCCGGCCCGGTCAAGCAGGCCTTCTTCACGCTCTCGGAGCAGGCCATCCAAGACCAGATCGCCGCGACGCCGCTGAAGGACGCGCGCATATACACTCTCGGCGGCTCATTCATGGACTCTATCGGCCAGTTCAGCCAAGGCGTCCAGCTGCTCCAGACCGCCCATGAGCTGTCGCCTGCCAAGCAATCCATCGACCTCGAGCTCGCCAATGCCCTCATCAACAGCGGCAAAGCGGCCCAGGCCGAAGCGCTCCTCGCCCAAGCCTATCAGTCCGCCACCGACGACGCCCAAGTCGCCCAGGCCTACGCCCTGACCCTCGTGCTCGACGGCAAAGAAGCGCAGGCCCACGACCTCTTCGGGGCGGAGTCGTCGATCTTCGGTACCCCGCAGATGGCGCAGGCCTATATGATGGTCAAGGAATATCCGAAAGCCATCGCCATATATCAGGCGGCGTACGACGCCGATCCTACCAACCTCCAAGCCGGCGCCCAGCTGGCCCAGGCCCAGGCGCAAGCGGGCCAGAAAGCGGCGGCGGTCGTCACTCTCCAGGCTCTCGAGAAGGCCCATCCCGAATACAAGGCCCAGATCGATGCGGCCATAAAGCAGGTCCAAAGCATGTAAGATCCGGGCCGGATATCCCCACTGCGAGGTTGCATTTCTCCCAAAATATGCTATCGTAGCGCCGTGAGTACCCTGTGTGGGCACTCTCCAAAATGTCTAACGCAAAGCGCCGCCTCTGGCGGCCTTTTGCGTGCCGAGCTATAATGCACCGCAGATTGCACCAAGCGACGGCCGCGGCTGTACTCACATCTTAATTAGACATTATATTTGGAGCTCGCACCCGCGGCCATCGGTTGGTACAAACCATGCCGGCATGAACATACAAGAGAATATCCCCCTCGCGGAGCATACGACGTTCAAGATAGGCGGGCCGGCCCGCCTGTTTTGCTCTGTGACGGACGAGCGGGAGCTCGAAGAAGCGGCGGCGCTCGCCCGCGAGAGAGGCATGAAAGCCTTCATCCTCGGCGGCGGCTCGAACGTGCTCGTCTCCGACGAAGGCTTCCCGGGCCTGGTCATCAAGATGGGGATCATGGGCATGACAGAGCGCGACGGCGTCCTCTCGGCCGGAGCGGGCGAGCTCTGGGACGATGCCGTCAGCTTCGCCGTCTCGAAAGGGCTGTACGGCATCGAGAACCTCTCCGCCATCCCTGGCACCGTCGGCGCCGCTCCCATCCAGAACATCGGCGCATACGGCGCGGAGGCGGCCTCCGCAATCCGGACAGTGCGCGCGTTCGACCTGAAGGAGGGCCGCTTCGTCGAGCTTGCGGGAACGGACTGCCGCTTCGGCTACCGCGACAGCCTCTTCAAGCATGAGAAAGGGAGGTATGCCGTCGTCCGCGTCGACCTCGCCCTGAAGAAGGACGGGATGACGGACATCGGCTATCGCGACCTGAAGCTCTATTTCAGCGAAGGGAAAGGCGCGGGCACCGAGCCGACCCTCGCCGCCGTGCGGGACGCCGTCATCGACATCCGCTGGCATAAGCTGCCCGACTGGAAGCTCTGGGGCACCGCGGGCTCTTTCTTCAAGAACCCGATCGTGGCCGCGGAAGCATACGAGGCCCTCAAGGCGCGCTATCCCGGGCTGCCGGGATTCCCGGAGCCCGACGGGCGCGTCAAGCTCTCCCTCGCATGGATCCTCGACAAAGTCTGCGCGGTCAAAGAGCTCTGCGTCGGCGGCGCCTGCGTCTATGAGAAGCAGGCGCTGGTGGTGGTGGCCAAGCCGGGCGCTTCGGCGGCCGAAGTGGTCGCCCTCGCCCAGGAGCTCATGAAGCGGGTCAAGGACGCGACCGGCATCGGCATCGAAGCGGAAGTGGAGTGGGTCAACTAAATATGGTAGAGTGGCCCTACTATGTCATTCTGGGATAGATTGCGGGGCGACGCCCACACCAAAGGCCTGAAGAGATTCGAGCCCATGGTGCCCGAGATCAACGCTTTCGAGCCCGCGCTCCGGGCGCTTTCCGACCCGGAGCTCAAAGGCAAGACCGCGGAGTTCAGGGCTAAGCTGGCGGGGAAAGAAGGAGAAGAGGAGAAGGCCGTCCTTTCGGCCATCGTGCCCGAAGCGTTCGCCGTCGTGCGCGAAGCGGCGCGCCGTACCCTGGGCCAGCGCCATTTCGACGTCCAGCTCCTCGGCGGCATGGTGCTCAACAGCGGCGCCATCGCCGAGATGCGCACCGGCGAGGGCAAGACGCTCGTCGCCACCCTTCCCGCCTATGTCAACGCCCTCTCCGGGCGCGGCGTCCATGTGGTCACGGTCAACGATTATCTCTCCCGCCGCGACGCCGTCTGGATGGGGCAGATCTACGACGCCCTCGGCCTGTCGGTGGCGGTCATCAATCACGAGGCGTCGTTCATATATGACCCGTCGCATAGGGCGGCCGAGCCCGGAGCAGGGCTCCCGGCGGGCGCAGCCTCTCCGTCCGACCCTCTCGACAAGGAGCGCGACGCCACCGGCGGCTTCAAGGTCGTCCATGAATTCCTGCGCCCGGTCTCGCGCCGCGAAGCATATCGCGCCGACATCACCTACGGCACCAACGTCGAATTCGGCTTCGACTATCTCCGCGACAACCTCGAATACAGCGCCGACAAGCTGCGCCAGCGCCCGTTCAACTACGCCGTCGTCGACGAGATCGACTCCATCCTGATCGACGAAGCCCGGACGCCGCTCATCATATCCGCCCCCGCCCGCGACGCCGAGGGCACGTATCGCCAGTTCGCCTCCCTGGTCGCCGGATTCTCCGAGGACAAAGCCGAGGAAGGCGGCCCTGCCGGCGACTATACGGTCGACGAGAAGCATAAGTCCATATCGCTCACGCCGGCCGGCATCGCCAAGGCCGAGAAGTCGCTCGGCATCGACAACATCTATACGGACGCCGGCATCAAGTTCGTCCATCATCTCGAGACCGCGGTCAAAGCCAAGGCGCTCTACCGCAAGGACAAGGAATACGTCGTGAAGGGGAACGAGGTCGTCATCGTCGACGAGTTCACCGGCCGCCTCCAGCCCGGGCGCCGCTGGTCCGAAGGGCTCCATCAGGCCGTCGAGGCCAAAGAAGGGGTCGCCATCCAGCAGGAGTCGCGCACATACGCCACCATCACCTATCAGAACTTCTTCCGCATGTATCCCACCCTTTCCGGCATGACCGGCACCGCCGCCACGTCGAGCGAGGAGTTCTACAAGGTCTACGGCCTCGACGTCTATGTCGTGCCGACCAACAAGCCGGTGGTCCGCCTCGACAAGAACGACCAGATATTCAGGACCGAAGCGGGCAAATTCAAGGCCATCGCCCGCCGGGTCAAGGCCGCCCATGACAAGGGCCAGCCCGTCCTCATCGGCACAGTCTCCATCGAGAAGAACGAGCTCCTCTCGCAGTTCCTGAAGAGCGAAGGGGTGCCGCACACCATGCTCAACGCCAAGCCGGAATACGCCGAGCGCGAAGGCGAGACCGTCGCCCAGGCCGGCAAGAAAGGGGCCGTGACCATCGCCACCAACATGGCCGGCCGCGGCGTCGACATCAAGCTCGGCGGCAACCCGAACACTCCCGAGTCGTACGAGGAGGTCAAAGGGCTCGGCGGGCTGTTCGTGCTCGGCACCGAGCGCCATGAGGCGCGCCGCATCGACAACCAGCTGCGCGGCCGCTCCGGCCGCCAAGGAGACCCGGGCGAGACCCAGTTCTTCGTGTCGCTCGAGGACCCGCTCATGCGCGTCTTCGCTTCGGACATGCTCAAGAACATGATGGGCAGGCTCGGCATGCCCGAAGACGAGGCCATCGAGCATCGGATGATATCGCGCGCCCTCGAGAGCGCCCAGGAGAAGATCGAAGGCTTCAATTTCGACGCCCGCAAGCACGTCCTCGAATTCGACGACGTCATCAACCAGCAGCGCTCGTCGGTCTATGCCCGCCGCCGCACGCTCTTGACCGGCTCGCTCGACGAGGTGGAGGCCGAGCTGCTCTCCGTCGTCGGGGCGGCGGGAGCGGCAGGGACGGAAGGAACAGCAGCCTCCTCGCGTCCTGCGGAACGCGCTCCGCTCCGCTCCGCTCAGACAGCTCGGACGCTCGATGCCGCTGCTCCTTCCGTCCCCTCGCCCGCGGCGATCGTCGAGAAGAAATACGCCGAGTTCGGACGCGATGCCTTCTTGGCGGCGGCGCGCATCGTCCTGCTGCAGACCATCGACATGTATTGGGTGGAGCATCTGGAAGTCATGGATTACACCCGCGGCTCCGTGAATCTGCGCGCCTACGGCCAGCGCGACCCGCTCGTCGAATACAAGAAAGAGGGGCTCCGCCTCTTCAAGGAGATGCAGGCCGCGGTCTCCGGCCAGGTCGCGCGGCTCCTCCCCAATATCGTGCCCGTCCAGAACGGCGTCCCTGCCAAGACCGACATCCAGAAGGAGGCGGAAGCCATAACGGCCGGCGGCGGCACCGGCGCGGCTTCAGCGGCTGCGGGCCCCGGGCCGGCAGCGTCTGCAGAGCCGGGTCGCAACGACCTCTGCCCATGCGGCAGCGGCAAGAAGTACAAGAACTGCGGGCTGAAGGATACCGACGAGCATCGGCAGAGGATGGCGGGGAAATAAGGGAATAGAAGCGGATAGCATATGCTGAAGGCCCACAGGGCCGTGGCATGTATTGACATATGTCTATATTGTGGTGTATAATATACACGTAATTTCACGTTCTTTAAATCATCAACAATCAACCACGGAGTGAACAATGAATATTGAAATGCATGGCCTGCCAAATGACGAGAGTCTAGTCTCTCAAGTCGGCGAAGCAATCTGGCGGCAGCTGATTTCTACGCTGCCACCAAACGAAGCCAGAGAATGTGCTGTAACGAATGTATCTTCCCGTTCGTTCAACCACGAAGGGAAGCGCGTGCCGTTCCTGCGCATCTACTCTGACAAACGGTCGGACTTCGAAGCTGCCCGCAAGCTGCTCGGGCCTATCCGATTGCCTGGAGCCCCGAGAAAGTTCATCGAATACGTGCTCCTCGCAGGTTGCACGGAAGACTGAGATCGCTTAGTCAGAATATCCTTTTCATTCACCGCCCACAGAAGCCGCCCGGCTTTCGTCGGGCGGTTTTCTTTATTAAATTGACTGCGCGGCATTAAAAATAATCTTGCGATCGCAAGGAAATGTTCAGCCTGCCGAAGCCGGGGAGGCCCTCTTCCTGGCGCGGGATCAGGGAGTATAATAGGCGTATGGATATGAAAACCAAGAAGATCCTGACGCTCTGCATCGTCCACGACCACCCGCGGGTCCTTCTCGGCATGAAGAAGCGCGGCTTCGGCGCCGGGCGCTGGAACGGCTTCGGCGGCAAAGTCGAGCCGGGCGAGAGCGTCGAGGATGCCGCCCGCCGGGAGATGCGCGAAGAGGCCGGCATCGAGGCGGAGGGCCTCGAGGAGGTCGGCGTGCTCGATTTCGAATTCAAAGACGACCCGAAAATCCTCGAGACCCATCTCTTCAAGGCCGTGGGCTGGTCGGGCGAGCCCGTCGAGAGCGAGGAGATGAAGCCGCGATGGTTCCCGGTCGACGAGATACCGTTCTCCCAGATGTGGAGCGACGACGCCTACTGGATGCCGCTCTTCCTCAAGGGCAGGAAATTCAAGGCGCGGTTCCTTTTCGACCAGCCGTCGACCGCGGAGCGCCAGGCCGTCATCCTCGAGAAGCATATCGAGGAGGTTGAGTAAACGCGGATATAGTGTAGTATGAGCCGATCATGGCATTCGTAGACGAGATCATGTTCCATGCCCGCGCCGGCAAAGGCGGGGACGGCGTCGTGCGCTGGCGGCATGAGAAGAACAAGGAGTTCGCGGGCGCGGGCGGCGGCAACGGCGGCGCCGGGGGCGACGTATATGCCCGGGCGGTCCGCGACATCAACATCCTTGCCCGCCACAAAGCGGTCAAGGAATTCAGGGCGGGCGACGGCCGGTCGGGAGCCAATTGGTCCCGGCAAGGAGGCGCCGGCGACGACCTCTTCATAGACGTCCCGATGGGCTCGGTCATCCGGAACCTGGCGACCGGCCGCACGGTGGAGCTGGTCGAAGAGGGCCAGATCTCGAAGATCCTGCATGGGGGCAGGGGAGGCCTCGGCAACGAGCATTTCAAGGCTTCCACCAACATACGCCCGGAGCAGTCCACGCCCGGCTTGCCCGGCGAAGAGGCCGATTTCACGGTCGAGCTGGACCTGATCGCCGACATCGGCCTCATCGGCCTGCCGAATGCCGGCAAGTCGAGCCTTCTGAACGCCCTCACCCATGCCAACGCCAAAGTCGGCAGCTATGCCTTCACGACGCTCGACCCGAACCTCGGGGCATTGCCCGGAGGCTATATCCTGGCCGACATCCCGGGCCTCATCGAAGGGGCCTCGGAAGGCAAAGGCCTCGGCCATAAGTTCCTGAAGCACGTGAAGCGCACCCGGATGCTCCTCCACCTGGTGTCGCTCGAGAACGAAGACCCGGCCAAAGCCTACCGCGAAGTGCGGCGCGAGCTGGAGAAGCACGGCGAGGGCCTCGCCGAGAAGGAGGAGATGATCCTGCTCACCAAGACCGACCTCGCCGACGCCGCGAAGAGGAGCGCCGCCCGCGAAGCGCTCAAGGGGCACGGCACGGCCATCCTTGAAGCGTCCGTCCTCGACGACGATTCTATGAAGGCGCTGAGCGACGAGCTGACCCGGCGCCTGGCCCGCAGGCCTTAAGAGAGCTTCTTCACGAGCATGTCCTTGACGGCGGCGGGATTCCCGGCGCCTTTCGTCGCTTTCATGGCCATGCCGATGAGGAACTGCAGGGAAGCGGCCTTGCCGGCTTTGTATTCGGAGACCGCTTTGGCGTTCTCGGATATGACCTTGTCGATGGCCGGCTCGAGCGAAGCGGCGTCGCTCTTCTGGAGGAGGCCGTGCTTCTCGGCGAGCGCCCGAGGGGCGGCGCCCGGCTCGGCGACCATGAGGGCCAGGATGTCCTTAGCGGCGCGGGAATTGACCTCGCCCGCGTCGATCATGCCGATCAGCTCCGCGAAGGGCCCCGGCGCCACCGCCGTCCGCAGCGACGGCATCCATGCGGCGCCGAGCGCCTTCTTCAGGAGGCCGAGGTAGTCGGTGAGGAAATAGTTGATCGCCAGCCTGACGGACGACGGGCTTCTTTTCGGCAGGGCGGCGGCGACGGCTTCGAGATACGGGGCCAGCACGTTCTTGTCGTCGTCGACGAACACCGCCGCCTCCTTCTCGGTCATGGCGTAGTCGCGGGCGAGGCGCTCGCGCTTGGCCCAGGGCAGCTCGGGCAGGGCGGCGGCGATGGCGGGCCCGGAGAGCCCGGGCATCTCCGACAGCTTCATCTTGGGGATGTCGGGGTCGGGGAAATAGCGATAGTCGTGGGAGCTCTCCTTGGAGCGCTGGGAATAGGTCTCGTTGGCCTTGTCGTCCCAGCCGCGCGTCTCCTGGACGACTTTCTCGCTCGCGTCGCCGGCGGCGTTCTTCTCCAGGATGGCGGACTGGCGTTGGATCTCGTAGGCGATGGCTCCCTCGACGGCCCGGAACGAGTTGAGGTTCTTCACTTCGGTCTTCACGCCGAGCCTGCCGGCGGCGGTGTCTTCGGGGGTGGCCACCGAGACGTTGGCTTCGACGCGCATCTCGCCCTTCTCGAGGTTAGCTTCGCCGGCCCCGAGGTAGCGGAGAAGGAGCTGGAGCTCCTTGGCGAACCTGACGGCCGTCGCGGCGTCGTGGATGGCGGGCGCGGTCACGAGCTCCATGAGCGGCACGCCGGAGCGGTTGAAGTCGATGAGGCTCTTCTGGTGCTGGTCGTGAGTGGAACGGGCGGTGTCTTCTTCGAGGTGGATGCGCTCGAGCCCGATGCCTGCGAGAGAGCCTCCGGAGACCAGGGGATGCTTGTACTGGCTGATCTGATACCCTTTGGGGATGTCGGGATAGAAATAGTTCTTGCGGTCCCATTCGGTGAAATCGGCGAGCGTCCCGCCGACGGCGGCGCCGATCGAGAGGACGCGCTCGATCGCCGCGCGGTTCAGGACAGGGAGGGTCCCGGGGTGGCCGAGGCAGATCGGGCAGACGTTGGCGTTCGGCCGCTCTTCGTCGGGGTCGTTCTTGCACGGGCAGAACATCTTCGAGGCGGTCTTGAGCTCGGCGTGGATCTCCAGGCCGATGGTGGGGATGAGCCGGGCGGGCGTATGTTCCATATGGGTAGTCTACTAGGTACGGCGGGGCGATACAAGCGCCGCTTCCTTGACAATATCTCTTTGGCGATGTCTGGCTTGCATAACGGGGCCTTCCGTGCTATGATGCCCGTGTGTACGTATCTCGTCCGTACGCGTTAGCATAGTGAACGAGAGATCCGCTAACGCGTTTTTCTAGAACGTAGTGTGCGGGAATAAAGAAATGTCAAAGAGACTTTTCGTGGGCAGCATAGCCTGGACCACGACCGATGACGGCCTCAAAGCTCACTTCGAGCAGGTCGGCGCGGTCGAGTCCGCTGCGGTCATCATGGACAAGATGTCCGGCCGCTCCAAGGGCTTCGGCTTCGTCGAGATGGCCAATGACGCTGATGCGTCTGCGGCGATCGAGAAGCTGAACGGCTCCGAGCTCGACGGCCGCAAGATCGTCGTCTCGGAGGCCCGTCCGAAGCAGCAGTAATCGCCGCTTCCGGCCTCGCGAAGGAAAGCCCGCCATATGGCGGGCTTTCTGCTAGTTGATGTTCCTCCACCAGTCGGACGTCGGGGCGCTCTTGATCGTCTCGACGATATGGTCGGCCGAGTCCGTGATCTCGAACAGCCCCATGTCCGGATGGTCGATGGCATGATATCCCTCGTACATGACTTTCTCGATGAACCCCTTCATCGGCGCCCAGAAGCCTGCGCCGAAGAGCAGGATCGGCACCCGCGGGATCTTGTTCGTCTGGATGAGGGTGAGGATGCTGAAGAGCTCGTCGAACGTCCCGAAGCCGCCGGGGCAGAAGATGTAGGCCTCCGCGGCGAAGGTGAGCATGGTCTTCCGGGCGAAGAAATAAGTGAAGTCGAGCCCGTCGGTCTCGTAGGGATTGGCGATGCGCTCGCGCACCAGGTTGATGCGCAGTCCGATGGACGGGCCGCCGGCCTCGAAAGCGCCCTTGTTGGCGGCCTCCATGATCCCCGGGCCGCCGCCGCTGATGACCGCATAGCCCGTCTCGGCGACGATGCGCTTGGCGAGCTCGTACGCGTTCCGGTAGTGCTCGCTGTCCCGAGAGGCCATGGACGAGCCGAATATGCTCACCGAGCGAGGGTACTTCTCCAGGAACTCGAAGCCGCGGCGGAACTCGCGGTTGATGCGCTCGAGGTGCTCCTCGATGGCGTGCTCGTGGATATCCTTCCGGGTGAGGGGGAGCGGGTCCTGCCGGTCTTCGCCGTTCGTCATGGGCGCATTATAGCAGAACCGCTCCTTGATTGCCGCGCCCGCTTCGCATATCCTAGAGCGATGCTGACATTCGACGTCGAGAAGCGCCTCCCGAACGGCCGCGGCCGCGCCGGGCGCATCGTCACTCCGCACGGCGCCATCGAGACGCCGGCCTTCATCCCGGTCGGCACCAAGGCGACGGTCAAGGCCCTCTCGCCCGAGCAGGTCAAGAGCGGCGTCGGGGCGCAGGCCGTCCTCGCCAACACCTACCATCTCTACCTCCAGCCGGGCCCGGACATCGTCCGGGAGGCGGGAGGCCTCGGGAAGTTCATGGGATGGGACGGCCCGACCTTCACCGACTCGGGCGGCTTCCAGGCGTTCTCCCTCCAAGGAGGCATGAAGGAGCGGCGGGCGAACAAGTTCGGCGCGGCCCCCGCGGCCGCGGGTGCAGGCAGCGCCGGAGCCGGGGGCGCGAAAGCCGCCCGCGAGGCGGGGAGGGGCGGGGAAGAGGCGCTTGCGAAAGTCGACGACGACGGCGTGGCCTTCAAGTCGGTCATCGACGGGTCGGCGCACCGCTTCACGCCGGAGACATCGGTCGCCATCCAGCACGCCATCGGCGCGGACATCATGTTCGTCCTCGACGAATGCGCGCCGCCCGACGCGCCGCATGCGGAGCAGGCCCGGGCGGTCAGGCGCACGACGGCCTGGGCCGAGCGCTGCCTGGCGGAGCACCGCCGGCTCGGTGGCGAGCAAGCCCTCTTCGGCATCGTCCAGGGAGGGAGGCATGAGGACCTGCGCCGGGAGAGCGCCCGGGCCGTCGGGTCATTGGAGCTGGCCGATGGGACGAGGTTCGACGGCTTCGGCATCGGCGGGACGTTCGAGAAGGCCGACATGGCCACCGCCGTCGGCTGGGTGTGCGACGAGCTGCCGGAAGGGAAGCCCCGCCACCTCTTGGGCATCGGCGAGCCGGCCGACCTCGTCCTCGGCGTGGAGAACGGGGCGGACACCTTCGATTGCGTCGCCCCGACCCGGATGGCCCGGAACGGCACCGCCTACACCGGCGAAGGCCGGGTCAACATCTTGAACGCCCGCTTCGGCGCGGACTTCGGGCCGCTCGACCCGGCGTGCGCATGTCCCGCGTGCGCGGGCTATTCCCGCGCCTATATATCGCACCTCTTCCGCGCCAAGGAGATGTTCGGCGCGACCTTGCTCTCGATCCACAACCTCCATTTCCTGGTCGGGCTCGTGGCGCGCCTCCGCCGGGCGATCATCGAGGGGACGTTCCCGGAGCTGAAGAAGGAGCTGCTAAGATCTCTTTGACCTTGAAGTCGGCCGGGGCGCGCTCGAGCCACCATTCGAGCTGGTCGCGCTCGAGCAGGCCTTCTTGGGCGCCGACGAACTGCGCTACCGACATCGGGTTGACGGGAGCCCATATGAGGGCCTCGAGCGGCGGCTTGCCCATGGCCATGGCCGCGACGAATGTCGAGGCCCACGCGTCCCCGCAGCCTGTCCGGTCGAATGCCGGCCGCGGATCGGGATACATGGGGACGCTATAGGAGCGCTCGCCGTCGTAGAAATAGGCGCCGTTCGTGCTGTCGGTGACCGCCACCATCTTCGGGCCGAGGGCGGCCAGCTTCTTCATGAGCATGATCGGGTCGCGGCCGCCGGGCGCGTCGAGGCCGATCTTCAGTATCCGCTGGGCTTCCTCGACGTTGACCACGAAGAGGTCGGTGCGCGCATATATGCGCTTGAGCTCCTCCGTGCCGAGCTGCATCTGGAACGTCCCGGGCTGGAACGCGAGCTTGACCTCCGGGTGGGCTTCGAGATAGTCGGCGAGCGCCATATGGTACGGGAACGTGTTGTCGGCGAGCGACGAGAGGTATATCCATTTCGGGGCCGGGAAGCGGGGCAGACGATAGTCGTATTCGACATGCTTGACCAGGATCGTCCGATCGGCCTCGTACCAGAGGACGAAGTGATAGTTGGTGAGCTTGTCCTTATGGCTGGTGACGTATGTCGTGGCCACGCCGTTCTTGTGCAGCTCCGCCAGGCAGTCCTTGCCGTTCTGGTCGTCGCCCAGGTCGGTGACCAGCGCCGTCGAGAGCCCGAGCCGGGCGGCCGCCACCGCGGCGTTGGCGCTGTTGCCGACGGCCTTGATCACTTTCACGTATTCGAACGGGATCTTGTCGCCGAACGGAAGGCAGATCTCGCAGTCCTCGGTGTTGACCTTGCAGTTGACGTGCGCTTCTTTCAGGCGGATGAAGGCGTCCGTCACCGTGTCGCCTATCGCCAGGAAATCGATCTTCTTCGTGAGCATTGCATCGATTATATAGCATTGTGCTACAATGGGCCAATGAAGACTTTGCGTCAGTGCATCGAAGACGCGCGATCCGCCGGAAGGGCAGTAGGGCATTTCAATATATCGACCATCGACGGCGTATGGGCCGTCGCCGACGCCGCTCATGCCAAGAGCGTGCCAGTGGTCATCGGCGTGTCGGAGGGCGAAAGGGATTATTTCGGCGTCGGGGAGATCGCGGCCGTGGTCAAGAGCATCCGCGAAGGGCGCGGCCAGGAGATATACCTGAACGCCGACCATACCTACTCGTTCGACAGGGTCAAAGAAGCGATCGACGCGGGGTTCGACAGCGTCATATTCGACGGCGCCCAGCTCCCGCTCGACGAGAACATCAAGATCGCGGCGCAGTGCGTCCGGTATGCCAAGGCCGCAGCCTCATCCGCCGGCCGGGACATCCTGGTCGAAGGCGAGCTCGGCTTCATCGGCACGTCGTCGAAGGTCCTCGACGCCATACCGGCGGGGGCCGTGGTGGGGGAGGCGAACATGACCAAGCCGGAGGACGCCATGCGCTTCGTCCGCGAGACGGGCGTGGACATGCTGGCGCCCGCGGTCGGCAACATCCACGGGGTGGTCAAGGGAGGCGACCCCGCTCTCAATCCCACGCGGGTCAAAGAGATATCCGGCGCCGTCGGCGTCCCCTTGGTCCTTCATGGAGCGTCCGGCAATACCGCCGACGACATCAGGAAGTGCATCGACGCCGGAGTGGCGCTCGTCCACGTCAATACGGAGCTCCGGCTGGCATACCGCTCAGGATTGGTCAAAGCCCTTTCGGAGGACCCGGACCAGGTCGCCCCGTATAAGTACATGAAGCCGGCCAAGCTCGCCATGCAAAAGGTCGTGGAAGACAAGCTCGATATATTCTATAATAGCTGACGTATGGCTTCAGGAGTCGAATTCGACGAAGATAAAGCGGCGTATGGAGGAGTCGGAAGGCCGGGAGGCATACAGATGCCGAGCGGCGGCTATAGCGCCGGCCCGGCCGGCGCCGAGCCCGGCATGGTGCGCTGGCTGAAGGCCCACGGGCTGGCCAAGTCTTCGCGCGCCGCCCAGGGCATCCTCATCGGGGTGGTGATCGTCAACATTATCATCATGTTCGTGGTCATCAAATTCTTCTTGCTATAAACCTATGAAGATGAAGCTCTATCCGGCCCGGCTCCCGCTCTCGGTCTATCTGGTCTTCGCCGCGACCATCGCAGCCAATGCGATCGTGACGTATGTCATATTCAGATATTTTATGCAGCAATAGCATCGCCATCATGAAGCACTCCCGCCATAACGACCGTTCCGCACCTCGCTCTTCCAGGGGCTTCACCCTCATCGAGCTTCTGGTGGTCATATCCATCATCGGCATGCTGGCGAGCGTCATCCTCGTGGCTCTGCAGGGCGCGCGCACCAAGGGCCGCATCGGAGCGGGGATGCAGTTCGCTGATCACACGAAAACGGCGCTCTATGATGCGACGCCGGGTTCGAAACAATATTCCTTCTCTTTCAACGAAGGGACCGGCAACATCTCCGCCAAAGATGATTTCGGCAGCAGCGTCACCATCGGTACGGCAGCGACCCCGATGACAGGCGCGTGGTCGAATCTTGGGGATGCGCCGTCGGGAAGCGGATATTCATTGAATTGCAACGCTTCTCCAGCTGGCGGGATCCCCTTCTCGGGGCCTCTCGGGCTGAAGCCTCCTATCACATTCTCATACTGGACCAGGACCAGCGATCAAGGGGCGACATACATTTTCAGCAACCGGAACTCTTTTCCCGGCAGTTTAGCCATTGGCCAAGATTATGCCCACACCAATACGAACAACGGCTCCTATGATGGGCTTCTCAACAATGCCTCCGGCGTCCTTGATTTCTATGTCGGCCACCATTTCTTCATAGACAAGACCATATACGATAACCAGTGGCATCAGGTCACATGGACGATGAATAACGGGAATGCAGGCGTAGCGCCGTTCACTGTGACGCTCTATGTAGATGGGCAACTGGTCGGCTCGGACCCCGGATACCCGATCCCGTTCTCCGACTCCCCGACGGCGCCGACTATGTGCCATGATGTGGCCTATGGGCCCGTGTATGACGGCTACATCGATGATTTCCGCATATACGACCAGGTCCTATCTGCGGCCCAGATCAACGATATGTATGCCGAAACCGCTCCGGCGCACGGCATAGCCGTCAGATAGCCTCGAAAGGAGCAGGAGGGCTCTGGTAAGGCCTCAGAGCTTGATTTCAATGGGGCCCTCTGCTATGATATGCCCTCATGATGAATCTTACCTACAAGGCCCGTCCGGAGGCTTCGAAGCTCGACGCGATACGAGCCGAAGGCTCGATGCCGGCTGTTTTTTACGGCCCTAAAGAGAAGGCGGCCTCTATTTCTGTGAATGCCAAAGAATTCGCCAAGGTCTGGAAGAAGGCGGGCGAATCGTCCGTCATCATCCTTAAGGACGAAAAGGGCACCGAGCATGAGGCGCTCATCCACGATATCGACGTCCATCCGATATCAGGGGTCCCTCGCCATGCCGATTTCTATGTCATCGAGAAGGGCAAGAAAGTCGAAGTCGACATCCCGCTCGCTTTCGTCGGGGTCGCCCCTGCCGTCAAGGATCTGGGCGGCATCCTCGTCAAAGTGCTCCGCACCATCAAGATCGAGGCCGCTCCCCGCGATCTTCCTCACGAGCTGTCCGTAGATATATCTAAGCTCGCCCTCCTGACCGATACCGTCCATGCGAAGGACCTCGCTCTTCCCGCCGGCGTCGAGCTCAAGATCGGCCCCGATGAAGTGGTCGCGTCCATCGCCGAGATCAAGGACGAGCCGGTTGAAGCCGCTGCCGCTCCTGACCTCTCCGCCATAGAGGTGGAGGCCAAGGGCAAAGAAGCCAAGGAAGGCGAAGAGGGAGCCGCCCCTGCCGCCGACGCCAAGAAGGCCCCGGAGGCAAAGAAATAAGCTTCAAGAGAGGCTTTCGATAGCGTATAATGGTGCCTATGCTCCTCAGGCACCGTTTTTCGTACGCGCTTTGCGCCGCTCTGGCGGTGCCGCTCCTTTTCTGGCCTCTCCCGGGTCGGGCCCAAGCCCTGACCGCCGCCCAAAGAGCCCAGCTCGAGCAGGAATTGCAGCAGGTGGAGGCCGAACAGGCCCAAGCACAGTCTCAGCTCGAAGCCGCCCAGAGCAAGAGCGCCTCGTTGGCGCGGGATATCTCCGTCCTGGCCGCGAAGATAAAGGCGGCCCAGCTCGACATCAAGGCCAAGAATCTGCTCATCCAATCGCTCGGCAACGACATCTCCGACAAGCAGAGCCATATCAACGACCTCGAAGCCAGCATAGCGGCGGGCAAGCAGACGCTCGCCGAGCTTTTGCGGAAGATGGACCAGCTCGACGCCAATTCGGTCGTCCAAGTCGTCCTGTCCGAGCGCTCAGTGTCGGGGTTCTTCCAGGACCTCGACACCTTCCAATCGGTCCAGCAGGGCCTTCAGGACACGTTCGCCCAGCTCCAGTCGGACGAGGCTTCGACGAGCGCAGCGAAGGACGCCTTGACCGCCCGGCAGAACGCGGAGATGGACGCCCGGCACGCCATCCAGGTCCAACAGGCCAACGTCCAGGCCGATCAGACCCAGGAGAAGCAGCTCCTCGCCATCAGCCAGGGGAACGAGCAGGCCTATTCGCAAGTCGTCTCCCAGAAGCAGGCTAAAGCCGCCCAGATCAGGTCGGAGCTCTTCTCGCTGAACGGCGCCCAGGCGATCCCGTTCGGCGACGCGTATGACTATGCGACGACCGTCTACAAGAAGACGGGGGTGCCGCAGGCGTTCCTTCTCGCCATCATGACCCAGGAGTCGAATCTCGGGAAGAACGTCGGGACGTGCTTCCTGACCAACACGTCGGACGGGTCGGGCGTCAATTCCCGGACGGGCGCCGTGGTCGCCGACGTCATGAAGCCGACGCGCGACGTCCAGCCATTCATCGACATCACGTCGTCGCTCGGCCTCGACTATAAGTCGATGCCGGTGTCGTGCCCGCAATCCGTCGGCTATGGCGGCGCCATGGGCCCGGCCCAGTTCATCGCTTCGACGTGGGCCCTCCTCATCGACAGGATCAAGTCCGCTCTCGGGAAGTCGAGCGCCCCCAATCCGTGGAACCCGCTCGACGCCTTCATGGCATCGGGGCTCTATCTGGCAGACCTGGGAGCCGATTCGACCAGCTACACGGCGCAGCGCACCGCCGCGTGCAAGTACTATTCCGGCACCACCTGCTACAACGCCGTGACCGGACGGGCCAACGTCGGCTTGCCGTACGGCAACAACGTCCTTGCCCTGGCCGACAGCATCCAGCAGGACCAGATCGACCCGCTGCAAGGGCTGTAGAAGGCGCTCGGAGAAAGAGACGAGGAGCTAGGGGCAAGAAAGAAGTTAGGAGCAAGGAGAAGGGAGAAGACGGCAGCACAATAGAGAGCTATAATACTCTCCATGGCTTCAGCAGTGAAGACCTTTTTTGATTTGGATGCCTGGCAAAAAGGCCGCGAGGTGGCTTTGATCGTATATGAAAAGACAAAGCTGTTCCCTCAGGAAGAGAGATTCGGCCTTACATCGCAGATGAGAAGAGCGTCTGTATCGGTCGTCGCGAATATAGCCGAAGGCTTTGGGCGTGTCTCGATAAAAGAAAAGATAAATTTCTATAACCAGGCCCATGGCTCCCTGACAGAATTGCAAAGCCATGCCTGTATCGCGGCCGACCTCGGCTATCTCTCAAAGGAAGATCGGGCGATGTTGGTTATCGGCATGCACGATTCCGAGTCTCTACTGCATGGACTGATTAGATCAACAAAAAGGAGGTTGATGGATTAAGCCCGGCTCCCCTTTTTTCTCCTTTCTTCTAACTCCTCTCTCCTCTTATATCGTCAGTATCACCGGTATCACCATCGGCCTCTTGGCGGTCTCCTGGAGGAGGAACTTGGAGACGGCGTCGGTGATGGCGTCCTTGACGAAATCGATGTTGATCGGGTTCTGGCCTCGGGCGGCGCGCTCGGCGGTGTCTTTGACCAGGATGCGCACTTTGTGCAGGAGCTCCTGGTTCTCGCGCAGATAGACGAAGCCGCGGCTGATGATGTCGGGGGACTTGCGCAGCTTGCCGTTCTGGGCGCTCATGATGCCGAAGACGATGAATATGCCGTCCTGGGCGAGCATCTGCCTGTCGCGGATGACCACTTCCTGGACGTCGCCGACCGAGAAGCCGTCCACCATGACTAGGCTCGAGGCGGCTTTCTCTTTGCGCACGGAGATCTTATCGCCGGTCGGGTCGATCTCGATGACCGAGCCGTTGTCGGGGACGACGACGTTCTCTTTGGCGATGCCGCGGGACATGGCGAGCTCGGCGTGCTGGCGCAGCATGAAGTGGTTGCCGTGGAGGGGCATGAAGAAGCGGTAGTCGATGTGGTCGTGGATCCACTTGAGCTCGTCGCGGTTGCCGTGGCCCGAAGCGTGGATGTCCGAGTCGAGATAGGTGATGACCTTGGCCTCGGAGCGGTAGAGGTTGTCCTTGAGCTTCGTCACGGCCAGGAAGTTGGTCGGGATGATGGACGAGGACAGGATGATCGTGTCGGTCGGCCGGAGCTTGATGAACTTATGGGTCTTGTTGGCGATGCGGCCGAGAGCGGCGAATTCCTCGCCTTGGGCGCCGGTCACGAGCAATATGATGCGGTCCGGCGGATATTTCTCGATCTCCTCGATCGGGATGACGTTGGTGATCTCGGCGAGCTTGAGCTGCTTGATGATCTCCATGTTGGTCTTCATGCTCCGGCCTTCGATGGCGATCTTCTTGTTGTAGCGCTCGGCGATCTTGACGATGTTGATGATGCGCTCCACCTGCGAGGCGAACGTGCCGATGATGATGCGGCCCGACGAGCCTTTGATGATGCGCTCGATGTTCTCGGTCACCGTCGTCTCGGAGAGCGAGAAGCCGTGCTTCTCGATGGAGGTCGAGTCCATGGTGAGCATGAGGACCTTCTTGCCCTGGAAGCGCGCGTACTGGCGCTCCTCTTCCTGGGTCGGGACGCCCTTGACGTTGTCCACGCGCACGTCCTCGATGAAGACGATGTCGCCGATGTCGGTATGGATGACCAGGCCCATGGAGTCGGGGATGGTATGGGAGATGGCGAACGTCTCCACTTTCATGTGCGGGTTGATGGTGATGGTCGATTCCTTGTCGATGACCCTCATGTCGAGGGGCGGCAGATGCGGGAACTCCGTCTGGCGCTTCTGGATCATGATGGCGCCGAACTGGCGGGAATAGATGGGAGGATTGCCGATGCGGGGCATGATGTACGGGATGCCGCCGATATGGTCCAGGTGGCCGTGGGTGATGAAGACGGCTTTGACCCGGTCGCGGCGCTCCTCGAGATACTTGGTGTTCGGCAGGATATAGTCGATGCCGGGCGTGCCTTCCTCCTTGAATTGGAAGCCGATGTCGATGACGATGATGTCGCCCTTATATTCGATGGCCGTCATGTTGCGGCCGACCTCTTCGACGCCGCCCATGGGGATGATGCGGATGGCTCCGTCGTGGAGCGGGGGGATGACGCTGCCGCTCCGGTCGGGAGCCGGCGGCCGGGGGGCGCCGCGGCGGTTGCCGCCGACGGCTTTGCGGACGATGGACATGCGGGCTCCCGGGGCGTGCGGCATGTCGGCCTTGCGGCCGCCGTCCCTATGATGATGCATGCCGCCGGACGGCCTGTGCTTGGGGGCGAAGAGCTTGCGCGCGCCCCGGCCCATGACGATGCGGTGGCCGTTAGCGCCCTGGTCGTTCCGGCCGCCTGCGCCCGTAGCCGCGGCTGCAGGAGCTCCGCTCGGCGGGCGGATCGTCCTCGTCCGGTTCTGCCGCTCGAGGCGGCCGTCATCGTTCGTTCTCTGCTCGTTCATGTCTTTGTGTGTTCGGTTAGGGTGCTTATATAGTGGGCTCTCGCGCTTCTCGGCGCCGGCTATCTGTCGAATATCGTCCATACTCTCTCGGTATCCATATACCATGAGGCTTCCGATGCCCATCGATCCGCCGGGGCGGTCATCGTGCCGATCCGCGCATCTTTGACGCTCTTCGGGAGGGCGTATATGAAATCAGGCGCGTACAGGAATATGGCAGGATAATCCGCTTTTATGGTCTTGTCCAGAGCGGCGTAGTCTGCGCTTCTCGCCGCGGGGTCCGATTCGCTCTGTATGCTCTGGAGCAGCTTGTCTGCCTTGCTGTTGGCGTACATGGCGATATTCAGGCCGGGGGAGTTGCGCTCCGACGAGTGCCAGAAGGCGTAGACGTCGGAATCGCGGCCCACGGCCTCTCCGAACAGCAGAGCGTCGTATGAGCGCGTCCGGATGACGGTCTGGTACAGGTCGCTCGGGTCGAAGACCTTGATGCTCACCGAGGCGCCGATCTTCGCCCAGCCGTCGCTCAACGACTGCGCCGTCTGCTTCAGGTCGGGAGCGTCGGCGGTATACAAAGTGAACGAAAGGGTCTGGGAGACGGCCTTCCCGCCGCTCTTCGAGGCTTTCGCCATGACGCCGTCGGGGCCCGGGCGCCAGCCGTCCTTCTCGAGAAGGGCTTGCGCCCCGGCGATGTCGGGCTGGCTGACAGGGCCGACGGCGGAGATCCCCGGCGGCAACGGCCCGTCGAGGGGCACGCCGTAGCCGTAAAGGGAAGAGCTGACGATGGCCTGGCGGTCCACCGCCATGGAAAGGGCTTGGCGCACGGAATCGTCGGCCAGGACCGGGTTGTTGCTCTGGTTGAAGAAGACGCCGAAGACGCGCGAAAGCGGGGCGGCGATGATCCGATACGGCTCGCCGGCGTTGGACGCGAGCTTCGCCGCCGCGTCTGCCGGCACGGACGGGAGGCTGTCGATCGACCCGTTGTCGAGCGCCGCGAGGGCGTGGTCCTGATCGGGGAAGAACGCGAAGAATATGCTCTTGATATAGGGCTTCGCGCCGGCATAGCCGTTCCAGGCGTCGAGGCGGCATCCGGTAGGTATGCCTCCCTGATCGCGGCTCAAGCTCGTGACCTTATAGGGACCGGCTCCGATCGGGTCGATATTGTATTGGCTGTAGACGAACTGGTCGTCGCTCACTTTGTCCCAGATGTGCTTTGGGAGTATGCCGACGGTCGCGTTGGCGGGGAACGACCCGTACGGCTGCTTGAGGATGAATTCGACTTCCGTCGGCGAAGTGGCGGTAGCCGTCACGTTGGCCCAGTCGGCGGCCAGAGGGCTCTTCAAGGCGGGATCCTGGATCTTGCCGACGGTGAAGACGACGTCCGCCGCCGTGAGCGGCGTCCCGTCTTGGAAGGACAGCCCCGGCGCCAGGTCGAACGTGTAGGTCAGGCCGTCGGAAGAGGCTTTCCAGCTCGAAGCGAGGCCCGGCTCGATCTTCCCGTCCTCGTATCTGGTGAGGCCGGCGTAGACGAGCGCCGACAGGTCGCGGTCCGCGTCGGTCACGGCGAGGACCGGGTTGATGGTGTGAGGGAGGCCGACGAGCCCTTCGTGCAAAGCGCCGCCCGCGGCCGGCACCTCTTTCATGAAATGGTCGTTGACCGCTTCTGCCATGAGAAGGGCGGTGGCGGCGGCGAGGATCACGAACACGGCGAAGACGGCCTTCTCGGTCGCCGAGAATCTCCGGATGTATCCGATTATGGCAGAGCCCCGTTCGAGGCGCAGCTCTTTTTCCGTTGTATCAGTCACGAATGGTAAATAGTGTAGGGTGGGCGCGCAAGGGCGCGATCGGCCGGAAGCGCCCCTTGTTATATGAGGTTGAGCAGCGCCGACAAGGCGAACAGGATGCCGATGACGATAGTCGTCATGAAGAGCCCCTTCTCGAGCCCGCGACGGGTGTGGAACGCGGAGCTGAAGTTGTCCGATCCGCCGAAAGCGCCCCCGACTTGCGCGCCGGTCCTTTGGAGGACGATGGCCGCGACAAGGAGCACGGACAGGATGATCTGGACGTAAGGAAGGAGGGACTTCATTGGCTCCCATGCTAGCACCGGATGCCCGTCCCGTCAATGGCTCCGCCGGCCGGGCCTTTCGCTGCGGCGCGCTTCCCGCGGTCCGCCGCAACGGGTCCTTGTTTTGGCGAGCTGTCAAGTTGCCAGCTTCCGATTCCTGCATATAATTGCAATCACCTTGCGCGCGCCGCGCTTCCCGCGCTTATCAGCATAATCCGCGCGCATCCCAAGCCAACCACATGAAAGACATCTCCAAGAAGATCAAGCCGCTCGCCGACCGCGTCCTCATCCGCGAGGACGAGGCGTCGGGCGAGAAGAAGACCTCCGGCGGCATCATCATCCCCGTCACGGCGAGCGAAGACAAAGGGGGCAAGCGGGGCGAGGTGATCGCCGTCGGCCCCGGCCGGATCGAAGACGGGAAAGCCGTCCCTCTCTCGGTCAAGCCCGGCGACTCCGTCCTCTTCCAGTGGGGCGACAAGGTCAGGATCGACGACGAAGACTACTACATCGTGCGCGAATCGGAGATACTGGCGGTCCTCAAATGAGCCGCCCCCGCCCGTTTATCATCGCCGACTATACGATAACCACACACTAACGACACATGGCAAAGAAGATCATTTTCAACGAAGAGGCGCGCAAGGCCCTTAAGCGCGGCGTCGACGCGGTCGCGGACGCGGTTAAGATCACCATCGGCCCTCGCGGCCATAACGTGGTCCTCGACAAGGGATACGGGGCGCCGACCATCACTAACGACGGCGTCTCCATCGCCAAGGAGATAACCTTGAAAGACCGATTCGAGAACATGGGCGCCGAGATCATCAAGGAAGTGGCGTCCAAGACGAACGACATCGCCGGAGACGGCACCACTACGGCGACCGTCCTGGCCCAGGCCATCATAACGGAGGGCCTGAAGCATACCACCATGGGAGTGAACGCCATGGGGGTGAAAGCGGGCATCGAAGCCGCCGCCAAAGAGGCGGTCAAGGCCCTCAAGGCCATCGCCAAGCCGATCAAGAGCGACGACGAGATCCGCCAGATCGCGGCCATATCGGCCGAATCGCCCGAGCTCGGCGGCATCATCGCCGACACCATCAAGAAAGTCGGGAAGGACGGGGTAGTGACCGTCGAAGAGTCGCAGTCCACCGAGCTGGCGTCGGAGATCGTCGAGGGCATCGAGTTCGACAAAGGCTATGTCTCCGCCTACATGATCACCAACGCCGAGCGCATGGAAGCCGTGTCCGCCGACCCGGCTATCCTGGTCACCGACCGGAAGATCTCGTCCATCAAGGAAGTGCTCCCGCTGCTCGAGCAGCTCGCCCAGACCGGCAAGAAGGACCTGGTCATCATCGCCGAGGACGTCGACGGAGAAGCTCTGGCGACATTCGTCCTCAACCGGCTCCGCGGCTCCTTCAACGTCCTGGCCGTCAAAGCCCCGGGCTACGGCGACCGCAAGAAGGACCTGCTCCAGGACATCGCCGTCACCGTCGGCGCCACCGTCGTCTCGGAAGAGGTGGGCATCAAGCTCGACAAAGCCGACGCGTCCATGCTCGGCAAGGCCCGGAAAGTCATCTCGACCAAGGACAAGACCGTCATCGTGGGCGGCAAAGGCAAGAAAGCGGACATCGAGGAGCGCGCTTCCCAGCTCAAGAAGCAGCGCGAGAGCATCGATTCTAAGTACGACAAAGAGAAGCTCGACGAGCGCATCGCCAAGCTCTCCGGAGGCGTCGCCGTCATCCGCGTAGGGGCGGCCACCGAGACCGAGATGAGGTATCTCAAGCTCAAGATAGAGGATGCCGTGAACGCGACCAAGGCCGCCATCGAGGAAGGGGTCGTGGCCGGCGGGGGAGTGTCCCTCGTCCGCGCCGCCGCCGAAGCCGAGAAGGCGCTCTCCGCCAAGAAAGGCCTGACCAAGGAGCAGGAGCTCGGCTACCGCATCGTCCTCAAGGCCCTCGAAGCGCCCGCCCGCCAGATCGCGATCAATGCCGGCAAGGACGACGGGTCGGTCATCGTCGAGAAGATACGCTCGGCCGCTTCAGCCAAAGGCTTCGCCGGCTATGACGCTCTCAAGGACGAATTCCTGCCCGACATGGTGGAAGCCGGCATCATCGACCCGGTCAAAGTGACCCGCATGGGCGTCGAGAACGCCTGCTCGGCCGCCGCCATCCTCTTGACCACCGAGGCTGCCGTCGCAGAAGAGCCCGAAGAGAAGAAGGCCGACCATCCCCACGGAGCGCCGGACATGGGATATTGACGTCCGGATGCCTGGCGCCCGCGGCGCGGCCGCATCTGATATAATAGGCCCATGACGTCGAGACCTCTTGTCGTGCTCGGGCTGATCATCATCGTCATCGCGGTCGCGGCCGGCATCGGCGCGATGGCGACGGGGCATGGCGCCGGCCAGCCCCTTCCGCCCTCGCCTTCGCCGGCGTCTTCGTCGACATCCCCCGATTTCTATCAGCCGCCCTCGGCCGTCGGGAGCTCGCCGTCCGCCTCCCCGTCCTCCTCGGTCTCGCCCGCGACGCAGGCTTTCTCTGCGGCCATCCCCCTTCCGGCATCTTCGACGGCGGACACCTCTTCGTGGCTCATATATGTGGACCCGTCCCACAAGTTCTCGATCGAATATCCGCCCGGCCTCACCATGAGCTCGTCAAAGGGGATCCTGACGCTCGCATTCCCGAAGAACCCTTACTTCCATTGGCCGCTCCTTGACGACGCGCGAGTGACCGTCTTCGCGACCTCGACATGCCCCGCCGTGACGGGCGCGCAGCCGGCCGCGGAGCAGCTCTCGGTGGGCAGCCTCCCGTTCACGCGGACCGTCGGCACCGATGTCGGCGCCGGCAACCTCTATACCGAGGTGGCGTACGACACGCTCGGCGCCGGCGTCTGCTATCGGATAGACTTCTTCGATCACGGGACGAACGGGGCGGGCTTCTACGTCGACGACGCATCCCTCATCCAGCGCTATGACGCCCAGCATGCCTCGGATATGGCGTCGATCTATAATATCCTTGGGGCCATGGTGCAGAGCTTCAAGGCGCTCTCGCCGTAGAGCCGCCGCCTCAAGGCCTGGCGCGATGCGCGGCGAGTGCTATAATGCACCCGTTACAACGTAATATCTTCATCCGCAATGAATAAGAACGCAAAGATCGTCGCTATCGTCATCGCCGCTGTCCTGGTCATCGGCGCCATCATCTGGTTCGGCAACGGCGCTTCGAAGGCGCCCGCGCCCGCCGCCCTCGGCGAGGCGACCGGCAGCACCACCCAGTCCGTAGCCGTCTCCGAGACGACCAAAGTGTCCGGCTCGTCTTCGCAATACCAGAATGCCGAGCTGGGCTTCTCGGTCCAGTATCCGAGCTCGTGGGAGAAGGACGAGACCACCACGGGCGTCCAGTTCATCATGCCCATCGACCAGACCCAGGTATCGACGGTCGCCAAGCTCGAGGCCGACGTCGCCGTCGTCCCCGCCAAGTGCTCCTTCCCGCCGGTCACCACCGTCGACGATCGCGGCGTCGTCAAGGTCGGGTCGCTCTCCTTCAACATGATCGCCATGTCCAACGACGTTCAAGGACGGTCCTATTTCAACCGGATGTACTCGCTCCAGCAGGGCAGCATCTGCTACTCGTTCATGTTCTCCTATATCGCCCTCTCGCCCGAGGCGAAAGGCTTGACCGGGTCTAACCTGACGCAGGCGCAGAACAACAACAAAGCCATCAAGAGCACGGCCGACGCCGCCTTCACGAACATGGTCCAATCGTTCGCGCTCATCACGCTGCCGACCGGCGAATCGGAGGTCCAAGCGGCTCCCGCCAAGTAGCGCTCGCGCTTTCCGGGTGCAAAACGCCCGGTTTTGTGGTACAAATCACTGGCATTCGGTCTGTGGGCCTGCGCCTCGGTTGGGCGGGCCCGTCGTGGAGAGGTGCCAGAGCGGTCGAATGGGCGTCCCTGGAAAGGACGTATGTCCGAAAGGGCATCAAGGGTTCGAATCCCTTCCTCTCCGCAGCAAGAAACAGCCATCGACATGGTTCGGACGATCGGGAACGCTGGCGCGGCAAAAAAAGACGCCGATCAGCGCTCTTTGAATCCCCAGCTGCGGACGAACTTCTGTTCGGTTTTTTAATAGGGATGCTATAATAAAGCCCAAGGAAGGCCCGCGCCGCCAGAAATTTTCGGGCTACGGACGGTCACCACGATATCAAACCCGATCACACAAGCATGCACAGGCCTCTTGCCACAATCTTCGCCATCCTCGCCTTCATCGTCGGCGTACAGGCATATGCCCCTCAAGCGCACGCCGACATCACGACGGGCCTCGTCGGATATTGGAAGCTCGACGAAGGATCTGGAACCACGGCCACCGATACGAGCTCGACCGGGGACAACGGCACCATCAACAATGGGGCGACATATGTGACTGGGAAGATCGGTCCGTACGCCCTCCAGGTGGCGAGCTCGTCCAACCAATACGTCAACGTCCCCGACAACGCCGCCCTCAACCCGAGCGCCATCACGGTCTCCGCATGGGTCGACCTCACGTCCTTGCCCCAGAACGGGTACGCCTCTCT
>JAGWLA010000012.1 GCA_028865095.1 Patescibacteria group bacterium | reverse complement strand
ATACCGAAGCACTTCATCCTCCACGCGGCGTCGCTCCGTCAGACTTTCGTCCATTGCGGAAGATTCTCGACTGCAGCCACCCGTAGGTGTATGGGCCGTGTCTCAGTCCCATCGGTGGGGGTCACCCTCTCAGGTCCCCTAGGCGTCATTGCCTTGGTAGGCCGTTACCCTACCAACTAGCTGATACCGAATAGGCCGCTCCCGGGGCGAAAAACTTTACTCTTGCGAGACTATCGGGAATTACCCCGTCTTTCGACGAGCTATGCCCGACCCCAGGGTGCGTACCTATTTATTACTACCTCGTCTGCCGGTTGATGCATCGCGCTAGGCGCGATGCAAGTATGGGGTATAAAGTATGGGGTATAAAGCATGGCCGCAGGTTGCGATCATACCTCATACTCCATACTCCATACTCCATACTTGCATCACGCACAGTGTGATGCACCCCCCTTGACTTGCATGCCTTATCCACGCCGCCAGCGTTCATCCTGAGCTAGGATCAAACTCTTAACTATAAGCGAACGGAACAAAATGGAAAGCGCTCGCTCTCTATCTCTTGTCCGCTTCGTCGATCCAGCTCATGCCCACATACTGAATCTGTAGTGGGCGAATCATTATTTGGAATAGAATTGTGTACTTGCACATTCTCAAGTATATGACTTTCAAAGTACCGCCTTGCCTTTCAAGGCGTAGGGACCATATTACAGGGCTTGGATTTAAAGTCAAGACCCCTTAGATGAGCTATAATGGAGGGCATATGGGACCGACCATCCACCTTATCGCCCACAACGCCGTCACGACCGCTTCGATACTCTTCTCGCTCGGATACATCCTCTTCTTGATGTCGCAGCGGCCGCTGAAGACCGTCCACTGGACGCTCGCGCTGACCTTCGCATTCGTCGTCGTCTTCGAGGTCTCGCACATGATCGGAGTCAACGTCAGCGACCCGCTGCTCTCCAGGGACATCCTGATGTGGAACCTCAGCGTCATCGCCATCAGCGTCGTCAATTTCCATTGCGTCATGGCGGCTCTGGGCCTGGATCGCGAGAAGCGCACGCTCATCGCATCCATATACGCCCTCGGCGCCGCCTTCATCGGGTTCTACCTGCTCTTCCCCGACGCTTTCCTTCTCGCGTCGACGCCCAAGATGTACTTCCCGGAATACTACGTCCCCGGCAAGCTCTACCTGCTCTCGCGGCTCGTCTTCCAGGGCGCTATCCCCGTCTATTTCATATATCTGCTCATCCATACGTACCGGCGGACCGCCGACTTCGTCGAGAAGAACCGCCTCCTCTATTTCGCCGCCGCCCTGTTCCTCGGCTGGGGCTTCGGGGCCGTGCCGCCTCTCCTCATATTCGACATCCCTGTCGACCCGCTCTACGGCATGCTGTTCCCCATCTTCTTCGGCATCCCTTTCATATACGCGGTCCTGCACTACGACTTGCTCGACATACGGATCATCGCCAAGCGGGCATTCCTCTACGGCATATCCATAACGGTCGTCGGCGGGCTCCTGACCCTCTTCAACGCTTCCAGCCAGTTCATCCAGGCGTCATACCCGGGCTTCCCTGAATGGGTCATGCCGATGATATCGGCCCTGATCGCCGTCGGCATCGGGGTCGTCGTCTGGAGGCAGCTGCGCCAGGGCGACGTCCTCAAATACGAGTTCATCACCACCGTCACCCATAAGTTCCGGACGCCGCTCACTCACATCAAATGGGCCGGGGAGAACCTGTCGAAGATGGCCCTGCCCGAGGAAGCGAAAGAGCAGCTCGGCTATATCTCCAGCGCCAACACGAAGCTGGTCGAGCTGACCGATGTCCTTGCCCAGACGTCCGACAGCGACAGCGGATATTTCAGATACAAAGTCTCCGAGGACGACCTCTCCGCCCTTGCGACGGAGACGGCCGGCCATTCCCAGGAGCATGCGGCAGCGGCCGGCATCGCCATCCGGACCGAGATAGAGCCCGGGGTCCGCGCTTCGTTCGACGCGGGAAGAATCGGCTTCGTGATGCAGACGCTCATCGACAACGCCATCGACTATTCTCCCGCAGGCGGCTCGGTGACCATATCGGCGAAGGCCGACGGCGGCGACGCCGTCTTCTCCGTGAAGGACGGCGGCATCGGCATCGCCAAAGACGAGCTGCCGCTGCTGTTCAGCAAGCTCTACCGAGGCAAGCGGGCCCGCTCGACCGACACGGAAGGCATGGGCATCGGCTTATACATATCGAAAGACATCATCGCCAAGCACGGCGGCAGGATCTGGGCCGAATCCGAGGGAGAAGGCAAAGGGAGCGTCTTCAGCTTCTCGCTCCGGAGGGCCGTTTAGCGGCGCTTCGCCTTGCTCTGCCTGCTCTCGATGGTGACCAGGAGCGGCGAGCCGATGAACACCGAGGAATAGGTGCCGGCGACGATGCCGATGATGAGCGCCAGCGTGAAGTGGGCCGTCGTCGAGCTGCCGAGGATGAAGAGGACGATCAAAGCGATGAGGACGGTCGCCGACGTGTTCATGGAGCGGGTGAACGTCTGGCTGACGCTCTTCCCGACGACCGAAGCGAACGCTTCCTTGCCGCCCGAAGTCCGGAGGTTCTCGCGGACGCGGTCGAAGACCACGATGGTGTTGTGGACCGAGAAGCCGAGGATGACAAGGAGCGCCGTCACGAAGAGCGTGTCCACCTCATAGCCGAGATAGTGGCCGAGGATCGAGAACGCCCCGAGCGGGATGATCACGTCGTGGGCCAGGGCGATGACCGCCACCATGCCGTACTTCCACGAGGAGACGGGCTCGGAGACTTTGCGGAACGCCAGGGTGATATAGAAGACGATGCCGAGGATGACGAGCAGGATGGAGACATAGGCTTTGCGGAGCGCTTCCGCCCCGAGCACCGGCCCGATGGAATCGAACGACTTGACGGTGGTCGACGCCGCGCCGTTCTCGGACAGAGCGCTCATGACCGCCGCTTTGCCGGCCTGGTCGACGGCTTTCATGCGCACGAAATACCCGTCGCTGCCCGACGGCCTGATCGAGACGGCAGGATCGATGGCCGAGAGGCCCGCGGCGACCGCCGACTGGTCTGGGCGCTGGCCGGGATACGAGACTTCGACGAGCGTGCCGCCGGTGAAATCGATGCCTGGCTTCACGCCCCAGGCCGCGAGGGCGGCGACCGAGACCGCGACCAGCAGGATCGATATGCCGTAGAACGCCTTTCTGTTATTGACTATCCACATGTTATTCGCGGGGGTGGCCCGGCGCCGCGGAAGGCTTCCGGAAGCCGTTATTGATAAGGAAAAGGGAGCCCTTGGTCGTGCGCGCCGGGGCGACGGCATACAGGAAGAGGCGGGACACCGTGATAGCGGTGAACATCGACACGACGACGCCGATGAAGAAGACGAGGGCGAAGCCGGTGATCACCGACGTGCTGCCGAACTCATAGAGGATCGCGCCAGTGATGAGGCTCGAGACGTTCGAGTCGCGGATCGACGGCCAGGCGCGGGCGAAGCCCTCGTGCATGGCATCGGCGATGCCGCGGCCGGAGCGGAGCTCCTCCTTCATGCGCTCGAATATGAGGATGTTGGCGTCGACGGCCATGCCCACCGTGATGATGAAGCCGGCGATGCCCGCCGCCGTGAGCGTCACCGGGACGAGCTTGAAGAGGGCGAGCATGAGGGCGGCGTATATCGCGAGGGCGAGCGTCGCCACCAAGCCCGGCAAGCGGTACCAGACGATCAGGAAGAGCCCAATGATGACGAAAGAGATCAAGCCGGCCTCGACGCCGCCCGCCACCGCTTCCTGGCCGAGGGTCGGACCGATGGTCTCCTCCGATATGAGCGAGATCGGTATGGGAAGGGCGCCGTAGTTCAGGTTGCGGACGAGGGTCTGGGCCTGGTCGAGAGTGAACGAGCCGCTGATCTGGGCCTGGCCGTCGGGGATCTCGCTCTGGATGACCGGCACCTCGATCGGCTGGCCGTCCAAGAATATGCCGAGATAATCGCCGATATGCTCTTTAGTGACCGTGTCGAGCAGGTCTTTGCCGGCGGCATTGAACGTCAGCCCTACCAAGGGCTGGTTGGTCGTCTGGTTGAACTCGACGCTCGCTTTGCCGACCAGCGACCCGTTGAGGCCTGTCGGCTGGAAGAGGGCGAGATACGCGGGATTGTCGGCGAGCGGCGTGGTCGTGCCGGTCGCGGCCGCCGACGTCTGGAAAGCGTTGAGGGCCGAGGATGAGGCGATGCGGAACTCGAGGTCGGGCGTGGCGCCGATGGCGTCCTCCGCCTGCTTGGTGTCGGTGACGCCCGGCAGCTCTACGATGAGCTTATAGGCGGCCTGAGCGGACGAGAGAGCGGAATTCTCCTGGGTCTGGACGAGCGGCTCCGACACGCCGAAAGTGTTGACCCGGCGCTCGACGCTGTCGCGCAGCGCGGCCATCGAATCGGCGATGGAAGACGGGTCGAGCTTGGAGACGTCGGCCTGGTAGACCAAGTGGGTGCCTCCCGACAGGTCGAGGCCGAGGCGGAACGGGTGGGACGAACCGGCGGAATTGGTGCTGTATACGAAATAGCCCACCGCGGCAGCGAGGACGACGACATAGAAGGCTTTGGCTCTTTGTTTAAGCATATCGGGCCATTATAACGATTCCTGCGCCTTTTTCAAGGCTTCGGCCCTTCCGGGCGCCGAGCTTCCCTTCTCGATCATACTCCCTGCTTCGAGAACTGGGCCTTCAGCGTCTGCAAGACGATGCGCACATCGAGAAGGAACGAGCGGTTCTTGATGTAATAGAGGTCATACGAGAGCTTGTCGCGCGTGTCGTCAACCGCCACATGATGATGGGGGTGGGCGCGATGGGAGATCTGGGCCCAGCCGGAAAGGCCCGGCTTGATGAGATGCCTGACGTTATAATACGGGATCTCGCGGGAATAGACCTCGACCAGCGACGGCAGCTCCGGCCGCGGCCCGATGAGCGATTGGCTGCCCGCCACGATGCTCCAGAACTGCGGGAATTCGTCGATGCGCGTCAGGCGGATGAAGCGGCCGACCCGGGTGACCCTGTTCTTCGTCTGGCCGCCCGCGCCGTACGCTCCGCCGTCGTCGGCCGACATGCTCCTGAACTTCCTGACCGTTATCGGGGCGCCCCCTTTGCCGACGCGCGTCTGGACGACGAAGATCGGCCCGCCGTCCTCGATCTTTATGGCCGCGATCACGAACGGATAGACGGCGAGCGAGACGATGCCGGCAAGGCCCGCCACTGCGACGTCCATGGCCCGCTTCAGCACGTCGTAGACGCGGCGGCTGCCCAGCGCGGCGGCGGAATTCTCGACGAACCAGCGCTCGCCGACCATCGACGTCGGCACCCGCCCGAAGACGGATTCATAGAGGCGGCCGGCGTCGATGATCTGCGCTCCCGAGAACATGAGGGAATAGAGCCGCGGCATGGCTTCCTCCACGCGGCGGTCATGGAAATCGGCCACGACGACCGTCGCGCCGGTCCGGGCGAGCGCCGCGCCGATGGCGGCGCCGAGGTCGCCCGCAGCGCCGGGATCGATCGCTTCCTTGAAGGCCAGCCCGTAACGCGCGTCGCTGTCGATCTCTTCCTGCAGGTCGTCGACGTCCTTCCCGGCGCCGACGAGGACTGCCGCCTGCTTCCGGGCGGCGCTGAAGACCGGGAACATCGCCAGCCGCCACACATAGAGCGCGAGCGTGGAGATGACCAGGAAGAGGGCCAGGTTCGACTTGGGAGCGATATCGGTCGGCACCAGGTAGAAATAAGCGACGCCGAGGACGGCGTTCGCCAGCTGGGCCTTGAAGATCATGCCCGGCATCCCCTGCCGCGCCGACGCTGTCCCGCGGTCGTAAAGGCCGGCGGCGAAGTTCACCAGGACGAACGCCAGGAACAGCGCGCCGAACGACTCCAGATGGAGATATATGAGCGACCTGCCCGGCAGGGCGGCATACCTGATCGTCAGCGTCAGTATGAGCGAGAAGAGATAGGCGATCAGGTCTCCGGCCACCAGGATGGCCGCCGCCTTGGAGTTGACGATCTTCGTCATAGACATATCAATACCACAGAACGGGCGGCGATTCAATGACGGCCGGCGCTTCCCCAAAGGGGCGTTCGGTGGTACTGTAATGACGATGAAAATCCTCTACGTCGTCACCAAATCGAATTGGGGCGGGGCCCAGAGGCATGTCTATGACCTCTCCACGGCCATGAAAGCGGCCGGCAACGAGGTCTGGGTGGCTTTGGGCGGCGACGGCATCCTGAAGCAGAAGCTGGAGCAGGCAGGCATATACACGTTCTCCATCGCATCGATGGGACGGGACATATCGGTCGGCAAGGACGCCGGCTCCTTCAGGGCCTTGTCGCGGATCATCAAGGACAAGCGCCCCGACGTCCTCCATCTGCACAGCCCGAAAGCGGCCGGCCTCGGCTCGCTCGCCGGGAGGCTCCGCCGGGTCAAGCTCATAGTCACGACCGTCCACGGCTGGAGCTTCAACGAGAGCCGGCCTTTCCACCAGCGGGCGGCCATCGCCCTCTTCTCATGGGCCACTGTGCTGCTGTCGCACAAGACCATCGTCTTGTCGAAGCGCGAATATTCGCAGGGGCTGTACTTCCCTTTCGCCCGGGCGAGGATGCGCCTCATCCCGCTCGGCATCCGTCCCCCCGTCTTCATGTCGATCGACGGAGCGCGGCAGTTCGTCGCCCGCGCCATCGGCATGTCCTCCGCCGACCTGGGCGGCAGATTCCTGATCGTCAACCTGGCCGAGCTGCATCGCAACAAAGGGCAATCCTACCTCATCGAAGCCATGGCGGCCGTCGCCGGGGCCCACCCGGGAGCCCTCTGCGTGATCATCAGCGACGGAGAGGAGAAGGCCGCGCTGGCGAAGCTCATCGCCGAGAAAGGGCTCGAAGGGCGCGTCTTCCTCGCCGGCTACGTCGACGAGGCCACCCAGTATCTCAAAGCTTTCAATCTCATGGTCATGTCGTCCGTCAAGGAAGGCCTGCCCTACACCATCCTCGAAGCCGGCACGGCGGGGCTTCCCGTCGTCTCGACGGCCGTCGGCGGCATCCCCGAAGCCATCGAAGACATGCGCTCCGGCATCCTCGTCCAGCCGCGCAACTCCCATGAGCTGGCGCACGCCATATCGTTCATGATCGAGCACCCCGACGACCGGCGCCGGTACGGAGCGGCCCTGAAGGAGAAAGTGCAGAGGGACTTCTCGCTCGAGAATATGGTGGCGAAGGTGAAGGAGGTGTATGGGAGTGAAGTATGAAGTATGAAGTATGGGGTATGGGGTATGAGGTATGAAGTATGGGGTATGGGGTATGAGGTATGAAACGGCTTAGGGGTGGACGGAAAAAGCGCTTTTCATGAGCCCTCTCAATAGAGCATGCGCATGATCCGCTATATCCATGGCTCCCTTGAACGTCTCGCTCGAGATATATCTCAGATCCCGCGCGATCATGAGCTGGCTTTTAAGCTCAAGGAGAGACCCGTTTGATTGGTAGTAGAAATGCAGCTTCTCTTTGCCTGTCCGCCGCCCGAATCCTTCTGCTATGTTAGAGGTAACGGATATCGCCGACCTCCGCAACTGGTCGGACAAGCTGAATCTTTCTTCCGGAGGGAATGATTTTATCAGCCCATATACGCACAAAACGAGCTTGTGCCCTTCCTGCCAAGCTTTCAAATCGAAAAACGACACGATCTTCGTGCTTCTGATGCTGCCTCCGTTCACCCCCGCATTATACCCCATACTTCATACCCCATACTTCATACCCCATACTTCATACTTCATACTTTTTTACGCTTCCTCCCCTCACCTCGGCCCGACGAACTCGTTCCCGATCGCGTCCTTATGGGCCGGCCGGGCGAAGCGGCGCTGGGCCATGAGGATGCCGAGGAGAGCGAACTCGCTCATGAGGTGCGTCCCTCCATAGCTCATGAACGGCAACGGCGTGCCCGTCACCGGGAGAAGGTGCATGTTCATGCCGGCATTGATGGCGATATGGACGATGAAGAAGACCGCCACGCCCGCGCCGAACAATATCTCGAAATTGGTCTCTCCCCTGCTCGCCGCAGCGATGATCCTCCATATGACCACCCCGTAGAGCGAGAAGAGGATGACGATGCCCACGAACCCCCATTCTTCGGAGAACGCGGCGAAGATGAAGTCTGTCTGATATTCAGGGAGGTATTTGAGGCGCGACTGGGTGCCGTAGCCGAGCCCTTTGCCGAGCAGCTCTCCCGATCCCACGGCCACGGTCGATTGGTAGGCGTTATAGCCCACCGAATGGATGTTGGCCAACGGGTCGACGAAGCTCCTGATGCGGTCCTTCTGGTATTCCTTGAAGCCGAAGGCCCAGAGCAGGCCGAATCCGATGAGGCCGAGCGCGAGCATGGCGAACAGCTGCTTCTTGGAGACGCCCGACACCATGATCATGCCGAGCCAGATCAGCAGGATGATGAGCGCCGAGCCGAGGTCCGGGTGGACGAGGACGAGCACGAAGAAGACGAAGGTGTAAGCGCCCGACACGAGGATGTGGCGGATGTTGGCGATCTCGATATGGCGCCGGGAGAAATATTTGGCCAGGATGACGATCAGGGCGATCTTGGCGAGGTCGGACGGCTGGAACGAGAACGCGCCGAACGAGAGCCAGCTGGCTGCGCCATGGGACACCTTGCCGAGGACGAAGAGCGAGCCGAGAAGGGCCACCGAGACGAGGAAGAGAGCGACGGACACCGACGTCAGGCGCAGGAACCGCACGTCGACGAACGACAGGAAGAAGAACGCCGCCAATGAGACGGCGATCCATATGGCCTGATGGACGGCGAACGAGTTGTCGCCGGTGAAGGAGTACATGGTCGAGAGCCCCGCCGCTAAAAGAGGGACGACGGCCCCGACCAGCCACCAATCGATGCTCCAGGAGCGCTTCATGGGGCTATTGTGCCACAGGAAGGACGTCTATGGAAATGACTTTGCCGTCATGGCTCACGGGCCAGGTGAACGGCGCGATGGCCGTCCCGCCGGCGGGGACCTGGTCGACGACGGTCGTCGAGAAATCGACGACATTGCCGTCCTTGTCGCTCAAGATGGCGGATACCGATATGTTGTCCAGCGGCGTCGTTCCGCGATTGGCGAACGTCACCATGAGGGACGAGCCCGACGGCGTCTCCGAATACTTCTTGTCGGTGACGTCGAGGGCGGCGAGCGGGTCGGACGACGTCGCCCACTCGGGCGCTGCCGTGAACTCGAAGAGCAGCCTTCCCGGGATCCGCTTGCCGACGCTGACGGCTCCCTTGAAGGCCAGCGCGTTCCTGTGGGGCGGCAGCGTCATGGTCCCGTAGACGTCGGTGATGGGGATGCCGGCGTCGTCATAGAGCGACATGTGGTACGGCACGGCCGTCGCCGTCACGTCGGTATTCGGGTTGATGACATACGCGCCGAGGTTATAGAGGCCGGGAGCGACCTGCTCGAACCGGGCCCACGACACCGAAGGAGGCAGATACGAGCTCGCGCACAGCTTCGTGCAGGACCCGCCGCAATCCACCCCTTGCTCGTCGCCGTTCTTGACTCCGTCGAAGCAGCTCGGCGGCTTATAGAGAGCCAGAAAAGCGGGCACGGCCGCTCCGCCGACGATGGCGACGGCCGCCAGGGCCGCATAGAGAGTCTTGCGCTTTCGGGACCAGGATGCCATCGGTCTTCAGTGGGCGACGACGGTCGATGTCGCCTGCCCCGCCACGACGGCAGTGCGGGCGTACTCGGCCGCGATCCATGCCTTGTCTGCCCCCTTCGAAAGGAGGAAGACGGCGATGGCCGGGATGATCGCTATGAGCGCCACGGCGACGATCACGCCGATGACCAGGAAAGCGACCAGCCAATCCCTGAATGCCTTCGTCGGCGCTTCGGCCGCCGAAGCCTTGAGGGCGGCATACAGCCCATAGAGATACGATACGGCGAACGGGAGGACGAGGGCGCCGACGGCCATGCTCACGAGGGAGGCTACGGCATACCGGACGACGTCGCCGTCGGCCGTGTGATGGATCAAAGCCAGGACGAGAGCCGAGAGGCCGCTTCCTGCCGCATCGACGACAAGCACGATGGCGACCATGGCGGCGAGCCTTCCGAAGACCGCCCACCAATGCCCTTTGACCAGGCGATAGCTCTCGGTGAAAGCGGAGAATCCTCTTTTATCGTCCAGGAAGAGCGTGAACGTGTAGAAGGACATGTATACCCCGACGACGGCATACGGTATGACGAAAAGGACCGTCGAGCCGAGCGCGATCGGGATGAGAAGGACGATCAAGAATACGAAGGGCCAGAAGCGCCTGAACCCGAAGCGATACCTCTCTCCGACGGAGATGGGCGATCCCGGCGAAGAAGCCGCCGCGTGCACGGCGGAGACGAGCGCCCCCTGGGCGGCGACGAAAGCGGCGAAGCTCGCGAGGATCCCCAGCAAGGCGATGATCGACAGCAGCGGCGTCCCGGCGAAAGCCGCCAGGTTGGATATATACAAGCCGGCATACGGTATGAGCGCGATCGACGCGAGCGGGCCGGCATGCTCTTTGAAGAGCTTCCAGGCGCTCGACGCAAGGGCGATAGGCCCCGGCAATTTTGTCGTGTTGTTTTCCATGCGCCCATTATCTCACGCAAAAAGCGCCCTGTTAAGGGCGCTTCGCGCATCGGTCCCTCTGTTCTGGCGGCAAGCTACTTTCGCCCCGAAGGACTATCATCGCCGCAACTGCGTTTCACTTCCGTGTTCGGAATGAGAACGGGTGGTGCCGCAGCGCCGAACCACCAGAACGCAAGGACCGATGCGATATCTCCCATGCCTCAAACAAGCCTAGCAATGCATCATAACACAGCGATTTTCAGGGTTCCCGACGAGATCGACGGATTAGTACTTCACGGCTCAACGCCTTGCGGCGCGTACACCTAAAGCCTATCAACGTGATCATCTCTCACGGGTCTATAACGATGCCTCATCTTGGGGCCGGCTTCGCGCTTATATGCTTTCAGCGCTTATCCGATCCGAACATAGCTGCCCTGCGATGCCCCTGGCGGGACAGCAGGTAGACCAGAGGTTCGTTCAACTCGGTCCTCTCGTACTAGAGTCAATTCCCCTCAAGCATCAACGCCTGCAGTAGATAGGAGACCAACCTGTCTCACGCTTGTATTTCCCCGTATCGCTACGGGCAACGGACTATATTATTATCCCCTTCTTTCGAAGGTCGGATAGACGACGTGTAGTCTCTACGGGCAACGCTCGATCATAAGACCGGGCATATTCCCTAGGTGTTACCGCGGTCGCATCCCTGCGATCCGGGCTTCACCGATATAAGTCGTCTGTGTCATCCCGAATTCCTTCGGGAGACCGCCGTGGACAAGTTCCAGTCAGTGGTGGTTCGTATGTGTCACTGAATCCTCGGGGTTCAGACTGCTCAGAATACAAGGAGCAAGGAGCATGGAGCGAGGAGAAAGGAGGAATCGCATTGCGACTCTCCCTACTCCATGCTCCTTTCTCCGTTCTTCTTGCGTTCCTGAACGGTCTGAACCCAGCTCGCGTACCACTTTAATTGGCGAACAGCCAAACCTTTGGGAGCTTCTCCACCCCCAGGATGTGGTGAGCCGACATCGAGGTGCCGAACTCCGCCGTCGATATGAACTCTTAGGCGGAACTAGCCTGTTA
>JAGWLA010000014.1 GCA_028865095.1 Patescibacteria group bacterium | reverse complement strand
GAAACAGCGAGGGTCCTTTTTTAAGATGCTACTTCTTCTCCTTGAACTCGGCATCCTTCACGTCTCCCTCCCCTCCCTGGCCGCCTTGCGCCCCTCCTTGCTCCTTGCTCCCTTCTCCTTGTCCCGGCGCTTGCTGATTCATGAACGGCCCTATCTTCTGGATCTCGTCCGACAGCGCCTGCGTGGCGGCTTTGATGGCGGCCAGGTCGGGCGTCGCATTGTCCTTCGCCCGCTTCAGATCGGCGGTCTTGTCTTCGATGGACTTCCGGAGATCGGCCGGGACCTTGTCGCCGGCATCCTTCAAGGCCTTCTCGGTCGTGAAGATGAGCTGCTCGGCGATGTTCTTGGCTTCGACGGCCTCGAACTTGGCCTTGTCCGCCGTCTCGTTGGCCGCGGCCTCCGCCTTCATCTTCTCGACCTCCTCCTTGGACAGGCCCGAAGAGGCGGTGATCTTGATGGAGTTGGACTTGCCGGTGGCCTTGTCCTTGGCGCTGACGTTCAATATGCCGTTAGCGTCGATGTCGAACGTCACCTCGATCTGGGGCATGCCGCGGGGCGACGGGGCGATGCCTCCGAGGTTGAAGCGGCCGAGGGACTTGTTGTCGCTCGCCATGGGCCGCTCGCCCTGGGTGATATGGATGGTCACTTCGGTCTGATTGTCAGCCGCGGTCGAGAACACTTGAGACCGTGAAGTGGGGACGGTGGTGTTCTTCTCGATCAATTTAGTCGCGACGCCGCCCAAGGTCTCGATGCCGAGCGACAGCGGGATGACGTCGAGCAGGAGCACGTCGTGGACGTCTCCGCCCATGATGCCGCCCTGGATGGCCGCTCCGATGGCCACGACCTCGTCAGGATTGACGCTCATGTTCGGCTCCTTGCCGAAGTAGGCTTTGACGGCGGCTTGCATGGCCGGCATGCGCGTCTGGCCGCCGACCAGGACGACTTCGTTGATCTCGCTGGCCTTGAAGGGCGACGCTTCGATGGCGCGCTTGGTGATCATCATGGCGCGGTCGATGAATTCCTTGGTCAATTGCTCGAGCTGGGCGCGGGTGAACTGGACGAGCAGGTGCTTCGGCCCGTCGGCGCCGCTGGTGATGAACGGGATGTTGATCTCCGTCTGCATGGCGGTGGAGAGCTCGATCTTGGCCTTCTCCGCGGCTTCGTCCAGGCGCTGCAGGGCGAGAGGGTCCTTCTTGAGGTCCACTCCGTTCTCTTTCATGAAGGAATCCGCCAGCCAATCGACGATCTTGGCGTCTATGTCGCGGCCGCCGAGGTGGCTGTCGCCGTCCACGGACTTCACTTCGATGGTGTCGGCGCCGACGTCGAGCACGCTGATGTCGAAAGTGCCGCCGCCGAAGTCGAATACGGCGATCTTCTCGTCCTTCTTCTTGTTGAAGCCGTAGGCCAGAGCGGCAGCGGTCGGCTCATTGATGATGCGCTTGACGTCGAGGCCTGCGATCTGCCCGGCGTCCTTGGTGGCGGCTCGTTGCGAGTCGTTGAAGTATGCGGGAACGGTGATGACGGCTTCGGTGATCTTCTCGCCGAGGCGCGCTTCAGCGTCGTTCTTCAATTTCTGGAGGATCATGGCGCTGACCTCTTCGGGGCGCATCCACTTGTCGCCGAGATGGACCTCGATGCCGCCGTTCGCGGCTTTGCGCGTCTCGAACGGCACGTTCTTGATGTCCTTCTGGACGCCGGGCTCGTCGAAGGTGTGGCCCATGAAGCGCTTGATCTGATACACGGTATTCTTCGGGTTCGTCACCGCCTGGCGCTTGGCGAGCAGGCCGACGAGGCGCTCTCCGGTCTTGGATTGCGCCACGATGGAAGGCGTCGTGCGGGCTCCTTCCGCGTTCTCGAGCACTTTGGGCGTTCCGGCCTCCATGACGGCTACCGCCGAGAAAGTCGTACCCAGGTCGATTCCTATGATCTTACTCATGATTTTTTTTGTTTAGTTCAATGATAATTCCAAATGTCAAAATCCAAATGACAAATGACCGGTTATTTTTTGCCTGGCGTTCCGGCCTCCATGACGGCTACCGCCGAGAAGGTTGTGCCCAAGTCTATTCCTATGATCTTTGACATGATTATTTTGCTGAATCCTTAAAGTGATTAATCTGCTTGAATTGATTAACGGATGTGGTTGTCGGATTTGCCTCGAATCTTATATGGCTTATCTCTTCTGATTTTAATTTTCCTTCTGCACTTGCTACATAGATCTTCAAACCGCCTTTACCTTCAGTGATATTTGTCACAGCAAGGTTAAACTCTATGGGTTTTATAATTTTGTATCCTGATTTAGCAACCCCACTCGAAATTGCTTTAATCGATGACTCTATATAATCTTGTAATTCTTTTGATTCAATATCCATTCGATTACTTGACAATTAACTAATAATTCTCTATTGTTTTAGCTAGCAGATTTGGGCTCCTTGAGAGCGGTTTAAGCTGGCTTTGAGGAAGTGATTTTTTGCTTTTTCTAAGCTAGCTTAAACCCAATCAACCTGAACAAAAGAAAATCTATGAATTCCGAGAGTGTTGTTGTAGTCATCTTTTCGTTTTTCACGATCATGAGCGTCGTTCTCTTGGCCTGGAACCGTAAGGTCAATCGTCGGCTCGGGGAGAAGCGCGGATATTCCATGAAGGAATACTATGGGCAAGATTATCCTTTATGGCTTTGCCTTGCGGCGATCCTGTTTTCCCTCTCTATGGTCCTGATCGCGCTTTTGGTGGGTCCGGATTCGCTACTCTAGACTCTAGGCCACTGGCCACATTCCCTAGATGCTCGGCAGCCGACTTAATCGTCGGTTGCTTTTTTAATTGTTTCAATGTCCGCTGACCTCTACGATCTTCGAAGGCTTCAGGTGCCCCGAGACGAGCCTAACTGGCTTTCCGGGATGCTCGAGCCTCAATAGTTCGAGGACTCTCTCATTCGCTTCTCCCCTTTCCGCCGGCTCGCGGACCGATACGACGAACAGATCGTCGGCTTTCTTGAC
>JAGWLA010000011.1 GCA_028865095.1 Patescibacteria group bacterium | reverse complement strand
GGTGCCGTCGTGGAGGATGTTAGAACTGTGTTTGAGAGGAGGAATGATACAACAATTTACATTCCTTCCTTTGGTCTTTTTACAATTAATCAGGAAAGTGTTCGCATACCAGAATAAAGCATCAGGAAACCAAAACAGACCAAACCGAATAGAATTGCAGAGACAATAATGACTGATGACGCCTTCTTACTGATCTCATCTCTCTTCTGACCGATTATGGCAAACCATATAGAGACAATAGCCGATATTATCGTTGAGTAAGATACCAATGGAGAATATGTCATAAAAGACGCATTTTGCAGCGAACCGAGTGTCGGAAAATATATAACTAAATAGTATATATCTCCACCAAGAATAAGTAAGCATAATATTGATATGACAGAGAATATTTGCATAATGCTTAAATTATAACACTAAAAATGATGCATGGAATTTCTTAACGTCTGGGGTGCCGTCGTGGAGGATGTTAGAACTGTGTTTGAGAGAAGGAATGATGCGACGCTCTATATTCCGAGTTTCTACCCTGCCCTTGAAGTCACTGTACAAACAACAAACCCCAGACCGGATTGTCTGGGGTGAAGTATTTATCGAACACTCTTCAGCGTTTCCATTTATCATGATTTAACCGCAACTACTAATTTGCCGACCCGATACTACCTGACAAACCATGTATTCCACGCCTGAAGGTGACGCAGATTACCGAAGCTTGAGGGGTTCTCCTTCACCATAATCCTCATTTCTTCACGATAACGATTATAGATCTGTCGAATATTTGCTCCGCTACAGCCAAGACGACTACCTAGTTCATCGGTGGTCACTTTATCTTTTTCGGCAACCAAACGATCTGCAGGTGTTAATTTCTTGGTTTCCAAAATAAAACCAACCTTCTCATCCCACAATTCCAGTGTTGCTTTCACGAAAGCCAAGCGACTCAAGGTCTTCGGCATATCAACCGGATTTCCAAGTGGTCTTATCTCGGCTTTACCTAGAAGCACATCGAGGACCTGTTTGAGGAAGTCTCCTTCGCTCAACTTCTTAACCTGTCCGTTATTCCAGCCATTGCGACCAAAGGCTTGGGCTAATTCATGTGATTGACCCGTCGTCATTGTGAACTCGTTACTCATAGTAACCTGTTCCTTTCTTTGTTGTGGACGTGTTCTTTCAATGAACCTGTCCATACTGTTGGGCTAGAGCGTTGTGCTTTTGCCACAGTAGAAAATGGTTTACATAAATAAGCCACTTTCTACTGTGGCAAATTGATAGTACTAGCTTACCAATTAAAGTCTAAGAAGTATTATAATAGTAATTATAATTTATGTCAAATCGTGGGTGCCTAATGGGATTCGAACCCATGCTGCGGCTTTCACAGAGCCGAGTGCTAACCATTACACCATAGGCACCATTCATGCGGCGCGATCGTCAGGAATACGTCGGCGGCTGCTCTGTTATACCAGATTTGTGGTTCATTAGTCGAGCGAGGGCGTAGAAGAGGGACGACAAGCGGTTCAGGAATGCCAGCGTCGCCGGGTCGGGAGAGAGCTCCCCGGCTTCCGCCCCGGCCACGACCCGGCGCTCGGCCTTGCGCGCCAGGGTGCGGGACACGTCGAGAAGGGCCGCGAGCTGCGTGCCGCCGGATATGAAGAAGGTGGTGATGGGCGGCATCTCCTTCTCGATAGAGTCGATCCAGCCTTCCATCTCCGCCACCTTGCCCTGCCCCACCCGCTTATCGGCCCCGGCCATCTCGGCCTGGACGGAGAAGAGGCATTGCTGGCACCAGAGGATGATCTCGGGCAGGTCCTTGCCGCTGCCGTCGATTTTCCACTGGGCCCCCGCGGCTTCGACCTTGACCAGGCCGATGAAGGAATTGAGCTCGTCCAAAGCGCCGAGCGCCTCGGTCTGGCAGGACGACTTCGACTTCCGCTCGCCCGGCTTGGACTTGAAATCCTTAGTCGTGCCCGAATCCCCTTTCCTGGTATAGAGCATGGCGTGATTATACACCCTTGAAGGCCCCTGTGCTCCCAGCAGGAATCGAACCTGCATCGCGAGCTTCGGAGGCCCGCGTTCTATCCATTAAACTATGGGAGCGTGCGTTCCATCGTGCTGTGCGCGGGAGAGGACTCGAACCTCCATGCCCTAATGGGCGCTACCACCTCAAGGTAGTGCGTCTACCAATTTCGCCACCCGCGCGTTCTAAAAGGACTGGGTCATCATAGCGGAAATCATCCGCTTTATCAACGAAAACGGGCCCGAGGCCCGCGCGCTACTTCTTCTCTTCAGGCGCGGCCTCTTCCGCGGGCGCCGCAGCGGCGGGGGCGTCGGCCGGCTCCTGCTCGTATTTCGCGTCCATGATGCGGCGCATCTGGCGGCGGATCTCCTTGGCGGCCTTCTCGCGCACGAAGTAGAGCTTGGCGCGGCGGACCTTGGAGCGGCGGACCATCTCGACCTCGTCGATCATCGGAGAATAGAGCGGGAATATGCGCTCGACCCCCACTCCGTCGACGACCTTGCGGACAGTGAAGGTGGCGCCGGCTTCGCTGCCATGCTTGCGGGCGAGGACGATGCCCTCGAAGGCTTGGAGGCGGAATTTGCCCTTGTCTTCCTCGATCTTGGACCAGACGCGGACGGTGTCGCCCGGACGGATGTCCAGCTTCTTGCGGAAATCGACTTTGACGGGCGATATCACTTTCATAGCCATAGTGGGCACACCTTATCACATCGCCCTTTAAGATTCAAGATTGATGCCGAGGCTGCGGGCGGCGCGCTCGAAATCGGCGGGGAGAGGGGCTGTCACGGCGACGCGCTTCCCGGTGGCGGGGCTGTCGAAGCTCAAGCTGCGGGCATGGAGGGCGGTGCGCTCGAAGCCGAGGGCCGGCGGGCGCTTGGGGACGTAGAGGCGGTCGCACACCACCGGATGGTGGATGGCCAGGAAATGGACGCGGATCTGATGGGTGCGGCCGGTCTTGGGCTCCGCCCGCACCAGCGAGAAGCGCTCCGGGCGGTCGGCGCCGTCGACGGGCGCCGTGCCGGTCCAGAGCCGCGTCCAGTACGTCTCCGCGTCGCGCATCTCGCCTTTCACTCCCCTGCCGGCCGCCGACCACCTCCGGAAATCGTTGGCGTTGCGGCCGATGGGACGGCTGATGGTGCCGAACTCGTCCTTGAGCTCTCCCCAGACGAATGCCAGATACGCTTTGGAGACGGTGCGGCTCTGGAACTGCTCTTTGAGGGCGGCGTGAGCGGCAGCGGTCTTAGCGATGACCAGGACGCCCGACGTCTCGCGGTCGAGGCGATGGACGATGCCGGGACGGGCGATGGCGGCCCCGTCCTCGGCCCTGATCGGCTCGCCGACCTGCGCCGCTTCGGGATACCGGGCGACGACCCAATCGGTCAGGAACGGCCCGTCGTTGCGGCCGTCGGGATGGACCATCAGCCCGGCGGGCTTATTCACCGCCACGCAGGCGGCGTCCTCATAGAGGACGCTCACAGAATCGAGGATGTCGTTGCCCATAGGGGTGATATACGCTAGTCTACAATAGTCGGCGGGAAAAAGCCCTTAGCGCGATTAGCTCAGTCGGTAGAGCGATCCCTTTACACGGGAAAGGCCGGGGGTTCGAATCCCTCATCGCGCACAGCATATCCGCCCTCGCCTAGACGCCGAAAGCCCGCAGGGACTGCCCTGCGGGCTTGTGCGGCAGACACGGCAAAGCCGTATCGCTTACATCTGGGGAGCCGAGGAGGAAGGAGAGGACATCGGAGCGGAGCTTCCGCTCTTGGCTGACCATCCGAGGGCGGCGATGACGATGCCGACCACGAGATAGAACCAGTTGGTGGCGGCGTCGGTCACGAATGTGCCGAAGAGCACGCTCGTTCCCTGGACGAAGCCGAGGACCGCGAACACGACATACAGGATGCCGATCGTCTTCAGGGTGGCAACGGCGGCCGGCTTGGAAGCGACCACCAGAAGCACGATGCCGACAACGATGTGCACGATGCTGCTCAGCGTGTCAGCGGCGATGAACCCGACGACCGGAGTCATGAAGAGGCCCCAGACGCCGGCGATCAAGAAGATGATGCCGAATATCCATGAAGTTGTCTTTGCCATGGTTTTATTTGTTGGCTGATAATATTGATGACCACATACATTCTAACACATCGTTATATAGTCTAGTGTCAAGCAATTCACAGGTTATCAACCTGATATCAAGGTCCTCCCGGTAGGAATCGAACCTACATAATCGGCTTAGAAGTCCGATGTTCTATCCATTGAACTACGGGAGGGAAGGGTCAGAGGGCACGACAGCGCTCTTTACGGTAACGGCGGTCTTCGATGCCCTGCCATCGAAAGCCCGGATGACCGCGTCGAGCTTATCGGCGCTGAACCCGGTATCGGAAGAGGCTTGCTGGATGGTCGGAGGGGCCGACAGACGGGCCGCTGTGCCAAGATACACCCAGAGGCCTGCCGCCACAAGGCAGAGGGCGATCAAAGCCGAGACGGAGACGATGATGGCCCAATCGGCCAACAGGTCTGCTGACAAGCGATGGAGCAGAGCCGTCGAGCCTTCCTGCGAAGACGGCGCGGCGCGGGGCCTTCTCTTCAAGCTAAAGAATGGAATCTTCATGGCATTGTGGAGGTAGCAGAGACAGGGACCATCATCGCGGCATGCATGTCGAGCGACAGCGTCCACCGGGCCGCTTTCGAGGCTCCGGTCGCGGGAGCGGAGAGCGTGAGCGCCGCCCTGTCGACCGCGGCCGCCAAGGGTAGCGACTCGAGCAAGGCGAATGCCCTCATAGCCTCGCTCCATGAGCCGGTAGCTACGACGGACGCCGATATCGTGCCGATCGTGCCCGGCGCGGCGGCGCCCGACGGGTCGGCGACGATGGAAGAGATGCTGATCGCGGCGCCCGACGCCGGGCCGACCGCTTCGATGGCCGTGATGAACCGGACCGCGTCATCCGACGATACGAAGAGGCCCGGCAGCCGCGCGCGGGACGAGGCGGTCGATTGATAGACCGACATGATGTCCGTCCCTTGCGCCTTGTCCGCTTTTTCGGCCGCCACCACGTCGGCGGCGAGGAGAGCCCTGTCGGTCAGGGCGCCGGTCTGCTCGTAGAGGTATATATACGCGCACGCCGCCACGATGACCGCTCCCCCGGCGGCGAGAAAGGACAGGGCTGCTATGTTGGGGCGGCGCATCTTCATGGCAATGGTCCGGTCACTTGAAGAGAGAAGCCGATGCGCGAGCTCTTGGCCAGCTCGCTGATGGGCAAGTCGACCGAAGCGCCCGGGACGAGGGCCTCGAGCCTCGACTGGAACGCCAGAAGGTCGTCCCGGGTCGGAGCGATCCCCTGGACGATGACGGCGACCGTGCCTGTCGCCATCCGGACGGCCGAGAAGGACGACAGCGTCACCGGCCCTCGCGCGGAAGCGATCGCTTTGACGGCATCGGAAAGGCTGGATGCCGAAGCGGCGGACGACAGAGGGACGAGCAAGCGGGCCTCGGAAGCGAGCGCGGCTTGGGCCGCAGCCAGCGAGCCGTTGCTGTTGCCTTGTTCGGCGGCCACGGCCGCGACCCCCGACTGCTCCGCTATCCACGCCTTCATGAAGGCCGGGAAGAGCGCCACCGCTCCGACGGCGATGGCCGCTGCGAGCGCGTAAAGAGCCACGGCAAAAGCCCTGGTGTGGTATTCGCGCCGAAGCGCGGCTCTCTCTGGTGCTGGAAGGAGGGTATGTCTCATGAGGCTTAGCTGAGCGACGGGTCGAGGGCCAGCCCGGCGGCGACCGCATAGCCGAGCGATTCTTTTTCGGTGATGGGAGGTATGTAGCGGTCGATGTCGAAGACGTTGGCCCACACGCCGGCGACGCGCACCGGGATGCTCCGGGCATCGGCGATGAAGCGCCCGATCCCCTGGAGCTCGCGGGCGGCGGCGCCGACCAGGATGATGCCGTCGATGGCGCGGCCTGTCCCGTGCGAGAGCCAATACGAATAGATGCGCGAGGCCTCTTTCCCGATGCTCTCGATGGCCCGGACCGACCCTTCCCCTTCGCCGGACGGGGCATTCGAGAGGGTCGACGCGAAGCTGACGGCGTCGCCCGACACGACATATATCCCCGTCTTGCGCTTCATGGCATGGATGATGAGCATGGCCCCGGTCTGGCCCGCCGGGATGGCCGCCCGGGCGATCGATTTCGGCACCACTTCGAAGGCGACCGGCTTCATGCCGGCGGACTCGAGAAGGCCCATATAGTGCTCGATGTACGTCCGGGGCACCACGGAGACGCTCGCTCGGGGAGGCTCTGGCTCCGCGGCCCGGGGGACCAGATCGAAATAGAACACGGCGTCAGGGCCCGACAGCGGCACGTTCTCTTCGATCTTGAACTCGATGTTCTGCTCGATGTCGGCGGAGCCGGGGTCGGGGACCTCAGTCTGGAAGAGATAGGATTTCTCTTCGGGCACCGACACTTTGACGAAGGTCAGCCCGTGCCGGCGGGCGAACCCGGTCATGAGCTCGACGAAGGCCTTCTCGTCCTTGATGTCTCCGCCGTCGATCAGGCCTTCGGGAAGGTCCATCGACCCGTACGAGGCGATGCGCCGCTCCCTGCCGAAGCCGCTATAGGTCAGGCACTTCACCGCATCGTCCGATATGTCCACGCCCGCATACGGCATGGCGAGGAAAGCCGGCGGCGGGAACACTCGGAAGAAGGAACGCGCTCTCATGCGCCTATTGTACTATATGCGGCGGCTATCCCGCGAGCGTTCCGGGAGGGATGGCGTCGTCCGGCTCGAGGAGCGAGAATTCCCCGCTCCCCGTGGAGAGGGCGAATATCATCCCGTCGGACACGCGGCCGCGGATCGTCCTCGGCTCGAGGTTGGCGACGAACATGCAGGTCCTGCCCACGAGGACCGAAGGGTCGGGAAAATGAGCGGCGATGCCGGAGACGATGCTGCGCGGGGCCGGCTCGAGCTTCGTCATGCGCCCGGCTTCGTGCGGCGTCTCCTTCATGTCGCCGAGGTCGACGGTGAGCGCGAGGAGCTTGTCGGTGTCGGGGATCTTCTCGGCGGACAGGATCTTCCCTGCCCTGATCTCGGCTTTCTTGAAATCGTCGTAGGATATCTTCATGCCGACATCATACAGGAATCGCCGCCGTCAGGCACGCCCTTCCCGCCGTCGCGGTCGAGATAGCTCTGCAGGATGAGGGCGGCGGCGGAAGCGTCGATCATGCCGTTCTTGCCTTGAAGCCTTTCGGCTTGGACGCTCGTCATGAATTCCGGCTCCATCACGACCTCGAAGCCCCGCTCCTCGAGCGCGTCCCTGAAAGCGGAGGCTTTCCCGGCGATGGCGTTCGGCGCCCCTTTATAATCGGTGGACTCTCCGAGGACGATCGTCGTCGCCCCGTAACGGCCGGCGACCGCGGCCGTCTCGTCGACGAGCTTCGGCCCGTTAGCCGCCACGCCGACCGGCAGCGCCACCTTGCGCTCGGGATCGGAAACGGCCAGGCCGACCCTCTTCGAACCGTAATCGACGCCGATGATGCGCTTCTTCTCCATGGCGATACTGTAGCATATCGCTTTGCGGAACGGCGCTTTTTCGCATATGATGGCCGTACGGACGGGTGGCTGAGCGGTTTAAGGCAACAGTCTTGAAAACTGTCGTCCTCGCAAGGGGACCGTGAGTTCGAATCTCACCCCGTCCGCCTTCGCTGCGCCGAAGGGCGATCGGCATCGCGGCAGCCTTCCTGCTCGAATGCCTTCATCGCCCTGTGATATACTATCCCCATAATGGCAACTGAAGCTCTCATCGCATGGGAAGCGCCGACGCATCTCTATACGGAGAAGAGGCCCGACTGGTATTGGGCGGTCGGCATCATCACTCTCGCCATCGCCACCGTCCTCTTCATGTTCGGCGAGATCATCACGGGCATATTCGTCGTGGTGGCCGCCTTGGCGTTGGCCCTGCACGCCTCGCAGCCGCCGCGCACCGTCCGCTACGAGATCAACGACCGCGGCATCATGTCGGGCAAGACCCTCTACCCTTTCCTGACGCTGGATTCGTTCTGCATACCCCACGACGAAGTGCCGCCGCGGCTGCTGGTCAAGTCGCGCAAGCTCTTCATGCCCCTCATCGTCATGTACATCGACTCGATCGACCCCGAAGAGGTGCGGGAAGTCCTGCTCAAATACATCGCCGAAGCCGAGCATAGCGAGCCCTTCCTGAAGAAGCTGCTCGAAGCTGCCGGATTCTGAAGCGGTGCCCCCGGGAGGAATCGAACCTCCATTACAGGATCCGCAATCCTGCGTCCTATCCGTTGAACGACGAGGGCGATGGTCTAATCTTACCCGAGCTTCTTGAGCGCCGCCATAGCGCGGGACTTGAGGCGGGCCGCGGCGTTCTTCTTGATGAAGCCGGTCTTGGCGGCTTTATCGAGAGCCTTATAGAAGGACGGGAGGGCTTTCTCCGCGCCCGCTTTGTCCTTGGCGGCGACGAGCTTGCGGAACGCCTTCGAGCGGCTATCGATCTCCGACTTGCGGCGGAGGTTATAGACGCGCTTCTTCTTGCCAGCGCGCAGGGCCTTCTTGGCTGATGAAAGTATAGGCATATGTAGCAGAAAACTATCACAGAGCGGCCATAAAGTAAATATCCGCGCCCATCTGCGCTATAATACCGGCATGATCGCCACCCTGAAGGGCACCGTGACCGAGCTCGGAGACAGGCGCGCCGTCGTGGAGATCGGCGGCGTCGGCTATGAGGTCTTCGCGACCGACGACGCGCTCCACGGCCTTTCCGTCGGCCAAGAAGCGGCTTTCTGGATACACGACGCCGTGCGGGAAGACGCCCGCGACCTGTATGGCTTCACGGCCCGCGCGGACCGCGACCTTTTCGAGCTCCTCATCGGCATATCGGGCATCGGCCCCCGGAGCGCCCTCAATATCATGTCCCTCGTCTCGACGGAGGCTTTGGCGGATTCGGTGCGGACGGGATCGGTCGCCCACCTGGTCAAAGTCTCCGGCATCGGCAGGAAGACCGCCGAGAAGATCGTCCTCGAGCTCAAAGACAAGCTCGGCGGGTTCAGCGGCGGCGATGCCGGCTTCGCGGCGGGCGCTTCGAGCGACCTCGACGCCATCGAGGCCCTCAAAGCCCTCGGCTACGGGGCCGACGAGGCGCGCGAAGCCTTGAAGGCGGTCGACCGGAGCCTCTCCGACACGGGCGCGAAAGTGAAGGCCGCTCTCAAATCCCTCAATTGACCTCCATGGACTCATCCCTTGCCGCGATCCGCCGCTTCATCCCCCGCCCCGTGTTCCGGGCCGCCAATCCTGCATATCACTGGATGCTCGCCCTCGCCTCGGCGTGCTGGTACCGCTTCCCATCCCGCCATATCAAGGTCATCGCCGTCACCGGGACCAAAGGCAAGAGCTCCACGGTCGAGATCCTTGGCGCCATCCTCGAAGAGGCCGGCTACAGGGTCGCCCTTACGGACACCATCAGGTTCAAGATCGGCAGCCGGTCGGAGCCTAACCTGTACAAGATGTCGATGCCCGGGCGCGGCTTCATGCAGCGCTTCCTGCGCCGCGCCGTCAACGCCGGCTGCGACTACGCCGTGCTCGAGATGACCTCCCAAGGCGCCGTCGCCTATCGGCATCTCTGGATCGACTTCGACGCTTTCGTCTTCACCAACTTGTCGCCCGAGCACATCGAGTCGCACGGGTCGTATGAGCGGTACGTCGAAGCGAAGCTCTCCATCGCCCGCCGGCTCGGCGCGTCGTCCAAGAAAGGCCGCGCTCTGATCGTCAACGCCGACGACAAGGAGAGCGGGCGCTTCATGTCCTGCGCTGCAGACCGGAAGATGCGCTATTCCCTGAAAGACGCGGAGCCTTACGAGATCAAGGATGCGGGCCTCTCGTTCTCTCTCGGGGGCGCGACGGCCGTCTCCCCTCTCTCGGGGACGATCAACCTCTACAACATCCTGGCGGCCGCGGCTGCGGCGAGGAGCCAAGGGGTCTCCGACGGCGTCATCAGGAAGGCGGTCGCGGCATTCGGCGACATCCCCGGCCGCGTACAGAAAATCGACGCCGGCCAGGATTTCGAAGTGGTCGTCGACTACGCCCATACGCCCGACTCGCTGAAGAAGTTCTATGAGGTGTTCGCCGGGAAGCGCACCATCTGCGTCCTTGGCGGCACTGGCGGCGGGCGCGATTCATGGAAGAGGGCCGAGATGGGGCGCATCGCCGACGCGTGCTGCGCCGACATCATCTTGACCGACGAAGACCCGTACGACGAGGACCCTGAAGAGATCGTCGCCGGAGTGGCGGCGGGGATATCGTCGAAAGAGCCGACCGTCATCATGGACCGGCGCGCCGCCATCCGCGAAGCGGTGAGGAGGGCCCGGACCGGCGAAGCAGTGCTCATCACCGGCAAAGGCACCGACCCGTATATCATGGGGCCGAAAGGCTCGAAGACGCCCTGGAGCGACGCCCGCGTGGCGCGCGAAGAGGTAGAGGCACTGCTCGCCGCTAAAGGACTGCGCCCGTCAGCGGGCCGAGAATAGGCTGTTCAGCTCGGCGACGGTCGCCGGGCCGGCATTGCCGTTGGCGCCGGCGATGCCGTGCTTCTTCTGGAACTGGAGGACCGCCTCCGTGGTGCATGGCCCGTACTTCCCCGTGCGCGGGCAATCCGTCAAGCTCGATCCGGCCGGCGGGTAGTCCCCGTCTTGTATGAGCGCCGATTGCAGGGCGAAGACATCGGCGGACGCCGCCCCTCCTGCGGACATCGGGCTTGCCCAGGTATGCGGCAGAGCCGCCGTGCCGTATACTCCCGGCCCTGCCGACCCCGGCTCGAAGAAATCGCGTATGCCGAGATATGTCTGGTAGGCCAGGTCGTTGAGGAATATGCTCCGGGTCGCCGGATCGTCGAGCTGCGGCTCGTATATATATGAATATTCGACGAGCATGCTGGCGGCATTGACCGAATCGAACGCTCCGAGAGCGATGAGGTCGGGGTCAGGGACGATGCCGTCGCTCTCGCCCGTGAGGTCGCTCACCGGGTTGAAGGCGGACAGCCTCTTGAACACGCCGTCGGCCAGCGCCGCCGTGGTCGTGCTGTTCTCGTATTGCTTCTCCGGTATGTATATGGCGAACCCGGTGTACTTGCCCGGCCCCGACCCATGGCCGGGATAGTCGTTGAAATGGACGTGGATCATGATGTCGATGTCGTTCTCGTTCGCCCATTTGTCTATGCCGTACAGGCGCAGCGCCACGTCGGTAGGAGCGTCCGCATGGACGACGGTCGCCGGAGCCTGCCGGACAGAGCCTGCTTTGACCAAGCTGGTGAACTGCTCTTTATTGGCCTGCTCCCACGCGACGATGTCGTTCCAGCCATTCTTGAAATAATCGGCGAACGTCGGTGTCCACCCGTTCGCGTCGCGGCTGGCGAACACCTGGAAGCGGGCATCGCTCTGCAAGAAGCTTTCAAGGTCGGCCGCCAGCTCCACGGTGAGGTCGCGCTCCTTGATGCGCCCGAATGACGACTGATATTCGGCGCCGCCATAGTCAGGCTCATGGCCCGGCACCACCAGGATGCGGATCTTCTTGGGAGAGTCGGGCAGAGCGGCGGCCGTATAGTCTGAATGGAGGTCGGCGATGGTCACCGGGTTATGCGATATGATGACCGCGGCCGCCTGTTCCCCTGCCCGCTGCACGGCGGCGATGAGCCCGTTCACCCCTTCCGGGTCGTTAGCGACGATCCACGGGATGCCGAAGGCGACGGCGACGATGAGAGCGGTGAGGTAGTAGCGCATGGCGCCAGTATATCATTTTACAAACCGGGCGTTCCATTCTAGAGTGGGCACATGCCCGAATTGCCCGAAGTCCAGACCACCGCGAGCGGGCTCGACGCCCGCATCCGGGGCCTGCGCATCGAGAGCGTCTGGACCGACTATCGCAGCCCTCTTCAGAGAGGGAAAGAGTCCATCAAAGACCCGGCATATTTCCGGCGCTTCAAGGAGGCCGTCATCGGCAGGCGCATCGCGTCCGTCGGCAGGAAGGCCAAGAACGTCCTGATCCGTCTCGACAGCGGCGACACGATCCTCGTGCACATGAAGATGACCGGCCACCTCATGTACGGAGACTACGACCGGTCCGACCCTTTCAACCGCTTCATCCATCTGGTGATCGGCTTCGACAACGGCGCGACCCTCGAGCTGTCCGACATGCGCAAGTTCGCCAAAGTCGCCCTGATAAAAGAGGCCGACCTCGAAACGTCCCCGCACCTCGAGAGGATCGGGCCCGACCCTCTCGGCCGCGGATTCTCGCTCGCCGCATTCAAGGAGCGGCTGGCCCTGAAGCCGCGCATGCGCATCAAGCAAGCGCTCATGGACCAGGCCCTCATCGCCGGCATCGGGAACATATACAGCGACGAGGCCCTCTGGAGGGCCGGCATCAACCCTGAAGAGCGCGTCTCCGGCATCCCCGGCGCGCTCATGAAGCGGCTCTTCGCCGCGACCTTGGAAGTGCTGAACGAGGGCATCGACTTCGGCGGCGATTCCATGTCCGACTACCGCGACGTCGACGGCAAGCCCGGACGATTCCAAGACCGGCACCGCGCCTACCGCAAGACCGGGGAGCCCTGCTCCAAGCGCGGCTGCCGCGGCATCATCGTCCGCGCCAAAGTCGGCGGCCGGAGCGCCCACTTCTGCAGCTCCCATCAGAAGCTCCTCCGGCAGGCGGCGTGAGAGGCGGGCTCGCGCGTTTTTTGCTATCATAAGCCCACATTATCGGAATAAGCCATATCATCATGCACCCTCTCTCCCTCTTCCCTTCGCTCCTCACTTGGCAGCTGGCCGCGCCCCTCATGATCCGCATCGTCCTCGGCGCCGTCTTCATCCACTGGGCATATAAGGAGCTCCGCAATCCCGTCGCTACCATCCACGCCAAAGGCCTCTGCGTCATCGAAGGGCTGGCCGGCATCCTCATCTTCATCGGCCTCTACACCCAGGGAGCCGCGCTGGTGGCCGCCATCGACCTCGTCATCCGCCTGATAGGCCGGATATCCAAGAAAGCTTTCCTCACCGACGGCGTCAACTACTATCTCCTCCTGCTCGTCCTGGCGGCATCGCTCATGGTGACCGGCCCGGGCTTCCTGGCTTTCGACCTTCCTTTATAAGCGCTTATCGGTCCGCTCGATAACCATCCATCCTATGATCGCAGCATCCACCCAAGCCCTTGAGACCCTCCGCAAGGAGCTCGAGCGCGAGCAGCGGGAAAAGAAGCTCAAGGAAGACGAGCTCCATCGCAAAGAAGAAGAGGTGCGCAAGAAGGAGCAGGAGCTCGCCAAACTGAACATGGAAGCCGACAATATCCGAAGGCATGTCGAGGAGCTCAAAAGCCGCGCCGCGAGCAACGAGCGCCAGATATCCGACATGCAAGCCGAGCTCAAGAAATTGATTGATGGCAAGAAATGAGCTAGGCTTGTCGCTATGCGCCCATATCTTCGCTCCGCTCGATATAGGCGCTGCGCTCGGGTCGAAAGCCCGGGCAAGCCCGTCCTTTCTCCCCTCGCTTGCGCCCATAGCTCAGCCTGGTAGAGCACCTGCCTTTTAAGCAGAGGGTCGCTGGTTCGAATCCAGCTGGGCGCACCAACGCCTCGCGCGAGATAAATATCGAGGGTGCCGATCAGGCTCATATCCTCATCGCTCAATTCGAAATCGAATGCGCTAGAGCGTTATAGATAAAGCGGGAAATATGATCCAAACAATAATGAAGATCATATATAGCGCCGCGACCGCGAGCCCAACCTTCTTTGCCAAAGGCATTTCTTTCCTAGTATAAAAAGATGAGATGAGACCAATAATTGAGATCAAAAATACTGTGTAAGCAATTAAGTCTGCCTCGGGCGGGCCAAAACCAGCATCGTGTTCCAGGCTAATGATCCAGAAGCTGAATAGGCCAATGAGTATGGAGAACGATAGATTGAACGTCGATAAGACTTTCCACCAGTTTGTCTTTTTCATCGTCATAATACGCTCGTCGCGAACGCCTTCTTGCTCATAGATGCAAAAGATTATATCACGCCGGAAAGTCGGACGACCAGGATCGCCACCCCGTCCTGCCGCACACAAAAAAGCGCCGGCATATGCGGGCGCTCGTCACAATCCTTCGGGGAACCGGATGCCGTTGAAGGCCGGCGTGCCCTTATGGCGTTCATCGTAGCTCTGCCAATCGACCTTTTCCGGATTCTCGCCGATAAGGTCCCACAGCTCGAAACAAGCGCTCGAGGCTTCGCGAAGCCGCTTGCTGACTTTGGTCCCCGACACTAGGGCTGTGCGGCCGGTAGCCGCGAGCTTGCACACGATATCGCAGAAATGATGGTCGTTGGCGACGATCATGACCGCTTTTGGGAGGGTGCCGTACGCCATGCCGTCTTCTACCGCCCGCATCAAAGCATGGTCGGCGATGGTATGGGTCCATACCATATTCCATCCCCATTCATCCGTAAGGCTGCGCATCGTCCCTTTTATCTTCGGGGACATCCATTCCGGAGGCCGGCTATCGCTCGCGAAGCAAGCGACCTCCCCTATCGCATAGCCCCGGCTCATGAGAGCCCCGGGCAGCTTGCGCGCGATCAGACCTATCTTTCTCGCGCTCGTACGTATCCCCCATGATATCCCTATGCCCTCAAGATCGACAAAGACATCGGTTCTCATATATTTTTAAGTCCTGCGCAAAACGATACGACAAAACAAGCTTCAAGTAAAGGCCCTGGCGCGATCCGTGTCCTCATTCGCTGCGCTGGATCAATAGATCGACCTCTTTAAGGGTGCTCGGCCCGAAATAGCCGGTGCCATGGAGAAGACCGAGAGGGGCGAGGATGCTCGAGGCGTGCGCATCCTGGAATCTGATGAGAGCCGCTCTGGTCAGAGGGCCGAAATGATCGGTCTCATGCCCCGGCGATCCTGGGCCGGACGAGGCGAGTGGGGCGCCGTGACGATTGAGGAATATCTGAAGCGCTCTCACGTCCGAGCCGACCGCGCCGAGAGAGAGGTCGCGGACGAATGATCCTACAATGGCCCCAGCAGCCGAATTCGATGACGGCGTGCATATATATCCCGACGGGCATCCGGAAATAAAGGATCTCTTCTTGAGCGAGGCGAGATAAGCATCGGTAGCCGGCCCCGGAGCAAGCAGTGAGGCTAGTTCAGCGGTCGAGACGGAGCCGCCCGACGAAGAGATCGAGGCCGTCGCGACAGAAGGAGTCGATGAAGCCGCCGGGGGAGCCGCGCACCCTGTCGTCGTGAACGTCTGATCCGTGCTCGAGGATTGGTTCAGGAACCCGTCCACCCCTCCCACCTCATAGTGGTAGGTGGTGCACGAGGAGAGGCCGGTAAGAGAGACGGAATGGGAGGTCACCCGGGGTGAGGTGTCCGTCTCGGCGGTCGTCGAGCCATAGGAGGTGGTGGTGCCGTAGGAGACCATGGAGGATGAGGAGGCATTGGTCGTCCAGGAGATGGTCGCGGCAGACGCCGTCGGCGCCGCTGACATTGAACTGAATGCGGCCGCTAAGCGAGATGTCGGGCCCAATGGGAAAGCCGCATGCGTGAAATCAGCCATGAAATCCTCGAAATAAGTCGAGCTGGTGGAGGTCCCGACTTCGTTATTCCCGATGAGCATGCTCCCTATCGTGTCCCCTGTCGGCATCGCCACCGACACCGTCGACCCCACCTGGTTCCCCGACGTGTCGAATATGGCGAGGCGGGCCGAACCGGCGGCATAGTCGGCCTTCAAGGTGAACCAGTAGGTTCCTCCGGGCGTAACAGCGATGCTCGCGCTGTGGAGTGTGGGGCTTCCTGTCTCGATCCAGACGTAGTAGGAAGGGCTGCCGTTCCGGAGCTGGAGGCCGGCGAAGTGCCCGGTCGTCGTGCCGAAAATGAAGGCGTAGTCGAAGGTCATCCCGTTCACCCCGGCATTGGCAGGGCCCACCGTGAGCCAGCCCGAGATGGTAGCGGATGGATGCCCCGCAGGTAGGTACGACTCTGCCGTCTCGTAGTAGTAGGTGTCGTTGAGGGCGATGCTCTGGGTGGCGGTCGTCGAGGCATATGCAGTCGTGCCCACTTCGACCGACGACGGGAGGGCGTGCTGGCTCGTGGCGACCGTGAGGCCCGGGGTCGAAGTGACGCCGGTCGTGCCGTCGCTCTCGAGCTGGAACCAGTGCGGATATCCGATCGTCCCGTCGTCCAGGATGGGGATCGTGAGCGGGGTGCCCGGGGTGCTCGTCGCCATGGTGAGGAATATGTCGGCGGGGCCCACGAAGGAGCCGGGGACGAGGGCGACGCTCGTCGTGGCCGTCGTGGTGCCGTAGGCGTTCGAGGCGGTCAGGGTATATACCGTGGTCCCCGAGGGAG
>JAGWLA010000013.1 GCA_028865095.1 Patescibacteria group bacterium | reverse complement strand
GTCAAGAAAGCCGACGATCTGTTCGTCGTATCGGTCCGCGAGCCGGCGGAAAGGGGAGAAGCGAATGAGAGAGTCCTCGAACTATTGAGGCTCGAGCATCCCGGAAAGCCAGTTAGGCTCGTCTCGGGGCACCTGAAGCCTTCGAAGATAGTGGAGATTAGCGAACATTGAAATGGCCAGATGTGAGAAACCGCGGATACTGAATCTGCCGGTAAGAATAGAGGCAAATTATCAGTTAGTTGTCAGGGATACCTTGAGAACTAAATCCAAATGTCAAAGCTCAGCTGAATCCAAGAAAGACTTCCTTCACAAGATTGCTCTCTGTAAGGAAGCACATGAGCTGGCGCTGATATTTTCAGCGATAGGCAAAAAATAACCGGTCATTTGTCATTTGGATTTTGACATTTGAAATTATCATTGAACTAAACAAAAAATCATGAGTAAGATCATAGGAATAGACTTGGGTACGACTTTCTCGGCGGTGGCCGTGATGGAAGCCGGGACCCCGAAAGTATTGGAGAACGCGGAGGGCGCGCGGACGACGCCGTCCATCGTCGCACAGAGCAAGACGGGCGAGCGGCTCGTCGGCCTTCTGGCCAAGCGCCAGGCGGTGACGAACCCCAAGAACACCGTTTATCAGATCAAGCGCTTCATGGGCCACACGTATGACGAGCCCGGGGTGCAGAAGGACATCAAGAACGTCCCGTTCGAGACGCGCAAGTCCGCGAACGGCGGCATCGAGGTCCATCTCGGCGACAAATGGCTCCGCCCCGAGGAGGTCAGCGCCATGATCCTGCAGAAGCTCAAGAACGACGCCGAGGCGCGCCTCGGCGAGAAGGTGACCGAAGCCGTCATCACCGTGCCGGCCTACTTCAACGACAGCCAGCGCCAGGCTACTAAGGACGCCGGCCAGATCGCCGGCCTCGAGGTCAAGCGCATCATCAACGAGCCCACGGCGGCCGCCCTCGCCTACGGCTTCAACAAGAAGAAGGACGAGAAGATCGCCGTGTTCGACTTCGGCGGCGGCACGTTCGACATATCGGTGCTCGACGTCGGCGCGGACACCATCGAGGTCAAGTCCACCGACGGCGACAGCCACCTCGGCGGGCGCGACATCGACGCCAAGATCGTCGACTGGCTGGCCGACTCCTTCATGAAGGAGAACGGCGTGGACCTGAAGAAGGACGCTTTGGCGCTCCAGCGCCTCGACGAGGCCGCGGAAAAGGCCAAGATCGAGCTCTCGACGGCCATGCAGACGGAGATCAACATCCCGTTCATCACCAGCGGCGCCGACGGCCCGAAGCACCTCCTGGTCCCGTTCACCCGCGCCAAGCTCGAGGAGCTCACCAAGGAGTTCGTCGACCGGGCCATGACCATCACCAAGCGCGCCATGGACGCCTCGCCGTTCAAAGTCGGCGACATCAACGAAGTCATCCTGGTCGGCGGCCAGACCCGCATGCCGGCCCTTCAGAGCGCCGTCAAAGCCTACTTCGGCAAGGAGCCCAACATGAGCGTCAACCCCGATGAAGTGGTCGCCGTCGGCGCGGCCATCCAGGGAGGCATCCTCGGCGGAGACGTCCACGACGTCCTCCTGCTCGACGTCATCCCGCTGTCCCTCGGCATCGAGACCATGGGCGGAGTGGCCACCAAGCTCATCGAGAAGAACACCACCGTCCCGACCCAGCGCTCGCAGGTCTTCTCGACTGCGGCCGACAACCAGACCGAGGTCACCATCCACATCACCCAGGGCGAGCGGCCCATGGCCTCCGACAACAAGTCTCTCGGCCAATTCAACCTCGGCGGCATCGCCCCGGCCCGCCGCGGCACTCCGCAGATCGAAGTGACTTTCGACATCGACGCCAACGGCATATTGAACGTCAGCGCCAAGGACAAGGCCACCGGCAAGTCCAACTCCATCAAGATCACCGCTTCTTCGGGCCTGTCCAAGGAGGAGGTCGAGAAGATGAAGGCCGACGCCGCCGCCCATGAGGCCGAAGACTCAAAGAAGAAGGAAGCGGTTGAAGCCCGCAACATCGCCGAGCAGCTCGTCTATACCTCCGAGCAAGCCTTGAAGGACGCCGGCGAGAAAGTCCCCGCCGAGCTCCGCAAGTCAATCGAGGACAAGGTCGCCGACCTGAAGCGGGCGAAAGACAACGCCGCGCCGGACGTGAGCGCCATCAAGGCCGCCACCCAGGCGCTGTCCGACGAGATCCAGAAGATAGGGCAGTTCATGAATCAGAATCAAGGCGCAGGTCCGCAAGGCGCAAGCGGCCAATCAGGCCCCGGCGGCGATTCAAGTGGCAACAACGGCGGCGGCCAGGGCGGAGAAGGGGACGTGAAGGACGCCGAGTTCAAGGAGAAGAAGTAGCCCCTCATGAAAGACTACTACAAGATCCTCGGCGTCGAGAAGGGCGCCTCTCCCGACGACGTCAAGAAGGCGTTCCGCAAGCTCGCGCACCAATATCATCCCGACAAGAACAAGGGCGACAAGGAAGCCGAGCAGAAGTTCAAGGAAGCCAGCGAAGCCTATGCCGTCCTTTCCGACGACAGCAAGCGCGCCCAATATGACCGCTTCGGCTCGGCCGGGCCGGGGGGCGCGGGCTTCAATGCCGGCCAAGGCGCCGGCTTCGGCGGCTTCGACTTCTCGCAGTTCGCCCAGGGCGGAGGCTTCCAGGGCTTCGGCCAGAACGGCCAGTCCTTCGAATTCGACCTCGGCGACATCTTCGGGGACCTTTTCGGCGGCGGGCCTTCGAGCCGCAGGGGCCGCCCGCGCAAAGGGATGAACATCACCGTCGACCTCCAGATATCCTTCAAGGAATCGATATTCGGGGTCGAGAGGGAAGTCTCTGTAGGCGGGAGGGCGGGCACGATCGTCATCAAGGTCCCGCCGGGCATCGAGAGCGGCCAAGGCCTCCGCGTAGCGGGGAAAGGCGAGCCGGCGCCCGAGAAGGACGGCATGCCCGGCGACCTCATCGTCAGGATCTGGGTGGAAGAAGACGAGCGGTTCCGGAAAGAAGGATTCAACCTGGTCACGGAGCTCCCGGTCAAGCTGACGCTCGCTTTAGCCGGCGGCACGACGGAGATCGAGACCCTCGACGGCGCGATCGAGCTCAAGATCCCCGCCGGGACGTCGCACGGGGAGATCCTTCGCGTCAAGGGCAAAGGCGTCCCGTACGAGAGCCGCGGCCTGACCGGCACGCACGCCAAGCGCGGCGACCTCCTCATCGTCACCCGCGTGGCCATGCCGCGGAAACTCTCCAAGAAGGCCCAGCAGCTCGTCGACGAGCTCAAGAAAGAGGGGATATAGCTTGATTTTTCTCTTCCACTGTGATATACTGTCGTACCAGTATCGTTGTTTGACAGTGATGCATATCACGGACGACGATCGACCTCACCGACCTACAAAGCCGCGAAGCGGCAGGAGTGAAAAATGCAAGAACAAGAAGCGGAGATAATCCAAGTGCAGATGACCCGTAAGCCGGTCACCCTCGTCAGAGACCCCAGAAACAAAACGCGTATAAAGATCCCGGAACTGCTGCCGATTTGCGGGTACCGACTCGGCTCATGGGAATGGAGGAGCCTTAGCGGGCTCACTCGCCGCCTTCAATCGATGAACGGCGGCAGGATACCGGGTTATTCGTCGTTCCGGCCGGAATATGTTTCGAACGGGCGATTGACCTTGTTCGTCTGGGTGGAATACTCGTTCCAGGACAAGAGCGCCTTGATCACGATAGGCGACATTCGAGGATGCAACTTCAAGTTGGCGGATCAGGATCCGCAGCGCGGCCTGTTAGTGCCTATGGGATGGGCTCGCGAAGTGGTCGAGCTCACAAAAAGCGGCATCATCGGCTTCACAAAGCCGATGGAGGTGGTCACCTCGAACGGCGAAGTCGGCATGATCTATGGGCGCAGCTCGTTCGAACGATTCCAATATGCTCACTGATCGTATGCGCCGAACGGCTCTGGGTCCTATCCCCGGAGCTGTTTTTTATTTCGGCGCCATCTGCTATCATTCAAGCGATGCCGAATACCAGCAAAAAGACCCTCATATCGGGCGTGAAGCCGACCGGACGGCCGCATA
>JAGWLA010000010.1 GCA_028865095.1 Patescibacteria group bacterium | reverse complement strand
AGAGAGGCGTACCCGTTCTGGGGCAAGGACGTGAGGTCGACCCATGCGGAGACCGTGATGGCGCTCGGGTTGAGGGCGGCGTTGTCGGGGACGTTGACGTATTGGTTGGACGAGCTCGCCACCTGGAGGGCGTACGGACCGATCTTCCCCGTCACATATGACGGCCCGTTCACCAGGGTGCCGTTGTCTCCCGTCGAGCTCGTGTCGGTGGCCGTGGTTCCAGATCCTTCGTCGAGCTTCCAATATCCGACGAGGCCCGTCGTGATGTCGGCGTGCGCTTGAGGGGCATATGCCTGTACGCCGATCGCGATTGCGAGGATGGCGAAGATTGTGGCAAGAGGCCTGTGCATGCTGGGTTATTATAACATTGCCCTTTGCCGGATACCGCAAGCGGAGCGGGGCCGGAAGGCACCGTCACAGCTTCAGCAAAGCCGCCTCGAGGGACAGCTCCGCGTCGCGCGCCCCTCGGTGGCTGTCGTGATAGATCGAGACCAGCTCGGAGAGCAGGCGGCCCAGCTCTTCCTGCGAATACCGGGAAGCGAAGCGCTTCGCCTTCGAATAGACGAACGGGCTCAATCCCGCTTCGGCCGCGCTCTTCGCCCGCGCGGCCACCGCCATGGATTTCGCCTGCCAAAAGAGCGTGCCGATGATGTTCTCTGACCCGATGCCCGCGTCGATCGCTTGCCGATAGAGAGCCCACGCTTTCGCGGCATCCCGGGAGCCCACGGCATCCGCCAGGGCGAATGCGTTCGGCTCCTCGGAACCGAACGCCCGCGCGCCGCTCCTTGCCTCCGTCTCGACCGCCTTGTCGGCATGCGCCTCGACCTCCTTCTTGAGGCTCGCGCCGAGCTTCCCTTCCAGAAGGATGAATATGTTATCCGACTCTCCCATGACCTCCATGAAGCCGGGCAGCCGTTCGTCGGCGTCGGCGTTCTCCGTGACGCGGTTGAGGAAGACCACATACTTGCTCGAGAAGAGGCCTTGGCCGCCGATGTTCTCTTCGATGGCGGACGGGCTCCATCTATCGGCCGTGACCTCTATGAACGTGGCATCGGGCCTTTTCGCCCGCAGCGAATCGATAAGGGCGCGGGCTTTCTTCAAAGAGGAGGCTATGTCCGATCCGTGGTAGGCGTACAGCATGGCGATTCCGTCATTTCAGGCTCCCCCAATCGTCGCCGATGGAAGCGGCGGCCTTCATGACCACCCCTTTCGTCTCCTTCGGGCCGATGACCGACTCCATGATGCGCTCGATCTCCTTGGCGACCTCGTCCGCTTTGTCCTCGCGGATCTCGCAGACCAGCTCGTCGTGGACCTGGAGCAGCTGGAAAGCGTCGCTCTCGAGGCCGTTCGCGCGGATATATCCGTCGATCTTGGCCATCGCCAGCTTGATGATATCCGCTTCCGTGCCCTGGATCGGCGCGTTGACGGCCATGCGCTCCGCCGCCGCCCGTATATAAGGTATCTTCGACGCGATGCCTTCGAAATAGCGCCGGCGCCCATAGAACGTCTCCGTATAGCCGCGCCGCGCGGCGTCCTCTTTGATTTGGTCGAGATAGGAAGCCAGAGCAGAGAACGTCTCGAAATAGCCGTTCAAGAACGTCTGGGCCTCTTCGCGGGTCGACCCCAGATTCTGCTTCAACGCCATCACCCCCATGCCGTATATGATGCCGAAATTGATCACTTTGGCCCGGCGGCGCATCTCCGGCGTGACTTCGGCCGGCGCCACCTTGAAGACAGACGCCGCCACCGCCGTATGGACATCCTCCCCTTTCCTGAATATATCGATGAGCTTCTCGTCGCCCGACATGAATGCGGCGATGCGCAATTCCATCTGCGAATAGTCGAACGAGACGAGCTTGAACCCCTTCTCCGGGATGAAAGCGTAGCGGATCTTCTTGCCGAGCTCCGACTTCACCGGGATGTTCTGGAGGTTCGGCTCGACCGACGCCATGCGCCCCGTCGTCGTCCCCGCCTGGATGAAATGGGTGTGCAGGCGGTCGTCCCCGTCGAGAAGCGGCGGGATGGCGTCGATATATGTCGAGAGCAGCTTGGAGACCTCCCGGTATTCGAATATGAGCGGCACGACCGGGTGCATGTCGCGCATCTTCTCCAGCTCCGACTCGCGCGTCGAACGTGCGCCGCCGCCGGTCTTCTTGGCGTTCTTCGGCTTCAGGCCCAGCTTGTCGAACAGGATGTCGCCGAGCTGCTTCGGCGAAGCGATGTTGAATTCCGTTCCCGCCTCCTTCCATATGCGCTCTTCCAGGCCGGCCAGCGTCCGGTGATATTCCTTCGACAAGCCGGCCAGCATGCCCCGATCGACTTTGATGCCGCGCTTCTCCATCGCCCCGATCACGGGAATGAGCGGCAGCTCGATATCCTCATAGACGCGCCGCAGCCCTCTTCCGTCGAGAGCGGCGAACACCGCTTTCGAGGCGCTCTCGAAGTCGTCCGTATGGGCGAAATCGAGGATGTCCTGCAGCTGCGGGTCGGTGATGCCCGAATCGACGAGCCACAGAGCCAGAGCCGCCTTCTTCAGGGCTTCCGGCGCAGGAAGGGCCCGAACGGGCGCAGGATCCGCTGCCGGCGCCTTCTTCCCGGAGATGGCCTGCTTCAGCCTTTGTCCCATGGACCTGAATTCGAGCTTCGTCCAGAGGCTGTTCGCCTTCTCCATATCGAGGCTCTCCGCGAACGGCTCCGGCATATGGAACTCGATGGGAGCGGACCGGTTGATGGTCGCCAGCACTTTGCTGAATTCGGCGTCCTCCTCGCCGTCTTTGACGATCTGGATGAGCCGCGGCGTGAGGCCGGCCTTGGCGAAAGCTTTCTCGTTCCCCGCTCCCAGCTCGCGATACATGTCCTCGATATGCCCGAACGCCGTGATGAGCGACGTGGCCGTCTTCTCGCCGACGCCTTTGATGCCGGGAATATTGTCCGACGGGTCGCCACGGAGGCCTTTATAGTCGGGAATGAGCTCCGGCCCGAAGCCGAACCGCGCCCGCACCGCCCCCTCGTCGTACATGACCGTGTCCTTGATGCCCTTCTTGAGAGTGTAGACCTTCACGCGCCGCTCGTCCGACACGAGCTGGAGCGTGTCCATGTCGCCCGAAGCGATGACGATCTCCAGCTCGGGGTCGCGCCTCTCCGGAGCGCCCGTGAGCTGCTCGACGATCGTCCCGAGCATGTCGTCCGCCTCATAGCCCTGCTTGTCGTATATCGGGATCCCGAGGGCGGCGAATATGTCCCTCGAGCTCGCCATCTGGGCCACTAAGTCGTCGTCCGCTTTCTTCCGCTGCGCCTTATAGCCTTCGTACGCTTCGTGCCGATAGGTCGGGCCTTTGACGTCGTAGCAGGCGACGAGATATTCGGGCTTCAGGTCCTCGATGATCTTGATGAGCATGGTCGACAGGCCGAAGAGCGCACCTGTCGGGGCGCCGTCGGTCGTGGCGAAATCGGGCAGCGCATGGTACGCGCGGTGCAATATGGCATGGGCGTCGAGAAGGATGAGCCGCTTCATGGCCTTATTGTACATTATTTATGCACAGACGCGCCTAGAAAAGCCGCTTTCGAGACGTGGTATAATCCGTGCATGAAAACCACCACCTCAACATTCGCCAAGATAGGCGTCGCCGCGGGAGGCCTCCTCGTCGCAGCGGCTCTCTCCGTAGCGGCCCAGACGTCGGGATGGACGTCTGCCCCTTCCAATCCGCCGAGCGGCAACGTAGCAGCGCCGATCAATGTCGGCTCTTCATATCAGGTGAAGACGGGCATACTCGGGTTGAGCAATCTGCAATTCCTGCCTTTACAATATAATCCTAAGGGCGGCACTCCGAATGTCCCTGTCGGCGACGTCCTTACGGCAGTCGACAATTACGGGACCGTCGGATGGCAGACTCTCTCCTCCGTGGCGAGCACGAGCCCCATACCGAACGCAATCGTCGTCTTCGACTCGTCCGGCACCTGGACGGCGCCCGCAGGCGTCACCCGCATAGACGTCAAAGCCTGGGGCGGGGGCGGAATGGGCGGTAGCGAAGATTGCTCCATGGGAACCGGCGGCGTCACGACGTGCAACGCGGCCTCCGGTGGCGGAGCAGGAGGCTTTGCTGAATCCATCGTCCAAGTGACGCCAGGAACGACGTATAACGTGACCGTAGGTGCTGGAGCATCGGCGTCGAACCCGACTGCAGGAAACAGCTCATTCGGCGCTAATACGGTCGTGGCTAATGGAGGAGGCAATGCGCTTAATGGCGGCAACACTGGTTACAATACTATATACGGATATCCTGGGTCTGGAGGCAGCGGAAGCGGCACTTTGGTCATGCAGGGAGGGATCGGCTCCTTTGGAAACGGGTCCTCGGGCAGCGCACCTACAATAGCATTTGACGGCCACGGCGGTACGGCGCCATTCGGCGGACGAGGCGGAGTGCACCTCAACTCTAACGGCGCTGACATAGCAGACGGACAAGTGCCCGGAGGAGCCGGAGGCGGAAACAGGGGGAACGGCGGGAGCGGCGCCCACGGCAGGATCGTCATCGAATACTAGAGCTTTAAACCTTATTTAGATCAGCAATAAGGCCCGGCTATCGGAAGACGATACGCCTGGTCTTTTCGTCCACCGCTTCGAACGAGATGCGGAGCGATCCCTCGATCTCCTTGAGCGGGTCGCCAACATTCTCCGGCCATTCGATCATGATCAGGCCGTTCCGATCGGCCACGAGCTTCTCCCATTCGAGCGCGTCGAGCTCTTCCCTTCTTTCCAGGCGATACGCATCGATGTGCACCAGGCGCTTCCACGGGAAATCCTCCAGAGCCCCGGTAGGAGCGATATCGTACAGCTTCATGAGCACGAATGTCGGGCTCGTCACATCCTCGGACACTCCGAGTGCTTTAGCGACCGCTTTGACGAACGCCGTCTTCCCTGCGCCGAGATGGCCTGACAGGCCGACGACCAACGCTTCGTCTCGATCGGCATGCGCGCGCGCGATATCCGCCAGCCATCCGGCGGCGATCCGCTCCGTCTCTTCTGGCGAACGCGATTCGATCTCCTTTTTATTCAGGCCAGCATCCATGCCGGAATGATACATTTGCCCAAGGAAAAAGGCCACTTACCATATGGTAAGCGGCCTTGATCGTTCTATCGTGCTAGTGGTGATGGCTTCCAGTACTGCCACCGCCATGGTACCCGCCGCCTTGGTGGCCGCCAGGATATCCGCCCTGGCCTCCGTGGTACCCGCCGCCGGGTGCAGTTTGGATTTGAGGGGTGTACCAATAACCACACTGCCCGCCTTGGTGCCATCCATTAGAGACGTGCCGCCCATTATAGGCTTCATGATTGCCGCCACCTTGATTCCACCTGCCACGACCCCCATCATCATGACGACCAAGTCCGAATGTCCGCCGAGTCCCCCGTATGAATTCCCTCTCGACACATGGATTGTCCCAGTAGGTGATCGTCGAGTAATAGCCCTGGTAGTAGCCTGGATAATATCCTGGTTCGGCATAAATCGGGCCGCCGACCTGCCACCCTGGAAATAGGGCCACAGTCGTGCCCCCACGGTGAATCACGCACCCGCTCACGAAGAGCGGTAATAGCGCGATGAGCGCCAAGAACTTCAATGAACTCATTTTCATAAAACAACTTTTTGCTTCAAGATTCATTCCTGAAGCGCCTTTCTTTGTTTCTATTATATCATAATTAAGAGCTAATTGTCAAATATAGCAAGGGTGGGCATTCGTGCCACCGGAGGCGCCATCGCCTGCTCCCCTATTCCTGCTATAATGGACGCCATACCATGACCATCCAGTTCGACGACGACAAAGCCAAGCGGCGCTACGGGGACATGCTCCACCGCGAAGAAGAAGAGCTCGTCCAGCTCCTCTCCGGGAAATACAACGTCGAGTACGTCAATCTGCTCGGCGCTCCGGTCAATACCGACGCCCTCCGCCTCATCGACGAGCAGACGTCACGGGACGCCAAAGCCGCCGCTTACGCCCTCTTGGACAAGAAGGTGAAAGTGGCCGTGCGCAACCCGGACGACCCGAAGACCGTCGCCGCCGTCGCCGCCCTCAAAGCCAAAGGCTACGAGCCCGAGATCTCCATCTGCTCCACCCAGAGCCTCGAGAAGGCCTGGAAAGCCTACAAAGACCTCTCGTTCGCCTATGAGAGCCGGGCCGGATCGCTCGAGATCTCCAGCGACGAGATCGCCGCCATCATCGAGCAGGCCAAGAGCCTGCCGACGGTCATATCCATATTGGAGAACACCGTCGCCGCCAATAAGAGCTACCGCGTCTCCCGCATCCTGGAGACCGTGGTCGCCGGAGCCATGGCGGCCGACGCGTCCGACATACATCTCGAGCCCGAGGAATCCTACGTCCTCTTGCGCTACCGCCTCGACGGCGTGCTCCAGGAGATCATCCGCTTCGACAACGAGACGTACGGCCTGCTCCTGTCGCGCATCAAGCTCATATCCGGGATGAAGCTCAACATCAAGAAGGACTCCCAGGACGGGCGCTTCAGCATCCGCCTCCCCGAGGGGGACGTCGAGGTCCGCGTCTCCGTCCTCCCCGGCGCATACAATGAATCCGTGGTCATGCGCCTCCTCAACCCCAAGTCCATCAGCGTGCCTTTGGAGGACCTCGGCATCCACCCCAAGCTGCTCGACATATTGAAAAAGGAGATGGACCGCCCTGACGGCATGATCCTCACCACTGGCCCTACCGGCTCCGGGAAGACCACGACCCTCTATGCGTTCCTGAAGAGGGTCCACAATCCGGGCGTGAAGGTCATCACTCTCGAGGACCCGATCGAATATCACCTCCCCGGCATCGTCCAGACCCAGGTGAACGACAAAGGCTATACGTTCGTGGAAGGCTTGCGGGCGGCCGTGCGCCAGGACCCCGACATCATAATGATCGGTGAGATCCGCGACGGCGACACGGCCAACATCGCCATCAATTCCGCTTTGACCGGGCACCTCGTCTTCTCGACGCTGCATACCAACGATGCCGGAGGCACTTTCCCCCGGCTGGTGGACCTCGGCGTCAACCCGAGCATCATCCCTTCGGCCTTGCGCGTATCCATGGCCCAAAGGCTGGTGAGGAGGCTCTGCCCCTTCTGCAAGAAAGAAGCCGCCGTCGGCGGAGAAGCCGGGGCGGAGATCGAGGCGACCATCGCATCCATCGAAGACAAGAGCCTCGTCCCGGCAGAGCGGGCGAAGATGTGGTCCGCCGTCGGCTGCGACAAGTGCAACAAGACGGGCTATAAAGGCCGCATCGGCATATATGAAGCCATACTCATGACTGAGGCCGTGGAAAAGGCCGTACAGAGCGGCTCTAGCGACCACGAGATCTGGGATGCCGCCAAGGGCCAAGGGCTGCTCACCATGAAGCAGGACGGCGTGCTCAAAGTGCTGGCAGGCATGACTTCCTTCGACGAATTGCAGAGAGTCATATCCATCACGGACTGACGGCCTTGCCAACTCCCTCTTTTACATTCATAACGCGCTATCCCCATCCTTTCCGATTGCTTTTTCGGAGGCTGAAAGAGTAGGATAGCCGCAGGAGTCTAGGATCATTCAAGCGCAAGAATCTCTAAGCAATATCTTCCGGCTTGATGCCGGAAGCGAGGCAGAGTCCCGAGGATAATCACAGTACGCGATGCCGAAGCATCGCAACCAAAATGTCCTTAGCACTATGCCCAAACCTGTGGTAGGCCATTGCTTAGAGGTTCGCGGGCTCGACGCTTTTGCGTTGTCAATGCGAGTATCCTAGCATAATCTAATATAAATGTCAAGAACCCCTCCAACAGAGCCCCAGAACGACAAAGACAGCGGCTTCCTGGACCAGACCCTGCGCCCGAGCCGGTGGGACGACTATATCGGCCAAAAGAACATCAAGGACAACCTCCATGTCCTTCTTACGGCGGCCCGCGAGCGCTCTCACCCGCCCGAACACATGCTCTTCTACGGGCCGCCCGGCCTCGGCAAGACCACTCTCGCTCATCTCATATCGAAAGAGACGGGCTCCGTGATGCGCGTCACGTCCGGCCCGGCCATATTGAAGGTCGGCGACCTCGCGTCGATACTGACCAACTTGTCCGCCGGCGACATCCTTTTCATCGACGAGATCCATCGCCTCAATAAAGCCATCGAGGAGGTCCTCTACCCCGCCATGGAGTCTGGGACCCTCGACATCATCATCGGGAAAGGCCCGTCGGCGAGGACCATCCAGCTCGACTTGCCGCCGTTCACTTTGGTCGCCGCCACGACGCGCATCGCCATGCTGTCGGCGCCGCTGCGGTCGCGCTTCTCGGGCGGCGTCTTCAAGCTCGAATTCTATACCGACGAAGAGATCGCGGAGATCGTGCGCAGGTCGGCCAAGATACTGGGCGTCGAGATCGAGGGAGGCGCGGTGGACGAGATCGCCAAGCGCTCCCGCTTCACGCCCCGCACCGCGAACTTCCACCTCAAGCGCTGCCGCGACTACGCCCAGATCAACAAGTCCGCCCTCGACAAGGCCACGGTGGAGAAGGCGCTGGCCATGCTCGGGGTGGACGAGCTCGGGCTTACCCCGGCCGATCGGGACATATTGAAGACCATCATCCGCAAATTCAGCGGCGGCCCAGTAGGCCTGAACACCATATCCGCCGCTCTCTCCGAGGAGCAAGCCACCGTCGAGGAGGTCTACGAGCCGTATCTCATCAGGCTCGGCTTGCTCGAGCGCACGCCGCGGGGCCGCATCGCCACCGACAAGGCGTATGCCCATCTCGGCGAGAAAGGGGCCGCGAAGCTGTTATAAACATGCGCGCATAACGGAGCACTGAAATGTCAGGACACAATAAATTCTCGAAGATCAAGCATATCAAAGCGAAGAACGACGCCCAGAAGAGCAAGCTGTACGGGAAGCTCGTGCGCCTCATCACCGTCGAGGCCAAGAAAGCGGGCGGGAACGTCTCGTCCCCCGGCTTGGCGGCGGCCATCGATAAAGCCCGAAAGGAGAACATGCCGAACGACACCATCGAGCGCGCCATCAGCAAGGCATCCGATGCTTCCGCTGACATGGAGACGGTCACCTATGAGGCCTATGGGCCGGGCGGAGCGGCCATCCTGATGAGCGCCCTTACGGACAACCGCAACCGCACCCTTCAGGAGCTCAAAGCCATCCTTTCGAGGCATGACATCGCCTTGGCGTCGCCGGGCAGCGCTTCATGGGCTTTCGAGAAAGGGGCCGACGGGACGATGGCACCGGTTTCGACCATCCCGCTCGACGACGCGGACATCGAGAAGCTGACGGCTCTCGTGGAAGCGATCGAGGAGCAGGACGACATACAGGACGTGCTCACCAACGCCGAATAGCATGCGCATCTTGGGCATCGATCCGGGATACGACCGCTTGGGGATCGCCGTCATCGAGCGGCCGGCCCGTGGCAAGGAGGCTGTCGCCTATTCCGGGTGCGTCACCACTTCTCCTAAAGACTCCATATACCTGCGCCTCCTCCATATCGGGACCGAAGTGGCCGCCATCGCCGACCGTTTCGCGCCCGACGCGGTGGCCATCGAGACGCTTTTCATAACCAAGAACCAGAAGACGGCCATGCGCGTGTCCGAGGCGCGCGGCATCGTGCTCTATGAAGCCTCGAAGAGAGGCTTGCCCATATATGAATACAGCCCCATGGAGATAAAGATGGCGGTCACCGGCGACGGCCGGAGCGACAAGAAGCGTATGATGAAGATGGTGGAGCTCCTTGTGAAGCTCCCGGAAAAGAAGGCTCTCGACGACGAATTCGACGCCATCGCCGCCGCTCTCGCCTGCTCGGCGATGATGCGATGAATTATCCCCAGCCCGGGAGGATTGCAAAACGCGCCGTCTCCTGCTAAAAAATACCCACTTAGCAGAGAATATTAATCGCAACGCAATGGCGAAAGCGAAAGAAACCAAGACCGCGAATAAAGCAGACCTGCCCGAGGAAGAAGTCATGCTCCCTCCGGTCGACGACGACAAGGCCGACGGCATCGAGCTCGAAGAGGAGGAGAGCCTCGCGGACGACGATGCCGACGACCCGACGGCCGTCCTTGACGGAGAGGACCTTGACCCGTTCGGAGATAAATGGGAGCGTTAGCCTCCCTTCACGGCTCGATATGAGCTATAATCATGCGTATCGCTCATATACGCATGCGCCATAGCCACAAAAAGCACAGCCGACACGCCCGCAGGATAAGAGCCGTCATCGCCGTGGCGATATCGGCTTTTTTGGTATTCACCGGGCTGTTCGCTCTCTGGATCGCCACTTTGCCTATCCCCGACGTCCAATCGTTCGAGAACCGCAAGGTCACCGAGTCGACGAAGATATACGACCGCACGGGATCGATCCTCCTCTACGACACGGGGACCGAGATCAGGCGCACGGTCGTGCCGCTGGCGGATATATCGCCCTATGTCCAGGAAGCGACCATCGCCATCGAAGACTCGAACTTCTATCACAATATCGGCATCGAGCCGCTCTCGATCCTGCGCGCGGCCTTCGCAGACGTCCTATCGGTCGGCTACGACCAGGGCGCCTCGACCATCACCCAGCAAGTGGTCAAGAACAGCCTGCTCACCACGGATAAGACCATCGTCAGGAAAGTCAAAGAGATCGTCCTCGCGGTCAAGCTGACCATGTCCATGAGCAAAGACCAGATCCTCGAGACCTATCTCAACGAAGCCCCTTACGGAGGCACCATATACGGCGCCGAGGAAGCGAGCCAGGAATTCTTCGGCCACCCGGCGAAGGACGATACGCTCGCGGAGGCGGCATACATCGCCGCCATACCGCAGGCCCCCACGTATTATGCGCCCGACGGCCTCCATCGCGACGCCCTGGACGCGCGGCAGCATCTGGTGCTCGAGCGCATGAAGAGCCTTGGCATGATCACCGACAGCCAATACCGAGCCGCCCTTGCGGAGAAGGTCGATTTCCTGTCGACCGGGTCGTCAGGCATAAGAGCCCCTCACTTTGTCATGTTCGTGAAGGACTATCTGGTCAATAAATACGGCGAGGATACCGTGGACAACGGCGGCTTGCGGGTGACGACCACGCTGGATTACGACATGCAGCAGAAAGCCGAGCAGACCGTCGCCAAGTTCGCCCCGTCGCTCAAGACCAACTTCAACGCCAGCAACATGGGCCTGGTGGCGATAGACCCGAAGACCGGAGACATCCTGTCTATGGTCGGATCAGAGGATTATTTCGACGCGTCCATCGACGGCAGCTACAACGTCGCGCTAGCCCATCGCCAGCCAGGATCGACATTCAAGCCGTTCGTCTATGCGACCGCTTTCGAGAAAGGATATACGCCGGAGACCATGCTCTTCGACGTCCAGACCCAGTTCTCCACCAATTGCACGGTCGACGGCAAGACGATCAACCCTTCGGACGACCCGACCAAGGTCTGCTACTCTCCCGTCGAATATGACGACAAATATGAAGGGCCGATGACCATGCGCTATGCCCTGGCCCAGTCGCGCAACATACCCGCCATCAAGACGCTTTATCTGGCCGGATTGAGCGATTCGCTCAAGACCGCCGTCGACATGGGCATCACCACCCTCACTGACCCGAATCAATATGGCTTGACGCTCGTCCTTGGCGGCGGAGAGACGACCCTTCTCGATATGACGAGCGCCTACAGCGTCTTCGCCAATGACGGGGTCAGGAACCCTTACCGCTCCGTGCTCGAAGTGGACGATTCTAGCGGCAATGTGCTCGAAAAAGCCGCCGCTACTCCGACCCGGGTCATCCCTGCCGATATCGCCGACCAGATCAACAGCATCCTTTCCGACGACAGCGTGCGCATGGAGAGCCTTAAGCCGATCGCGAACGCCACGGGGCGGCAAGTGGCCATAAAGACCGGCACGACGAACGATTACCGCGACGTGTGGACCATGGGATATACTCCCAACCTGGCCGTAGGCATGTGGGCGGGCAATAACGACAACTCCCCCATGGAGCACAATATCTCCAGCCTGATCATCTCCCCCGTCTGGGGAGCGTTCATGGCCCAGGTCGCCAAGAATTTCCCTCCGGAGAATTTCAATCCTCCTCCCCCTCCCCTTACGACCGGCTCGCCGTTCCTTCGCGGCATATGGCAAGGAGGCGTCTCCTATTGGAAAGACACCGTCTCCGGCAAGATAGCGACGCAGTATACGCCGCCCGAGACGCGCCAAGAGGTCGTGTTCCATAGCGTCCATTCGATATTGAACTGGGTCGACCCGAGCGACCCGCGCGGAAGCCCTCCGACCAACCCTTCCCAAGACCCCCAGTATAAATATTGGGAGTATGGCGTGCGCAACTGGTTCAAGACATGGCAGGTCAGCCACCCCGACTTCAAGGAAACCACCGATTTCAGCGAGCCCACTGCGACAGACGACGTCCATGTGCCTGCTAATTTCCCCCACGTGAGCATCCTCTCTCCCGCTCCGGGCACCGTCGTCGCCCCGAGCTCGCTGGTGAACGTCAAATTGCAGGAAAGCGGCGCTTATCCTCCGCAGAAGACGGAAGTCTATCTCAATGGGCGATACGTCATGACGGCTACCACCGATCCTCTATCCTTCTCGTTCATACCAGCCGACATAGGGGGGCTCTCGGACACCAACAGCATATCGGTAGACCTGGTGGACTCGGTATATGACCGCGCTGAAGCCACTACGACCTTCCTGGTGGCGTCCTCGACCCCGTAGGCTCATCTGATATCGGATACCTTGCGCGGGCAGCCCTGAGCGGCGATATCGGCCAATATCGCCGCTTTCTTTACAAAGACAGCGGAGCGCGCGGAAGCGCTCATCCCCTTCACAACGGCATTATCCCCTTTGAACCCTATCGCCCCCACCGGCACATCGACGCCTGCTTTGGCTTTAAGGCTCTTTCGTATGATCTCGCGAGGAGCGAGCTCGCGCGCCTGGCGTTCGCGGGCTTTTGCGAAGAATTCTTTGATGCTCTTCATACGCCCTCAACGGTTCATCGGCATGACTATGTACATGAACATCCTGTCTCCGGACCCGGAAACCGGGCGTATGACCAGCGGCCTGTTCTTGCCGTTCAATTGAAGGGAGAGGCTGTCGGCATCGATCGACTGGAAGCAGTCGGTGATGTATTTGCAGTTGAAATTGACCTCTATCGCCTCGCCGGACAAGCTCGCATCCACTCCGGTAAGGTTCTCCCCGATGTCGCTGTTCTTCGTCATGACCTCGAAAGACTTCTTTTCCGGGTCGATGGTCATCTTGACCTGGTTGAACGCATCGGAGAATACGGAGGACACTTTCAACGCGTTCATCAAGTCCTGCTTCAAGACGATGGCTTCGGTGACATACCCTTTAGGGATTATCTGTTTGTAGTCGGGGAATACGCCGTCGATGACCCGAGAAGTGATCTTCGTCCCTTCAGACTCGAAGGAGATGAGGTTCTTCGCCGCCTTGACCGACACCTCGCCGGAGACCGTCTCGAGCGCCCGGGCGATGTCGACGCTGTTCTTGAATGGGATGAGCACATCGTCGAACGGGGTATTCTTCGGCAAAGGAAGCCTTTTCTCTGCCAGACGGAACGAGTCGGTGGCGGCGAAGACGATCTCATCCGCGTCTCTGTACACATATATGCTCGACAGCTCCGGCTTCACGCTCGATACCGACGCGCTATACCAGACCGCCTTCAAGCCTCTTATGAAGACTTCCGGCGCGATCGAATATGATTTACCCTCTGCGACCGTCGGAATGGCGGGGAAATCCTCGAATGGCATAGTTTTGAGAACCCCCCTCGATCTTGAGAGAGATATGGACAGATTCCCATTCGAAGACTCAAGGGTGGCTATCTGGTCTTTATCGCCGGCTTGGCTCAAAAAAGAAGAGAGGGTATGGGCCGGAACGGCGAAAGAAGCTTCTCCGTCTGATTTTGAAGGGATATCCACCTCTATCCCGATATCAAGGTTGGTCGCCCGCAACGTAAGAGAGTTTTTCTTAGCGTCTATCAAGATGCAGGACAGGACCGGAAGAGTGGAATGCTTCCCTGCTGCCCGCTCGGTGAGGGCTACCGCTCCTTTTAATTTTTCCAATCTCACTTCAGCTTTCATGGTGGTATGTAATGTTAATAGTTATTTATATATAAAGATTTATTGTTGCTATTAGTCCTGTGGAGAAGTTGATATCCCTCTTTTCCCTTTGTTCTAGGCCGCTTATTCGCTTCCTGCTCTAAGCGTTCAGTGTTGGGAGCTGGCTGGAAGGGTGTGGATGAGATGATGGGGATGCCTTGTGGGTCGGATATATTCACTGGCGGCCAAAGGTTTATCATAGGATTTTCCACAAACAATCCCCATGATGCGGGCGGCCTCATAGCATCGACCGCAGCTGCCCGATCTCTTGTGAGAGGATGGGGTCGGTCTTCAGGTCCTCCCGCATCTTATTGTAAGAGTGTATGACGGTCGTATGGTCTCTTCCCCCCAGCTTATCCCCTATCGAGGGGAAAGAGACGTTGAAGTCCTCCCGCAGGATGTACATGACGACCTGTCGCGGCCTGACCACCTCTTTTCTGCGGGTCTTGTTGTATATCATGTCTTCTTCTATGTTGTAGAAATCGGAGACGGCCTTGACCACCTCTTTGACCGACAATAGCTTCTTAGGCTTCGTGTTGTTCTTGAGGATATTGCGTATCTCATTGATCGAGAGGTCGCGGTTCTTGAGCTGGATCTGGCAAGCGATGATATTCACTACCCCTTCTATCTCGCGTATATTGTCTTTGATAGACGAAGCTATGAGGTCGATGGCCTCGGCAGGCAAGGATATGTTGTGCATACCGCATTTGGCTTTGACGATGACCATGCGCGATTCCTGGTCAGGCTCCGGTATGTCCAACACCATGCCGGCATTGAAGCGGCCGCGCAGACGGTCCTCGAGGCCGGTGATGATATTCGGGTGCTTGTCCGATGAGAAGACCAGTTGGCGCCCGGTGTCCTTATACATATTGAAAAGATGGAAGAACTCTTCCTGGAACTTCTCTTTCCCGGAGAAGAATTGGACGTCGTCCATGATCAAAACGTCGTATTTCCGGTATTTATCCTTGAATTGCTGGGCTTTTCCTTCCTGCAGAGCGGCCAAAAGCTCGCTGCCGAAGCGCTCCGACGTCATGTAGAACACTTTTTTATTAGGAAAATCCTTCTTTATCTGGTTGCCGACAGCCTGCATGAGGTGCGTCTTTCCCCTTCCGGTGTCTCCATAGAGGAATAAAGGGTTATAGGCCTGTCCTGGGGCTTTTATGACCGTCAAAGATGCCGCGTGAGCGAGCTCGTTGAAAGGCCCCACTACGAAAGTATCGAATGTATACCTAGGGTTGAGATTATCGTCCTTATTTATATAGAAATCCTGCAACGGCATCGCCATCGTAGGGGGAGGAACGGCCTGTTTCTTCATTCCCACGACTTTGCCGTCTTCTTTGACGATGATATATTCGAGCGCGCGCACATTCCCGTTCATTTGGCGCAATATCCTCAATATCGCATTATGGAATTTCTTGCGAAGCCACTCTTGGGTGAAGGAATTGGGAACGCCAAGGTATATAGTGCCGTCGTTTTCTTTGAGGATCGACGTTTCCTTGAACCAGGTCGAGAAATTAGCCTGTGATACGGCTGTTTCTATCTCGATGAGGGCCGTTTGCCACAGTCTCGATAGGTCGCCGGTAGGATTCATGCCGCTAAGTATATACCTGTTTATAAATCTGCAAACTTGTGGAGAGATAAAAAATATGTTGATAAAGTGTGGATACGTCCAAAACTTGTCTTTTGCTCCAAAAAGTGTAGAATCATGTCACTATGTCATTCACATACAAGCCTAAGAAGAGAAAGCGCGCGAAGACGCACGGTTTCCGCGTTCGCATGAAGACTCCGGGAGGGAAAAAGGCCTTGGCTCGCAGGCGCGCTAAGGGCAGAAAGAAGATCGCGGTCTAACCGTTCTCATGTTGAGCCGGTCGCATAGGCTGACGGCCAGGATGGTCGATGCGGTGATGAAGAAAGGGCGGGTCATCCACTCGTCTTTCTTTATGATGAGAGTCCTCCCTGCCCCTGGGCCCTTCCGGATGGCGGCCATCTCCCCCGTCAAAGCGGCCCACAAAGCAGTCGATCGTAACAAGATGCGGCGACGGGTATACGCAGCGGTCTCTGTCGGCAAGCTCAAAGAGGGCTTTCATGTCGCTCTCATCGCCCGCCAAACGGTCCTGGAGGCCGATCACTCCTCGCTCAAAGCCGATATAGAGGCTCTTTTTGTTAAAGCGGGCCTTTTGCGCTAGTATTAGGCGACATGTACAACACATTCATATTTCAGCCCCTCTACAACGGCCTAGTGGGCATCATGGACATCCTGCCGTGGGCTGATCTGGGCGTGGCGGTGATCATATTCACGTTCTTGGTCAAGGTGATCCTCTTCCCTCTTTCGAAATCGGCATTGCTCACTCAAGTGAGGATGAAAGAGATCGAGCCGGAAGCCAATAAGATCCGCGTCCAATATGCGGGCGACAAGCAGGCTCAAGCCATGAAGACCATGGAGCTGTACAAGGAGAAGAAGATACACCCGTTCTCCGGCGTGCTCCTCCTCATAATACAGCTGCCGGTGCTCCTCGCCCTCATATCCGTCTTCTACCAGATCATTCCGGCGGTCAAAGCAGACCTGCTCTACAGCTTCGTCGCTGTTCCCGCGCTCAAGACGAGCTTCCTCGGCCTGATAGATTTGACCAAGCCCAGCCTCGTGCTCTCGCTGGCCACCGCCGTCATACAATTCCTGCAGCTCCAATTCTCGGTGGCGTCGCGACAGGCGGCAAAAGCGCCGAAAGCCACCGGTCCCGGGGCTTCAGCCAGCAATATGGCCAATTCCATGAATTCGCAGATGAAGTATCTCGTGCCGATACTGGCCTTCGCGTCGACGTATTGGATCATCCCCGCGCGCTTCCCCGAAGCGGCGTCCATCATCGCCATATACTGGATGACGAGCTCGGCAGCCACTTTCCTCCAGGAGCTCTATATACGGAAGAAGCACCTCAAGTAGCCTTCTTATTGCGATCGCACGAGATCCAGCGACCAAAGCGAGAGGTCGTTCTTGTTCATGAAGAAGAGATAGTCGTCTTTCGGGTCGAGGCTCAAGTCGAATGCGTCTATGACGCGGTCGCTCTGGCTGATGATGGGCGAGACGAGGTGGACTGCGCCGGTCGCCGCGTCGACTTGCCATATCTGGTCGTTGGTAGAGAGCGTCCCCTTATACCAATCGTCGGGGTACGTGCCGGGCACCGCTTGCGACGGGACCCCGCAGTACACGACATCCTTGTAGAAATCGCCCCAGGCGCATTTGTCGGCCAGGGTCCTGATGACGGCGTCGGTCCCGGTCGAAGAGGCGACGGAATATATGCTCGTCACGACATTGTTCTTATTCCCGGTCGCTGAAAGGATGGCGTATTTCCCGTCATGGCTGACTTTGGCGCTAAGCCCCGGCAGCGGGCCGATGACCTTCTTCCAGACGCCCGTCTTCGGGTCGACGAAATAGAGGTAGCCGGGCTCGTATGCCGATCCCGCTGTCGTGATGGATATGATGTTCGGCGCCGGCCAATCGACTGACGCTTGAGTGAGCGGCGTCGTGAATATCTGCGTCGCCGTGCCGCCATTGAAGGGGGCTGTATAGCCGATGCCCTCCCCGTTCTGAACGGCGAACATGAATATGCTCTTGCCGTCGGGCGACGCGGCGTATGAGACCACGTCTCCGGGGATGTTCTTGCCGCGAAGGACATAAGGGGTGAGAGAAGCGGAATCGGGGCTTGAAGAGGCTTGCGCAGAGGCGGTAGACGTCGCCTGGGCGACGAGCTGGGCATAGACGGTGCTAGGAGCCGTGTCGCCGCTCTGAAAAAGGGATCCTATGAAAGAGACCAGGTTCCTATCCCATACGCTGCCATATATGCGAGGCACCACGGTGTTGGAGAGCGTCGTTATGTTCGCCGAATCATACGTCGCTTGGTATATGTTCCCTCGTCCCCTGTCTACCCATCTGACGACGGTCGTCGATGCGGTCGTAGAGGCTCCGTAGCCGCCGACGGGCGTATCAGAGAGGAGGCGGAGCACGGGAAGGCTATATGCAGACCCCTGCGCCTGCCCGTTCTGGCTGGTCGTAGCGGTTCCGGTCGGAGAAGAAGAGGGGCTCGTCCCGGAGGGTGGCCTGCTGAAGGGCTGGAACCCCGTCTGGCCATTGCTCGAGCCCGACGGGAAAGGAAGACCCGCAGCCCCTGTCTGCATGAAGAAGTACCAGTAGCCGGCTCCGGCGAGCAAAATCGTTACCAACAAAGCCAGGATTATATAATTACGATATTTCATCGGTGGTATGTCATTCCATTTATGATGCTCGTAAGGCTTTGTTGTTGAGTTTTGAGCTGATCGACCAAATCAGGGGTCGCATCGGGGGAGTTTACGTATTTTGTCACCTCATCGTTGATTTGTGAGAGCGTGCTCTGGTACTGGGCGTAAACATCCTTATTTCCTTGAGGATTAGATACAAGCTCTTGTCCCAAAAATTGAGCAAGCAGCCCTTCTTTGGCATTAGCGTATAGTTCAGCCGCCTGTTTATTCATATTTATCACAGTTTCAGCATAAAGAGCTACGGAAGCCAGCTGTGGTATCTGTTGAGTCGATACCTTGTTAGAGTATTTGAGATACAGACTAGTTATCACAGCAGGATTGCACAGCGACGGATCACCAGTTGGACTACATTTGTTCGGTATAGACCCCAAGAGAAGCCCCTTCACAGTGTTAAAAGCGACGTCGTTCTGTGTCGTCTGTTGAGAGCTTGAATTTTGGGCCAAAGAAAAACAAAGATCGTCGATATTAGCGTTTCCGGTTGGAACATTGTCGCATATGTCAGCGATATCCTGATCCGTACAGGAAGATAGACCGGCATAATAACAAATCTGATCGTTCAAATTTTGCTGGTCAGATTGAAGCTGGCTCAATTTTTGTTGGTCCGCTTGGATATTAGACATCGCATTCTGGAAATTTTGGTCATTCTGGTTGACTTGAGCTGACAGACCGGAAAAGAAGTCAGAAGTCACGTTCTTTTTGTAATCCACATTGAGCGGGGCGACGAGGGTCGTTGGTATGGCCACCAGGCGGGGGTCGATGGTGCGCAATATGAGGTAAGAACCGAGGACGAGCAGAAGGCCGTATACCGCGTTGACCGCCTTTTCCCTGCCGGCCGTCTTCCCTTGTATGGAGTCGGTGGTCATGTACTGAAGGCCGCCGAGAGCGATCATGAATACCGCGGCCGAAGCCGAGAGGAATATGAAGAAGCTGAAGGCGTTCTGGATGTATGTATGGAAATCGATCGAGGTCGCGAGGCTCGTCGAGCATCCGCCCTGTCCGCATGAAGGGAGCGGCTCGAGCGGCGTATATTGGGCTGCGGAATTGCTTATAGGGTTGCTGCCCGAGGATGTCTGGGCGTGGCTATAGGACCATGTGGCGGTCACGGCGGCCATCACCGATAGCGCGAGGAGGATCTTTCGTGCGGTGCGGGTATGCATAAGGAGGATGCTCTTCATGATATCAGAAATTGACCGAAGGCTGTTGGGCTGCCGTCGAAGTGGCCGGGAAGGATGCGACGAAGGACGCTTTCGCTTGCTGCAGGATATCGACCGGATTGTTCACATCGAGCTCGATGGCCGACGAGCCGGCGTTGCCGTCAGGCGCGCGCAAAGTGACCGAGTCGTTCCCTGCCAGCTCGGGGTGGGCCGCATCATTGATGAGCCATGACAGGTTCAGGCCGCCGATCCCCGATGAAGGCACGTCGAATCCGTATGGCACTGCCAGTATCCCCGCTTCCCGCTGCGAGCCGATATAAAGGATCGAGCCGATGGCCTTATTGAGCAGGGGCCCGTAGAGCGGGTCATCGCGATAGAACGCTACCGAAGGGCCGTACAAAGGGACGCTCATGATCCCCATGGCTTGAGCCGTGCCGCTCCGGGTCGAGGCGACGACAGTGATCGTGTAGGTCCTCGGCACAAGGCTTCCAAGGATGACGATCGATTGCTTCCCGTATCCGCTTTGGCTCTGGAGCACCGTATCGTTCTGTTTCCATTGGTATACGAGGGACGAGGGATCGTATTCCTTGCCCGTCTTGTCGGCGATATGGGGTATGGCGACGAATTTCACCGAGTTCTGATAGCTCGCCGGGAGCTTCCCTGGAAAGAAGGGCGGGATATATCCGCTCGGCTCGGCTATCAGATCGACCGATCCCGACCCGATGGTCATCGTGGCGTTGAAAGTCTGGCCATCCGACGTCACTGCCGTCACTCCGATGACCGTGTGCGAGCCGAGGGGAGGCGCTTGGACGGTGACGGACGTGTCTCCGACGCCTTTCGAGAGGGCCTTGCCGTTCGCTGTCCAGGATATGGAGGCCGCATTTATGTCCGATGCGTAGCTCTGGGCGGTGATGGTGACATTCTGGCCTGGAGCCGGGTCGTCGATGGAAGCCGTGAGCTCGAGCCCGCCTATGGCGGCGGGGAG
>JAGWLA010000009.1 GCA_028865095.1 Patescibacteria group bacterium | reverse complement strand
GCGAACAGCCAAACCTTTGGGAGCTTCTCCACCCCCAGGATGTGGTGAGCCGACATCGAGGTGCCGAACTCCGCCGTCGATATGAACTCTTAGGCGGAACTAGCCTGTTATCCCTAGAGTAGCTTTTATCCGATAATCTTCCGCAGCGTCTAACGCCTACGGTCGGTTCACTTGGCTCCGCTTTCGCGTCTGCTCGACATGTACGTCTCGCAGTCAAGCCAGCTTGTGCCCATACACTATCGGCACGGTTTCCATTCGCGCCTAGCTGACCTTTAGGCTCCTCCGTTACTCTTTAGGAGGATAGCGCCCCACTAAAACTGTCCACCAGATACTGTCTCCCGGCGTTTATGCCGCCGAGGTTAGAACATACAAGATTCAAGAATGGTGTTTCATCGACGGATCAACGCCCCCCGAAAGGGACATCTCAAATCCTCCCATCTACGCTACGCAGGAATCACGTATGGTCAATATCAAGTTACAGTAAAGCTTCTAGGGTCTTTTCGTCTAACTGCAGGTAACCGGCATCTTCACCGGTATTGTATTTTCACCGAGCAAGTCTCCGAGACAGTTCTCCAGTCATTGCACTATTCAACGCGTCAGAACTTACCTGACAAGGAATTGCGCTACCTTAGGATCGTTATAGTTACGACCGACATTCACGAGGGCTTATAACAGTCACCATCACATCTTGCGACATGACAACGCCGTTATTTGACCTTCTCGCATTGGTCAAGTGTCACCCCCTATACATACTCTTGCGAGTTCGCAGGGAGCTGTGTTTTTGTTAAACAGTTGCCAGAGATACTTTAGCTGCGTCCCGATGTAACATCGGGAAAGCCTTATTCCGAAGTTACGGCTGCTTTTTTGCCGAGTTCCTTGGAGACCTCTCACTCGTTCGCCTAGGTCTACTCGACCTGACCACCTGTGTCGGTTTGCGGTACGGTTTCCGCATAGATAATCGTAGAAGCTTTTCTCGAGGGAGCGCTTTGATGCTTTGACCCTTGCGGGCGTATCCGCTGCGCTTGGATATCGCATTCAAGCGAGGCTGCGGATTTACCTACAGCCATCCTTACGCCACGAGCGCCAATCCAATAAGGCGCGCATCATACTGCTCCCCGTCACTCCATCGATCTATGCGAAAGTCACGGAATATTAACCGTGAATCCATCGGGTGCGGCGTTCGCCATCCCCTTAGGACCGACTAACCCTTGGCTGATATACATTGCCAAGGAAACCTTGGTCTTTCGGCGTGCGGGTATCTCACCCGCATTGCGGTTACTTGTGCCAACATTCTTACTTCGCAACGCTCCAGCATGGCTCACGCCTTTGCCTTCATCGCGATGCGAATACTCTCCTACCGATCCGACGCGCCCGAAGGCGATCGGATCCCTCAGTTTCGGTACGACGTTTAAGCCCCGATTATCTGCGGCGCGTGATCTCTCGATGAGTAAGCTGTTACGCTATTTTTAAATGATGGCTGCTTCTAAGCCTACATCCTCATTGTTTGAGAGACCTCACTACCTTAAGCGCACTGAACGTCGATTTAGGGACCTTAAATAGAGATCATGGGCTGTTTCCCTTTCGTCCGATGGAGCTTAGCCCCCATAGACTAACTGCCGCATATTTTACCTTGCGTATTCGGAGTTTGATAGGTCATGTGAGCTTTCGCCCTGTCATGACCTTCCAGTGCTCTACCCCGCAAGGGTACACGCGACGCGAACCCAAAAGTTCTTTCGGAGAGAACCAGCTATTACCGAATTCGATTAGCTTTTCACTCCTTACCACACGTCATCCGAGAGTTTTGCACGGCTCACCGGTTCGGGCCTCCCACTCCCTTTCGGGAGTGTTCACCCTGCGCGTGGCAAGCTCATCCGGCTTCGGGTCTTTAGCAAACTACGAGCGCCCTGTTCAGACTCGGTTTCCCTGTGACTCCGGCCTCTCGGCCTTAGTCGAGCAGCTTGCTAAAACTCGTTGGCTCATTCTTCAATAGGCACGCCATGACGGCCTTGCGGCCGCTCTGACTCCTTGTAGGCATATGGTTTCAGATCTATTTCACCGCCCTTCCGGGCTGCTTTTCACCTTTCCCTCACGGTACTAGTTCACTATCGGTCTTCTGGAGTATTTAGACTTGCCGGTTAGTTCCGGCGGATTCCCCCGAGCTATTCGTGTCCCGGGGTACTTGAGAACGGAAACAAAAGAGATCTTGTCTTTTCGCCTACGGGACTATCACCCGCTAGGGTCGAGCTTTCCAGCTCATTCGGCTAAAACAAGATTTTGTGACTCTTCTGCCATAAATGGCACGTCTCCGCCTCGCAACCCCTATCCTAAATCGCACCACAGAACTTTCGTTCTGCCGTACGATTTAGGATAGGTTTAGTCTCCTCCGCGTTCGCTCGCCGCTACTGACGGAATGCAATTTGTTTATTTTCCTCCTGGTACTGAAATGTTTTACTTCCCAGGGTACGCTTCCCGATGTGCATCGGGATCATATGAGTTCATCATATGGGGTTTCCCCATTCGGACATCTTCGGATCAAAGGTTGCTAGGCACCTCCCCGAAGCGTATCGCCGCCATGCTGCGTCCTTCATCGCCTCCATGAAGCCAAGGCATCCACCATACGCCCTTAGAATTCCCGTCGGGAACTCTAAAAACCGCTATGTTACTTACCTACATTGCTTTGTCCGTCCTGCCAGACCCTGGCCGAACGGACCCTTCACACTTGTTTGAGGTATGGGATTTTCAAGCTTCAGTCGTGCTTCCGTAAAAAAGAAAAACCGCTTCATTGAGCGGCTCTAGGTCATTCCGATGAACACCGGAATGGCTTATCGCCAGCTCTTTATTCGGTTAACTTTTGTAAACATTCTGGGTACCGGTAAGTATACTTGCCGCGATATATAAGTCAATAGGCATACGCTGAAATATCTCCTTGAATGTTGATAAGCTGTGGGTAACGATACCGGCACGAGAAGGATGTCCTCTTGAGGAACATCCGCAGACGATTTCCAGCAGGGAATCGTCGAGGACGAAGAACAGCCCCTGCAGGGGCTGTTCTGATTCCGAAAGAGGATAACCTTCTCGTGCCGACAGGTTAATCCTTGCGCATGATGGCGCGAGACGTCTCGTCGAGGATCTTCTGGGCGACTTCCTTTCCGCCGAGGCCGAAGGCCAGGCCGAAAGCCAGGGCGCCTCCCGCGAAGACCGCGGTCAAGACCGTCTGGATGATGCCCGGAGCGACTCCGAGGGAATAGAGGGCGGTCAGGATCGCGAAGATCCAGATGGCCCACTTGGTGACGCGGCCCGCCAGCTCTGCGACATGCAGATGGCCGGCTTTGGCGCTCGCGACCACCACTTTCTGCATGGCGGTAGCGACCACGGCCGAGATCAGGATGATAAGGGCGGCGACGATGACCTGCGGAAGATAGGCGACCACTTGGCGCAGGAACTCGTTGACCTGGGTCAGGCCGAGCACATCGAACGACGCCATCAGGAAGACGACGATGACGAACCACTTGCAGAGAGCGCCGACGAAGAGCCCGGAGTTGAGGTTATATCCGGCGCGCTTGACGACATCCTCCATGCCCGCCGACTTGAGGGCGGCATCGATCTTCAAGGCCTTGAATATGCTCTCGACCAGCTTCTCGACGAGGACCGCGAGGATCCAGCCGATAGCGAATACGATAATCGCGATGATAAGGCCCGGAACGAAGCTCGCCACGCCGAGCCATACGCTCTGGAGCGACTGAGTGAAGACGTCGGGCCAATTCTGAATGATCATCATGGTAATGATTTAGCTGCTAATGCGCTTTGTAAGGCCCCCTTATTATAGCGCTATTCCGGCGAGACGCCCAGACGGTCCAAAAGGGTGACGTGTGGATAGTCCAGGATGTCCCTGACCAGCCTGTCGTGCATGCCCAGGCGATATTCGAAATCCTGGGTCTCGAAGACCGAATAGGCCAGTTCCTTGCCGATCTCGGCCTCGATGTCGCGGACGGCGGTCTCGATCCGGGCTTGGCTGAGCTCGTCCCCTACTATGAGGAGATCGACCCGGGAATCCCAATTCTGGATGAAAAGGCCGGCCGCCAGGAGCAGCTTGATCCGGCCGGCCTTGGCGAAGCGCTTGAGGAGAGTGCCGTCGGCGCTCACGCTGGAGACGGTGAGGAGGTTCTTGAGCGGATCGAGGTGCGGGAACTTGTCGTTGAATACGAAGCCCGTCCCTCTCATCTTCTTGGCGCCGTCGGCGCCGTCCTTCGACGCCGGGACCTCTTTGGAGGTCTCGCGCTTCTTGATGATGTCGGCTTTGGCGAGCCCCGCGAGCTCCTTCCTGACGAGCGCGAGGGGGCATTTGGTCCGCGCGGCGATCTCTTCCGGGAAGAAGGGCGTGCCCGGGTTGAACAGGAAGAGACGGAGCATCTTGACCTTCGCCTCCGATCCGAACAGTGCGGTGAGTGTGTCCATGGCGGATAAGATTATAGCAGAAACGGTCAGAAGGAAGGAAAATCGGCCTTCAGCACCGGGTGTTCCCTCGCGCGCGCACATCGGAACGGCGCGCGCTCGGGCCACCCTACGTTCTCGCCGTCGCTCGCGCAGCGCTACCGCTTCTCGTCCGCGACGGCTCCGAAAGTTGCTTCAGGCCGACTTCCCTTCCTTCTGTACGAACCTACTTGAACTCGACCTTGCCGCCTGCGGCTTCGATCGCTTTCTTGAGGGCTTCCGCCTCTTCCTTCTTCATGCCGTCCTTGAGGAGAGCCGGGGCGCCATCGACGAGGTCCTTCGCTTCCTTGAGGCCGAGGGCCAAGGCTTCCTTGACCGCCTTGATGACGGCGATCTTCTGGGCGCCGGCATCGGCGAGATGCACGGCGACCGTGCTCTTCTCTTCGCCCGCGGCGGCGGCTCCAGCGGCCGGAGCGGCGACGGCGACGGCCTGGGCCGACACGCCGAACTTCTTCTCGAACAGCTTGACGAGCTCGTTCAGGTCGAGGACCGACATCTTCTCGATCGATTCGACGATGGCCTTGAACTTGGCCGGCACTTCGACTGCCTGCTGGTCGGCAGCGTTCTGGGTGGTGTTTTCCATAGTAGTATTCTGTTAACTGTTATCTGTTATCTGTTTACTGTTATCTCTTCACTGTTTCTTCTTCGCGATCTGGTCCAGAGCCATGACCAGGCCCTGGATCGGAGAATTGACGACGTTGGCGAACATGCCGTAGAGGGTCTTGAGCGGCGGGATGGCGGCGATGGCCGTCATCTCGTCCTTGCCCATATACGAGCCGTCGAACACCCCTCCGACGATGGACACTTTGTCCTTCAGCTTCTTCTGGAAATCATAGACGCCGCGGGCCGGAGCCACGAGGTCGGCTCCGTATGCCAGGGCGAGCTCTCCCGGCATGTCCGGGAGAGAGCCGGCGTACTTCTCCGCCTCGAGGGCGAGCCTGGTCAGCGTCTTCTTGGCGACGAACAATCCGACCTCGTCGGCTTTGAGCGCGCGCCGCATCGCAGTAGCGTCGGCCACCTGCAAGCCGTGGATGTTGACGAACACCAAAGACTTCGATCCTTTGACGATCGTGCCGAGCTTCTCCACGATGCTCTTCTTCTGCTCTTTTGTGCGAGCCATATGTTTTCGTTCTATGCGTTCTGTTAGTATTCGCGCATGCGCGATTCGACCTTTATAAGGCCAAATAAAGGAGATATACCTCGGAAGGTCTTATTCCGCCCCGCGAAGGGACGGTCGCCTTCTGTCTTTGGCCTCGGGCATGAGGATAGCATGGCCGGCCCTGTGAAGCAACCGCATCATGATCCCCCAGCCCCGCGCCCGGTCGGGCCGGACGGGGCGATACTTCCCCGGCTCGGACGCCGAGTCGGCCGTGCCGTCCCCGTTCTCGTCGAGGAACAAAGCCGACGTCGATGAAGCGAGGCTCCCGACGGACGCCTGAAAAGAGGGGTCGCTCGTCACGGTCGTAGTGGCCAAGGAACGCGGGGTGACGGGAACGCCGGCCCATTCGACCTTCTCCACGGTCGTGGTCGCCCGTATGCGCCCGATCTCCAAGCCGAACGTGCCCGACCCTGTGCCGCTGACCGAGACGGTATATGTCTGTCCGTCGTCTGGCAGCGAGATGTAGTCGTCGCCCTCATCGGTCGTGAAGGAGCTGCCGGGTATATCCGCCTCGAAGAACTTGTAGAGGCCGGGCTCGATCGGCTCGTCCGTAACGGCGGGAGCGGGGATCTCGCCGGTATGGCGGCCGCTGCCGTCGTACACGCTCAAGGCCACCGGCGAATGCACTCGGACATAGAGCTCCTTATGCGACGCCTTCTCGGCGAGGATGAGGGACGCCCAATCTTTCTCCCCGACGCTCAAGCCGGGTATGGCATCCAGCTTCTCGATGAGCCCGGCATCGCAGCGCGCCGGGTTGCCGGAGCATGAAGGGCCCGCGCCGGAAGAAGGCGTGCCGATGATATCCCGCACGGCGGCCTGGGTGCTCGAGGCTTCGAGGATCGTGGAATGGTCGATGGCTTTCTTTTCGCCGGTCGACAGAACGGCGAGGTCGGCCGCTATCTCTCCCCCGTCGGCGCCGTATGCGGCGCTCGGCGCGATCACGGTGCCGTCGCCATACGTGCCTGACGATATGCGATGCGACCCGTCCGCGGAATATGCCACGCCGTCGGCCGTCGAAGCGCCCCAGCCGACGATGGCCCAGCGGGCGATGCTCGCCGGCCACAGGAACGGGTCGAGAGCCGCATGGAACGCTTCCGCCGCGGCGAGAAGGACGCGGTCGACTGAAGGCGACAGGAACGAATCCTGAACGGCGGCGGTATATGCGGTCGTCGTCGGCCCCGCGATGGTGGGGACGGGCGTGACGCTGAAATACGCCGCCGACGGCAGGAGCGAGTACGAGGACGGGATGCTCTCGGCCAGCTTCTGGGCATTGGCCTGCGTGGCGATCAGGCCCCAGGCGATGGATTGGCCGTCGCCGTAAAGGAGAGCAGGTATGGCCATGGGCGTCCCAAGGAACGGCACCGCCACGGATATCACCGCGTCGACGAGCGAAGCTTTGCCCATGCCGGCCAGCGTCTTGACCAGCTGCGTGGCGACCAAGCCGCCGTTGGAATGGGCGACCACGGTCACCTTCCCCGTCTTCGAGCTCGACGCCATGGAAGCGACGACGTCGACGAGCGACTCGGTGGTCGTCGCTTTCTTCTCGGGCCCCGCGACGACGTCAGCGATCGGGCGGCGCCAGTCATATCCGAACGGCCTCCATGCGCCGATGGTCCCGTCGGCGACCAAGCCGTCGAGGAAACGCATGAATCCGCCATAGACATCCCGGAAGCCGAGCGCAGAATCGATCGGGCCTCCCGAATATATCGTCGGGTCGACGGTCTTCCCGCCGGGGCCGAGGAAGAGCTTGGCCAGGTCGGCATTGTTGTTCGGCTCCCAAAGCCTGTTGGTCGTCGTCGCCGCCCCGAAGAAGCGCCTCGTGGCGCTCCGCTCGTCCCGATAGAGCCTGGTGCCTTCGATGCCCGGTATGAAGAGCACGCTCGAGCAGCACGGCGCATCGTCCTCCGGCACGACGGCGAACGGCGGCTCCGCCGCGAGCCACGGCGCATACGCCACCGCTCCCCTTACCGCATTCGCGCCCGACAAGGCCGGCCCGCTCGGGCTCCCCCACCAGTCGCCCGCCGCATCGACCGTGAAAGCGTCTCTGTCATCAACCGACGGACCGCTCTGTCCGTATATGCTCGACCCTCTGATGGCCAGCGACGAAGAAGCGGCATATGCGGCTTGCGCGATCGCCCCCTTCATGAAGGGAGATGGGCTCTTCCCTTCGTCGGCCATGACCACGAAGACCTGGTGCGGCATGACCGCGAAGCCGGTCTGATTGCCGACGATGCGGCTCCCCACTACCGAGACCGCGCTGTCCCTCATCCCGATGGCCACGGTCGCTCCCGTCACGCTCGTCGTCGCCACTATCCCCGACGCGCCATCGAAGAAGAGCGATGCCCCGCCGGAGAGATCCGCATCGGCGATCGAAGCGCTTCCCGTATGCTCCGGCCCGCCCGACACATTCACCGCGACCCCGACGACCGCCGTCCGGCTCCGTGCGGAGCCTGCGACATCCAAGCGCCCGCCCATGACCCGGATGGCCGGCTGCGGCGCCGACGGGTCGTCTGGGTCCGCCTCCACCGTGACGCCGGGGCCGATGGTCAGCGCGCCTCCTTGAGGGACGATGACGTCGGCATCGACGATGTACGGGCTGCCTTCCGTTCCCCAGACAGCATCTCCCGGGACGACCCCCTCCACATGCGTCTCCGCGAGCGCGGCCGGGGCGCCGAGCGGGAATAAGAATGCCGTGCCCGCTATGCAGGCGGCGACGAGCGACCGAACGATTCGTGTATCCATGGCGATGGCGCAAAAAGCGCGTTACTGATAACGCGCTCATCATACGCTCGGCCCGCTCAAGGAACGCTCAAATATCCCTCAAATCTCCCTCAAGAAAGCATCAACGCCGGCAAGGCATTTCAGCGCCCCGCCATGAACCAATTCCCCGCGAAATAGAGAGCCGCGAATCCCAAGCAGATCAGGAGCACGAACCCCGCCAAGAATTTGAAGAAATCCCGATCGAACGGATTGACCATGGCTCCATGATATCAGAAATCGCCGCTCTTTTCTTCATCGAGATTTGAGCGTTTTTTGAGCTTGATTTTAAGGATGCAATGTTATCGTTCTGATCATGGACAAGGCATATAGGAAAGATTTCAATGGTTGGTGCAAAGCGGCACATGATATTCAAAGCCGCGACGCAAAAAGCGTGTTGGTCGTCCGTTATCGCGTCCCGTTCAGGCTCCTAGGACACGCCAGGATGGCTGTCCTGTCCCAGATCAAGGCCTTGGACAAAAGGCGCTGCATCAGATTCATAGCCCGGCTTTCTGAACAAGAGATGGAAAAGATCACTGGCACGATATGTCATATATATGCATACGCCGAAACCTCCCGACCGCCAAAGACGATCGGGAGGGATCTCCGTTGCCCTTAAGGGCCGCTGTGCTAAAAGGATAACATGTCACTTCCCCTCGTTCAAGAGCGCCCGCGTGCCCGGGCCGACCACACCGAGCGGCGAGAGGCCGTTCGCTCTCTGGAACGCCTGGACCGCCGCCTTGGTCAGGGGGCCGAAGTAGCCCGTCTGCGGACCGCTGAAATATCCGTCCGCCGCGAGCCGCTTCTGAAGGGCGACGACATCCGGATCCGAGACTCCCTGGGCCGTCATGCCGACATAGAGATAGCGGGCAAAGGAATATGAGCCGGAAGAGACCGGGCTAGACGCGATCGACGAGCCTGATGACGATGAATTCGCAGCGCACGTATAGCCGGCCGGGCAATCGATGGAAGTCGTCGTCTGATTAGAAGTCGGAGAGGTGGAAGGATTCCCTATAGAGAAACTGAACTCATTCACAATCCCCCCGAGATTTGTAAACGAAATAGCAACCGGCACAGACGCACCCTCGTTACCTGTGGCACGATATTGGGCATCATACTTACCGTCTGTGCCCTGACTAGAAGAAACGTCCACGCCCGCTACTTTTACTGCCACATCTTGGACCGTCTGATTAATACCAAAGCTCACATCTATAATACTATTCTGATAAAAGAATTTATTAAGGACATTGTTAGAGCTCACTGAGAATGAGGTCAGTTGAGGGGCTTTGGTTAGATCCGAGGAGGCTGGGGCAGGCATATTCACTTGGTAGGGAACAATGCTACCCGCAGCTAGTATACTCACTGACAACGAGCCGCAGTTCCAGCCCGGAGCACAGATAGATATCGTTGCCCGTCCTATTGAATTTCCTTGTAGAGATAGACTGCTACCATTCAAGACAGTCGAAAGTGCATCGGTATTTGTATTTGAAATGCTATAGGAAGAACCTGGTCCATATATATTTATATTCTGAGGAGACTGACCCATAACAACATAGGCTTGAGGAACGCTAAACGTTATAGTCTGCGTCGGAGCTAGAACCGAGACCGAGACCGAGCCACAACCGTATGACGAGGCGCAAACTGATATCACCGTCGACCCGATATTAGTAGCAATTATATTCAGGGAGTTATTATTTTGCTGTATGAATGCTGAAGCTACTGAGGGATTTGAATTGCCTTGCAGGGTTAGAGCATCTGATGTATTGAGAGTAAAGATAGCAGCTGTAAGCCCGCTAGTTAAAGTCACATTTGACTGAGACAAGGAAAGGCTTCCTGTCTGGCTAGTGGCCCCGGAAGAGGCTGGCCAAGGGGATTTTGGTGATGGAGCGCCATCGATCGCCACATAGACGAGATTCCCGCCGCTTAACCCATATGAGTTCGGAGCGACTGAGATGCTATAGGAACCCGTTGAATCCGTTTGGCCTATATCTATATAGGTGTACGTGGCATTATTCGTCGTAGATGTATCAGTCGGAAAGTAAAAATCGACAGTGGCATCAGGGTCAGCTCCGCTCACAGAAATTCCCACCGTCGAAGAGGCATTGGTCAATACTAGAACGGGGATCGAAGCGCCTGATGCCCGCCCGGCTGAAAACACCCCGCAAGCCATGGTCACTAGAAAAATCAGGATTGATAGATTCAGCCTAAAGGACATAAAAGATTCATTGGGGAGAGTTAATGGTTAATGGCAGGGTGATCGGGCTTGAGCCTTTTCCATCGTTTATATACAAAGTGTGCAGCCCTGCCGACACTGAAGATGGGACCGTGAACACGAGGACTGATCCATCAGGCGAAATGTACTGATTATTCGCACGCAAGTTCGAATAATCACTATCGAAATATACAGATGCATTAGAGGCAAATCCGGTACCTGAAAGGACGACCGAGCTCGCATTATCAGCGTACCCTGATGAAGGAATGACCGTAGAGACTTTGAATTGCATGGCGGTTATAGTGAACCATCCACTGACTTGATCGTTTGCCGAGGCTCCGTGGACACTGCTTTGCAAACGCAGTCGGTACGTGCCCGGTTGTACTGTGATGTTCGAGTCCGCGGAAGATGAAAAGACTGTGCCGACTTTCCAGACATATTGATTCCCGCTCGCAATAGACGACAGGTTAGAGACCACAAACCCGGCCCCTGCACCGCCAGGTTGTTCCAGACTGATATCGAAATTTCCTGCCGGCTGATTGGCCCACTTGATAGCAATGGTGCTGCCAATCGATAGGGCCTGTCCAGTCGTTGGAGACGTTATGCCTACGACGACCGGAAAACTAGAAACTGATACCGGCTGGTCAGTGTTGGTATTTTGAGCGGATATCGGATTGCTACTAGATGAAATGATAGGAACACTTACCATTCCACAACTTCTATTTTTCAGTGAAGCGCGGGTCATTGGGCCTACATACCCCGTACTCGGAATATCATCGGCAACTTGATAAAGCTTCACAGCTGCGAATGTAGCTGGGCCAAAATAGCCGTTAGGAGTGGCATTCATGTAACCCAGCGATTTCAGATATGTCTGCAGATTAATGATCGAATTATCTACCCCTTGATCAGATTTGCCGTACCAAAGATTGTCAGATATATCCAGGCAGGTTGTCTGAGCCGAGACAAATTTTACTCTCAGAGAGTCCATCAGGAAGACGCTACATATCAACAGTGCAAATATGTAGCCTGGGGAGATCTTATTTCCGATAAAGAAGAAACGCGCCATAAATGTACCCCTGCATTATATAACGAAATCGAAAAAAGACGTATTGTACCTAGATTTATGACGAGTCGTCCAAACAAAAAACCGCCTAGTGGCGGTTTTTTGCTGCTAAAGAACGCTACTCTAGCTTAGTTCGATCCGTTCAGGTAAACAGAACCCTTTGCAAAGTCGCTGTTCAAGCCCTGAAGCTGGGTCGTAACGGCAAGGTTCGTCGGTGAAGACGAAACTCCAGCCGCCGTGCTGCTCAAGTTAACCGACGTCACCCCAACGCTCGCCAATACCTGGGTGGTAGAGGCGGCAGAGAGAGCGAGGCTGCCGGTGAAGTTGAACGTTCTCGAAGTACCAGCAAGGACCTGGTAGTAGGAACCCGAGGAATCCCAGCTCTCAGTACCGTCAGCCGGCGAGAAAGCGGAGATGCCATCGGTCATGCTGCTTGTCACCGAAGACGTGGTGGCCAAGGTCAGAGCAGTGCTACCAGTGGTGCTGACATAGATCGGATTGTTGCCCGCCGTAACAGTGAAGCTACCGGTGAACAACGTCTGGCTCGGATAGCGGTTGTAGTTGCCGCCAGGAGCCGTGGACTGGAGATTCCATGTCAAGCCAGTGAGCGAGTTCCCAGACAAGCTGAAGGTCTGGTTTCCGCTACCCGGAATGGTGCCCGAGCTAGAGACCGTGAGGTTGTTCGAGCTGGAATCAATACCGGTGATATTCGCGGCCGTAGCTACGAGGCTCGTAGAGGCAGTGATTCCATTCACGTTGCCATTAACGGTGCCGTAGACAGAGACCGGGACATACTGGTTGGCAGGGAGCGCGAGGTTAAAGTTACTGAAAGTAACATCAGACGTGCTCGCGGAAGCCGTAGCAGGAGTACCGGTATTCAAGGATGTGCTACCCGACTTCAAAGTCAAGTAGGCGAACGTTGAACCGACGGAACCGATGCCATTCATGCTCAGATTAACAGTCAGGCCCTGCAGCGTAGAATTGATATTCTGCGACTTGAGGTCCCAAACGCCGAGGAGAACATCCTTGGTCTGGGTGTTGCCGGTGTTCGTCTGGATGATATTGCCCGTCTTAGGAGCAGAAGTATCCGTAGTGACGATGAGGCTGGAACCCTGCTGTCCGTTGTAGGCCACATACATGACCGTGGAGGCCAGGACACCTGTATCAGAGGTGAGGGTCACGCCAGTACCATCGGTCGCGCGAACCTGAACCCTCGTGATAGCGATGCTCTGAGGGGAACGGTTGCTAGATGCGAACACGCCGTGCATAACCGCATACACCTTGGTCGCCTTCGGGATAATCTCGCTCACAGGGATGGTGATGCGATAATCGCTCCCAACCGTGATTTCCGAGAAATTGCTGGCGCTAAGGTTATTGACAGTGGCAAGGGTGTTTCCGCTCTGGTCGCGGAACGACAAGGCGCTCATGTACAGCCACGGACGGACGTTGAAGTCAATCGAGACTGAGGTGACGGCCATGTCAGAGGCACCCGACTGTAGCGAGATTGAACCGAGGTCAACCTCCTGACCATCGTTAACGGATGTACCGTTTCCAACGATAGAACCGTTCGCGATATCAAGCGTGCCAGCGACACCCGGAGTGGTGATACCAGCGGAGCCAGTACCAGTGACGGTACCGGTGCCGGTGGTAGCCGTGCAGGTGTAACCAGCCGGGCAGGTGACGACCGGAGCGGCAGCAGCCGTGCAGGTGTAACCAGCCGGGCAGTTGACCGCAGTGGTCGTGCCACCGGTCGTGGAGGTCATCGTCGAACCGCTGTTGAGGGCGGCGCGAGTGAGAGGACCGACGAAGCCGGTGTTCGGGATGCCATGGGCAGCCTGGTAGAGCTTGACGGCGGCCTGGGTCTGGGAACCGAAGTAACCCTTGGCAGCAGCGCCGGAGCTAATGGACGGAATGTCGTAGCCGGCGGCCATAACAGCCGTCTGGAGAGCCGAGACATCAGCACCAGTCGAGCCAATCGTGAGATTGGTGTTGAACTGATAGCTCTGAGCGAACGCGACGGCGGTCATGGCGATAGCCGCGACGCCGGACGCGATAAGAAACTTTTTCATAGCTATGTGTTTTTGTAATTAACAATGGTCCCCGGTCTTACTTTTAATATTTCGGAGATCCACTGCCTAGTAAGACTAATAATGCATTTCCACTTCCCTCTGTCCGTACTATCGACAGCCAGCCAAAGGGTTTCGTGGCGAACAAGACGAACTTGTGACAATCGTTATTCAGTTGTCAAAGTCCGTTTCCCAAAACCTAAGGAATGACCCTATGCTTTGGCACGAACGCCCAAGACTTGGATACGACGTTGGGCGCTCGTTACAGAGCATTATATCCCGATAGGATATAGAGGCGCAAAACGCCTCAATGTGGATAACTTTAGGCGATTTATGGCCTAAAGTCAAGACGGCGGCCATACAGCCTATCCGTTGAGCGAATAGCGGCTCCAGCGCCTCTCCCCCTCCTTTTTTATGACGCCTTTGCTCACTAATTCCAACAATTCCCGCTGGATAGTCTTCTCGCTGACGTCTTTGATCACTTTGGTGAAGTCTTTGATGGTCAGATTGGAGTGATGCTTCAGGACATCGACGATGCTTTCCTGTCTTTTATTCTTAGCTTCCTTGGAATCCACATGTCCCCTTACCAGGCCTTCATTCATGGCTCCTTTGGCAGAGGAAGGAGCATGTCCTTTTGACCCCTCCCCTTTCGCCGGCTCAAGGCCTGAATTGAAGAGGCTTGGCGTCCTAAAGAACGATTCGGAAAGGATATATCCGGCATTTTCGGCGCTCTGGGCGAGCCGATCACGGAGCAAAGCCAAGATATTGTCTATTTCCCTCACTAAAAGGGCGTGGTTCATGTCGGAGATGAGGTTGGATATCTTGGCTACATTGAGAAGGGATATCGTCTCGAGCGATGCGGTGAAGAGGGATTGGATGACCGCATTCTTATCCCCAGGTATGGAACTGGATGCGGTAAAGGACGAAGAGATGAGATCCATGCCACGGTCCCTCAATTCCCATTTCAACGGCTCTTCGTCCTTTAGAAGTCCGGAAACCAGATAGAGGGCGGCGGTTATCTTCTCTGTCTTTTTGAATATGTAAAGCAGATAGTCTTCTGCAGAGAAGAAACCGAGCGATTTCCAGTTGATCGGGTCATTGAATTGAGGCTGCCCCTGTATGTCCTTTTTGTCCATGTTTTGTGTCCTTTATACGTATGCAATGTCCTTTATAAAAGGACGCATTTCTATATCGGACAATGTTGATTATATATAAGTCAGGCACCATAAAGCAAGGCTGGAATTTCGAGACGTAGCGCATATGTGATATCATTTCCGTATATGGCAAAGAAGAAAAAGGCCGACCGAGACGGCGGCGTGTGGAAGAGCCTGAAAGAGGAGACGGCCAATGCGATCATGGCGATACTTTCGTTCGTCATCGCCCTGGTATCGCTGCTTGCCGCCTTCGGGAAAGCGGGCCCTGTCGGGGATTACGGCTATGAATGGCTGATGCGCATATTCGGGATAGGCTATTTCCTCATACCGGTCGTCTTTTCGATGCTCGGCATCGCTTTCTTGCAGGGGGTCGAGAGGCGCTTCAACAAGGTCAAAGCGGCAGGAGCCGTCCTCTTCTTCTTGTCGGGCCTCGGCCTCCTCGACTTGGTCCCGGGCGATAGGATCGGCGGCGTAGCCGGCGCATGGGTGGCCGGCCCGCTGATCAGGATCGTCGACGTATGGGCGACCGGGCTCTCCCTGGGCGCCCTGTTCGTCATATCGCTCATCGTCGTCTTCGAGTGGCATATCACTTGGGCAAGCTTGAACGGATGGCGAGAGAGGAAGGAAGCCGCCGTCAAAGGCAAGACGGCGGAGATGGACGACAAGGAGCAAGCCGCGGTAGCCGAGGCTTTGGCCGCCGTGGAGGACGAGGCCGTCGGCGAGAAAGCGGCCGGCGCCCGCGAAGCGGAAGCCGCGGCCGTCGCGGCCCGGCTGGCCGAGAGCAAGAAGCCCAAGAAGCGCGGCATCCTCGACTTCACAGAGAAAGAGGAGAGCGACTTCGCGGCCGTCTCTGCCGCCGTCCCGGCCATGACGCCTTTCGTGCCCCCTCCCCTGTCGCTCCTCGAGAAGGACCGCGGGCGGGCGGAGACCGGCGACATCAAAGCTAACGCCAATATCATCAAGCGCACGCTCCAGAACTTCGGCATCACCGTGGAGATGGACGAGATATCGATCGGGCCGTCCGTCACCCGCTATGCCCTGAAGCCGGCCGAGGGCGTCAAGCTCTCCCGCATCGTCGGGCTCAACAACGACTTGGCCCTCGCCCTCGCCGCCCACCCCATCCGCATCGAAGCTCCGATCCCCGGCAAGTCCCTGGTCGGCATCGAAGTGCCGAACACCGCCAAGACCACCGTCGGCCTGGCTACCCTGCTCGCGGGCGCCGAATTCCAGGAATCGACGAAGCCTCTCCTCATGTCGCTCGGCAAGGACATCACCGGCAAGGGCCACTTCAGCAACCTCGCCAAAGCCCCGCACATGCTCATTGCCGGCGCCACCGGCAGCGGCAAATCCGTGACCATCCACGCCCTCATCACCTCCCTGCTCTACCGCAACTCGCCCGAGAGCCTGAAATTCATCATGATCGACCCCAAGCGCGTCGAGCTCACCCTCTACAACAAGATCCCCCATCTCCTGACGCCCGTCATCACCGACCCCAAGAAAGCCATACTGGCCCTCAAATGGGCGGCCAAGGAGATGAGCAGGCGCTATGACATCCTCGAGCAGAACGCCGCCCGCGACATCGAGTCCTATCACAAGAACGTCCTGGCGCCGGAGCTCGAGAAGCGGTCCAAAGGCGCCGGCGACGCCGCAGCCCCGCTCGAGACCATGCCCTACATCGTGGTCATCATCGACGAGCTGGCCGACATCATGCAGACCTACCCGCGCGAGCTCGAGTCCGCCATCGTCAGGCTGGCCCAGATGAGCCGCGCCGTGGGCATCCACCTTGTCATATCCACCCAGCGGCCGAGCGTCAACGTCATCACCGGCCTCATCAAGGCCAACATACCGACCCGCGTAGCCCTCCAAGTGGCCTCGCAGATCGATTCCCGGACCATCCTCGACCAGTCGGGCGCCGAGAAGCTCCTGGGCGCCGGCGACATGCTCTATCTCGGCGGCGAGATGTCCAAGCCCGTCCGCCTCCAATCGGCCTTCATCACCGAATCTGAGGTCAAGAAAGTGGTCTCTTTCCTGGCCGACCGCTACAAGGACGAGATCATGGGCGAGATCAGCCTGGGCGTCCCCGAAGCGGGATCGTCGGCCGCGTTCGATTCCATGATGGATTCCGACTCTCTCGACGATGACGACGAGATGTACGAGCCGGCGCGCGAAGCGGTCGTCGCGGCGGGCAAAGCCTCCACCTCATACATACAGCGCAAGCTCGGCATCGGCTATTCGCGCGCGGCCAAGCTCATGGACATGCTGGAAGAGCACGGCGTCATAGGCCCCGCTAACGGCTCGAAGCCCCGCGAGGTCATCGGCGTCGGCACCGGGATAGAGCAGCAGGAAAGCGCCGAGGCTCCCGCTTCCGCCGCGGAGTGACCGCCGCCTTTCCTCCCCTATGACCATCACCCGATCCCGGTTCCAGCGAGCCCTGCGGTGGGGCATATTCGCCGCCGCTGCAGCCGTGGTGGTCGGCTACGCCATCTGGCGGTCCGTCGCATATCTGCAGGGGCCCGAGATCGACGTGCTCCAGCCCGTCGACGGAGCGACGGCGCCCTCGACCACCGTCGAAGTGATCGGCAGGGCCCAGCGGGTGAGCTCGATATCGCTGAACGGGTCTCCCATATCGATCGACCAGAGCGGCGGCTTCCGGCAGACCATCGTCGTCTTCCCCGGAGCGGATTTCATCTCTTTGTCGGCGACCGACCAGTTCGGCAGGTCCGTCAGCAAGACCATCGAGGTATACGGAACGGCTGCCCTTCCGCAGCCATTCTCGTCGTCCTCTCCGGCCCGCTGAAGCGGGCTATTTTCCCGCGCGCTCGCGGTATTCTCCCGTCTCGGTGTTGATGCGGATGACGTCGCCTTCGTTCACGAAGAGCGGCGCGCTGATGGTCGCCCCGGTCTCGAGGGTGACGACCTTCTGGCCGCCGGTGGCGGTGTCGCCCTTGATGGACGGAGGGGCTTCGGTCACCTTCAAGTCGACGGTGATGGGCAAGCGGAATCCCATGGGCTGCTCGTCGAACAGGAACTGCCCGACCACGGTGTTCGGCTTGAGGAACTTGCCTTGGGGGCCGACCTGCTCTTCGGTCACCTTGAAGCGCTTCGAAGGGTCGGCAGCCTCGCAGAACCACCATTCCCCTTTGTTGTTGTAGAGGTATCTGACCTCGCGCTCGTCGATCTCGGCCTCTTCGACCTTCTCCGACTGGTGGAACGAGTATTCGGTGACCTTGCCGGTCATGAGATTCTTGAGCTTGGTGGCGTTGACGGGCTTGCGCTGCTGCTTGCGGAAGACGTGCGACGAGAGCACTTCGTACGGCGTTCCATCCATGACGATGAACTTCTTCTCGGTCACTTCGTTATATTCGAGGAGGGACATGGGATTGGGCGTTCGTGATGATGATAGTAGAGGCAGTCTACACGGTATCCTATTGCTCGTCCAGCTTGGCGCGGATCTGCTTCAGGAGCTCTGAACGGATGGGCTTGTTCTCTTTCAGGAATTGGCGGGTGGCGTCGTAGCCGCGGCCGATGGATTCGCCGTTGTATTTGTATGACGTGCCGGAATGGTCGAGCAGGCCGTATTTCTCGCCGAGGGCGATGATCTCCCCTTCCTGGCTGATGCCTTCGTTGTACATGAGGTCGAATTCGGTCTGGCGGAACGGAGCGGCCACCTTGTTCTTGACCACTTTGACGCGGACACGGCCGCCCATGATCTCTTCGCCCTTCTTTATCTGGGCGATGCGGCGGATGTCGAGGCGGACCGACGCGTAGAACTTCAGGGCTTTGCCGCCCGGGGTCGTCTCCGGATTGCCGAACATGACGCCGATCTGCATGCGGATCTGGTTGATGAATATGACCACGGTCTTGGACTTGGCCACGATGGCGGTGAGCTTGCGGAGGGCCTGGGACATGAGGCGGGCCTGGATGCCCATGTGCTGGGCGCCCATGTCGCCTTCGATCTCTGCCCGGGGCGTCAATGCAGCCACCGAGTCGATGACGACCACGTCCATATTGCCCGTGCGGATGAGGCTCTCGACGATCTCAAGGGCCTGCTCGCCGGTATCGGGCTGGGAGATGAGCAGGTCGTCTATCGCGACTCCCAGGCGCTTGGCGTAATCGGGGTCCATGGCGTGCTCGGCGTCGATATACGCGCAGATGCCGCCCTTCTTCTGGGCTTCAGCCACCACGTGGAGGGCGAGCGTGGTCTTTCCGGACGATTCGGGCCCGAAGATCTCCACGATGCGGCCGCGGGGCAGCCCTCCGATGCCGAGAGCGGCGTCGAGGCCGATCGATCCCGTCGGTATGGCGCCGACGTTGACTTTGGGCTTGTCGCCCAGCTTCATGATGGCCTCTTCGCCGAACTTGACCCTGATGGCGTCGAGAGCGGTCTTCACGTCTTCTACGGACCGCCTCTTGGGGGCCGATTCCGCTTCTGTCGCAGGAGCTATGGCCGCGGCCTCTTCATGGACAGCCGCGTTCTTGTTCTTCTTAGTGGGCATGGCGGTGATCGATTACTTGGCTACGTACGGGAGAAGGCCCATGAACCGCGCCCTCTTCACTGCCGTGGCGAGCTCTCTCTGATATTTGGCGGATATGCCCGAGCGCCTGCGGCTGATGAGGCGGCCGTGCGGGTTGATGAAGCGGCGCAGGATCTCGGTATCCTTGTAGTCGATGTGCTTGATGTTATGCTGGCTGAAATAGCATTGTTTCTTCATGTTTTTATTTTCTCCTTACTTCTTTCTGCGTGCTTTTTTTAAAACGGTATGTCGTCGGGATTTATCTCTTCCTGGGGGTACTGGATGGGCTCGCCGGACGCCGCGGGCTCGTCCTTGGACGGGGCGTCGCTCTTGGCGCCGGGCTTCCCTGACGGGGCCGGCGAAGCGCCGCCGCGCGAGCCGAACTGGACGGTGTCGGCCACGATCTCGGTGCGATACTTCTTCTGGCCCTCCTGCTCCCATGAGCGGGTCTGGAGACGGCCCTCGACGTACGCTTGCGACCCCTTCTTGAGATACTGGGCGCAGAGCTCCGCCTGCCTGCCGAAAGTGACGATATTGTGGAACTCGGCCGCCTCCTGGCGGTTGCCGTCCTTGTCCTTGTAGACGCGGTTAGTGGCCATGCCGAAGCTCGCGACCTTGGTGCCCGAAGGGAGCGCCTTGAGCTCGGGGTCGCGGGTCAGATTGCCTATGATGAACGCTTTATTGAGATACATGTGGTAGTGCTAGTATTATACCTCTTTGACCATTTCGTCGATACTCTTGTCCATGTCCTCCACGGAAGCGGGGGCAGCCGGCTTGGCCGGAGCTTCCCCGCCCTCTTTCGCCTTATCGCCTTCCGGAGAGGCGCTTCGTGCCGGAACGGCTCCGCCGGGAGCGGCGGGAGCGCGCTTGCCGAGATACGTGTTCTCGCGGACGGTGGATATGAGGAGCATGCGCAAGACCGACGGCAGGGCCTCGACGCGCTTCTTTATCCCTTCGATCTTGTCCGAGGCGGCCTCGAGCTTGACCCACCCGAAATAGGCGAAGTCATGCTTGTCGTATGCTCCGGAGAACGCCTTCTTGCGTATGGTGTACGCCAGGCGCTCGCGACGAGGAGCTTCCTCGGCGATGATGACGGCTCCCTCGGAGGTCGCGACGCCCTTCAAGGCATCGGCCTCGGCGGACACGCGCTCCTCGGGCACTCCGGCTATGAGATAGCCTATCTCATAGACTTCTATGCGGTCTTCTCGATCTGTCTTATCCATATGTGTGCAGTCAGTGGCCCGCCGAAATGGATCGGCGAGACCCTGCCGGACCCTCTATATGCGATGGCGGGCCAGGCCGGGACTTACTGCTATTACTTGTTAATATGGGTCGAGACTACCACGGCTCGGACGCATGCGCAAGAGCATCGGCGGCGAGGCTCGGCTACTGTACCATCGGCCCTCTCAAGGAACGCTCAAGAAGGCCTCAAATTTCGCTAAAACAAGGCTCAAATCCGCATGAAAAGAGGGGCCTCGGGCATGGAGTTGCTCTTGACCAGGCTTTGTATGGCTTCGGCGGTATGGGGCATGATCGGCTCGAGAAGGACGGCGACCACCCACAGCTCGGCATACAGCTTGGCGAGGACTGCTTTTCCTCTCTCGATGTCGGAAGCGGCCTCCGACTTGAGGAGCTTGAAGGGCTGGGCGGCCTGGATCTCGCCGTCCATGGCCGATATGCGCGCCCAGACGTGCTCGCAGGCCGAGCGGATATCATACGCAGCCATGCTCTCCGCATATGCCCTGGCCGTCTCGTCGGAATATATGCTCTCCTTGTCTCGCAGAGCCGACGATATGCCGTAGGTGCTCGTCAGCTTGAGGATGCGGCTCGTGAGGTTGCCGATGCCGTTGGCGAGGCTGGCGTTGTACGCTTCCTTGAAGCGCTCGACGGTGAACGGGCTATCCTCGAACGGCGACAGCTCGCGAGCGGCGTAATAGCGGAGCGCATCGGTCCCGTACGTCTTGACGATGTCGAAAGGGTCGATGGTATTGCCGAGCGATTTCGACATCTTGACCCCGCCGTCGCCGGTGATGAATCCGTCGACTACGATGGCCTTCGACGGCGGCAGGCCGGCAGCCATGAGCATCGCCTGCCACATGGCCGCCTGCTGGCGGAGATTATCCTTTCCGCAGTATTGGACTACCCCGCCCGTCTCTACCCACCATGCCTGAAAGCCATCGAGTCGGTCCGGCCATCCTATGGCTGATATGTAATCGACAAGCGCATCGAACCAGACATACATGACCTGTTCCGGGTCGTTCGGCACCGGTATGCCCCACGGCATCTTCGATGCGAGCCTCGATATGCTGAAATCTTCGGGGCCGCGCTCGATAAAAGCCTTGATCTCGTTGAAACGGGCGTTCGGCACCACGAATCCCGGGGCGGCCGCATACAGGGCGAGAAGCTTCTCTTTGAAAGAGCTGAATCTGAAGAAATAGTTCTCCTCGTGGATGATCTCCAGCTCCTGCAAAGGATGGAGCGGGCAACGGCCATTCACGAGCTCCGATTCGGTCTTCTCGAGCTCGCACCCGATGCAGTATTTTATGGAATAGTCTTTTTTGTATATATAGCCGTTCTTGTCGACCGTTTTCCAGAATTCCTGGGCGGCCATGACATGATGCGGGTCGGTCGTACGGATGAAATTCCTCTTGAAGCCCTCATCAGCCATATCGAGCGGGGCGCCGACCGCCGCCAGAAGGTCGACGAATTTTCCATATATCCCGTCGACATAAGCCTGCGGCTCGAGGCTCATCGAGCGCGCCTTCTGATGTATCTTCGCGCCGTGCTCGTCAGTGCCAGTATTGAAGAAGACTTGATCGCCGTTCAGCCGCCTCCACCGGGCGATGATGTCGGCCCGGATGATCTCGGCAGCGAAACCGACGTGCGGCTCGGCATTCACATACGGCAGCGTGGTCGTTATATAGAACCTTTTCTGGCTTTCAGGCATGTTGTGTAAGGCAGTGTAGCTGGAAAACAGCCCTTCGGCAATCGTCGACAGCCGGGCAGGCCTACTCCCCCTGCTGATGCTTCTCCGCCGTCATGGCGCGCTCGGCGATCTCGGCTTTCTTGTATTTCTCGATGTCGTGGAGATATTCCATGAGCACCGCGGAAAGGGGCACGGCGATGAGGGCGCCGAGGATGCCGGCCAGCTGGGCGCCGATGACCAAAGCCAGGATGACCACGATCGGCGATATGCCGACGATCTTCTTGACCACCAGCGGATAGAA
>JAGWLA010000004.1 GCA_028865095.1 Patescibacteria group bacterium | reverse complement strand
AGGTTCCGGGCGCAAGCCTCGCGGCTGCCTTCAATAAAGGCCCGAACTGCGGTAGTATGGTCTTGCAAGAACGATTGCCGGATCGTCTAACGGTAGGACATCGCCCTTTGGAGGCGAGTATCTTGGTTCGAATCCAAGTCCGGCAGCAAAGTAGAAATTTCACCAGTTTTGGGTGCTTTTGCCATGATGTCATACGGACTTCTGTAGCTCACTTGAGCGATATTTCCGTCTTTCATGGAAAGGTTCCAAAGTATATTTGAAGCAATTGTACGCTTCGTGTCGTCGTTTCCGTCCACAAAATTTTTCATGGCTCTACTGCCTTGCAGAAATGCCTCTCTGGTCGGTTCCAAAGTTAAAATGTCATTTTTGGTTTTGGCTTCACTCATCTGTTTCTCGGCACAGATTTTTTCGTTGCGTATTTCGAGGGCTTTAGCGTCATAGATTTCCTTTGAGATCTGTCCATCGAGAAATGTATCGAGTAGGCGTGCTTCTTTTGTCTTGAGGGCTTCTAGGCGGTTCTGGCATGAGGTTACGATTGATTCCACTATCAAGATGGTGGGGGGAGCTCCATGTCATAATATCGCCATACGATATCGTATTTGACAATATTATGGTTTTAGACAATACTCGATGTAGACGGCAAGATATTTGCTGTTTGAAACCCAAATAAGGAAAGGAGTCCAAAATGTTTACGCAAGACTTTGCGTTGGTGCTCATAAAGCCCGATGCGACGGAACGTGGACTTGAAGCCGAGATCCTTTCCGGGTTGGAAGGGAAAGGGCTTCGAGTCGCAAAATACGGTACAATCATGTTTGATACGCGATTGGTGTTGGAATTCTACGAGTGGGAAAAACTCGACCACCCGGAAGAAATCAATGCCTACATCTGTACTACTCCATTGCCGGTGTGGATCGTATCCGGAGACGGAGCGGTTGCAAAGACGATGGAACTCAAGATGTCCATGCGAACAAAGTACAGCAACGGGCCGCTGAAGAACCTATTTCACAGCCCGGTCTCGCAAAAGGAATCGTGCAGACAATTCGAGTTGATAAGGAGCAAAGTAAGAAAATGAAACAAAGAACAAGAAATCAAGTTGAGGCCATCGTATTTAGGACGCTTCCGTCCGGTGTGCTGTTGTTCCTCATGCTGAAGCGTACGCCGGAGCGCGGAGGCTTTTGGCAACCAGTTACGGGCAACGTCGAGGAAGGTGAAGCTTTCGAAGCGGCTGCTCTACGGGAAGTTCGCGAGGAACTTGGAATAACCGAAACAGTCCGGTTGATTGATACCGAATACTCCTACGAGTTCACGGATAACGGTATAGATCAGTTCGAGCGCATATTCGGAGTTCAGGTTGTTCCAGATCAGGGAGTCAAACTCTCGTCGGAACATACCGAATATCGTTGGGCTACAAAGGATGAAGCGATCGACACCTACCTCAAGTATCCAGGTAACAAGGAGGGATTGCGTAGGTTGTATCAAAAACTGATTGGGGAGAAAGGAGGGGGCGATGCCAATCAATCAATGGTTGGATAGTTATTGTCAAAGGAAACTCCTCACTGATCCATTGGTCGGCAGGTATGCCGAACAGTCATCGATTGTGACAGTCGAACTCGACCATGAGATTGTTTACGATCTTATGGTACTTTTGCCCGATATCCTGTTCGAAAGGGAGTTTTCGAAGCGGCATGGTGAATGTTTCGTTCTGAACGATCAGAAGTCTGTGCCTCCGGTGTTCACACGTTTCAAGAGTTATGCGTGGCTCAAGAGAGATTTTGGGCGACGTTTACCGATTGCGCTATGGATATTCGGCAGGTCAGTAATCGTTCGCGATCCGAACGGCGCCTTCAGCTCGATCGTCGGCGAATACTCTGACTTGTTTAAGCGGAGCCTAAGAGGCATCATCGAGCGTAAGTATGTGGAGTTCCGGTCTGATCGGCACAACTTGCGTCAAACGGTTCACCACGGCGACGATTTGGCTTGCAGCATTCTGAAGGCGAACATAGTCAAATTGGCCGCCGAACTGAAACTCTTGTCTCAGGGTAAGCCGTATCCTTACAAGAAGTGGCTTGTCAGCGAAGTTGATGAATCCAATGGCGGTAAAACGTTACTGGAGATATCACACAGGTTCATTGAGGCGAGACGGCCAGAAGACACAATTGCCACCAGCGACGAGTTGGTCAATGCGGTTGTGACGTTTCTCGACAAAGAGGGGATTTTATCAGGGGACATTCTTACCGAATGGTGGTTGCATCTCTGTTAGGATACTTTCGAATTCATGCCCGCTTCTCAGGAGGCGGGCTTTTTTGTTGAAATAAATTCATATGCACGTGTCACGTTCTCTCTATCCTCAGGCCAGTTTAGCATCCTTAGCCCCTTGTCTTGATGCACGATAAAATTCTTGTAAGATTCGTGTTTCTCTAAACGCTTATGAACACGATTGAGATTTTTTAATGTGACAAAAAAGCAATCGATATCTTTTTTGATCACGGAATTGTCGTTCAAAAATCTAAAACTATACGATCGAATACGACGAAGCACCTTCATATCCGTATAGCCGGTTTCTTCGGTGATTTCTCTGTATATAGTTTTCTTTGCACTTTCACCCGGTTTTATATGACCTTGGGGAAGAGTATACTGTTTGTGCTTTTTTGAATACAATATCAATAATTTGTCCCCATATGTGACTACTGCGCTCGAGCAGGGGTGAGTAACTTCCTTAAAGTCGCTCTTCACCTTTTTTCCGAATATCTTATGCAGATGCTTGTTGACAGTTGGTGATGCTAACTGATTCGTACTATTTACGAATTGAACATCGAAGCCGATATGTCTAAAAAAATTTACATAGTTTTTGTAAAATAATTTGTTATTTTTTATCGCGTTGCGTACACTCGGATCCTTTATGTATTTTGCGTTATGCATGAAAGTCTGTTTGTCTGTATAGAGAAAAAATATACGCAGGTTAGCTACAGAGAATAGCGAAAACTTCGAGGAATCGAACCAGTCTGGCATTTTCGCATGTTTGGCATAATGGAATGCGGCATTTGATAGAATCGATCTTTCCATAACCACATGTTCACCATGACTAGCATACTCAAGGGCGGTTTTTAATCTCGTTTCATGTTGTTTCTTATACCATTCGGTTATACTGGTTTTGATTCCAGAAACTTGATAATTCGGTTCCGGAACAAAAAGAACCGGATATTTTTCTCTTATTTTCGATATAAGGGTGGATTTGCCGGCACCCCATAACCCTTCTACCAGAAGGATATTCGGTGTATTGTTTCGTGTCGATTTCATGAAAAGCAGTATAGGCTATAAATTGAAAATATGCGATATAAATGATAAGTTGTCTAAAACAATATTATGTCTCAATACCCGACAATTGAATATCAACTTAAGCACTTAAGCGATGACAAGAGGAAAATTCTTGATCACATTCCTCATATCGGGGAGATTGAGGGATGGATACTTTTGGAAGAGGCTGTGGAATTATATGATCTCTGCAGCGGTATGAGATCCGATGGACCTATAGTATGTGAGATAGGGTCGTGGAAAGGGAAATCGTCTTACGTTTTAGCGTCTGCGATCAAAGACAGAAAAGGTACTTTGTATTGCGTCGATCCGTTCAACGGTGACGGGGATGCGGCTTCTGTCGACACGTACAAAGCAGAGATGAAGAAAATGGATGTTTCTTTGCAGGTAAATTTTGAGAGAACGATGAATCAATATAGTCTGAGTGATTACATAATGATTTTGCCTTTTGAAAGCCGAATAGCCAGATCAAAATTCAGCGGCAGCAAAATCGATTTGCTATTTATCGATGGAAATCACGAGTACGATTCGGTTAAGAACGATTTCGATCTTTGGTCTCCACTAATACCATCAGGTGGGTATATTGTTTTTCACGATGTCGGCGCCGTCCACGTAGACGGTCCAAAACGCGTTTTCGAGGAAGTAATCTCTGACAAATCCAAGTGGAAGAATCCCAGAGTTGTTGGAGAAATGGGAATTGCAGAAAAAGTTTAATCTCCAGTTTTGTATTTTATCGGCAGTTTCCCAGTAAATAAGTATTTTATTCCTTTAACGGTGGCGATCCACGGCCCAACTGAGTTTGTTAGACTTATGATAGAAATTGTGGGGAATATAGTCAGGAATGACAACTTCCGTATATTTTTTGCATGCTCTGTGAATCCCTGATGTTCCAGTGCGCCTGGTAATCGTTTGAAGAGAATATATTGGGGCAATGTGTAGAAGGTGAGGAAGCTCAAAACAGCTATACAAATACCTATGTAGGATGAAAGATATAGACTAAGTATAAGAGGAATCAGTACGAAGAATGTGTCGAGTGCCCAATACGCTCCGGCTCCGATTCCCTGAATGAGCAAGCTAATAATTTTCGGTTTTGAGAATCCGCGTTCGGACATTTTCCTATAGCAGCTACCATATCCGAGAAAGTTCCAGAACCAGACGCTTTTTTGTTTGATAAACACAGAGAAACGTGAAGGGACATCGGCAATCTCAAGAGCTGGCAATGACAATATGGGCACATTCTTCGTTGACAAGATAAATCCAAATGTCAGATCTTCGGTGAGCAAGTCGCTCGGATAACCGCCATTGTTTCGATTGATCCCGATTGTCATACCTGATCCATGCCCGACCACGACGCCTAATTTACCATTTCGTTTTCGCCACCATCGTTCTGATCGGGCGTCGTAATTTCTAATCAGCCTGGATTCATGCCCAAGACAATACCAGCTTTGATAAAGTGACATGGCATTTGTGAATTTGTTCGAATCAGGACCCATGTCTTTAACGAATGCACATGGTTGTTGAAATGCAAATTCCATTCCCTCGTGACGACTCAAAAGCTCGGCAAGTTTTTCAAGTGTGCTTCTTGTGATAATAGAGTCGGCGTTGTACACGAGGTAGAACGAATTCATAGGAGCTGTATCGGAAAGTTTTCGAATTGCGTAATTCAATTGGGTTGCCATGTTTCCGTGCGTATTTGGGTCTCTGATGATCAAGATCCTATCCTTGAAATCAGTTAGTTTTCCAGATGCAATAGAGTCGGCAACATATTCCTCAGTTGTTTTCCTTTGGCCACCGGCCTCGACCGTCTCTTTCTCAGTCGTTATGAGAACAATCTTGAATGTAAGTTTGTCGTGCGCTAACTTGCAGAATCTGATGACTGCTTCCTCGATGATATCTTGCTCTCGTAGCACTGGAATCAAAATATAGATTGTTTGTCGCGGAAAATTTGTAGATACAATAGATCGTTTTCTTAGCTGTCCGAAAAGGCGATTAAAAGAAATTAAGTCAAAAATGCCCCTTTCTGCTTGAAGTGATATACATATTATAATAACTACGGATACCCAAATAGGCACGGTAATCATGGAAATTATGGTACAATGTAGGTAATTATCTGTCTAGATGAGCAGTTCACATCCATGTTCAGATTCTACAGGCACTTATTCGAAAGTTAGTCTAGCATTTTCCTAAACTTAGCCACTCACGGCAAAAAAGGTTCCCACAGCGTCCCACACGGCCAGCACGTAGTTTGGTATGATATAGAATACAGAAATGAAAAATGAAATCGAAAGAAAGTTCTTTGTAAAGGAGATGCCGGATATTTCTAATATCCAACCTCTTCATTATGAACGGTACTTTTTAAAACGAGAAAATGGTGTCGAGGAGAGGGTATCGAAGATAAATGAAAAATATGTTTACGAAAAGAAGCACGAAATATCGAACTTAGAGCGTACGAGAGATAAAAAGGAGATCTCAGCTGAAGAATTTAATTTGCTAAAGAGGGATGCGACAGAAGTCCTGATTCGTGACAGGTACGATCTTTCTGAAAATCCTAAGATTTCAATACAGATTTATCAGGGTAAGTTTAAAGGTCTCGTCCGCGCAGAAATTGAGTTTGATTCGGAAGAGGACGCAAAAAAGTTTCGGCCTTTTGTGTGGATGGGTAGCGAAATGACAGATTTGCCCATTGCTAGAGATTCAAAACTTTTGGATTTAAGTGAGAGTGAATTCAAGAGATTGCTTGTCTAAATAGATTCCAACTTCGTCCCACACGGCCAGCCAACGCATGCACCCTGACCGGAACGGTTATAAATAAAAAAGCGACCGGTGTTTCTACAAGTCGCTTGAGTTACTAGTCTGATGCTGCGATCAGGTTTTTGCGGTCGGAAACATCAATGATTCGGCCGCAGTGACTTCTCCACCGAATCGCGGTTTGAATCCCTCCTCAGACCAATTGCCGGCAAAGAAGCCGCCTGATGGGCAGCAATCCCAGCGCAAGCATCCGATCACAGAATCACCAATCTTGGTGGCATATTCCGGATGTGTCTCTGGTCCGGGTGAATATAATGCTACGCCGTCGCCTGGAACGATGTCCAAACCGCACAATGCGCATCTGATCACATGTTTCCGATATCTGGCCAGGACGCAATCGGAGCACTCGTCTTTTTGCTCGAATGGTTTAGTGCGGCTACCATAAACATCCAGCTTGAACGTCTTTGGTCCGCTGTGGCTGCACTTATACTTTCGTTGCTTTTCCGATCTTTCAATAACCCTAATCTGGTCATGAGATTCAGGAAGGGGATCTTTGGGCGGTCCGGCACTGGCGACGACCTTGAGACCGTGCGGGCTCGATACATTTGTAGTCGTGCAAACTGTGATGCGTGCCGCTTCGTCAGTAGCTTCATGAGATTGGTCAAACAGCTCCTTTTCCTTACGACGACACCGTAGCTCGTTTATGAAGAGGATGATACATATGGCCACAAGTCCGATCCCGCATGCAATCAATATCACCTGGCTTATTTCAACGTTCATACCGCAGTCCTTTCTTTTTCGTTCTTTTGTGTCTTCAGAATGACTATACGATTATCTATTTACTTAGTCAATTTGACTGAATTGCCCTCAAGGTACTGTATTAAAGAGAATAAGAAGTCCGGCATAGAGAGATCTCTGAAAGCCGTAGCCGAAGCCGCAGATTATTTTGTATGAATATACCGTCATCAGGCGTGTGGCCAGCCCGTACATCTGATACTATAGTGGCATGAGAAAAATAATCGTACGGGAGATGATCACTGTGGACGGATTCTTCGCCGGCCTGAACGGCGAGATCGATTGGCATCATGTCGACGCCGAATTCAACGAGCAGTCGGCTGAATTCCTCGATGGCATCGATACGCTCATCTTCGGCCGGGTCACATACGACCTCATGGCCGGCTACTGGCCGACGCCGGAAGGGTCAAAAGACGATCCCGTCATCGCCGATAAGATGAACAGCTTGTCGAAGATCGTCTTCTCGAAAAACGCCGATATGCTGGCGTGGAATAATTCGAGAGCGCTTTCGGAGATCAGGGCGGAGGAGATACGGAAGCTGAAGGAGGCGCCGGGCAAAGATATAGCGATCTTTGGCAGCGGCATGATCGTCTCGGCCCTCACTGAGCTCGGCCTGATAGACGAATATCGATTCGTCGTCAATCCCGTGATCTTGGGCAAGGGAAAGACGTTGTTCGCGGATCTGGAGAAGAAGCCGGATCTGGAGCTTCTCGATGTGCACGAATTCAAATCGGGGAATGTCTTGCTTTCATACAGGATGATGGATAGGATGGAAGGTTTTTTATGATCAGAATGCTACAATTATGACCGATCGAGGCGTGCCTTTAACCGCTAACAAATAGCTCGATATGATCACTATAATCATTTTAGCCATCGCCGGCGCCGTCATATATGCGGTCATCGGCACTTTGTGGTATTCGGACAAGACCCCCATGGGGAAGATACACATGCGCTCCCTCGGCATGGACAAGCTTACCGAGGAGGAGCGCAAGCAGAAGATGGAGGCGGGAAAAGCCGTGATGCCGAAGATGTACGCTGCCCAGCTGGGCCTCTCGTTCCTCACATCGTTCTGGGTCGTATTCGTCGTCCTGGAGAGCCTGCATAACGGCTTGCCGCTCTTCATGGCCGTCGGCTTCGCCGTCTTCAGCTGGCTGTGCTTCACGGTGCCGGCGATCGGGACCGGGATGCTTTGGAGCAGCTGCGATCGCGGCTTGGCCTGGAAGAGATTCTTCTCCGACAGCGCTTCGAACCTGGTGACGATACTGGCCATCGCCTTCGCGGCCAGCCTATTCGCCTGATATGAACGAACAAGGACATCCTCGTGTGGGCTTAGGGATCATCGTCGTCAATGACGAAGGGAAGATCCTCGTCGGAAAACGGAAGGGCAGTCATGCCCGGAAATATTCCATACCGGGCGGCCATCTCGAGATGGGAGAGACGTTCGAGCAGGGTGCCGTCAGAGAGATGAAGGAGGAGACGGGTATCGACATATCCGACCCGAAAGTCATCGCCGTGACTAATAATCTGGAGACGTACAAAGAGGAAGGGAAGCATTATGTCAGCGTGATCCTGCTCGTCAGGAACTATTCCGGCGAAGCGAGGATCATGGAGCCGGAGAAATGCGAGGGCTGGATATGGGCCGACCCGCGAGCGCTTCCCCAGCCCCATTTCGACGCGAGCGCCATGGGGGTGGCGTGCTACCTGAAAAGGAGCGTCTATGAAAAAATATGAGGAACATATCCAAACCTGCAGCCTGCCTCTTTCTCATAAGAGAGGGTCATTATGCCGAATGGGCGGCGCCGCGATGAACATCCCCCGGCCGCCATCGAAACAGCCGATCCCCGGGAACGCCAAGCGGGTCTTCAAGGGAGTCATCTTTGACGTCTATCAGTGGGAGCAGAAAATGTTCGATGGCACGATCGCCACATTCGAGAAGCTGAAACGACCGGACACGGTCGTGGTGTTTCCGGTGTTGCCAGATGGCCGAGTGCTCTTGACTGAACAGGAACAGCCTGGAAAAGATCCTTTCATCGGTGCTACCGGCGGCAGAGTGGACGAAGGCGAGGATATCCTGGATGCCGCCCGCCGCGAGCTGCGAGAAGAAAGCGGGTATGAGGCCGATGAATTCATGCTTTGGGACGTCCAGCACCCGACGAGCAAGATCGACTGGGTCGTCTATACCTTCATCGCCAAAGGCCTGAAGAAAGCGGGGGGCCTCGATCTGGATGGTGGGGAGAAGATAACGCTGAAGCCGGTGACATTCGACGAATTTCTGGGTTTGGCGATGGACGGGCGATTTTCCGAGAAAGAAGTGATCCCCAAGCTGCTTGAGGCAAGGCTCTCTCCGGAGAAAGAGGCTGAGCTGCGGAAGCTGTTCAGCAATTGACCTGTAATACCCCCTGGGGGTATACTAGCGCCATGAAAGCAGACATCAAGAAGAGCGCCGCGCGGAGGCTGTCCATCATCGCCGGCCAGATCAAAGGCGTCCAGGACATGGTCGGACGGGAGGTGTACTGCGTCGACATCATCGCGCAGATCGAGGCCGCGCGCGAAGCTTTGTCGGGCGTCGGCAGCCTCATCCTCCGGAACCATCTGGAGACGCACGTAGCCCACGATATCAAGCATGGCCGCGAAAAGCAGGCCACCGAAGAGATATTGAAGGTCTACAAGCTGGCTCAACGATGACCGCAGCGCCCGTCGAAGGCGCATTATCATTGGTCCGTAATCGATACGCACATGCATATGAAAAAGATCGCAATGCTCGCCCTGTTCGCTTCGTTCATCGCCGTCGCAGGAGCTTTGGGGGCACGGCCCGCAGATGCTCAAATGATGGGCGGCTATTATAACGGCTATGGTCCCGGCATGATGTATAGCTACTACGGGTCGTCCACTCCCGCTGCCGCGGGCTCGACGACCATGGATGCGGCCGAAGCCGCGGGCCAGGCCCTCGCCCAGAAGCTCCGCGCCGGGACGATCGGCTGTCCGACCCTGACGCAGGCCGATTATCAGTCGCTCGGAGAATATTCCATGACCCTTATGATGGGATCGGGCCACGACGCCATGGACAGCTATATCGTCAGCCGCTATGGCCAGGCATATGACGACAGCATGCATGTCGCCATGGGCGAGCGCTTCTCGGGATGCGGATCCGCGTCGGCCTTCGCCGGCTCGACGGGCTTTGGGCCTATGATGGGAGGCGAGCACGCGAACGGATACGGCATGATGAGCGGCTGGGGAAACGGCTACGGCGCGCCCTATGGGTGGGATGAGACGATCCTCGCGGCGATCACAGGCGCGCTGGCGGTCATAGGCCTGTTCGCCCTCATCGGGTGGGCCGTCGGCTTCATCAAGAGGCGATAAAGCCCGTCACGGCACCAAAAGAATTGACAAGTTCGTCGTTATCGTTTATAGTGGTCTTACCTGCATCCTCCTTCGCGCTTAGTCGTATCGGACAAGGCCTGAGCTTATGCGGATAACGAATGAATCCGAATCACCATCGACCGCGTTCGAGCCACGGCAACCCTCACGGGAAGCCGGCTTTTGGCCGGTTCGGGAATCAGGGAAGGCGCCATTTCGGGCCTCGTCCGGGCGCTTCGCGCGGCCGTCCTTCGGGCATGCGCATCGACCCTTCCCGTTTCGTGAATAAGGCCGTAGCGCCCGCCGAAGCCGCGCCGTATAGGCCCGCCCATGCTTTCGACGATTTCGCTCTCGACGACGGATTGAAGCTCGCCGTCCGGACCAAAGGATACCGCACGCCGACGCCCATCCAGGACAAGGCCATCCCCGAAGTCCTCAAAGGGCTCGACGTCGTCGGCATCGCCCAGACCGGCACCGGCAAGACGGCCGCGTTCCTCATACCGCTGATCGACAAGGTCCGCCGCGACCAGACTGCCCAGATCCTCATCTTGGTCCCGACGCGCGAGCTCGCCCAGCAGATCCAGCGCGAGCTGGCCGAATTCACCAAAGGCATGCGCATCTTCTCGGTATGCTGCGTCGGCGGGACGAGCATCGGCGCGCAGATCGCCGCTCTCCGGCACCGCAACCAGTTCGTCATCGGCACGCCGGGCCGCGTCAAAGACCTCATCCAGCGCAAAGCGGTCAAGCTCAACGACTATCGCACCATCGTCCTCGACGAGGCCGACCGCATGCTCGACATGGGATTCATCGCCGACATGCGCGCTATCATGGCCGGCATGCCCACGCCGCGCCACACCCTCTTCTTCTCGGCGACCTTGTCGCCCGAAGTGGAGCGCCTGATCAAGGATTTCCTCCGCGACCCGGTGCGCATCCGCATCGCCGCCCGGCAGACGAGCGAGCATATCGACCAGGACGTCATCCGCGTGCCCCGGGGCAGCGACAAGCTCGCCCTTCTGCGCAACGTCCTCTCGAAGCCCGGCTTCGACAAGGTCCTCGTCTTCGGCCGGACCAAGCACGGCGTAGAGCGCCTGGCCAAGAGCCTCTGCGGCTTCGGCTTCAAGGCCGAGTCCATCCACGGCAATAAGACGCAGTCCAGCCGCCAGAAAGCCCTCTCGCTCTTCAAGCAGGACCATGTGAACGTCCTGGTGGCCACCGACGTCGCCGCCCGCGGCCTCGACATCGCCGGGGTCTCGCATGTGATCAACTTCGACATCCCGGCCACGTACGAGGACTATGTCCACCGCATCGGCCGCACCGGAAGAGCGGGCAAGCCGGGCATCGCTCTGACCTTCGTCGAATAAGCGGGCGTTATCCCCGAGGCTCCGCAGGAACGCTCCATGATATACTGGGGCATCGCCGCGAAACGAAAAAAAAGCCGCCCCAAGCCCCACCCCGTCGTCACGGGTTTTTTGGCGTGCGCCGCGCTGGCTGCCGTGACGACGCTCGTCCTCCAGACGGGGCTGTTCCGATCGCAGATCGACTACGGGCCGGCAGGGTCGCCAGATGCCCTGGCCTCCACGACGCCGCCCGCGCCCCAGCTGGATCGCGCTTTGTATGATTCGCTGATGCGCGAGCTGGCATTCGGGCCGGTGGCCGCCTCCTCGTCGCCGGAAGCGTCTTCCTCGGCCCTCGTCTCTTCTGCGGCCTCTTCGACAGCGGCTTCTTCGACAGCGACGTCCTCCCCGGCCTTGCCGGGCCCGTGGCCTGCACCCGCGCCCTATCCCGAAGCCGGCGCCGTCCTGCCGTTCGACCGCATCGTCGCGTATTATGGCAACTTCCTGTCCGCCAGCATGGGAGTGCTCGGCCAATATCCGCCGGAAGAGATGCTGACCAGGCTCATGCAGGAGGTCGCTTCCTGGCAAGCGGCCGACCCGAGCGTGAGGGCCGTCCCTGCCATCGATTACATAGCCGTGACCGCCCAAGGATATCCGGGCGCCGACGGGAAATACCGCGCCCGCATGCCGGCGAGCGAAGTGGAAAAGGCCATAACTTTGGCCGACCGAGTGAACGGGCTCGTCATCTTGGACGTCCAAGTAGGGAGAAGCACCCTTCAAGACGAGATACCCCTTCTCGAGCCGTATCTCAAGCTGCCGAACGTCGAGCTCGCCATCGACCCGGAGTTCTCCATGAAGGGCGGCGGGGTGCCCGGACGGGTGATCGGCACATTCGACGCGGCCGACATCGACTATGCGGCCCAGTATCTCGCCCAGGTCGTCAAAGAATACTCCCTCCCGCCGAAAGTGCTCGTCGTCCACCGCTTCACCGAAGACATGGTCACCGGATACCGGTCGATCGCCCCGCTTCCCGAAGTGGAGATCGTCATGGACATGGACGGCTACGGCACCCCGGCGCAGAAGATAAAGGTCTATGACCAGGTCGTGAAGGCGGAACCCGTCCAGTTCACCGGCATCAAGCTCTTCTACAAGAACGATGTCAGGGCAGGCGGCAGGATGATGACGCCGCAAGAGGTCCTGGCGCTCCGGCCGCGCCCGAGCTTCATCCAATACCAATGACGGGGATGGTCTTCGGGACGTTCGACGGGCTGCATGAGGGCCACAAAGACCTGCTGCGGCAGGCCCGCGAGAGATGCGACCGCCTCGTCGTGGTCGTCGCGCCCGACCAGGCGGTAGCCGCCTTGAAGGGAAGGCCGCCGCTGAGGCCGGCTGCGCAGCGCCGCTCCGACATCGCCGCTTTCGACCCGGCGCTCGAAGTCGTCGAAGGCGACGCCGAGCAGGGCAGCTGGGCGATCTTCGGGCGGATCAAGCCTGACGCGGTATTCCTCGGATATGACCAGCAGGCCTTGGTGCCCGAGATGAAAAAAGCCGGCATGCCGTGCTTCATGCTCGAGCCGCATCACCCGGAGCGCTACAAATCGAGCCTACTGGACGAGCGCTGACGCGAGCTTCAGCGCCCCATAGAGGCCGCTGCCGTCGCCGAGAGCGGCTTTTTTGATGTCGGGGAGCTTCGGATAGGGCGAGGGGAGCCTCTCCAGAGCCGCGCATACGGATCCGAACAGGCCATCCACTTCAAGGACGATGGACCCGCCGAGGACGAAGACGTCCGGCGACCAGTGGACGATGGAATTGTGGACGCCGGCCGCGAGAGCCTCTCCGGCTCGGGCGATGGCTTCCGGCCCGAGCTCGGACAGGCGCTTGCCATGCCGCCGGATGATGGCCGCTCCCGAGACGAGGCTTTCGAGCGTCGCGCCCGTCGCGGCATCGATGATCTGGTGGCCGGGCTCGAGGCCGTATCGTCCGCGATCGATGGCGCCGCCGACGGTCCGTCCGCCTCCGACCCCTGTGCTCACGGTCATATAGGCGACCGTCCGAGCCCCTTGGCCCGCGCCATAGACGGCTTCGCCGAGGCATGCCGCGTCGGCGTCATTGGCGACCGCGATGCGGGCGCCGGGGAAAGCCGCCGCCAGAGAGCTCCCGAACGCCCCGCCGTCCCAGCCGGAAAGATGCGGCGAGTGGATCACGATCCCGTCTTGGATCACGCCGGGCATGCAGCCCGATACCGCGGCGAACGGCATGCTTCCGCCTGCCTCGGCCGCTTGGGCCTCCAGCGCCTCCTTCACGGCGGCTATGGCGCCGTCCATGGACGCAGGCGTCTCGAATCTCCGGGACGGCCCCAGCGAGGACCCGTCGGCCGACACCGCCGTCCTCGTATGCGTGCCGCCGATGTCGAAAAGGCCGATCATGAGAGGCTTTTCTTGAAGCTCTCGATGAGCGCGGTCTCCACGGGGTCGACGCCCCTCCGCTGCGCGGACCCGAAGCTCGCCCGGGCGATCACCATGACCGCGCGCCAGAAGCGCTCGGGCCGATCGGCTCCCGACAGAGCTATCCGAGCCGTGCGCGCTCCTTTGCCGGCCACGATGGATTCGGTCAGGTCCATCCTGCGCGATATCCGGGGATGGTCTTCGGGGTCGCGGATGGTCACCATGCAATACGGCGCGCTCGACCCGTCCAGAGTGAAGCCGGCCAGCTCGTTATGATCCATCTCGGGAAAAGCGCCGCAGAACGCCGGGCGCTTCGCCGTCTCGTTCATGGCGATCTTGAGATAATAAGCCAGGGAATAATCGGATGCCGACGAATAGACAAGCGGCACGGCTTCGCCAATGGCGTCGACGAGGGCCGCCGCTTCCGCTTCCAGGGCGTCGCCCTCCTCTGCGAGAGAGCGGGCGATCGCGCCGAGCCGCGCGAGGGAGCTCTCCATGCCCATGAGCGCATAAAGAGCCGTTGCCATATATCCCGTCGCCAGCCGGGGAGGGATGGCGTCATCGAGGGGTATGGCCACGTGCGGAAGGCCGCGGTCGCGGGCGAGGCGCAGAAGGGCCCCGCCGGTCGAGACCACGGCGAGCGGCAGCCTCCTCTTCAGGGCCTGGTCCGCGAAATCGAGCGTCTCTTCGGTGTTGCCGGAATGAGAGACGGCGATGTACAGCGCGTCCTTTGCCGCCTCCGGAGCGAGCTCCGGAAGGCCGTAGTCGGAACGGATGGCCATGCCGGGCATGCGCTCGATGTCCTTGATGAGCGAAGCCGAAAGGTGAGAGCCCCCCATGCCGCCGACCACGATGGAGCGGGCTTCGGGCAAAGCGCCCTTATTCGCGACCTCCGCCCGATAGGCGAGCTGCTCGGGAAGGCGGTCGAGTATTGCTTTCATGCGCGCTTGGTCCATAAGTGGGTGTATGTGGCGGAAGGATCGATGAGGCTCATGCGGAAGGGCCGTCGTTCATCATATCCACGACGAGCGCGCCCCAGGTGAAGCTCTCCGCTCCCATGCCTTCGCCGGTGTCGGGGTGGAAATACTCCCTGAAGCCCGATCTCTCGAGAAGCTCGACAGAGCTCTGAAGGATGCGGTCCCCATGATCGTCCATATTGTATCTCTTCAGGCCCCTTCGGACAAACCAGTTCACCGCCATCCAGACCGACCCGCGCCAGAAGCCCTTCGGGTCGTAGGCCGGGTCGCTCCTCGAGACGGAAGGGACGGGATAGGCTGCTTTGAATTCGGCCGGGCTCTCGAGGTAGCCGCTGACGAGAGCCCGCGCCTCCTCCGCGGTCGGTATGCCGGCGAAGAGCGGCGCGAAGAGGGCCCAGGTCTTGACCTTCGTCTTGACGTAATCTTCGCCATACGTCGGCCAGAAGAGGCCGTCCTCCATCATGAGCTCGCGCATGGCGCGGGAGACGAGAAGGCCTTCTTCGGCATAGCGGAGGGAATCCTCTTTGAAGCCTAAGACATCGGCGATCTTGGAAAGGACGGAGAGGTTCTCGGCCAGGATGGCGTTGAAAGGCACGTCTTTGGCCCAGAAGAAGTGCTTCATACAGAACGGGGCGTCGAAATCGCACGTCTTGAGCTTCTCGACGAGCTCGAGGCGGCTTTCCAGGCTCTCTTTGAGCGTCTGGACGGTGGGCAGGCCGAGCGGCACGTCGAAGCGCGGAGAATTGTCCTCTCCCGACTCGTCAGGATTGATGATGCTCGCCACATGATGCCGCCGCGGATCGCGCTCGGTGAGGATATAGTTATAGAAATGATAGAGGTGAGGATACAGCGCCTTGAGGAACCCGGCATCCTTGTCTTTCACGTATATCTCCCACGCGGCGAGCGCCAGCATGGGAGGCTGGGTGATGGAGCTGGTATGCTCTTTGCCCCATTTGAAATTGATGACCTCTTTGCGCTCCCAATAGATCATGTGGGGGATCATCCCGTTCTCGAACTGCTTGGACACCAGCGAGAGGAGCTCCTTCTTGGCGTCTTCGAGGCTGACATGCGACAGGACGATCGCATGGAAGCAGGAGTCCCACAGCCATTGATAGGGATATGAGGACGGGGAAGGCACCGTGTACTGGAAGCCGTCTTTCGAGCGGCGGTTGTCGACGAGCACTTTGACCGATAGGTCGGTCAAGCGCTTTCGTGCAGAAGGGTCGATGGAGGGCATGTGAGGCCATTATACCCCGCAGGAATGAGTTATCCACAGGCGGCCCTTGCTAGTGAACTATCGTTCACCTATACTATGCCTATGAGCAGACACCAAACAATACGAGCCATCAAGAGCGAGATCGCCCGCCTGAACCAGGAGATAGACCTCCGGATCATTCGAGGGATGCCATACCGGCAAGAAGCCAGGAGGCATCTCTTCCTGACCCGCCAGCTCAAGCGCCTGGCGCCCCGCCGGGCCGGATGGCTGGGAGGAGCCTTCCCGTTCATGTCGTCATTCTCCCACTAGCATGGCGGACGGCTACAAAGACAAGATCATCGCTTTCTATCGGCGCACCCGCAGGATGCCGAGCTATTCGGAGATCATGAGCATGCTCGGCTTCAAGTCAAAGAACGCGGTCTTCAAGCTCGTCGGCAGGCTCATCGAAGAAGGCGTGCTCGGCAAGGATTCTCGCGGCCGCCTCATCCCGAACGCGCTCGCCGGAGAAGTTCCACTGCTCGGCGTGGTGGAAGCGGGATTCCCGACGATTGCGGAAGAGCAGGCGCTCGACACCATGAGCATCGACGAATACCTGATGGAGGGCTCCGACCGCACCTATCTCCTTGAAGTGAAAGGCGACTCTATGATCGAGGCGGGCATACGGGAAGGGGATCTGGTCTTGGCCGAGAAGGGAAAAGAGGCGCGCGACGGCGATATCGTCATCGCCGAAGTGGACGGAGGCTGGACGATGAAATATCTCCGGACGAAAGGGGGCCGCGCATGGCTCGAGCCCGCGAACCGCAAATATCGCCCGATATACCCGGAGAACGGGATGACGATAGCGGCGGTGGTCAAAGGGGTGGTGAGGAAATACTGAAACGGGCCCGGCCGCGGCTATTCTGGTATAATCAGCGCATGTTCGCTATCGCGAAGGATGCGCTCGTCGCCGCCGTTCTGGCTCTCATCGCCTTCGGGCTGATACAGGCCGCGGGGTATGTGCGCAGTTCGCTCGATTCAGGCCGCAGCGCCGATCAGCTCATATCGTCCGTCCAGCAGAGCCTCCAGAAGGATCGAGCGTCGGCCGATCGGATGCAGGCTTCGCTCGCCGCCGCCAAGGCCGACCTCGCGGCGGAAACGGCCAAGCTCCAGGCGATGCAGGTGGCATATGCGGCGCAGGATCAGCTCCCTGTCCCCGCGCTCTCGCTGCCCGACCCGTCGGCGACGGCCGCCCAGCTCGACGCGCTGGCAGGGAAGGCAGAGAGCGATGAAGCCGCTCTCGCGGCGGCGCTTGGCGACCCCTTGGCTCCTCCGGCAGAGATCGCATCTCTTCGCCGCGCATTGGGCGCCGATGCCGTCGCGTTCGTTTCGGCTGCCGCCGCGCTCACGCCCGATTCCGGCCTCTCGTCGTCGGAGATCTCCTCCTACCAGAGCCACGCCGCTTCCATCGCCGGCCAAGCCGGCGCCTTAGGGGCATCAGCCGCATCGGCGCCGGCCACGGCAACGACGGGCACAGGCCCGGCGCCGGCACAAAGCGCTTCGTCGCCGTCTCCTGCGCCCTCATCCGCCGCGACAGGGGGGACGGTGACCGCTTCCGACATCGCCAGCCAGCAAGCGGTCGTGACGAGCCTCCAACAGACCGTCGCCGACCTTCAAAGCCAGATCGCTCAAGCATCCTCATCGCCCTCGCCCGTAGCGTCGTCAAGCCCGAGCCCGCTGCCCGCAGCCCCTTCGCCGGCTCCGACCCAGGCCGTCCCGCCGCCGCTGCCGAGCACATCGTCGAAGCCGCAGCTCATACAGGGCGACAACCCCTTCTGATGCGCGGCGCGCAGGGCTCGCGCCCTTATCCCGGTGACATTCTCTGCACCGGCAGGGTTATATACATCGTAGGTCGAGTTATCAATAACATGCGCACACATCACGCCATCGACATCAACGGACAGGCCGCTCCGGAGAAGCTGACGGATAGCGATATCCTGAAAGCATCTTTGGAGCGGCCCGCCCTGTTCGCACAGCTGGTGGAGAGATACCAGGTGCCCTTCATGCGCAAAGCGGCCGCTTTCCTCGGCGACGAGGAAGACGCCCGCGATGCCGTGCAGGAGACGTTCGTCCGCATCTATTCGGCGGCCAAGCGCTTCCGCGCGAAAGAAGGAGCCTCGTTCGCTTCATGGGCGTATGCCATCCTCATCAACCAGTGCCGCACCGCCTATCGCAAAGCGCAGCGCGCCGAGCTGTCGGTCTCGCTCGACGGCGACGGGGAGCTCGCCGACGTGATCCCCGATCGCGAGGAGCTCGAACGGGCGGAAAGCCGCCTGTCGGCCGAATACCTGATGAGCATGCTGTCGCGCCTGCCCGAGATCATGCGGCGGGCGGTGTCCCTCCACTTCCTGGAAGGCCTGTCGGAGAAGGAGGTCGCGCGCCGGGAAGGAGTGTCGCACGGGGTCATCAGGACGCGCATCTATCGCGCCAAGAAGCGGCTGCGGGCCATGGCGTCGCGCATGGAGCTCGGCCTGGCGCCCGAAGGCATCGGCTCCCGATCGCCTCTGCTCGTCCCCATCGCAAAAACACATGAATGAACATCGCTTTTCAATGAATGACGCCGAGCCGCATGCGGCCGGAGCTTTGGCGCCGCTCGTCATGCGCCGGGTCAGGACGATATATGTCGTCCGGCAGGCTTTCAAGTCCCCGTTCGTGAGGGCCGGCGTCCTCGTCGCGTCGTGCGCCGTCATCGCCGTCGACTCGTCGGTGCCCGCCGTCATCAGCAACATGTCGCACCTTCCGAGCGTATCCCAGTATGAGCCCTATATATGGGGCGCGTTCACGCATACCAAGCTCGCCGTGCAAGCCGGCGTGGTCCTTGCCCTCCTTTCGGGCGCGTGGCTGGCGAGCGGGGCAGTGAGGAGCGTCCGCTATGGCAAGCTGGGCATGCGGGCCGCCTAGTGCTACCATACCGCATATGAGACGGCCCTCTTCTCGCGCCGCGAGCGCGTCGAAAAAAGCTTCCAAGAAGCCGCCGATCGGCGTGTTCGGCCTCGGGAAGATGGGCGGACAGATCGCGCGCAGGCTCCATGCAAGCGGGTTCCCGGTCGTGGCCTGGAACCGGTCGCCGGGCCCTGTCGAGGAAGCGGCGGCGGCCGGGCTTTCGGCGCATGCCGACCTTGCCGCAGCGGTCCAGGCAGTCAGCGCCGCCGCGGAGGCCTCTGCGGCCCCGCGGGTCTTCTGGGTCATGCTGCCGCAAGGCGTCGTCGACGATTTCATATCCGGGAGCTCCCATATCGGCTCGTTCCTGCGCCCCGGCGACATCGTCATCGACGGCGGCAATTCGTTCTATAAGGATTCCATGCGCCGCGCCGCGGCGCTCGCGGAGCGCGGCGTGCGGTTCTTCGACTGCGGCACGTCGGGCGGTGTCTGGGGAGAGCGCGAAGGCTTCGCCCTGATGGCCGGCGGGCCGCGCGAAGCATGGCCGGACGTCGAGCCGTTCATGAGAGCCCTGTCGTCGGGCGACAACTATGGGCTCGTCGGGCCGGCCGGAGCGGGACATTTCACCAAGATGGTCCACAACGGCATCGAATACGGGATGATGGAGGCGATCGGCGAAGGCTATGCCGTCTTGAGAGCGTCGCCGTTCGGCCTCGACCTTTCCGCCGTCACGCGCATATACCAGAAAGGCTCGGTCATCCGGAGCTGGCTCATCGACCTCTGCAAGGACATCTTCGATTCCGAGGACGTCGAAGGCGCTTCCGCCGTCATCGACGCCACCGGGGAAGGGTCGTGGACCGTAGAGGCCGGCAAGGAGCTCGGCGTCGACGTGAGGGTCATCGAGGATTCGGTGAAAGTGCGCGCCGAATCGAAAGACCCGAAGAACGCCGGCAAATATTCCAACCGCATCGTCGCCTTGCTGCGCAAGCACTTCGGCGGCCATGCGGTCCACCCGAAGAGGGATTGATGCCGATATGGAGACCATACGCACGAACGGACCAGCTGAAGGCGCCCGGCGCCTCGCAAGCGACTTGGCGGCTCGGCTGTCGGGCGGCCGTCCTGTCCTTTGGCTGGTCTGCGGGGGATCGAATATCAAGGCGGCGGCCGAGGCTCTCGACGCCGTCAGGAGGGCCGCGCCGCCGGAAGCGCTCGGCCGCTTGGCCGTCGGCTTGACCGACGAGCGCTATGGCCCGGTCGGCCACCCTGACTCCAACTGGAAGCAGCTCGCCGACGCCGGCTTCGGCTTCGAAGGCGTCCGACGGCTGCCTGTCCTCTCCGGGAAGAGCCTCTCGGAGACCGTGGCAGCATATGCGGAGACGCTGGATGCGGAATGCCGGGGCGTCCGCGCAGCCAAAGGCAGCGTCGTGGCCCTCTTCGGGATAGGAGCGGACGGGCACATCGCGGGGATCCTCCCGCATTCGCCGGCCGCGAGCGAGCGCGGCATCGTCGCCGGCTACGACGCCGGCGCGTACACGCGCGTCACCATCGCGCCCTCCTTCTTCCCGAAGATAGACGCGGCATACGCCTTCGTCTTCGGCGAAGGCAAGCGGGCGGCGGTCGCGCGGCTGACCAGCAGGGAAGCGGTCGCTCCCATCGACCAGCCGGCCCAGCTTATCAAGACGGCCCGAAAAGCCTACCTCTTCACCGATATGGCGTGAAGGCCCCGGCGGCTAGCCAGCGAGCTTCCCGTCGCTTATAATGTCACCCATATGAATACACAAACACACAGCTCCCGCGCGAGCGCCGTCATCGTCGCCGTCGTCGGCGTCATCTTCGTCATTCTGGCGATCTATTATTGGGTCACCCCTGCAGGGTCGCTCCCTTCATTCATGCCCGGCTTCGAGAGCGGGTCGAGCCATGTCCATCTCAAGCACGGCGCCGCCGCCCTCATCGCCGGCCTCGGCGTCCTCGCATACGCCTGGTTCAGATCGGGAGGTCAGCGCCCGAAGAAGGCGAGCGACGACAGCGCTCCGACGATCACGCAATAGACAGCGAACGGGACGAGAGTGCGGGCCCTGAAATACCTCACCAGGAATCGCACTGACGCATAGGCGCCGATCGCGGCTGCGGCCGCTCCGGCGGCGATAGGGCCGATCGGATAATGCTGGCCGGGCACGAGCAGCTCGGGCAGCTTCAGGACGCCTGCCGCGAATATGACGGGCGTCGCCAGCAGGAAGGCGAATCGGGCCGCGTCAGCATGGTCGAGGCCGGTGAGCAAGCCGCCCATCATGGTCGTTCCTGTCCTCGAGAACCCGGGGAGCAGAGCCATCGACTGGGCGAAGCCGACTTTGACCGCCTGGCTCCAGGTGAGGCGGGCGATGGCGGCGTCATCGGCGGCCGCGCGGCTCGGCGCATCCGTCTGCAGAGCGCGGCGCTTGCGGGCGGCTTCGGCGCCGAACAGCACCAGGCCGTTCAGCAAGAGGAAGACGGCGACATATCGGGGAGACGCGAAGAGCGATTGGAAGCTCTTCTCGAAGAGGATGCCGAGCGCCCCGGCGGGGACGGTGGCGACTACGATCAGCCAGCCGAGCTTGGCATGCGTGTCTGCCGGGTCGATGTACCTCCGCGCCAGCGAGCGGAATATGCCCTTCACGATCGAGGCCCACTCTCTCCAATAGAAGGCGAGCAGGACGAGGGACGTGGCGATATGGGTGGCCACCAGGAATACGAGGAAATAATCCGCCCCCTGATCGATGCGCCACCCCAGAAGCGGCGGCAGGAGCACGCTATGGCCGAGGCTGGATATAGGGAAGAGCTCCGTGACGCCTTGGAGGGCGCCGAGCGCGATGGCTTGGAAATATGTGATCATGGCGGCATTCTATCACAGAGGCGGAGAGCAGGCGCACCACGGAGCCTCGTGGCGCGGTATACTGTCCTAGCCGGCCGAGCCCGCTAGGGAAGCCGGAACAGCCTTTTATCATAGTAATATCCAGGAATAGCAGCTATTCCAACATCATGACCACTACAGCAAAAGCATGGCTGACGATCATCATCGTCGCCATCATCGCGATCGTGGGCTGGCTCTGGTATGCCGGATCAGCCGCCGCGCCCATGGCGCCCGCTCCGGGAACCGGCACGGCTTCCGGAAGCGCCGCACCGGCGCCTTCGATGAGCGCCTCGACCGATTCGTCGAACGCCGGCATCGATCAAGACCTGAACGCCGTCGACGCTCAGATGAACGGGCTCACTACGGACTCGTCGAACGTCGACCAGGCCTTGAGCTCGCCGCAGGCCCAATGACCCGCTTATCAGCCGAAAGGAACAAACTCATGAATAAATCCACACTCTCAAAGATAGCGATGGCCGCAACGGCGGGGATGCTCGTCGCCATGCCGGCGTTCGCCCAGGTGAGCGCCGGCGTCGGAGCGTCCGTCAATGCCGGGCCCGGCTTCGGCGGCGCGCGCGTAGGCCTCGAAGCACAGGCTTCGGGCACGCTGCCCATGCGCGCCCGGATGTCTTCGACGACGCCCGCCGAGCGCCAGCAGAACATGATCCAGCGCGGCCAGAACCGCGGCGATGCGGCTGTCACGGCCCGCATCGCCAACTTGAACAGGCTTGAAGCCCGCATCCAGGCCATGAGGAACATATCCGCTACGGACAAAGCCTCGCTCGCAGCGACGATCCAGAGCCAGATATCGGCAATGACGACCCTTCAAGCCCAGATCCAGGCAGACAGCTCGACGACGAGCCTCAGAGCAGACCTCAAGGCCATCGCCCCTGATTACCGCATATATATGCTCATCGACCCGCAGGCATCGATCCTGGCCGCGGCAGATCGGGTAGAGACCATCGCCAGCATGCTGCAGACGATATCGGGCAAGCTGCAAACCCGCCTCGCTTCATCGGCGAGCGCCTCGGCTTCAGCCCAAGCCAGCCTCTCGGACATGAACTCCAAGATCGCTGACGCGAACGCCCAGGCTCAAGCGGCGACCTCCGAAGTCGTCAGCCTCAAGCCGGACAACGGCGACCAGGCGGTCATGAGCTCCAATACCGCCGCCCTCAAAGATGCCCGCGCCAAGATCCAGGCCGCGGCGAAAGACCTGCAAGCCGCGCGCGCCGACGCCCGAGCCATCGTCAAGGCTTTGGCGCCGAGCGCCTCGGCATCGGCGGCCGCGAACGCTTCGACCAGCGCCCGCTAAGCGCCGGCCTTGCCCGCTTTTGGAAAGAGAAGCCCCCGGGATGCCCGGGGGCTTCTGGCATTCATTCGACGAACACTTCCGCCGTCTGGTGCGCCTGGTCCCGCCTGATCTTGATCCACCAGGCGCCGATCGACCCGACCGCGACGACGACCGCCGCCGCGAAGAAGACGTCGCCATAGGCCGAGATCTGCGCCTTGAGCGACATCAGCTGGACGGCCTTGGCCATGTCGGCGGGCGCCAGGCTGTTGATCGCGCTGTTCTGGGATATGGCGACGATCTTGCTGTATGTGGAATCCTGCAGCATGGTGCTGAAGACGGCGATGCCGAACGCTCCGGCTATGTTCCTGACTAGCGCCAGGATCGACGAAGCGACGCCGATCTCCTGCTGCGGGACGACGTTGGCGATGATGCTGGTCCGTTGCGGCATGCCGAGCCCCATGCTGAAGGCCATGATGCCGAGCGGCCATATGATGTCCCACGCGGTCGAGCGGGGGTCGAGCCAGGTGAAGAAGAACAGCGACAAGCCCGCCAGAAGGGTGCTGCCGATCAGGACGTAGCGCGGCTCGATGCGGCCCACGAAGCGCGCGCCGATCGGGGCGGCGATGACGAGGCAGAACGCCATCGGGATGAAGAGATAGCCGGACTCGGTGGCGTCGAGCCCCAGGAAGGTCTGGGCGAATATCGGGATCAGGAATATGCTGCCCATCAAGCCGACGAATATGACGAAATTATTGGCGAGCGTGTTGTTGAAGACGCTGTTCTTGAAGAATTTGAAGTCGACGATGGGCTCCGGATGCCTGGTCTCGATGAAATAGAACGCCAGGGAGCAGGCGATGATCGCCGCATACGAGACGATGCTGCCGGAGGAGAGCCAGCCCCAATCGAGGCCTTTGTCCAGCACCATGACCAGCGCCGCCAGCGCCCCGCCGAGCGCGGCCGCTCCCCACCAGTCGAAGTTGAAGGTCTTCTTCTCGGAGACCGACTCGTTGATGAACGCGAGCGCCATGGCGATGCCGATCAAGCCGATCGGCAGATTGACCCAGAAGATCGACCTCCAGCCGAGGTTATCGATGAGCGGGCCGCCGATGAGCGGGCCGAAGACAGACGCCGCCGCGAACGACGACGACCAGATGCCGAGGGCCTGGGCGCGCGACTTGAGATCCGTGAAGGTCACCGCCAAGATGGCCATGGCGGTGGGGTAGTCGGCCGAGCTGGCGATCGCCTGGATCACCCTGAAGACGAGCATCGAGGAGAGGTTCCACGAGAGAGCGGCCAGTATCGACCCGACGATGAATATGGCGAAGCCGAAGACATAGACCTTCTTCCTGCCGATGGTATCGCCGAGCTTGCCCCAGATCGGCACGAAGACGGCGTTAGCGATGATATACGCGGTGGCGATCCACCCCGCAGAAGAGACGCTGATGCCGAAATCGTCGATCATCTTCGGCAGGGCCAAGCCCACGATCGTCTGATCGAGCCTGCCGAGGAACGTGCCGACGATGACCGTGGCCAGGACGAACCATTTCAGGGAAGATCCTTTCATCTATTGCTTGTATATCCAGACCCGGGCGGACATGCCGTTCTTGAGCTCGGGATACGCCGAGACGTCGAAGCGGATCTTCACGTCGAACTGGTTGATCTGGCGCTTGTCGGAGATGTTGAAAACGATGTCCCCTTGGCGCGCGGTCGGGCTGATCTCGTCGACTATGCCCTGGAATTTCTTCGAGCCGAACGCGTCCACCGTGAACACGGCCTGGTCGCCGACTTTGACGTCCGCCAGGCCCTTGTCCTCGTCGATGCTCGCCGTGACGCGGAGCTCGGCGGGGTCGACGGCTTTGACGACCGCCGTGCCCGGGGCTACGGGCGAGCCGATGGCCGTGTCGGTATCGACTATCTGGCTCGGCGTCTTGGTCTTGAGGAGCTGGTCGCCGACCTGGGCGACCACTGTGCCCGCCGGCACGACGTCGCCGACGTTCACGAAGACCTGGTTCAGCCTTCCGGCTTGGGCTGGGGCGAATTCGACGATCGGCGCCTCGATGACAGACTTGTCGGTGTAGACCGTCTGCGACGAGACGGCCCAATAGACGATGCCTGCCCCGGCGCCGAACACCAGGACGCCCACGAGCAGGGAAGTGACGACCGGGTTGCGCGTCAGCCGCTTCATGGCGCTTTCGGGCGCTTGCGGAGCTTCATGCTGGTTGCCGTCGGCTTGGGTATCGTTGTGTGCCATAAGATGTAGATTAATCGAGCTGATAGGACGAGCCGAAGCTGGCGACGACGTCGCCTTCGCTAAGGCCCGAAAGGATCTCGGTATAGCCGTCGGCGGTCGATATGCCGGTCCGCACCTGCGTCTGGACGAACGCGCCGGACGGCTGCTTGACCAGGACGAAAACCGACGAGCCTCGGGCGATGAGGGCGCTGGTGGGCACCGCGAGGGCGCCCGAAGACGACGCCGCCTCGATAGACAGGGTAGCCGACATGCCCGGAAGGATCCGCGGGTCTGCCCCTTGGAAGACGGCCGTCACTTTGTAGGCGTTCGCACCGTTCTCCTGGGTCGCGGCAGGGTCTATCAAGGAGACCGTCGCGGGGAATTCCTGGCTAGGGCCGTAGGAGTCGAACGTGACCGAGACCGCGTCCCCGACCGCTATCTTGCCGATGTCGGTCTCAGGGACATACGCTTCCGCTTTGAGCGCGCCGGCGGTCATGAGGCCGATGTCCTCCCCGGCCGAGACGCCGGGAACGTACACTTCGCCGACCTTGAGGTCCGCCGCGGTGACGACGCCGTCGAAGGGGGCGGTGATGTATGCGTGGGCGATCTGGCTTTGAGCGCTCTGGACGGCGGCTTGGGCTTTCGCGACCGCGGCCTGGTCGGCCTGGATGGCTTCCGGCGTAGAACCGGCCTGCTCGAGGATCAACGTGTCCCTGGCGGAGCCCCATGCGGCTTCAGCCGATTGCTCCGAGGTCTCGGCCCCGGTGATCGCTTGGGCGGCGCCGTTCACCGCCGCCACATCGGCATCGATCGCCGCCTGCGTCAGGCCGGAATTGCCTACCGACAGGTCGTTAGCGATGGAGCCCAGCGAATCAATGAACGATTTGACCGTCGAAAGGCTCCTGTCGACGGCCGTCCGCGCCGCATCGATGGCCTGGGTCGAGGTCGAGTCGGGGCTGATGGCATCGATGGCCGCTTTCCATGAATCGAGCGCGTCCCCGACCGCCACGCGCTGGTTGTTTATGGAGAGCTGCAGGATGGCGCTCTGGGTCCTGATGGATATGGTCGGATTAGCGGTGCTCCCATTGCTGAAGACCGAATCCGACTTGTTCAAAATGGCGTCTTCCGTCACCAGGTAAGCGTTCTTCATGGCGGTGATGAACGCGGACGAGGCGTCGGCGTATTTCTGGCTATAGATGGCGAGCTCCTCGGCGCGGGTGCCTTTCTGGGCCTGGGCGAGGCTCGCTTGAGCGGCCAGGACGTCCGCCTGGGCGCCCGCCAGGCCCGCCTGGAGCGCTCCCGTATCGAGCGAAGCGAGGATGGCGCCTTTCTTGACGGCGTCGCCGACCTGCACGTCCACGGCTGCTACCAAGCCTTGCTCGCTGAACGCGAGGGCTACGCTCTGGTCGGCTTTGACGATGCCGTCCGCCGACACCGTCTCCACGAGGTCGCGCTTCGAAGCGGCTGCAGTGGCGTACGACTGGGGATGCCGCGACAAGAGAGCGATCAGCCCCCAGACGACGGCGCCGAACAGCGCCGCCCCCGCGGCGGCTTTGACCCAGATCGACGGCATCGTGCCCGACCGCTTCGCGCGCGCGGCGCTTTTCATGTTGGTATTCATATGAGTTTCTTCAGAAGTGATGCGAGCTTCTCTTGCTCGGCTTTGGTAAGGAGGGCCATCTTTGCTTCGACGCTCGTCCGGATGAGGCCGATCCCGCGCTGCAGCGTCTGCCGGCCCGCCGCCGCGATCTTCAGCCTGACGACGCGCCGATCGGCCGGGTCGTTCAGGCGCTCGAGCTCTCCGCTCTCCACGAGCTTATCGGCGATCATGGTAGCGCCCGGGGAAGTGATCTTGAGCTCTTCTGCCACTTGGCTCATGGAAGGCTCTTTCATGCGGTCGACGATCGCCAGCACCTTGATGTGCATGAACGAGCACGACCCCGGCAAAGCCTCTTGGATGTCCTTGCGGAGGGCATCGAGGAAGCCGAGGAGCAGGCCGGTCATGCCGTCAGCGGGCGCGGGATGTTCTGACATATTAATATCATTAATAGTTAATAATGTTAAGGATGATACTCTTCTCTGGCATCCGCGTCAAGCGCCGCGGGCCTGGCAGCGGCATTGGCCACGGGCGCGCAAAAGAGCTATACTCTGGCCCATGAGCCCGATCGCAATATTCGCCTGGATATACTGCGCCATGGCGGCCCACGCGGTATGGGAGTCCTCCGCAGAAGGGCGGAGCGCCGGCTACCACGGCAAGCACGGCTGGAGGATATCTGTCGGCTGGTTCAGCCTGACCCGCTATCACTTCTGGCTTTTCGCAGTGATGTATCCCATCCTCCTGACCCTGCCGCTCGCCATATACGGCTGGGACATCCGCGTGCTCGGCATCATCAGCAGCGCTTTCTTCTCCGGCCTCATCGTCGAGGATTTCCTCTGGTATGCAGTGAACCCGGTCGTGAAGCTCCGCGAGCTCTGGTCGCCGTTCTCCGATTATTATTCCTGGGTGCGCATCGCCGGCCATAAGGTCATCCCGGCGGGATACGTCCTGAACCTCGCCATCGCCGTAGCGATATGGTGGTTCGTGTGGCGCTGACGCCCGGCCCGCTGCGCCCGATCAGCGGAGGGGCTTCTTCGAGAAGATGACCTTCATGAAGTGGACGAGGTATTTCCGGCTCAAGTCGAGCACGCCTTGGGCTTTGAAGCGCCGCGCCGAGCTGCGGATGACCAGGCGTGGGTCGAAGACGACCCAGCCCTGGCCGGCCATGCGCTTGGCAGTGTCGGTGTCGTCGCCGTAGAAGACATAGTCCGTATTGAAGCCGCCGGCCGCCGCCAGGGCAGAAGCGCGCATGAAGCTGTTGCCGCCGATCATGACGGCCCCTTTGCGCGCCCGCTGGGCGGCCCAGTTCGACCATCGGTAGAATATCTTTTGGAAAATGAGGGTCGCGGCCCTGAAGACGGGAGACGCGTCGTAATAGTCGTACGGCCCGGTCGCCGCCACCACCGAAGGATCGGAGAAATGAGCGGCGCCCCGGGCCAGCCATCTTGGGTCGGGAAGGCAGTCGGCGTCCATGCGCACGACGAGCTCGCCGGTCGCCGCGCTCCGGCCGCGCTCGCACGCCCACATGGTGCCTTTCCGGCTTTCGCTGACGACCGTGACTCCCGGGATCGACGCGGCGACTGACGCGGTCCGGTCAGTGCTGGCATTGTCCACGAGGATGACCTCGAAATCGGGATGGTCCTGGGCCATCAGGGCCGTGAGCGACGCGGCGATGGCCCGCTCCTCGTTGTATGCAGGTATGACGACGGAGATCTTCATCAGTTGTGGCGTATGATCGTGTCCCGGGCGTATTTCGCCGCCCGGAAGACCGCGAAGGCGATGAGGGCGACGGCAGCGGTGATAGAAAGGCGGGCGAAGAGGTTGTTGAAGACGGAATACAGATGGGTGAAGAAGTAGCCGATGAAGATCAGCCCGCCCGTCCAGACGAATTGGCCGAGGACGTTGAGGACGAGATAGCGCCGGAAGGGAAGCCGCACCAGCCCGGCAGTGAAGAGCACCGCTGGAGCGAAGCCGAAGCCGGTGGTCAGCTTCGAGCCGACGAGGATGAGGTTCTTATGGCTATGGAATATGGCCTCGAGCTTCTTCACGCCCGTCTCGGTGATGTTGAAGAATCTCCCGTATCGGGCGATGAAAGGCTGGCCTGCTTTGGCGCCGATATAGTACCAGAGGATGTCTCCCGTCAGGTCGCCGGCCATCAAGGCGACGTAGAGCGGCCAGAACGAGGGAAGAAGGTCGAGGCGCAAGAGGACGCCTCCGGCGATGGAGACGATCGGCCCTTCGACGATGGCGATGAGGACCACAAGGGCATAGATGAGGACGTCATGGTTCACGGCGATGGCTGCGATTGTCTGGGGAAGGTCCATAGTGGGTCCGCGAGGCTGGCTCGCTCCTTCTTCATAGTATAGCGCACATGTGTGGTATAGTGAACGCATGCTTTATGAGTCGGTCCTGAAGCCCGCGCTCTTCCGTTTCGACCCCGAAGACGTCCACGACTTCTTCATCGGCGCCGGCGAATTCCTCGGTGAGAACGGCCTGCCGGCGGCCCTCGTCGGCTCGGCGTACGGCTATCGCGGCCCCGACATCTCCACGGCGGTCGACGGCATCCGCTACCGGACGCCGTTCCTCCTTTCGGCCGGCTTCGACTATAACGCCCGGCTTTCCGGCATATTGCCGCATATCGGCCTCGGGGGCGAAGAGGCCGGCTCGGTGACCGCCCGTCCGTGCCTTGGCAACCCCAAGCCGCGGCTGGCCCGCTTGCCGCATTCCGAGAGCATCCTCGTGAACAAAGGCCTGCGCAACGACGGCGTCGACGCCGTCATCCGGCGCTTGAAGGCGCGGGGCGCCCGCTCGAGAGAGGACGGCTTCGTCGTCGGCATATCCATCGCCCGGACGAACGACGCCCGATCGTCCTCCGTCGAGGCGGGCATCGACGACTACGCCTATTCATTCCGGCGGCTCAACGAAGAAGGGGTCGGCGACTATTACACCATCAACATATCGTGCCCGAATTCCTTCGGCGGGGAGGCATTCACGTCGCCCGCTCTGCTCCGCCGCTTGCTCGCCGCCCTCGAGCGCATCCCATGCGCCAAGCCGGTCTACGTGAAGATGCCCCTCAACCTGCCGTGGGAGGATTTCCGCGGGCTGCTCGGCGTCATGGACAAAGCGCGCGTCCAGGGCGCGGTCATCGGCAATCTGAACAAGGATTATGCGTCGCTCGCCGACCGGTCGGAAGCGCCCGTCGGCTACTGTGGCGGCTTGTCGGGCGCGCCGTGCGAGCGGCCGTCCACCGACCTCATCCGGAAGACCCGCCAGGCTTTCGGACGGCGATTCACCATATTCGGCGTCGGAGGCGTGATGTCTCCCGAAACGGCCATGGCTAAGTTCGACGCCGGCGCCGACCTCGTCCAGCTGATCACCGGTCTCATATACAAAGGCCCCGGGCTCATGAAGGAGCTCTGCCGGGCGTATGCCGTCAGGCGTCATTAGGACATCCGGAAGGAACAAAAAAGCCAGGACGGACGATGCCCGTTCTGGCTCAAGAAGAGGACTTTTCTTCGATCATCTGCCTTTGCCTCGGCGAAGATAAGCCTGGGGGCTTGGGCTCGGAAGATTCGGAGCTCCGTTGCTTGGCCGCCTCATAAAGCCGGCATGGGCCACCGCGATCTGTTGGTGGTGACGTAGCCTCCGGCTGACATACCCGAGCGCCCCTTTGGAAAAGACCGGGTCTGTTTTGGTCTTCTCGATCACTCTGTCGTAACGCTCCTTCATGGACAGCGCGAACGCCCGCGCTCCCCGGATCAGTTCCTGAAGCTTTCCGGGGCCCGTCACTTCGAAGGCGACGCCGAGCAATCCGGTGAGCTCGCTGACCGCCGCTTCAGCAGCCATCTTCATCATCGGGAAGCCGAGCATCGCATGCGCTTCGACGTGGCTGTCGTCGCATGTGAAGATCTCTCCCCGCATAGCCATCCCCTCGAGGTCGTCAGCCGCCTCCAATATATACAGGTACTTGGTCGGGTGGTCGATCGTGGTGACGACCCTTTCGACCGTCACTTTCCGCCGCTTGTTCCGGCTATTTCTTTTCATCGTTGGTTCTCCTGCTATTCGTTGTTTTGAAAGATCAATATCTGACACGATACCGATCATGGGTGTTATAGCATATGTTATACTGGGATGCACAGCATCATCCGCCATATCAGCTTTCATCCATATCATCCATGAAAAAGATCCGCGTCGCCATCAATGGCTTCGGCCGCATCGGCCGAGCGTTCGCTAAAGTCTCCAAGGAGCGCCCGGAGATCGAGCTGGTCGCCGTGAATGACCTCGGCAGCCTCAAGAGCTTCGCCTATCTCCTCAAATACGACACCGCTTACGGCGTCAGCCCCTTCGACGTATCCTATGACGAGGAGAAGAAGACGCTCACCATGGACGGGCAGACCATCCAGTTCGTCTCCGAGAAAGACCCTGCCAAGCTCCCGTGGAAAGCCATGGACATCGACGTGGTCATCGAGTCGACCGGCCTCTTCACGTCGGCCGAGAAAGCCCAGGCCCACATCGCCGCCGGCGCCAAGCGGGTGGTCATATCCGCCCCGATCAAGGACGCGCCTGACGCCGCGGTCAAAGGCGCCACCATCCTCATGGCCATGAATGAAGGCGCCCTCGAGACGTGCCAGATCTCTTCGAACGCTTCCTGCACGACGAATGCCAGCTCGCCCCTCATCGCCATCCTCGACGAGACCATCGGCATCGAGAAGGCCATACTGAACACCGTCCATGCCTATACCGCTTCCCAGGCCCTGGTGGACGGCCCTTCCAAGAAGGACCTCCGCGAAGGCCGCGCCGCCGCCATGAACGTCGTCCCGTCCTCGACCGGCGCCGCCATCGCCGTGACCAAAGTGGCCACCCAGCTCGAAGGGAAGTTCGACGGCATATCCATCCGCGTGCCGGTCGTCACCGGCTCGATCGTGGACGTGACCTTCATCTCCAAGCGCCCGACCACGGCCGACGAGGTCAATTCAATCCTGAAGAAAGCCGCGGCAGAGCCGCGCTGGAGCGGCATATTCGCCGTCACCGAAGACCCCATCGTCTCTCACGACATCATCGGCAACCGCCACGCGTCGATCGCCGACCTGGAGATGACCCGCGTCGTCGACGGCAACCTGGTCAAAGTCCTCGGGTGGTACGACAACGAGATGGGGTATACCTACACGCTCGTGGATCACGTGATCAAAGCAGGGAGGCTGGTGTGAACCCCTATGCACAAGAGCGCGATCATCGAGAGAACGAGAGGATATGTCCGCTCGAAATTCGAGACTGAAGGCACCGGCCATGACTGGTGGCACATCGAGCGCGTCCTCAATAGCGCTCTGGCCATCAACAAAAAAGAGAGGGCCGATCCGTTCATCGTCGAGCTGGGAGCTTTGCTGCACGACATAGCCGATTTCAAATTCAACGGCGGCGATGCCGCCGCCGGAGGCAAAGCGGCGCGGGAATGGCTCGAAGGGATCGGCGCCGACCCCGCGACGACCGATGCGGTATGCCATATCGTCGACAACGTCTCATTCAAAGGCCTTGGCGAGAAGAACGGGATGGCTTCCTTGGAAGGGAAGATCGTGCAGGACGCGGATAGGCTGGATGCCATCGGGGCGATCGGCGTCGCGCGCGCGTTCGCATACGGAGGCTACAAGGGCAGGCCGCTATTCGATCCGGCAGGCAGGACGAAGGACGGGAGCTTCGAGGATTACAAAAAAGGCTCCGACTCAACCATCCACCACTTCTACGAGAAGCTGCTGCACGTGAAGGACCTCATGAACACAAGCACCGGAAAAAGACTCGCCGCCAGGCGGCACAGATTCATAGAAAGATACCTCGAGGAGTTCGACGCCGAATGGAACGGAAAAAGATGATATAATCCCTCGACATGAAGACCACCATCATCTTGGCTTCCGACCACGCCGGCTTCAAGCTCAAAGGGGCCGTCAAGGCATTCTTGGAGTCCAAAGGCTATCAGACGCTCGACGTCGGGGCGCATGGATACGACGAGGCAGACGACTATCCGGAATTCATGGCGGCCGCGGCCATGAAAGTGGCGTCGGACATGAGCGGCCAGACCAAAGCGGTCATCCTCGGCGGCTCCGGGGAAGGCGAAGCCATCGTCGCCAACCGTTTTCCCGGCGTGCGGGCCGTCGTCTACTACGGCGGTACGACCGTCAGCGGCCATAGCGCCGACGACATCATCGCCCTATCGCGCCAGCATAACGACGCCAACGTCCTCTCGCTCGGCGCCCGCTTCATGGACGAGAAGGAGGCCGTGAGGGCGGTCGGGCTATGGCTCGACACCCCTTTCTCCGGCGAGGAGCGTCACGCGCGCAGGATCAAGGAGATCGACAGCATCGAATGAGATGAGCCGCCGCGCCCAGATAGTGCCCGCCATATTGCCGAAGGACTTCGCCGAGCTCTCGGAGAAGGCCGAACTCATGAGAGGGTCCGCCGCGGCCATCCAAGTGGACGTCTGCGACGGCCAATTCGTGCCGAACGCCACGTGGCCCTACAAGAAGCATGACGACGCGTTCGAGCGGATGTCCCATGAGGAGGAAGGGCTGCCCGGATGGGAAGACATGGACTATGAGTTCGACCTGATGGTCAACCGCCCGGAAGAGGTCGTCGACGACTGGGTGGCGGCGGGAGCGGCGCGCCTGGTCATCCACGCCGAATCGAAAGGCGACCTCGCCAAGGCCATCGCCATGCTGCAAGGCCGCGTCGAAGTCGGCCTGGCTTTGAACGAGAGCACCGACCTTTCCGCGATCGAAGCCCTCGGCGGCGCATCCGGCGCGCTCTCCTTCGTGCAGCTCATGGGCATCGACAGGATCGGCTTCCAGGGCCAGGCTTTCGACGAGCGGGTCATCGGCCGCGTCAAGCAGGTCCGCCTCGCCTATCCCGGCTTGCCGATATCCGTCGACGGCGGAGCGTCGTCCGAGACCATCCCGGCCCTGATCGCCGCGGGCGCCGACCGGCTGGTCGTCGGGTCGGCCATATTCGGGACGAGCGACCCCCTCAACGCATTTGCCAAGCTGAAAGCCATCGCCTCTTCGTGATATAATCGGAGGGAAATGACCCCTTTAACCGACCAGAAGATCGCTCTCCTCGCGGAAAAGGCGCTCGACATCCGGCGCTCCATCGTCGAGATGCTCATCGAAGCGAAGTCCGGCCACACGGCCGGGCCGCTCGACATGGCCGACATATTCGCGTACCTCTATTTCCACGCCTTGAAGCACGACCCGAAGAAGCCAGGCTGGGAATACCGCGACCGGCTCGTGCTCTCGAACGGCCACATCTGCCCGGTCCTCTATGCGACGATGGCCCATGCCGGCTATTTCCCGGTCTCCGAGCTCATGACCCTGCGTAAATTCGGGAGCAGGCTCCAAGGCCATCCGCATCGCGACTTTTTGCCGATGCTGGAGACGTCGTCCGGCCCGCTGGGGTGCGGGCTCTCCCAGGCCGTGGGCATGGCCCTCGCCGACCGGATCGACAACGGCCGCTCGTCGGGAAGGCGCTTCTACTGCCTGACCGGCGACGGCGAGCTCGACGAGGGGAACAACTGGGAGGCCGTCATGCTCGCGGGCAAAGAGAAGCTCCGGAGCCTGACCGCCATCGTCGACCGCAACAACATCCAGATCGACGGCTTCACCGAAGACGTCATGCCGCTCGAGCCGATCGCCGACAAGTGGCGCTCGTTCAACTGGCACGTGGTCGAGTGCGACGGGCATGACTTCCGCGACATCGACCGGGCGGTGGGCGAAGCCCAGGCCGTCTTCGAGAAGCCGACGGTCGTCATCGCCCATACCATCGCTTCGAAGGGCGTCCCCGCTTTCGAGCGCAAGTTCGAGTGGCATGGCAAGCCTCCGACGACGCCGGAAGAGATCCGCACCGCGCGCCAAGCGCTCGGCATCGGTCCCCGCTGAACCATATGATCGACCCCGGCCTCAATCTCAACCCCAAGCTCTTCGACCCCGACGTCGATATGCAGCCGATCCGCAAAGGCTTCGGCGAAGGCCTCCTGCTGGCAGGGAAGGCTGACAAGCGGGTGGTGGGCCTCTGCGCGGACTTGACCGACTCCACTCACATGAACATGTTCGCGGCCGCGTTCCCGGAGCGCTTCATCGAGATCGGCGTGGCCGAGCAGAACCTGGCGGCGACGGCGTCGGGCATGGCCCATATGGGCAAGATCCCCTTCATCACGTCGTACGCCATGTTCTCGCCGGGCAGGAATTGGGAGCAGATCCGCACGACCATCGCCTATAACAACGTGCCCGTGAAGATCGCCGGGTCCCATGCGGGCGTCTCCGTCGGGCCCGACGGCGGCACGCACCAAGCCATCGAAGACATCGCCCTCACCAGGGTCATCCCGCGCATGGTCGTCATATCGCCGTGCGACGCCATCGAGGCGCGCAAAGCCACCCTCGCCGCCGCCAAGACTCCCGACCCGACCTATATCCGCCTCGCCCGCGAGAAGACGCCCCTCATCACGACCGACGAGACGCCGTTCGCCATCGGCAAGGCGTGGATCGCGTTCAGGAGCGCGGTCCGGGAAGGGAAGAGGCCGAGCGGCGCGAAGCATGGCTTTGACGTAGGCATCATCGCCACCGGAGCCCTGCTCCATAAAGCCTTGATGGCTGCGCGCGAGCTCGACGGGAAGGGCATCCGCGCGGCGGTCATGAACCTTTCCACCATCAAGCCGCTCGATGGCGACGCGATCGTCCGCCTGGCGCACGACGCGGGGGCGATCGTCGCCGTCGAAGAGCACCAGGTCGCCGGAGGCATGGGCTCGGCCGTAGCCGAGCTCCTGGCCGCCCATCGCCCGGTGCCGATCGAGTTCATCGGCGTCCGCGACCAATTCGGCCAGTCGGGCGCTCCCGCCGAGCTCATCGAGCACTACGGCATGGGCGAGAAGCATATCCGCGACGCCGCCCGCAAAGCCATCCTCCGGAAGCCGTAGCCCTTCCGCTCGGCGGTCTTGCCTTTTTCTACATTCCGTGCTTGACTGATGCCGGGAGGCCGCAACGGCCAGGGGTTCACCACAACTAAAAAAGGCTATATGAGTGAAGATCAGACCTTCGCCGGGATGCTCGGCAAATACGCTCAGGCTGATGACGCTCATCGGCCGGAGATCTTAAAGAAGCTGGAGCTCAGCTCCAACCGCGACCAGACAGCCATCGTCGATGCGCTGTGCGACGCCGCGTGGGCGCCGCCTTCGGCAGCCGCGAAGCGCCGCTTGGCGTGCATCCTGTTCCAGAAGCCGATAGTCGGCATGCGCTTCGAGCGGCTTTATCAGCTCTACGTGCTGCTGGCACGGCTCCAGATGCCGCGCGTCCATGACGAGCTGTTCGGCATACCCGTCGAAGACACGCCGGCGAACGGGCCGATCATCCAGGCTTTCAGGTCGATCCCGCCGTTCCGGCAGATCGAGGCCCTTGAGAGCATCGCGAGCATTCCGGGCGTCGACACGGGCCAGGTCCTCTGGTTCATGACGCTCATGGAGATCGAGGGCCCGCGCTCGCTCTCGAAGCTCGAAAAGATGGTCTCGCAGGCGCGGTATTACCTTGAAAACAAGGTGACCTTCAGCGCCCGGGACATCCAGCAGCTCATCAGGAACATGAAAGAAGCCTCGTGACGCGCCTCTGCGGCGCGTCCATCCACACCCTTCCGAAAGTTCGGGGGGTGTTTTTATTATCCACAATCGCCCTTGCGCGCCGCAATCGCGAGGAGTACCATTCTCGGCATGGCACGAATGGCCGCAAAGATCTCGTCTTTTAAGCTCCTCAACCTCTCCGTCGGGTACGACGGGAAGGTCAGGAGCCGGTCTTTGTAACCAGACTCTCTTAGTTACAAAAACGGGTTCCGGACCTCCGGAACCCCTTTTCGTCCGTCTCGTCGGCATAAGCCTATGGGAGCGAGGACGAAATGAGCAGAGCACATTATCATGCCAACTAATCCACGACATTCGCAAGGCCAAGGCTTGGCTTTTGCGAACAACGGATCTGCCGACCCGGCTCCTGTATGCGAGCCGGAAGATCCGCACCCCATCCGCACCGCTGAAGCGCCTTCAGGGATCGGTCCGACGGACCCGTCCGACGAAGAGCGATTCCCCGGCCTGAATGGCGGAGGAGACTGATGTCCGGCGGGCCGGAGAGCAGCGATCGATGCGTCCCTTGAGGATGCCATCGCGCTCTCCGAGCCCGCCCCAGCCGGTGCCCTGTGCGCCGGTTTTTTGTTTGCCGAATGCGGCCGATGCGCTATAGTGGTCGCATGCCGAAGACCCCTTTCACCCTCGCCACCGCTCTGTCGCCCGCCGGCGACCAGCCCAAAGCCATCGCCGCCCTGACCGAAGGCCTGGCGAAAGGCTATGACCGCCAGACCCTGCTCGGCGTGACCGGCTCGGGCAAGACCTTCACGGCCGCCAACGTCATCGCCGCGTACGGTAAGCCCACTCTCGTCATCGCCCATAACAAAACCCTCGCCGCCCAGCTCGCCCAAGAGTACCGCGAGTTCTTCCCGGACAACGCCGTCCACTATTTCGTCTCCTATTACGACTACTACCAGCCAGAGGCATATATTCCCTCGTCGGACACCTACATCGAGAAGGAGGCCATGATCAACGAGGAGATCGAGCGGCTGCGCCACGCCTCCACCCAGGCGCTGCTGACCCGCAAAGACGTGATCATCGTGGCGTCGGTCTCGTGCATATACGGCTTGGGCTCGCCCGAAGAGTACGAGAAGGTGAATCTGAAGCTGAAAGCGGGCATGGGGCTGTCGCGGGCCGAGCTCATCCGCAAGCTCATCGACATCCATTTCGTCCGCACCACGGCCGACCTGAAGTCGGGCGAGTTCCGCGCCCTCGGCAACACCGTCGAGATCATGCCGGTCAGCGACAAGACCATATACCGCGTCGAATACGACGGCCCCGTCCTCCGCCCGATCGTCGAGCTCGACCCTGTCTCCCGCGCCGTCAGAGGGACGCATGACGCCGTCTTCGTGTTCCCGGCCAAGCATTTCATCTCGTCGGACGAGCAGAGCGAGCGGGCCTACAAGACCATCCAGGCCGAGCTCGCCGACCGGCTCAAAGCCCTCGAGAAGGCGGGGAAGCCGCTCGAAGCCGAGCGCCTCAAGCGCCGGGTGAAGTACGACCTCTCCATGATCAAGGAGATCGGCTACGCCAACGGCATCGAGAACTACTCCCGCCATTTCTCCGGCAAGATGCCCGGGGAGCCGCCGGACACCCTGCTCTCGTATTTCCCCCGCGACAAGGACGGCAAGCCTGGCTTCCTGACCATCATCGACGAGTCGCACGTCACCATCCCCCAGCTGAACGGCATGTATGCCGGCGACGCGTCGCGCAAGGAGACCCTCATCGAGCACGGCTTCCGCCTGCCGTCCGCCAAGGACAACCGCCCGCTCAAATTCCCGGAGTTCCTCGAGCGCGTCGGCCCCATGATCTACACCTCCGCCACCCCGGGGCCGTACGAGAAGGAGACCGCCCGGCAGACCGTCGAGCAGGTGATCCGTCCGACGGGCCTCGTCGATCCTGAAGTGGAGATCAGGCCGATCAGGGAGTCTGGGGCACTTCTCCCGAAGCGACTTTCGGAGGACGCGAAGGCGTCCGAGAACGAGGATGCGCGCCAGCAGGCGCGACATCCGTTCGCTGAGGGAGAACGTGCCCGGACTCCCTATAAAGGCCAGATATTCGACTTCATCGAGGAAGCCGAGAAGACCATCAAGAAAGGCGACCGCGTCCTTGCCACCACCCTCACCAAGAAGATGGCCGAAGACCTCTCCGAATTCCTCAAGGAGAAGGACATCAAGGCCGCGTACCTTCATAGCGACGTCAAGACCATCGAGCGCATCACCATCCTGACTGACTTCCGGAAAGGGAAGTACGACATCCTGGTCGGCGTCAACCTCCTGCGCGAAGGCCTGGACCTTCCTGAAGTGTCGCTTATCGGCATACTGGACGCCGACAAGGAAGGCTTCCTGCGCTCCGAGACCGCCCTCATCCAGACCATCGGCCGCGCCGCCCGCAACGCCGCCGGCCGGGTCATCCTCTACGCCGACGTCCTGACCGGCTCCATGGACAACGCCATCAAGGAGACCGACCGCCGCCGCGCCATCCAGGTCGCCTACAACAAGGAGCACGGCATCACCCCGCAGACGATACACAAGAAGATCCACGACATCACCGACCAGCTCCGCACCGAGCACGAGAAAGCCGTCGGCGACATGGTCCGCATCGACGAAGAGCTGATGCGCACCGACCCCAAGAAGCTCATGCGCATGAAGGAGGAGCAGATGGCCGAGGCTGTCAAAGCGCTCGATTTCGAGACCGCGGCGCTGATACGCGATGAGCTGTTCAAGCTGCAGGAGAAGGTGGGGGTGAAGGTAAGAAGGATGCCTGGCAGAAAAAATAGGTAAGAGTATAATCCAATTATTATGAATCAGAGGGACTATGACAATGCTAGGAACATCAAAGTTGTGATTGATGGAAAGGAGTTTGTCGGACGTTACATAGTTAAGGGGCAAACAATTAAAGTCTCCTCCTCATACGGAGAAAAAGCTACACAGATTGGTGGCTCAAAACCAGAAATGATTGCCGAGCATTTACTTACTGAGATTATTAGCAAGAATCATAACTAAATGTTTTTCCTTAAGCGACAAGCAGACAAAATGGTATCAGACTTCTTTAAGGATAAGGAGCTGAAGCCACACGAGGTTCGTGGTTTTCTAGCCGGTTTCGAGATAAGTCCCCTAATTGAAGAAGAAATCATGTCTTCAACTAGAACTTCCAGTCACAATATCGATAGGAAGAAGTTTCTAATCAAAATAATTGATATGCTTGAAAATGAGAAACGCGGTAAAGGAAGAAAATTTATGAACATGGCCGGATTCAAATCAATTGAGGATATAGGAGACTAGTCTCATGGGTTCTCTCATCGATGTTTCAATGGGTTGGATCTTGGGAACAAGATAAGATTCAAGGCAAAAATTTTGTCAAGCAGATCAAGACTGGAGATCGGCAACGGTAATTCTCAAGAGACTACGTACGTCCAGACGCTTGTCACCTGTAATTAACAGCTTATACATGCATCTATACAGGTGCAAGCCAAGTTTGGAGGAGACAGCATGATATGATAAGGTGGCGTTTACGCATTATCAATCAATAGCTAACCATTTTCATATGTCTACAGAAACCACAACAACAGCCGTAAATACGGCCTATAAATACCTCGTCAATGCGCTCGTGGCTGGTGGGACATCACTTGATAAACTTTCTAATTTCAGAGTAGAGGAAGTTGTGACAGACCAGACTACTAAGAATTTCAAGATAACGTTGAGTTACGACGTTAGCGGAGATTTGCAATTCGATAAGAAGAGAGAGTACAAGGATTTTGATGTCACAGCTGATGGCAAGAGCGTGCTAGCAATGAGAATAAGGAAGGTGTAGATCTCATGTTCGATTTCGAAGAGATAAAGGCTTACATCTTCAAATTCCAGCCTGAAGGCATCATCATTGATACCCAGGTGTTGCTTCTGTTGCTCATAGGTGATTATGACCAGAGCTTAATCGGCAATTGCAATATTATCTCTGGATTCGACCAGGAAGACTACGCTAAACTCAAGAACATATTAGGACTATTCAACGGTAGAAAGCTGGTGATCACCCCGCATATCCTAGCCGAGTTATCTAATCTATCCAAACAAGCTTTCAAGGTCAGAGGCGAGAAGTCATTAGACTATTTCCAGTCAATAATCTGTTTCTTAGAGACAGCTAAAGAAGAAAGCTGCGATATGAGATCATTCATGGGTATGGGCGTGGAAATAATATACAACTACGGATTCACTGATCTGGGCATATTCGAGATAGCAAGACTAAAAGACAAGAAGCTGGCTATTCTGACCGACGACCTCGGCTTAAGCGTCTACGCTCAACAAAGTAGCATTCCTGCGATAAAGCTTAGCCATTTCAAGCATCAAATAACTGCATAAATTCATGCCCACCATCGACGACTTCAATAAGCTGGACATACGCGTGGGCAGGGTGCTCGAGGCGTCCGATTTTCCGGAGGCCAGGAAGCCGGCGTACAAGAAATAATTCAATCTCCCGCCCAGGAAGATCGGCCCGTTCATGTCCGAAGTCCTGACCTTGGGCGTGCCGGACAAGGACGGCAACGTCATTCTGATACGGCCAGATAAAGATGGTGCGATTGTCGGTGGTAAGTTGTTCTAATCGCTAAGCCACTGTCGGAGTCGCTTCGATTATCTGCATGGGGACACCTGACTTGACCAGATCGGCGATAGAATCCTTGTCTTTCTGTTGATACGAAAAGTTCAGAATCTCGATGCCGATTATCTTTCCTTTCTCGCCGACATCGACGATGACGTCATCTTTCATCTCTAAGGTCTTCTTCACCTTTCCTTCATTGAGGTTGAGGTAGACCGCATCCGCCACCCGATCATAATTGAATTTCATAGTTTTGTATTATTTGTCTAGATAGTAAAAAGTGATGACCAGATACTCGTTTTTTCTATCCTTGAATTTCTCATCAGAGTATACCACAACGACTGTCCTGCCACCGATCTTCTTGATTACCCGTATCTTTCCATAAGGATCAGCTTTCCTTTCATCCGGCTCGGCGATAGCTCGCTTGGCATTATCTATATCGATGGTCCTTTCAACCATCCTCATCTGGGCGTGAGTAGTCAAACGAAGCCTTGGCAATTTCGGCATGATATCTTACGAAGCTACCACTGATAAAGACGACCTTGGTGACGTTAATCTTACCAAATAATTAAGTGCTATACTATCACCATGCTCACCACCATCCTTATCATCGTCGTCCTGCTCGTGTTCGCGTCCCTTCGCGTCGTCAAGGAATACGACCGCGGCGTCATCTTCTTCCTCGGCAAAGCCACGGGCGTGCGCGGGCCCGGCCTGATCATCCTCATCCCGATATTCGAGCGCATGACCAAGGTGACCCTGCGTACCATCACCATGAACATCCCGTCGCAGAAGATCATCACCAAGGACAACGTCTCCATCGACATCGCCGCCGTTGCTTATTACCACATCGTCGACTCCATGAAGTCGGTCGTAGCCATCGAGAACGTCCATGACGCCGTCAACCAGATCAGCCAGACGACCGTCAGGAACGTCGTCGGGCGCTTCATGCTCGACCAGCTCCTGTCGCAGACCGGCGACATCAACGTCCAGATCAAGGACGTCATCGACACCCACACCGAGCCGTGGGGCGCCCAGGTGACCGCCGTCGAGATCAAGGACATCGTCCTGCCCGACAACATGCAGCGCGCCATGGCCAAGGAAGCCGAAGCCGAGCGCGAGCGCCGCGCCAAGATCGTCGCCGCCCAGGGCGAATTCCAGGCCGCGGAGAAGCTCGGCCAGGCCGCCGACCTCATCGCATCGCATCCGGTCGCTCTCCAGCTGCGCACGTTGCAGACCATGTCCGAGATCGCCACGGAGAAGAACTCCACCATCATATTCCCGGCCCAGTTCATGACCACCGTCCAAGAAGCCATCGCCACCATAAAAGGGGACAGCAGGAAATAAAAAAGAGCCTGGGATAGGCTCTGCGAGGGTCCTTCGGGGCAGGTCTCTAGATCTGCTTGGCCGGCAGCGCAGGACAATGCTGCTTGATCTGGCAGCCGAGCACGAAATCGAGCCCGATCGCCGTCTCATCCGGGACATCGATGAGGGACGACTTCAGGTCGGCGAAGATCTCGCCGAGGGCTTGCGTGCCGGACCGCTTATCGATCTTGTCATAATCGATGTCGATGATGACGTCCTCGCATATGGCGTAGGGGTCGCACGATGCGATCCCCTCGTCCTTGAGCTCCCCCCTCATGTATCTCGCCAGCCGGTCGAGCTTGACTGCCGCCTCTTTCGGGACGACGCCAGCGAGGTCGTTCCGGTTCAGCAGGGCCGCCGCAAGGCGGCTCAACCCTCGGGTAAAAGGCGTTTGGCCTACCGTCGCTTCTTTATCTTTCATATTTGCTCCTTGTCGTTGTCGTAACTGGCCTGAATATAGCCCCGCCTGCGAAGGGTGTCAAACGCTATCAACAGGGGCGAAGCGCCGCAGGTAGTATATAATGGCGCCATGACCCCCAGCTCTTCCGCCCCGCTCGAAGCCATCCCCCGGCAGGAGAAAGTCCTTCTCATCGTCGGCGACGGCGCCATGGGCGAGCAGCTGGCGGACGCTTTGCGGGCCGACGGCTATCCGGTGGCCCTCGTCAAGGAAGGCACCCAGGCTTTGCAGAGCATATATGACCAGAAGCCGCAGCTCGTCATCCTCGACGTCACCCTGACCGGCGCCGACAGCTACGACGTCCTCGCCAAGAAGCAGGCCGACCCGGCCATCGCCCGGGTGCCCCTCTATCTCATGTCCGTCCAGGGCGTGCCGATCAACATGCACAAGGTGCCCGAAGGCAGCGTGGAGGAGTTCCTGATGGCCCTCCACCTCGACCCTGCCGACGTAGTGCAGAAAGTCGACCGGCGCTTCGGCCACTCTCCGCTCGCCGAGCGGTCGGCCGCCGGCCCCGCCGCCGACAAGCTCAAAGTCCTCTGGGTCGAGGACGACAAGCTCATCAGCACCATGCTCTCCAAGAAGCTCATCTCCTCCGGCTTCGACCTCTTCCATGCCAGCAACGGCACCGAAGCCCTTTCCGCCCTGAAGCAGACCGTGCCCGACATCATCGTCCTCGACGTCGTCCTTCCGGGGATGAGCGGCTTCGACATCCTCCAGGAGATCAAGAAGGACGCCCAGCTCTCCAAGGTCCCGGTCATGATCCTGTCCAATTTGAGCAAGCAGAGCGACATCGAGAAAGCCCAGATCCTCGGAGCCCAGAAATTCCTGGTCAAAGCCGCCGCCTCCCTCGACGAGATCGTCTCGGAGATCAGGAGCCTCCACCAGGCGAAGTAGCGGGGAGCGGCCGCCGCTTCCCACGGGGCCTCATCCGTGATATCATCGCTTCGCTATGACCCCCTATCACAAAAAGGAGGGCGCCTCTCGCGTCAGCAGGGCCGACGGCGCCATCATCGTCAAAGGGGCGCGCACCCATAACCTGAAGGACATCACCGTGGAGATGCCGCGGAACGCCATGGTGGCCATCACCGGCCTGTCCGGCTCGGGGAAGTCGTCGCTCGCGTTCGACACCATATTCGCCGAAGGCCAGCGCCGCTACGTCGAGTCGCTCTCGGCCTACGCCCGCCAATTCCTGCACAAGATGCAGAAGCCCGACGTGGACGAGATCATCGGCCTTTCACCGGCCATCTCCATCGACCAGAAGTCCAGGTCGAACAACCCGCGCTCGACCGTCGCCACCATCACCGAGATCTACGACTATCTGCGCATCCTCTTCGCCCGGGTGGGCACGCCCCACTGCCTCACCTGCGGGAGGCCGATCCACCGCATCTCCAAGGAAGAGATCCTCGAGACCATCCTGCGCAGCCTCGACGAAGGGACCGACCGCGCCCGGAAAGTCTTCGGCGTCGACCTCGACAAGGCCATGGTCGCCGTCTACGCGCCCGTAGTGGTCGGCCGCAAAGGAGAATACTATCAGCTCCTCTACGACCTCCTCGGCAAAGGCTACGACCGCGTCCGCATCGACGGCCGCGTCTACCGCCTGCGGGACCAGATCATCCTCGAGAAGAACCGCGTGCACGACATCGACGTCCTGGTGGACGAGATATACGTGAGCGAGTTCAAGGACCAGAAAGCGGGAGGCAGCGCCCGCGAGCGCCTGTCCGAAGCCCTCGAGCGCGCCATCCAGGAAGCCGACGGCCTCATCCGCATCGCCTATCCCGGGGCCGGCGCCAAAGGGGAAGACGGCAACGAGAAGCTCATGTCGGTCAGGTTCATGTGCCCGTACGACGGCTTCTCGTATCCCGAAGTCGAGCCGCGCCTCTTCTCCTTCAACTCGCCGTACGGAGCGTGCGCGGCCTGCAACGGCCTCGGCACCGAATCCATATTCAGCGACGCCCCGTGCAAGGAATGCAAAGGCGCCCGCCTCCGGCCCGAAGCCCTTCACGTCAAGATCGGCGGCCGCAGCATCGTCGACGTCACCGGCCAGTCGATCGAGAAGGCCATATCCTACTTCGACGGCATCGCCCTCACCCCGGCCGAGAAGGAGATCGCCAAAGTGGTCTTGAAGGAGATCCGCGCCCGCCTTTCCTTCATGGTGAACGTCGGCATCGAATACCTGACCCTCGACCGCCGGGCCCACACCCTTTCCGGCGGGGAAGCCCAGCGCATCCGCCTGGCCTCCCAGCTCGGCTCCGGCCTGGTCGGCGCCCTTTACGTCCTCGATGAGCCCACCATCGGCCTCCACCAGCGGGACAACGACAAGCTCATCAAGACCCTCCTCCACCTGCGCGACATCGGCAACACCATCGTGGTCGTCGAGCATGACGAAGACACCATGTACGCGTCAGACTACATCGTCGACATCGGCCCGGGCGCCGGCGTCCACGGCGGCAAGGTGGTGGTCTCCGGCTATATGGACGAGCTTTTGGCCGCCAAGAAGAACGCGTCGGGATCGCTGACCTTGGCATATCTGCGCGGCGAAGAGAGGATCGGCGTACCCGTGCGGCGGCGCGGCGCTTCCGGCCATATCAAAGTGCGCGGCGGCTCCGTCTTCAACATCAAAGGCATGGACATCGACGTCCCGCTCGGCGTCATGGACGTCATCACCGGCGTCTCCGGCTCGGGCAAGTCGTCCTTCATGTATGAGATCCTCCATCGCAACCTCGCAGCCCGCCTGGAGGCCCGCTTCCGCTCCGACGCTCCGATCAATTGCCAGAGCTTCGAGATGGGCGGGGCGCTGGGGCGCGTCATCCTCATCGACCAGAGCCCGATCGGCCGCACGCCGCGGTCCAATCCCGCCACATATACCGGCGCCTGGAGCCATATCCGCGACCTGTTCGCCTCGGAGCCCGAAGCCCGGGCGCGAGGCTGGGGGCCGGGACGCTTCTCGTTCAACCGGCCGGGCGGCCGCTGCGAGGCCTGCGAAGGCAACGGCGAGATCGCCGTCGAGATGCATTTCCTGCCGACCGTCTACGTGACCTGCGACGTCTGCAACGGCACCCGTTTCACCAAGGAGACGCTGGAGATCAAGTACCGCAAGAAGAGCATCCACGAGGTCCTCGAGCTCACCATCGAAGAAACCCTCCGCTTCTTCGAGGACATCCCCGCAGTGGAGGACCGCTTGCGTACCCTCATGGACGTCGGCCTCGGCTACGTCAAGCTCGGCCAATCGGCTACGACCCTCTCCGGCGGCGAAGCCCAGCGCGTCAAGATCGCCTCCGAGCTCTACCGCGCCCATCTCCAGAAGACCATATACCTCCTCGACGAGCCGACCGTCGGCCTCCATTACGAGGACGTCAAGAAGCTCATCGAGATCCTCCAGAGGCTCGTCGACAAAGGCAACACCGTGGTGGTCATCGAGCACAACCTCGACCTCATCAAGAACGCCGACTACGTCATCGACATCGGCCCCGAAGGGGGCGAGCGCGGCGGATCCGTCGTGGCCAAAGGCACCCCGGAAGAGGTGGCTCGCAGCCCCAAGAGCTACACCGGCGCCTATCTCAAGAAGCATCTGAAGAAGTAGGCGCCGGCAGCGCGCACAAAAAAGCCGCTTGCGATGCAAGCGGCAGGAGAGCGGCCGCGGATGAGCGCTCATCCGAAAGCCGACAGGACGGCTTCGACGATGAGAAGAGCCAGAAGGGACGCGACGACGCCGACGGCCAGAGCGCCGACGGGCATGCCCCATCTCCAAACGCCGATGACGGCTTTGAGGTCTTTATGGAGGATCGCCGCAGCGAAAGCTTTCGGATGGGCGATGACCATGACCGGCAGGCTCATGATGCCGATGATCGCGAGCGACCCCCGACCAGGAAGCGCATGCGCCGCGGGACGAGCTTCGAAAGCTCGCCTCCGATGCGGGACCCGAGGTTCATGGCTCGCCTCCGGAGGAGCTTTCCTTGTCTTGGTCGTAGCTGTCGATGAAGCGCGCTACGCGATAGCAGATGCCGATGGATATCAGCACGGCGATGCCGATCCCCAGAAGCACGAAGAGCGCTATCCTGGCGGCTCTGAATTCGACGCAGCAGACGGCCGCTGCGCCACACAAGGCAATAAGGGCGAGCCAGATGGCCCCGCCGACGAGGATGTCTCGGCACGGCTTGACCCGGGGAGGCCATGGGCTGAGCTCTTCAGCGAGCCCGTCGTCATGTTCGCCCCCGTCGCACGCGGGCCAGCTCCGTCCATGGTCGAGACCGCCTTCCCGCATCGGGGAGGCATCATTCGTATCGTTATCATTCATCGTGCACCTCTCGATTTTCAAGGTTTTCCCTCGATGGAACTTGCGTTCCGCCCGCCATTACAATACTCTACATTCCATGACTAGTCAAAAGCTGGCCAAGCTCAAGGCTCCCGACGCGCCGGGCGTCTACGTATGGAGGGACGCGCGCACGCGCCCCCTCTACATCGGCAGGGCCACTTCGCTCCGCGACCGGCTCCGCAGCTATTTCGCCGCCGACCTCATCGAGACGCGCGGCCCCCGCATCGTGGACATGGTCGTCAAAGCGGCGGCGGTGACCTGGCAGGAGACCGATTCGGTCCTCGAAGCCATCCTCCTCGAGGCCGCGCTCATCAAGCGCTACCAGCCCCGCTACAACGTCGACGAGCGCGACGACAAGAGCGACCAGTACGTCATCGTCACCGACGAGCCCTGGCCGCGGGTCTTCCTGGCCCGGGCCCGCGATTTCGACTCTTTGAAGCTGCGCGGCGAGCTGCCGTACTCCGTCAGCGCGGCTTTCGGCCCTTTCGTCCAGGCGGGCCTGGTCAAGGAAGCCTTGCGCATCTTGCGCAAGCTCTTCCCGTTCAGGGACAAGAAAGCGGCCGACCCCCGGCACGAGGCCTTCTATCGCGCCCTCGGCCGGTCGCCGCGAGCCGACGGGCCGGACGCCCACGCCCGCTATCTGAAGACCATCCGCTATCTGACCCTCTTCTTCGAGGGCAGGAAGCGCCTGATCCGGAAAGGGCTGGCCGCCGACATGGCCGCGGCGGCGGCGGACATGCGCTTCGAAGACGCCTCGCGCTACAAGCGCCTGCTCTATGCCATCGACCACATCGACGACGTCTCTCTCATTAAGCAGGAGAGCGCCCGCGGGGCGGGGAAGGAAGGCGGGGCGTTCCGCATCGAAGCCTATGACATCGCCCATATCTCGGGCACGAACGTGACCGGGGCCATGACCGTCGTCGCCGGCGGGGAAGCGGAGCCCGGCCAGTACCGGAAGTTCATCGTGCGGCGCCAGGCCAACGACGATGCCGCCAGCCTGGCCGAGATCCTTTCGCGCCGGCTCGACCATCCCGAATGGCCGTTCCCCGACCTCATCGCCGTGGACGGCAACGACATCCAGAAGAGGGCGGCAGAAGCGGTCCTCAAGGCGCGGCGCATATCCATCCCCGTCGTGGCCGTGACCAAAGACGAGCGGCATCGGGCTTCCCATCTTCTCGGCGACCCCGCTCTGGCCCGCCGCCACAAAGCGGCCATCGTCCTGGCCAATGCCGAAGCGCACCGCTTCGCCCTCGCTTTCCATCGCGCCCGGAGGAGGAAGAGTCTGATATAATGGCCCCATGGCCATCACCCGCATCGGCGTGCTCCGCGGCGGCCCCAGCGCCGAATATGACGTGTCGCTCCAAAGCGGCGCCGCCGTCTTGTCGGCGCTCCGGGAGCGCCTCGCCGACAAGTACGTCCCCGTCGACATCTTCATAGACACGAGCGGCGTCTGGCATATCGACGGAGCGCCCGTCAGGCCGCACGAAGCCTTCGGCCGCGTCGACGCCGTCTTCAACGCCCTTCACGGCGCCTACGGAGAGGACGGCGGCGTCCAGCGGATCCTCGAGGCCCACGGGGTGCCGTTCACCGGCTCCTCCGCGCTCGCTTCCGCCGTCAGCATGAATAAATCCCTCGCCAAAGGCGTCGCGGCCCGGCGTGGCATCAAGACCCCTTATTGGAAAGAACTTTCGTCGAAAGAGATCCTCGACGACCCTGAAGCCGCCGCCGCCGGCCTCTTCCGGACGTTCCTCATGCCCGCGGTCGTCAAGCCCGCCGGAGCCGGGTCGTCCATCGGCGTCTCGGTCGTCAAGGACCATTCCCGCCTGCGGCCCGCCCTCGAAGCCGCCGCGGCCCACGGCGACGCCGTCGTCATCGAAGAATTCATCCCCGGCATCGAAGCCACCTGCGGCGTCGTGGAAGGGTTCCGCGGCCAGCCTTTGTACGCCCTGCCGCCGATCGAGATCCGGCCGAAAGCGGGCTTCTTCGACTATGAGGCGAAATATGCAGGGAAGTCGGAGGAGATCGTCCCCGCCTCCTTCTCCGAAGGCCTGAAGCGCGAGATCGAGCGCTTGGCGGCGGCGGCCCACGAAGCCCTCGGCTTGCGGCACTATTCGCGGAGCGACTTCATCATCCACCCGCGCCGGGGCGTCTACTTCCTCGAGACCAACGCATTGCCGGGCCTGACAGGGGAATCTCTGGTCCCCAAAGCCCTGCGCGCCGTCGGCAGCGGCACCCACGAGCTGGTCGACCACCTCGTCCGGCTCGCTCTAGACGGCCGATGAAGCGGGCGCCGAAGAAAGCGCGCGGGTCGACCTCCGTGGAGCGCTTCGTCCATTTCCAATGCGGCTCATGCAAAGGCTGGTGGGGCATCGGCGACGCCCCGAAGCGCGCGGAATGGATCTGCCCGTGGTGCGGCCTCAAGCAGTCCTTCGCCGACAAGACGCCGAAGGTCATGAAGTATCGGTGACGCAGCGGGACTATTTTAGTGTCTGCTAGTACAAATGCCTGTGCAGGGAACGCTGAATTCTAAGCTGTTGATTATTGTGTCGGCAAGAGCTTCGGTGTTTTGAAAATCTCCGACTCCATTCCTATATTCGACCAAGTAAGCGATGTTATTCCTGAAGAACAATATAGAGCGGTCAGTCTGCTTAATGTATGTTCTGCCCCCATCGAAAGTCCTTAGCCTATCATAAGCGATCTCGTACGCAGGCTGGTTTTGGAAAGTCGTCTGTTTCGAGACAACGTCTCCAGTTATATCGGTTTTGACCGATTTGAGCTTCGATAGAAAGCTGCTGGCATAGATATCAAGATCAAAGCTGATCGGAGCCTTGTTAGGCGTAATCGCTATATCGGGCCTTATACCATCAGTGGCATAAGGAGCCAGAAGGAAGATGGTCGGGGAAGAACCGACATCCATATCCCATTTTTCAGGATATAATATGGAATATCCATCGACGGGATCGGAAAAGCTCTGTGACTTGAAATTTTGCGGATTGAGATCGCTTCTTTGATTGAGAGGAGTCCATGCTAGATAATCAGAGCCCTCATCGTGTATGCCGAACAATACATCCACGGCTGCTTCCAGTATATCCTCCCTGCTTTTTCCAGTCTCAGCAGCGAGAGCCAAGCGCATGACATAGGCCGGTGGTACTCTTTTTGACAGCAGGATCAGCCATGTTGAGGCTTGGGGACGGAGCAGAGCTATTAAATGTGGTGGTAGTAATCGATGTAGTTGTAGCGCTCTTGAAGCCCTTGCGGATATTGTCATAGGTCATCCAATTGGACGAGATTTCGTGCTGTGCCTCAGCCAGCGTCATTGAGCCTTTGCAAACCTGGCCGTGTAGATAGTTTTCAAAGCTGTCAGTCTTCGGTCGCTCCTACTTCAAAATAGTAGCAAGATTCAAGATTACTGAGACGGCACGTTGCACCACGCTTCCGGATTATCTCCTCCCAGTTTATTTTCCACCTGCAAGTAGCCACATAATAGTCTTGGATCAAAGGTATTCCAATCTATCTGGCTGAACAGATTCCGATCGATGTAGTAGTTGTAACTCACCACATTCGAGTTATCAGGGGTGTAATACCATAGAAGGATGTCGGTTATATTCGCGTCCAGTCCATAGACATCTTTGAACACTTTGGTGGAAAATGGATTTATGTCTTGGACATAATTGGCCGGTGAAGTCACATACGCCGGCGCGTTGAAGCTGATTATTATAGCCTGCGAACCATCTGGACGACCTGGGGGCAACGAGGCATTGAGGTCAATGCTCTTATACGAAGTACCCTGAATATCAGGCCGGTAGGCATTCAAATCCTTGGCCACCAGATTCATGATCTCCTGTTCCTCGGCTGATGGCTGACTCGGTTTAAGGAGTTGGCTGATCACGCATGAGGTATTCGCATCCACTTGATTGTTAAGCGTATCGCACAAGGTGCTGGCCTGTGTAACGGACCAGTCTATAGAATCGTAGGTCTTCTGGTCGACAGTATAGGTGGCAAGGACAGTATTCTGCGGCTTATTATCGGAACCTGTGGTCGTGGCCAGATACGTGATAACAGCCGACGATACTGGGTAACCGTGCCCGAATATCACCGGCAACATGGTCTGTGTAAGACTGGCAGTCACGCCGATAAATGAGTCTTTATCGAAGGATAGCTCAGATACAGGCCCGCCGATATTCACCTTTACAACTCCATCACTACTAATGGCCGCTCCTTCATAGATTGAATCGGTCGTGAGCTGGGTAGTCGCGGCCGTCTTTATGGCCTTCTCGAGGGATGAGATCTGGCCTGGCGTCATGGATGCCTTAGTGTCTGCGTGAACAGTAGGCGTAACAGATGATGTCGCTGACGTTGTGGCAGTAGCATCGACCACAGATCTACTTACCGGAACAGCCGCCGCCGGCGTCGACACAGATGACTGATCCGATGGCGCAACTACGCCAAACAGTATGAAAAATACTACCGTGCATCCACCAAGAATCCACGAGACTTGCTTACGAGACTTGAGTTTGATCCAGGATGGTTTTATGAGTCCGACACACAGAGCCAAGAGAGACAAAAGTATCAGAACCCCGAATAGATTTTCCATATTGAATTGTAGTTTAAGAGCCTGGTAATCCCACCAGCGAGAAACAGAAAGCCCGCTATGGGTAGAAGGCGAACCTTCTCATGGCAGTTTCCCACCAAGGCCGATGAAGCAACCCCATAACGGGTTCTCTGTGCTCCATCGGACTTGTGACCATGCCGGCAGGGCCGGTTTAGGCTACTTCTAACGATATTCGATTGTCTCTTGATGATACAATGAAATCTATATAAACGCAGTGGGGAATTGGAACCGTGAAGTTAGGGCTAATCTTCGAGCTCAATCAGACATTGCCAGCTAAAAAATCATCTATGGTGGACCCGACCGGATTCGAACCGGTGACCTCCTCATTGCAAATGAGGCGCTCTACCAACTAAGCTACGGGCCCATTAGTATATCTTTCTCGGAGATGATCCTCTCTAGGATAGAGCGGCTCTTATAGCGCTTGAGCTTTCGTTCGACCGCCTTCGCTTCCGAAGCGACGGAATATCCCTTGCGGAACACTAGAGCGAGCGGTCTCTGATGCTTCAAGGATGGGGTGCTTCCCGAATTATGCTCGCCTAAGCGGCGTCGCACATCGTTCGTGCTGCCGATGTAATAGCGGCCAGTCTTCAGACTCTGCAAGATATATACATAATGCATGACATTTTATCAAAGGACCGGTGACCTTCCCGATGCACATCGGGACGCTCTACCAACTAAGCTACGGGCCCATTCGGGCGCCAGGTAATACTACATGCAAAGGCCGGCGGGTTCAACCGGCGCTTGCTTTCTCTTTCGACGGCGGTGGTATAATGGGGATTCAGGTCGAGATTATCCGCCTAATCGACTGATCGTCCTTACTACTATGGCAGATGAGAACAAGTGCGAGTGCGGCCACGCCGCTCACACCGGCAAGTGCAGCCAGTGCGAGTGCGTCAAGTAACGCCAAGGCCGTCGCGACGCGAAAGCCGCTCCCCAGAAGAGCGGCTTTCGCTTATCGAGCCTGTGGACCTACGGGGAGTCGAACCCCGGCTTCGGCAATGCGAATGCCGCGTAATACCACTTTACTATAGGCCCGTCGCCGCTTCGGGTAAGCGGCCTCTATCGCGTGTCGGGGCGCCGAGAATCGAACTCGGACCTCACGCACCCGAAGCGTGTATACTACCACTATACTACGCCCCGTGTGGACCATACCGGACTCGAACCGGTCACCTCACCCATGCCATGGGTGCGCTCTACCAGATGAGCTAATGGCCCGCTGCTGGCTGACATAATCTAGCATGTATTTGTGAAAATCTCAAAAATGCCGTAAGCTTCTCCTGTCGCGCCGAGCCGGGCGCGGGAACCGGGCTGTAGTATAGTGGTAGTATACATCCATGGGGTGGATGCGGTCCGGGTTCGATTCCCGGCAGCCCGACAGGAAAGCATCAGAGATCACAGGCACCCTTAGCTCAGTTGGCTAGAGCGCGCCCTTCACACGGGCGAGGCCGCAGGTTCGAGCCCTGCAGGGTGCACCAGCCTCCGCTTGTCCGCCGATCTCCTTGCACCAGCCGAGAGGAGTGCGATAGTATATCAGCTCATATGGAAACCGTCGGCGATCTATTGAAGGGCCTGGTCGGCATATGGGTGGACATGTTCTTCGCCATCCTTTCCGTCTTCCCGAAATTCATCAAGCTGGTGATCTGGCTCCTCCTCGCGCTGCTCATCCTGCCGTGCGTCTTCGTGGCGGGGACGGTCTTCCCGGCATGGGAGAAATGGGGCGAGCAGTTCTGATGTGATACACTGACCCTATGGACGACTCCTCGACCACTGCCGCCGCGCGCCCGCCTCTCCACCCGACCATATTCGCCATATTCGGCATCACCGGCGACCTCGCCGCCCGGAAGCTCCTGCCGGCCCTCCTCGGCCTCTATTCCAAGAAGCTCCTGCCGGCGCGCTGGTGCATCATCGGCTTCTCGCGCCGCTCCTTCTCGCGGGAAGAGTTCCGCGACCTCATCCGCGGGCGCCTCAACATCAAGCCGGGGCAGTTCAAGGAAGAGGACGTGAAGCATTTCCTCGACCATATCTCCTACGAGCAGGGCCAGTTCGACGACCCTGCCGCGTATGGGCGCCTGGCAGAGAGGATCAAGGCGATCGACGACCGCTGGGGGCAGTGCTCGAACAAGCTCTTCCACCTCTCCGTGCCGCCTTCGCTCTACGAAGGGGTCCTGACCAACCTCGCCGCCTCCAAGCTGACGGAGCCCTGCGCCGACGACACCGGCTGGACGCGGGTCCTCATCGAGAAGCCGTTCGGCAACGACATCGGCCACGCCCGCTCCCTCGACAAGCTCCTCGGCAAGCTCTTCGAGGAGGAGCAGATCTTCCGCATCGACCACTATCTGGCCAAGGAGACCCTCCAGAACATCCTGGCGTTCCGCTTCCACAACTGCCTCTTCGAGCCCATCTGGGACCGCAAGTCGATCGAGAAGGTCCACATCAAGCTCTTCGAGCAGAACGGCGTCCTCGACAGGGGAGACACCTACGACCCCGTGGGCGCCCTTAAGGACGTCGGCCAGAACCACGTGCTCATGATGCTCGCCGCCGTGGCCATGGACCGCCCGAAGTCGTTCTCCGCGGCCGACATCCGCCGCGAGCGCGGCAGGGTCATCGCCAAGCTGCGCCAAGCGGGCGGGCGGGCAGCCAAGAGCTGCGACCTGCGCGGCCAATACGCCGGATACCGCTCGGAGCAGGGCGTGCCGGCCGATTCCCAGACCGAGACCTATTTCCGGCTCAAGGCCCTGGTCAATTCTTCCCGATGGAAAGGCGTGCCGTTCTACCTCGAGAGCGGCAAGGCCATGGCCGAGTCGCGCACCGAGATCGACGTCTATTTCCGCTGCCCGCGGGGCGCGTCCGGCCAGAACATCGTCACCTTCAAGATCCAGCCCAACGAGGGCATCCGCATCAAGTTCTTCGTCAAGACGCCCGGCGGCGCCTTCGCCGTCGAGCCGAAGACCTTGAAGTTCCGCTACACCGACGTGCCGGCCGACCATTGGCAGAACCTGCCGAACGACTACGAGCGCCTGATCAACGACGCTTTCGTCGGCGACCAGACCTTGTTCGCCTCGACCGAGGAGATCATGGCGTCCTGGAAGTTCATCACCGCCGTCCTCAAGAGCTGGAGCGCCCTGCCGCTCGTGGAATACCAGAAGGGGGTCGCCCAGGTGGAATAGCCGGGGAATGCTTGCGTTTGCGCCAAATTGCCATACAATAGCGCCAATGTCATTATCCATCGGCATCGTCGGCCTCCCGAACGTCGGGAAGTCCACCCTCTTCGACGCCCTCACCAAGAAGGGCGTGCTGATCGCCAACTATCCGTTCGCCACCATCGACCCGTCGGTCGGCGTGGTGGCCGTGCCCGACGAGCGCCTCGGCGCCCTCTCGGCGTTCTCGAAGTCCGCCAAGACGGTGCCGGCCGCCATCGAATTCACGGACATCGCCGGCTTGGTCAAGGGAGCTTCGGAAGGGCAGGGCCTCGGCAACCAATTCCTGTCGAACATCCGCGAGACCGACGCCATCGCCGAAGTGGTCCGCATATTCGAGGATCCCGACATCATCCACGTCGACGGCCGGATAGACCCGCTGAAGGACATCGAAGTCATCAATCTCGAGCTCATCCTGGCCGACCTCGCGACGGTCGGGAAGCGGCTGGCCAATCTCGGCAAAGAATTGAAAGCGGGCAAAAAGGAGGCAGTCATCGAAGCAGGCCTCGCCGAGCGACTCAAAGCCGCTCTCGAAGCGGGCACGCTGGCCTCGACGGTCGCCGCCGACGAATATGAGGCGCCGTTCCTCAAGCAGCTCCACCTCCTGACCGCTAAGCCGATCATGTACGTCCTCAACAAGAAGAGCGGAGGCCGCAACCTCGACGAGCTCAAGGACGATCGCTGGAGCGCCTTGACCTCGTTCCTCGATGCGTCCGGATCGAGATGGGCCGTCGTCGACGCCGGCCTCGAGCACGAGCTCAAGGACCTCGACGGCGCCGACAAGGCGGAGATGCGCTCCGGCCTGGGCGGCTCCGACGACGGCATCGACCATCTGATCAAGACGGGCTACGAGCTCCTCGACCTCATCACCTATTTCACCACCGGAGAGGACGAGACCCGCGCCTGGACCATCCGTCGCGGCTGGACGGCGCCGCTCGCCGGCACGGCCATCCACACCGATTTCAAGGACAAGTTCATCCGGGCCGAGGTCGTCTTCTGGAAAGACCTGCTCGACGCCGGCTCCTACGCCGCCGCCCGCGAGAAAGGCCTCGTCCGCACGGAAGGGAAAGAGTACGTCGTCAAGGACGGCGACGTCATCGAGTTCAAGGTCTGAAGCCGGGGCGTTATTGACAAACCTCAGCCGAAATGCTAAAAAGTAGGCCGTTATGCGCCCGAACCCGTTCATGATCGCTTTGTTCCTTGTCGCAGCAGCGGCCGTAGGCAAATGCATGGCCGAAGCCATATTGATCCGCTGATAGCGTATTTCGGTGAGCCGGGCACCGGTGCTCGTCCTCACCCGCCTCCGCCGTCGGGCCTCCTTATCCTTGCCATAGGAAAGGCCCGGCGGCGTTTTTTTGTCATCCCGGCCGTTTTGAGCTATCATTCACTGACATGGAAAAGCCCCGCGCGCCTCGCGCCGCATCGAAGAAGAAGCCGCTCGAGGCCCCCGCCTACGACCCGGCTGCGATAGAGAAGAAGTGGCAGAAAAAATGGGCCGCTTTGAAGGTGTATAAGTCGCAAGAAGCAGGGAGAAAGGAGAAGGGAGAAAGGAGGGGCAAATTCTACGTCCTCGACATGTTCCCGTATCCTTCCGGCGAAGGCCTTCACGTCGGCCACCCCAAAGGCTACATCGCCACCGACGTCGTGTCGCGCATGAAGAGGATGCAGGGCAAGAACGTCTTGCATCCCATGGGCTTCGACGCCTTCGGCCTGCCCGCGGAGAACTACGCCATCAAGACCAAGACCGACCCCGAGATCGCCGTGAAGAAGAACGTGGCCCGCTTCAAGGAGCAGCTCGAAGTCATCGGCCTCGACTACGACTGGTCCCGCGAGGTCAACACCACCGACCCTGCCTACTACAAATGGACGCAGTGGGCTTTCTTGCAGATGTGGAAGAGGGGCCTGGCGTTCGAATCCTATGAGCCGGTCAACTGGTGCCCGACCGACAAGACCGTCCTCTCCAACGAAGACGTCGAGAACGGCCGCTGCGAGCGCTGCGGCACGCCCGTCGAGAAGAAGCCTCTGCGCCAGTGGGTGCTCAAGATCACCGACTATGCCGACCGGCTGCTGCGCGACCTCGATGCCGTGGAAGCTCCCATATTCACCAATACGACAGGTTCCGACGCTTTCAGGACTGATATGCCCGTATCAGAGCGGCACGTCGTCCATTGCCTCATCAAGCACTGGAAGGACGATTCCTTCTTATGCATGAAATGGAAGAAGAACGATTGGCGAGGCTTCGTCATCGGCGGCATCGAAGACGGCGAATCGGTCCGTGAGACCGCCCTGCGAGAGGTCATGGAAGAGACCGGCTACAAGAACGCTTCATTCAAACGGGTCGTCAGCAGAATGACGGCTGAATTCTACCAGCAGATAAAGAAAGAGAACCGCCGCGCTTTCATCACCACCGTCTATATCGAATTGCAGGACGGGGAACGGGGCGAGGTCCCGGAGCACGAAAAAGACATCCAGGATATGGAATGGGTGCCTCGCGAACAAGTCCGAGAGTTCGTGAATCGGGATGATTTGAAATATGAATGGGATGTGTTCACCGGGGCGATCGAGCAAAAGCCTCTCCTCGATTGGCCCGAGTCCATCAAAGAAGCCCAGCGCAACTGGATCGGACGGAGCGAAGGCGCCGAGATCGATTTCAGGCTGAAAGTCGCATCGCAGAAGACGCGGTTCGTGCTGGTCCACGGCTACAAAGGGAGCCCGAAGGACGACTTCTTCCCGTGGCTGAAAGCCGAGCTCGAGAAGCGCGGCCACGAAGTCGAAGCGCCGGAGCTGCCGGGCCGGAACGATCCGCGAGAGAAGGAGCAGGTAGAGCACCTGCTCAAAAGCTGCCGTTTCGACGAAGATACCGTGCTGGTCGGCCATAGCCTCGGGGGAGTGGTGGCCATGAAGGCATTGATGAAGCTCGACAAGCCGATCTCCGGCCTCGTGCTGGTGGCGCCGGCGATCGAACCGGGATTCTCGAAAGACGCGAAGCCGAGGGCATTCCATAAGACTTTCACCTGGGATTATGACTACGGACGGATCAAAGAACTGACCGGCGGAAAAATCGCCGTCCTTTCGGACCTGACAGAAGATCATCGAGCTCCTTACCTCAAGCATCTGGCAGGGAAGCTCTCGGCACGGCTGATTGAGACGCGGGCCATCCTCAAACACTTCAACGGCGCAGAGGAGCCTGACATACTCAAAGCCGTCACCCCTTCCGTCACCGTCTTCACCACGCGCCCTGACACCCTCTACGGCGTGACCTATGTGGTGCTCGCGCCGGAGCATCCGTGGGTGAAAGAGCTGCTACCACAGGTCGTGAACAGGGCAGAGGCGGAGGCATACATAGCCGCTACGGAGCGCGAGACGGACATAGAGCGCACGGATGCGTCCAAAGAGAAGACCGGCGTCGAGCTCAAGGGTATCCACGCCGTCAATCCCGCGAATGGCGAGGAGGTCCCGGTATGGATCGCCGATTATGTCCTGTCGGACTATGGCACCGGCGCCGTCATGGCCGTGCCCTCCCACGACGACCGCGACCTCGCCTTCGCCAAGAAGTTCGGGCTGCCGGTCAAGCAGGTCATCATCCCCGAATTCGGCATCAAGCGCCCGAACGAGCAGTTCGCCGACGGCGGTTGCTCGATCGTCTTCGATCCGGTCGCCCAGAGATATGCCGCGATCGAAACAGAGTCGGGCGGCGAGATGAGGCTTCTGTTGCCGTCGGGAGGGATGAAGCCCGGCGAAGACCCGAGGACGACCGTCCTCCGCGAAACAGAAGAGGAGACGGGCCTCCATGATTTCAAATCGATCGAGAACATGGGAGAAGTCAATGCCCACTATCATCACCAGAGCAAGAACCTCGATCGCGTCGCGCACGCGACATGCCTCCTCATCGTAGCCAACTCCACCAAGACCAAGCCGACCAAGCTTGAAGACCATGAAAAGAAGATGGTCCTGAAATGGGTGACCGCCGACGAAGCCATCGCCAGCTGGAATAAGCGCGAGGATCATGGAGCGGAGCACTGGATCCATCTTATGAAGCAAGGCGTCGGCCGCCTGATCGAGCGCGGCATAGACACGACGAGCGACAAGAGCCTCTACAAGGAGACCGCGTTCACCGGCGCCGGGACGCTCATGGGCTCCGGCCCCTTCACTGGCAAGGACTCCGACTCCGTCAAAAAAGAGATCGCGGCTGCCGCCGGCGGGCGCTGGGTGACGCGCTACAAGCTGCGCGACTGGGTATTCTCGCGCCAGCGCTATTGGGGCGAGCCCATCCCGCTCATCCATTGCGAGAAGTGCGGCGTCGTGCCCGTCCCCGAGAAGGATCTGCCGGTCAAATTGCCGAAGGTCGAGTCGTACGAGCCCACAGGCACCGGCGAATCGCCGCTCGCGAGCATCGCCAAATGGGTCAACGTCAAGTGCCCCCGGTGCGGCGGCAAAGGGCGCCGCGAGACCAACACCATGCCGCAGTGGGCGGGCTCGTGCTGGTACTACCTGCGCTACATGGACCCGAAGAATCGCAAGGAGCTAGTAGATAGGAGAAAGGAGGAGTACTGGTCGCCAGTGGACCTCTACGTCGGCGGCGCCGAGCACGCCACGCGGCATCTCATATACGCCCGCTTCTGGCATAAATTCCTGTACGACATCGGCGCCGTCTCCGGCATCGAGCCGTTCGCCAAGCTCCAGTCCGTCGGCCTCATCATGGGCGAGGACGGCCGGAAGATGTCCAAGCGCTTCGGCAACGTCGTCAACCCCGACGACATCGTCAAAGCGTACGGGGCGGACACCCTGCGCGTCTACGAGATGTTCATGGGCCCGTTCGACCAGTCCATCGCCTGGTCCACCAAAGGCATAGCCGGGCCGCGGAGATTCATCGAACGGGTATGGAGGCTGGCCGACAAAGCGGCTTCGGATAAGGGGGATGCCGCCGCCGCCCGCATCGTGAACAAAGCCGCCAAGAAAGTCGCCGACGACATCGACGGCCTGCGCTTCAACACCGCCATTAGCTCCCTCATGATCGCCGCTAACGAGCTCGAGAAGCTCGAAGAGATCGGCCGGGAAGCATACGAGGCATACGTGAAGCTGCTCGCGCCGTTCGCGCCGCACGCCGCCGAAGAGCTATGGGCCCGGCTCGGCAACAAAGGGTCCATCCATGTCGCTGCCTGGCCCGCGCATGACCCGGCGCTGGACGCCGAAGGGGAGCAGACGATCATCCTTCAAGTGAACGGCAAGACCCGCGGCTCATTCAAGGCGGGGACCGGGGCAGGGAACGACGAGCTCGAGCGACTGGCGAAGGCGTCGCCCGAAGCCGCCAGATGGACGGCGGGCACGGCCGTCGCGCGGGCCATCGTGGTGCCCGGCAGGCTGGTCAACCTCATCGTAGTTGACAAGTAACTCACCATAATGGTATTGTTTTGAGGCTTTTCGGATAGAGAGCCGCGAGCAGGAACCCACACAATTGACTTTCGCACAAGCAACTGATATAACATACGCCACGTATACAGCATAACAACAAATAATCCATCCCCATGGCCACATCGCACGCCCTGTCTTTCAAGCCCAAAGCCGTCGTCAAGAGGCTCCTTTCGTGCCTCCCGGACAGGGCCAAGGACGTGGTCATATACCGCTACGGCCTGGGGAAGTCGGTCGAGCGCATGACCCTCGACGCCATCGGCAAGAAGTATGACATCACCCGCGAGCGCGTCCGCCAGATCGAGGCGTACGCCCTCGGGACCATCCGCAAGTCGGATGCCTATTCCCAGGAGAAAGCCGCGTTCGCCGAGATCGAGGCGCTCCTGCATTCGCTCGGCGGCGTGGTCGTCGAAGACGACTTCCTCGGCCACGTCTCCAAGGACCAGGGCCTGAAGAACCACGTCCACTTCCTGCTCGTCATCGGCGAGCCGTTCGAGAAGCGCAAGGAGGACGACGACTTCAAGCACCGCTGGCACGTGAACGAGGACCTCGCCCGCAAGGTCGAGGACGCCCTGCACAAGCTCTACGGGAGCCTCTCGACCGACGACCTCCTCCCGGAATCGGAGATGGTCAACCGCCTCCTCCACCACCTCGAAGACGTCTCCGAGCGCTATAAGAACCAGGAGATCGTCAAGCGCTGGCTCTCCCTGTCCAAGAAAGTCGGCAAGAACGCCATGGGCGACTGGGGCAAGACCGAATCGTCCAATATCCATACCAAAGGCGTCAGGGACTATGCCTTCCTGGTCATCAGGAAGCACGGCTCTCCGATCCATTTCCGCGACGTCGCCAAGCAGATCGAGAAGCTGTTCGACAAGAAAGCCCACGTGGCGACGACCCACAACGAGCTCATCAAGGACAAGCGCTTCGTCCTGGTCGGCCGCGGCCTCTACGCCCTCGCCGAATGGGGCTACGCTCCCGGCATCGTCCGCGACGTCATCAAGAGCATCATCGAGAAGAGCGGCCCTCTGACCAAGGAAGAGATCGTCGGCAAGGTCATGAAGGAGCGCTACGTCAAAGAGAACACCATCGCGGTCAATCTCCAGAATCCCCGGTACTTCAAGCGGGACAAGGAAGGGAGATACTCCGTCGCGGCGGCGGCATGAGAGACGGCGGCACGATAGCCGCCGTTTTGCTATACTAGAGCGCATATGACGTACGATACGATCGTCGCTACGCTCACGGAGCAGTTCCACTCGTCGCTGTGGCCGCTGGCCGCCCATTACGTGGTGCTCCTCTCTCCCATCGGCCTGTGCGCGGCCCTCGGCGTCCTCTTCTGGGATGTCTGGATGCGCTACGTGCGCCTCAAGCAGTTCCTCGGGCTGAAATACACGATACTCGAGCTCAAGCTGCCCAAGGACACCTTCAAATCCCCGCTGGCCATGGAGACCGTCCTCGTCTCCATCCATAACACGTCGGACGGCAGCAATTACTCCCAATACTGGAAAGGCGAGACCCGGCCGTGGTACTCGCTCGAGATCATATCCATCGAGGGCAACGTCAAGTTCATGATATGGACCGAAGACCGCCGCAAGAACAACCTCATGTCGGCGCTCTATTCCCAGTATCCGGGCATCGAGATCTCCGAGCGGCCCGATTACGCTACGGACTACCAATACGACCCTGCGACCATGAAGGTCCATTGCATGGAATTCAAGCTCAACAAGGAGGACGCTTACCCCATCAAGACCTATGTCGACTACGGTCTCGACAAAGACCCCAAGGAGGAATACAAGGTCGACCCGCTGGTGCACATGATCGAGTGGCTCGGCAGCCTCCGCCCTAACGAGCAGGCCTGGTTCCAATTCGTGGTCAGGGCCCATAAAGGCGAGCAGAAGAAGCCCGGCCACCTATGGAAGAAGACCGACCTCTGGAAGGACAAAGCGACCAAGATCGTCAACGAGACCCTTCTGCGCGACGCCAAGACCAAGGTGGCGGGAGCCACCCCCAAAGGAAGCACTTTCGCCCTGGTGCCGACTTTCACCAAAGGCGAGACCGAGACCGTGGCCGCCATCGAGCGCAGCCTGATGAAGCTGCCGTTCGACGTGGCCGTGAGGGCGCTGTATGCGGCGCCGCGCAAATCGTTCGACACCCCGTTCGGCATCGGAGGCCTCATCTCGAGCCTGAAGCAATTCAATACCGAGCACCTGAACGGCTTCCGGCCGAACGGCGACAAGTGGACCCAGCAGTTCGACTATCCGTGGCAGGACTACAAGAACACGCGCCGCAATTACTTGATCAAGAAGTTCCTCAAGGCCTACCGCAGGCGCTCGGTCTTCTATCCTCCCTATAAAGGCAAGACCTTCGTGCTGAACACCGAGGCCCTCGCCACCATATACCATCTGCCCGGCTCCGTCGCCGCCACGCCCGGCCTGCAGCGCGTGCCGTCGAAGAAAGCGGAAGCTCCTACGAACCTGCCCGTATAGCCTTTTCCCGATATGACCAGACGCGCATCAATGATAGCGATATCGGCGGCCGCCATCCTGGGCATCGCCGGCATATGCGCCGTCGCCGCCTATTCGACGCCGCCGGCCGGCTTCCCGGCGGGAACGGCCGTCACCATCGAGAAAGGCGCCACTTTGAGCCAGGCGGCGGACCTCTTGTCGTCCAAAAGGCTCATCAAGTCGCGCCTGCTCTTCAGGATATACGCCACTTTGCTCGACGGCACCACCGGCCTGAAGAGCGGGCAGTACGCCTTCGACGGCCCGCAATCGTCGCTCTGGATCGCATACCGCATGGTCCACGGCATCGAAGGCTTCCCGCTGGTCAAGACGACCATCCCCGAAGGGTCGAATGTCGCCCAGATCGGCGCCATCCTGTCGCGCAGCATCCCCGGCTTCGACGCTGCCGGCTTCGACGCCCAAGCCGAGAAGTACGAAGGGACGCTCTTTCCGGACACCTATTTCTGGCCCGTGAATGTCCAGCCCAGCCAGGTCATCGCCGATATGCGGGCCGAATTCGAGGACAAGATCGCCGGCGTCGCCTCCCGGATCGCAGCTTTCGGCAAGAGCCGGAGCGACGTCATCGCCATGGCCTCCATCGTCGAGCGGGAAGCGGCGTCCAGCACCGACCGGCGCATCATCGCGGGCATCCTCTGGAACCGCCTCTCCATCGGCATGCCACTGCAGGTCGACCCGCCGTTCTTCTACCTCGAAGGGAAATCCTCCTCCCAGCTCACCGCCGCCGACCTCGCCACCAGCTCTCCGTACAATCTCTATGCCCACGCAGGCTTGCCGCCCACTCCTATCGACAATCCCGGGCTGGACGCCATCGTCGACACGGTGACGCCGACCAAGACTTCCTATCTCTATTATCTTTCCGGAAAGGACGGCGCCATGCATTACGCCCAGACGCTCGACCAGCACAATGCCAACAAGTCGAAATATCTCTAAAGGGGCGCGGGTCGTCGTCGGCATGTCCGGCGGCGTCGACAGCTCCGTCTCCGCGGCCCTCTTGAAGCGCGCCGGCTACGACGTCGTCGGCGCTTTCATCAAGGTCTGGCAGCCCGAGTGGCTGGAATGCTCCTGGCGCGACGAGCGGCTCGACGCCATGCGCGCGGCCGCCCATCTCGGCATCCCGTTCCTCACCGCCGACCTCGCCGCCGAATACAAGCAGGGCGTCATCGACCGCATGATCGCCGAGTATCGCGCCGGGCGCACCCCGAACCCCGACGTCATGTGCAACCGCGAAGTGAAGTTCGGCGCTTTCCGGGAATGGGCCGCGGCCCAGGGCGCGAGCCTCATCGCCACCGGGCATTATGCCCGGTCCGAGGGCGGCCGGCTGCTCGTCTCCGCGGACGCGGACAAGGACCAGACCTACTTCCTCTGGACGCTGACAGGCGACAGCCTCGCCCACGCGCTCTTCCCGGTCGGCGGCATGCCCAAGCCAGAGGTGCGGGCCCTGGCCCGGAAGCTCGGCCTGCCCAACGCCGCCAAGAAGGACAGCCAGGGCCTCTGCTTCATCGGCAAAGTGGACCTGAAGGAGTTCCTGGCGCGGGCGGCCGGAGACGATCCCTCTACCAGGCCCGGGGCAGTCCTCGACATGAAGGGGCAGCGGATCGGCACCCACCCCGGAGCCCTTTTCTTCACCATGGGAGAGCGCCACGGCTTCGACATCGACCGGGCGCATAAGACGCCGGACGGCGCGCCGCTCTATGTCGTCGCCAAGGACATCGCCGCGAACACCCTGACCGTCGCAGCCAAGGACGCCGGAGGGGCGCTTCCCGGAGGGGCCTTGTCCGTGCGCGTCTCCGGCACGAACTGGATCTCGGGGGCGCCGGAGGCCGGCCGGAAGCTCAGGGCGCGCGCCCGCTATCGAGCCCCGCTCGCGCCGGCGACGGCGGCCTCGATCGGGGCAGGGACCGCCTCGTTCGAGTTCGAAGCGCCGCAAGATTCGCTGACGCCGGGCCAATCGCTCGTCATATATGACGAGACGGGGCGGGAATGCCTCGGCGGAGGGATCATCGAAGGGGGCGTGCTATAATCCTTGCATGAGCGCGCCGCTCACCATCACCAAGTCCGACGGCACCCGGCAGCCCTTCCAGGAAGAGAAGCTGGCGGCGTCGCTGCGCAAAGTCGGCGCCGCCGACAGCGCCGTGGCAGAGATCGTCGGCGACGTCGAGCGCGGCATGAAGGACGGCATGACCACCGCGGACATATACGGCCGCGCTTTCGCCCTCCTCTCCAAGCATCACCGCGGCGCGGCGGTCAAATATTCCATCCGCCGGGCCATGATGGAGCTCGGCCCCGACGGATTCCCGTTCGAGCGCTTCGTGGCCCGGATATTCAAGCTCTGGGGCTATGAGGCCTTGACCGACCAGACCCTCATGGGCTCGTGCATATCGCACGAAGTGGACGTGGTCGCCTGGAAGGCGGACAAGCTCGTCCTGGTCGAAGCCAAATACCACAACGAATTCGACTTGAAATCGGACGCGAAAGTGGCCTTGTACATCCAAGCCCGGCGCGAAGACCTGTCGGGCGCGCTGCTCGATTACGGGGGCGTCAAAAGGCGCTTCGACGAGTTCTGGCTGGTCACCAACACCAAATTCAGCGAGATGGCCATCCGCTACGGCGAATGCAAAGGCTTGAAGATGGTCGGCTGGAACTACCCGGCCCATGGCAACCTCCACGAGATCATCGAGCGGAACGGCCTCCATCCGGTGACCGCCCTGACGTCGCTCACCCGCGCCCAGAAGCGCGACCTCGTCGGCCGCGGCGTCCTCGTCTGCATCGACGTCATCGGCGACCCCGCCATCCTCGACCAGATCGGCGTCGCCGGCGACGCCAAGGAGCGGGTCCTGGCCGAGACCCAGATGGTCATCGAGCAGGGGAAGTGATATAGTGGCCGCATCGCTAGCATGAAAGACAAGGATTTCAAGGGCATCGCCAATCTCATCTACGAAGCGGGGATCCTCGCCAAGACGCCCCGCAGCGGCTTCCATTTTCTCGGGACCGGCGACCAGACCGTCGCCGAGCATACCAATAGGGTGGTCATCATCGGCTATATCCTCGCCTCGATGGAAGACGGCGTCGACGTCCTCAAAGTCATGAAGATGTGCATGCTTCACGACCTCGCCGAGGGCAGGACCTCTGATCTCAACTACGTCCACCAGAAATACGTGACCGTCGCCGAAGACCAGGCGGTCCACGATCTCGCCAGCAAGGTCCCTTTCGGGAAAGACATCGAGACGACCCTCGACGAGTATGAAGAGCGGGCCTCGGATGAAGCGAAGCTCGCCAAGGACGCCGACCAGCTCGAATGGCTGATATCGCTCAAGGAGCAATACGACCTCGGCAACACCAGAGCCCGCACATGGTTCGATTCGGCGGTCAAAAGGCTCAAGACAGGCATCGCCCAAAAGCTCGCAGAGGTGATACTGGACACCGAATCCGACGATTGGTGGTTCAACAACAAGAACGACGACTGGTGGGTCAACAGGAACGGGGGAAAGAAGAAGACCAAGCCGTCAGACAAGTAAAAAGCCGCGCGGGTATCCGGCGGCGGAGATGTCTGGGGCTGCGATAAGCTCCTCTGGGAAGTCACAATAGCTCGGAAAGCTTCTGGATGACCCTGGATGCGCCCGCTTCGAACAGGATATCGGACACGTCATGCCCGTGCCTGACGATGCCTATCGGCACGAGGCCCGACTTGGCGCTGTCGCGCATGTCGCTCGCAAGGTCGCCGACAGAGTATGCATCGGAGGGCGATATGCCGAGGGCAGCGCATGCGCAACCGAATGCTCGCGTCTTGTCCGGCGTGGTTTCCGACACGATGCAATCGAAGAGATGCCAGCAATCGTGCCTGTTCATCGCCCGCCGCAATTTCATGGCGGCCCTGCCGGTGACGAGGCCGAGACGATATCCCGCCCTCTTCTGAAGGCCGACCGACCTGATGGCATCGGGGAAGAGCCGGGCTTGGTCGAGCCGCGCTCTGGGAAGATATGCCTCCCAGATCTCGCTTTCAGATACGCTCGTCGGAAGGCCGTTCTCCCAATAGTACTGAGCATACGGCGGTCCGAACGCCCTGACGTACGTCTCGAAAGGAGGCGGGTCGATCCCGAACGCCTTAAAGACGCTTTGCGTCGCTTGGAATGAGCATGGGATGCTGTCGCAGAGCGTCCCGTCGAAGTCATATATCACAGCTTTCATAGTTTTTAACTCCTGGCGCATACGCTAGCACGAGAAGGCGAGATTGGCTAGAATAGCCGCATGAACCCCTCCAAATACGACGCCCTGAAGCGGATACGCGACGAGCTGCTGGCTTTCAGCCACTCGCCGCTTTACGAGTACCGGACAGCCAACGGCTACCTTCCGGTGGTCGGCGAGGGCAGCCACGACGCCACGATCATGTTCGTCGGCGAGGCGCCCGGCCAGAACGAAGCCAAGACCGGCCGCCCGTTCTGCGGCGCCGCCGGGACATTCCTGACCGAGCTCATCGAGGGCATCGGCTTGAAGCGCGAGCAGGTCTATATCACCAACATCGTCAAAGACCGCCCGCCGGAGAACCGCGACCCTACGCCGGAAGAGATCGCCCTCTATTCGCCGTTCCTCGACCGGCAGGTCAAGATCATCAAGCCCCGCGTCATCGCCACCCTTGGCCGCCACAGCATGGGCTACGTCATGCGGCGCTACGACCTCGACCTGGAGCTCGAGCCCATCAGCCGCATCCACGGCAAGTCTTTCGAGACCACCTTCATCGACGAGAACAACGAGCCGCAGCCGCTGACGGTCGTCGCCCTCTACCACCCGGCGAGCGCCCTCTACAACGGCGGCATGCGCGGGACGCATAAGCAGGATTTTGAGATATTGAAGAAGTTCGTGTAGGATGGTGCGATGAAGAAGGGGGCATCTCACAGACAGGCAGAGGCGCATCTCGACCGCCTCAACGCCGAGTATGCCAAGCTCCACAAGGCATACGAGAGCTATTTCTGGACGTCATACATGGGCGACCACGGCGTCGACGAGCGCATGAATGAGGCGCAGGCGGCGCGCGACGCTTTCCGGTCGGACCCGAAGCTCAAAGCGGAGACCGATGCGCTCATCGCTGCGGCGGCGGGCCCGATCCGCAGGCGGCTCGAGCTCTGGTCGCATTTCTTCAGCCTCTATCAGGCGCCCGCCCATGCCGCCGCCATCAAGGCAAAAGCCGTCGCCCTCGACGCCAAGATCATGCGCATCCAGACGTCGCGCAAAGAAGGCTACCGCGACCCGGCGACGAAGCGCTTCGTGCCCGCCTCCCAGAACCGGATGCGCTTCATCATGCGCACCGACCCCGACGAGCGGGTGCGCAAAGCCTGCTTCGACGCCCTCGAGAAGCTGCCGTACGACGTCATCGACGATTACATCGAGGCCGTAGGCCTGCGCAACGAATATGCCCGCGCCCTCGGCTATGCCGATTTCTACGAATACAAGGCCCGCATCGACGAGAACATGTCCAAGAAGGAGCTCTTCTCGATATTCCAGAAGATATATGACCGCACCCGCTACGCTTTCAAGGGTGTGCGCGCCCTGGAGAAGAAGCTGGCCCGGGAAGGGAAGCCGGGCTTGCGCAAGCCTTGGAACACCGGCTACTACTTGACCGGCGACTTCGCGAAAGAAGAGGACCCGTACTTCCGCTTCGAGGACGCGCTCGGCCGCTGGGGCAGGTCCTTCGCCGCGCTCGGCGTCGGCTTCAAGGGCGGCACCGTCCTCTTCGACCTCCTCGACCGGAAAGGGAAGCACCATAACGGCTTCTGCCACTACCCGGTGCTCGTCAGATACAAGGACGGGAAGCGCCTCCCCGCTTCGTGCGGCGTGGCGTCGAACGCCGTGCTCGGCCAGGTCGGAGCCGGCATGCGCGAAGGCGAGGTCCTCTTCCATGAGGCCGGCCATGCCGCGGACCGCCTGAACTCCATGCAGCCGGACGCCTGCATCAACACCGAATATCCGCCTTCGACCGTCTCCTGGGCCGAGACCCACAGCATGTTCATGGACACCATGTATTCCAGCATCGAGTGGCGCTCCCGCTACGCCCGCAACGAGAAGGGCGAGCCGTACCCGTTCAGCCTCTTCGAGCGCAAGCTCGCCGCCACCCACGTCATGCGGCCGCTCGGCATGATGGGCATCATCTCGGTCGTCTTCTTCGAAAAAGAGGTCTATGGATGCCGGAAGCTGACCCGGGCGAAGCTGATCGAGATCGCCACGCGGCTGTCGAAGAGGTACGCGGACCGCTCGGAAGATTCGATATCCCTCTTGAACCTGCCGCACATCTATTCCTGGGAGAGCTCCGCGTACTATCACGGCTACGGCCTGGCTGAGCTCGGCGTCGCCCAGTGGCGCGATCATTTCTTCAAGAGATACGGCTATATCGTCGATAATCCGCGCGTCGGGAAAGAGCTGGCCCGGATCTGGTCGTATGCGTCCTTGTATCCTGCCAAGAAGCTCGTCCGGATGGCCACCGGCGCGAAGCTCGGCCCCGAAGCCTACATCAAGGGCGTCACCGCCTCCCGCGAGGTGGTCGTGGCGCGCGCCAAAGCCCGGATCGCCCGCCTCAAGAGAGTCCCGCTCTCCAAGAAGCCCGTGGACCTCGACGGCCATATCGTCATGATGGACGGGAAGAAGCGGATATGCGACAGCTCGAAGTCGTTCGAGGACATGGACACGAGGTACCGGAAGTGGCTGAAGGCCGTGAAAAAATAGCCGGAACCTGCTATATTTCCCGCATGACCTCAGCAGAGATCCGTTCGCGCTTCCTGGCGTTCTTCGAGAAGCGCGGCCACGCCATCATCCCGTCGGCGTCGCTCGTCACGTCCGACGAGAAGGGAGTGACCAATCCCACGCTCTTCAACACGGCGGGCATGCAGCCGCTCATCCCGTATCTCCTCGGCCAGCCGTATATCGGCGCGGATGGCAAAGCCCTGACGCGCCTCGTCGATTCGCAGAAATGCCTGCGCACCGTCGACATCGACGACGTGGGCGACAAGACGCATAACACCTTCTTCCAGATGCTCGGCAACTGGTCGCTGGGCGACTACTTCAAAAAAGAGGCGATCGAGTGGAGCTTCGAATTCCTGACATCGAAGGAAGAAGGCCTCGGCCTCGACCCCAAGAGGCTGTACGTCACCGTCTTCGAGGGAGACGAGAACGCGCCTCGCGACGACGAGGCCGCGAATATCTGGAAAGCCGTCTTCGCGCGGCACGGCATCGACGCCGGCGGCGATACGTCGAACGGCGAGGCCGGGCGCATCTTCTACTTGCCCGCCGAGAACAACTGGTGGGAAGCGGGCGAGAACGGCCCGTGCGGCCCCGATTCCGAGATGTTCTACGACGTCGCGGACCGCTTCAAAGGCGCGATCGTCTCGCATGCCGAATACGTCGATGCCGACGACAAGCGCGACGTCATCGAGATCTGGAACGACGTCTTCATGCAGTATGAGAAGAAGGACGGGAAGATCGTCGGCCCATTACCGAAGCCGTCCGTCGATACCGGCGCGGGCCTCGAGCGTTTGACCATGACTTTGCAGGGCGTCGACAACATATACGACACCGACCTCTTCAAGCCGTTGATGAGCCTCATGGCCGCGGCCCCCAACGATGTCCGGAACAAGCGCATCGTCGCCGACCACTTGCGCGCGAGCGTCTTCCTCGTCGCCGACGGCGTCGTCCCGTCGAACACCGACCGCGGCTACGTCCTCCGCCGCCTCATCCGCCGCGCGGTCATGAATACGACGGACAAGAAGCTCGACGAGGCCAGGGTCGGGAAGCTCGTCGATGCCGTCGTGGATGCGTATAAGGGATCGTATCCCTATCTCGCCGAGAAGTCTGAGGAGATCAAGAAAGTCCTGAACGAGGAGTGCGCGAGATTCGAGATCGCGCTTGCTGAAGGGACTCACGAGTATAACAAACTAGTCCTTCATAATAATCATGTTCTGACCGGAGAGATCGCTTTCAAGCTTTATAGCTCCTATGGACTGCCTCTTGAATTTATAAAAGAGATATCTCGGTTCACTAAGCCTCTGGAGTATGAGAAGGATTTTGAGGCCAATTTTCACGGCTTAGTAAAAAATCACCAATCCCTCTCCCGCGCCGGCGCGGAGCAGAAGTTCAAGGGGGGCCTGGCCGACGCGGACGACCCGATGGTCGTGAGGTATCACACCGCCACCCATCTCCTGCACCAAGCCCTGCATGACGTCTTGGGCGAAGGGACCGGCGACCAGAAAGGATCGAACATCACCGCCGAGCGATTGCGCTTCGACTTCACGGGGCAGAAGTTGACCGACGATCAGAAGAAGCGCGTCGAGGGCATCGTCAACGAGAAGATCGCCGAGGCTTTGCCGGTCGGCCGCGTCGTCCTGCCGAGAGCCGAAGCCGAGAAGACCGGCGCCCGGCATTTCTTCGGCGAGAGATACGGCGACGAAGTGTCGGTCTACTATATCGGCGACAGCCTCGAGTCCGCCTATTCGAAGGAGTTCTGCGGCGGCCCGCACGTCGCCAACACCCGCGAGCTCTCAGGGCCCGAAGGGAAGTGGCGGTTCCATATCCAGAAGGAAGAAGCGAGCTCGCAAGGGGTGCGCCGCATCAAAGCCGTCCTCCGCTAGCCTCATCCCGGCCTGACCTGTGCTAAAATAGCGGCATGTTCTTCCGCCGCACGAAACGGGGAAAGCTCGCCATGATGATCGAGGTGCAGAGCTCGCTCGTCAGAGGCTCTCTCGTATGGCTCGACCCCGGAGCCGCCCCGTACATAGCCTACGATCAGAGCGTATTCGTGCCGCGCGACCCGGACGCGGGCAACGACCGCATGGTCTCGGACGTCATGAAGGCCGCCGACCAGGCGATCGGGGAGATGATCCGGTTCGTAGCGGAGCTCCGCGGCCGCGGCGGCGCGGGCGACATGCCCCGCTCCATCGCCGAAGCGCATTGCATCCTCTCGTCCCCATGGATCATGTCCCAGGCCCGCACCGTAACCGCCCGGTCAGAGCGGCCGGTCAAAGCCACCGAGCGCTACATCCGCTCCTTGATCGACGGCGAGCGCGGCGCGCCCGCCCCGGGCGAAGAGACCGTCGAAGAGAAGATATTCGACGTCGCGCTGAACGGCTATTCCGTCGCCCGATGGAGGAACAGGGAAGCCCGGGAGGTCTCCGTCTCCTACGCGTCGTCGACCGGAGGGGAAGCGGCGCGTCAGCTGCGCCAGGCATGCGCCCGGGCCGTCCCGCATGACCGCATCCACATACACTCGTCGCTCCTGCTCCATTATGCGGGGTTCCGAGCCCTGCGGCCGGCCGAAAGGGACTATCTGATGCTCCATGCCCATAGCGAGCTCACCGACGCCGTCGTCGTCGAAGACGGCTTGTGCGCCTTCTTCGGCTCGTTCCCGATCGGCATCCAGACCGCCGTGAGAGACGTGGCCGCGGCCATCGGCACCAACCTTGGCGCGGCCGAATCCGCTCTGTCGCTCTATGTCGGTGGCAAGCTCGATGCGGGCCACGCGGAAGCCATCGCCGCCGCGGTAGCCAAAGCGTCGTCGTCATGGACCGACGGCTTGTCCGCCCTCCTTGCCCGGCGCGAAGGCAAGGCCGGCCTGCCGCCCCGCACCGTCATCGCCGCCCACGAGCACGAGAGCTTCTTCGCGGCGGCCCTCCGGACGGCTTTTCCCGCCAACGAAGTGGCGATACTCTCTCTCGACGACATCGCCCGGGCGGTCCGCTATGACCCCCGCGCGGAGAAGCTCCGCTCCGTCGGGCTGTATGCCGCCGCTATTCACAGCCTCGAAGGCCAGGCCGACCTCTCTCCCGTGCTATCATCAGGGAAATAGACATGCCACGCCGCCTCGAAGACATAATCCCCGGAGACCGCCGCTCGATCAGAGACATACCGCTCCCTTCGCGCCAGCGGCCGACGGCCGAGCGCGCGTCCCGGCGGGCGCGGGCAGACGATAAAGAAGAGGAGGTGCCCCTCCATCGCATCCGCGTCACGCCTCCGCCTCCGAAAAAAGCCCCCGTCCGCCGCCCTCCGCGCAGCGGCAAGAAGAGAGGCTGGCTCATCGCCCTCGCCGGAGCGGTGGTCTTGGCCGCCGCTGCCGCCCTCGCATCCGTCTTCTTCGCCCGCGCGTCGTTCTCCATCGCCCCCGTGACCATCCCCGTATCGGCTGACGCCACCATCGTCGCCTCGAGCACTACCACGCCCGGATACATGGCATACCGCCTCCTCACCGCTTCCGGCTCCGCATCCACCACGGCGCCCGCGACGGACGGCACCCCCGTCTCGACCAAGGCTTCCGGGACCATCGTGATATACAACGCCTACTCCGCCGCCGCCCAGCGCCTGATCGCCGGCACCCGGCTGGCGAACGATTCCGGCCTGATCTATCGCATCACGAGCTCCGTGGTAGTGCCCGGCTATTCGTCTTCGAAGGGGGCGACCGTGCCCGGCAGCGTGTCCGTCGGCATCGTCGCCGACCAGCCCGGCGCATCCTACGACATATCCTCCTCCGATCCCATCAGCGATTTCCGTATCGTCGCCTGGAAGGGCACTCCCCGCTATACGGCTTTCTATGGGCGCCTCCGGACCAGCGTGACCGGGGGGCTCGTCGGCGCCAAGAAGACCGTCAGCGCGGCCGCTCTGGCATCGACGACTGCGGGCCTTTCCGCGGAGATATCGGCGGACCTGACGGCCAAGCTCGAGTCGCTCGTCCCGCCGGGATACTTGCTCTACAACGGAGGAATCATCGCCCGCTTGTCCGACCCCGTCATCGGAGACGCCGGCACGGGCAAAGCGTCGATCGCCATGACCGGGACCCTCTACGGGGCCGCGTTCAAGCAGGCCGATCTCGCGGCCAAGCTCGCGGGCGCGACGGCCGTCTCTTCGTTCAGCCCTTATGGCTATACCGCTCCGGGCTTGGACAAGCTCTCTTTCACCATCACCAACCCCTCCGACTTCTCTCCGGCCAAGGCCGGGACGATCATCGCCCGGGTCAAAGGGGCGTTCCAGCTCGTCGGCATCGTGCCCGTCGACGATATCCGCGCCAAGCTCGCAGGCATATCGCTCGGCGAGACCAAGAGCGTGCTCCAGTCATATTCCTCCGTCGTGGACATAACCAGGAGCTCTGGGGAGCTTTTCCCGTCCTGGGCATCGGCCGTGCCGACGCAATTGAGCCGCATTTCCGTGACCGTTTCCCAGCCATAGCCGCCTTTTGCCCCCTAGGTATTGACTCATCAGGCATATGTCTGCTAGGATAGTGAGACGCGTTCATACGCATGGATACAGCCGCTCAATCAAAGAACACCGTGACCGGCGTCGTCGTTGAGGCATTGCCGGACACGCTCTTCCGCGTCCAACTGGACGGGACGGAGCAGGTGGTCATGGCGTATCTCGCAGGCAAGATGAGGATGAACCGCATACGGGTGCTCGTCGGCGACAAAGTCGAGCTCGTGCAGGATTCGTACGGAGGCCGAGCGCGCATTATCAGACGATATTAGATATCCATAGGCAACATGAAGGTAAAAGCTGCAGTCAAGCGCATATGCCCGAAGTGCACCGTCGTAAGGAGAGGCGGCTACGTCTATGTGACGTGCAAGGCCAACCCTCGCCATAAGCAGCGCCAAGGCTGATCGTCATATCCTTCCTTTTCAATGCTCACACTATGAGAATACTCGGCATAACACTACCGGAGAACAAGCGCATGGAGATCGCGCTCACCGCCATATACGGCATCGGCCGTCCGCGCGCCCGCCACATCCTCATCAAGTCGAAGATCGACCCGGCCATGAAGCCGAAAGACCTTTCCGTCGACCAGGAGAATTCCGTCCGCAAGATCGTCGAGGCCTTCAAGATCGAAGGCGACCTCAAGCGCGAGGTCGCTTCGAACGTCAAGCGCTTGAAGGACATCAAGGCTTACCGCGGACTCCGCCATTCCCGCCACCTGCCGACCCGCGGCCAGCGCACCAAGACCAATTCGCGCACCGTCCGCGGCAACGTCAGGAAGACCATGGGATCCGGCAAGCGCAAGGAAGAGAAGAAATAATCATCAGCATATACCATCATGTCGACACCAACGGAAAAGAAGCAGACGACCGCGAGCGCAGCCGCTGAAGGAGCGCCGGCCAAGGAGAAGGCGGCCGCCCCTTCGAGCAAGAAGCGCGTCGAATCGGGCATCCTCCACGTCCAGTCGACATATAACAACACCAAAGTCCTCTTGACGGACATGCACGGCAACGCCCTGATGTGGGGCTCGAGCGGCGCAGCGGGCTTCCGCGGCGCCAAGAAGGGCACGCCGTTCGCCGCCGCCAAGGTCGGCGAGACCCTCGCCGCCAAGGCGCAGGCGCTCGGCTTGAAGGAGATCGCCGTCATCGTCAAGGGAGTCGGCTCCGGCCGCGAGTCCGCCATCAGGGGATTCATCAGCAAGGGCGTCGGCATCACCTCGATCAAGGACGAGACCCCCGTGCCTTTCAACGGCCCCGACCCCAAGAAGCCCCGCCGCGTCTAACCTTTTAATCCGCTCCGCTAACACCCATCAATCGCCATGCAGATAGGCCCACGATACAAGAAAGCGCGCTACCTCGGGGCTCCGGTCTTCGCTAAGACCCAGACCCAGAAGTTCGCCTTGCGCGCCGAGCGCAAGGCCCGCAAGCCGCGCGGCAGGGGAGGCAAGAGCGAGTACGGCCGCCAGATGCTCGAGAAGCAGAAGGCCCGCTACAGCTATGGCGTGTCGGGAGGCCAGTTCACCAAGTACGTGAAGATCGCCCTGAAGACGCAGGGCGACAACGCCAAGAACCTCGTCCGCATCCTCGAAGGCCGCCTCGACAACGTCATCCTCCGGGCCGGATTCGCGCCGACCCGCTCCGCTGCCCGGCAGATGGTCTCTCACGGCCACATCACCGTCAACGGCAGCAAGATCGACGTGCCGTCATATGACGTCAACGTGGGCGACAGGCTTTCCATCAGAGACGGCAGCAGGAAGAAGGCCCTCTTCGGCAAGCTCGACGAGTCCCTGAAGGCGACCAAATCGCCGGCATGGCTGACGGTCGACGCCGACAAGAAGGAGATCCTCGTGGCAGGGGAGCCGGCAGCCGAGCCGAGCGACCTCCAGTTCGACATCAGGTCGGTGCTGGAATTCTTCACGCGCTAGACATTTTTATTTTTTAATGTATCATTATCACCTCATTTCATAATCACATGACACACGACATCATCCTCCCGTCGAAGCCGAAGATCGTCCAGGAAGACGCCGTCAAGGGCGTTTACGAGATAGACGGCCTCTATCCCGGCTACGGCCACACTCTCGGCAATTCCCTCCGCCGGATCATCCTCTCGTCGCTGCCCGGCGCCACCGTCACCAAGGTCAAGATCGCCGGCGTCGACCATGAGTTCTCCGCTATCCAAGGCGTCAAGGAGGACGTCATCTCCATACTCCTCAACTTGAAGAGGCTGCGCATCCGCATGTCGTCCGAGGAGCCGATCGTCGTCACTCTCAAAGCCAAAGGAGCCCGGACCCTGACCGCCGAGGACATCGATGCCCCGAGCCAGGCCGAGATCCTCAACAAGGACCTCTATATCGCCTCTCTGACCGACAAGTCCGCCGAAGTCGACATGGAGATCACCGTCGAGAAAGGCCTCGGCTACGTCTCCAAGGAGATCCTCCACAAGGACCGCGTGGACATCGGCGCCATCGCCCTCGACGCCGCCTTCACCCCTATCCGCAAGGCTAACTACGAGGTCGAGAACATGCGCGTCGGCGACAGGACCGACTTCAACCGCCTGCGCCTTTCCATCGAGACCGACGGCACCATCGCCCCGCGCGAAGCGCTCGAGCAGTCCATCGCCACCATGATCAAGCAGCTCAAGGCCGTCGTCGGCTTCGCCGAGAACGAGCCCGAAGCCGAGGCTTCCGCCGCCGAAGAGCCCGCCGCCGAGGCCGCTCCCGCCAAGGAGATCGACACCGAGCTCCTGAAGACCCGCGTCGACGCCCTCGACCTCTCGTCCCGCACGGTCAAGGCCCTGACTAACGCCAACGTCCGCACCCTCGGCGGCCTCGCCCGCAAGAAGGAGTCCGACATAATGGACATCGACGGCCTCGGCTCAAAGGGCATGCAGGAGATCAAGAAGCTCCTCGCCCAGCACGGCATAACCTTGAAGCAATAAGACCACCATGAGGCACCACTCGAACATCAGGAAATTCGGCCGCGAGAAGAACCAGAGGAACGCTCTGATGCGCTCGCTGATGCGCAACCTGATCCGCGACAGCCGCATCAAGACCACCACCGCCAAGGCCAAGGAGCTCCGCCCGATGATCGAGAAGCTCGTGACCAAGGCCAAGTCCGCCGACGTCGCCGCCCGGAGGCTCGTCGTCTCGAGGATCCAGAGCCCCGTGGAAGCCAAGAAGCTCGTCGACGTCATCGCCCCGAAGTATAAGGGCCGCGCCGGAGGCTATACCCGCATCATCCGCCTGCCTAAGCGCGACCTCGACGGAAGCCCTATGTCCCTCATCGAATTCGTATAATCACATGAAGCACACCATCGACGCGCAAGGGAAGAAGATCGGCAGGATCGCCAGCCAGGCGGCCGCCCTCCTCATGGGCAAGAATTCCGTCACATTCGCCAAGAACAAGGTCTCGGCCGAGCCCGTCGAGATCGTCAACGCCGCCAAGGCCGACATGACGGCCAAGCAGAAGGAAGAGACCCTCTATGTCACCTATACCGGCCACCGCGGCGGCATCAATCGCGAGAGCCTCGGCCGCCTCATCGCCAGGAAGGGCATGCCGGAAGTCTTCCGCCGCGCGGTCTATCGCATGCTGCCGGACAACAAGCTCCGCGACATCCGGATTAAGAACCTCACCGTCAAAGAATAATGACTCCCACCACCCCTAAAACGCCTTACTTCGAGGCCGTCGGCCGCCGCAAGACCGCCATCGCCCGCGTCCGCCTTTTCGCAGCCAAGCAGAATTCCTACCAGGTCAACGGCAAGGACCTCGCCGCCTATTTCCCGGTGCGCGAGCACCAGGCGCTCGCCGTCGAGTCCCTGACCGAGGGCAAGCCGGCCGAGAAGTTCCTCGTCTCCGTCAAGCTCGTCGGCGGCGGCATATCCGCCCAGGCCGAAGCCATGCGCCACGGCATCGCTCGCGCCCTCCTCGTCTATGACGCCCAGCTCCGCGGCCGCCTCAAGAAGGCCGGCTACCTCAAGCGCGACGCCCGCGCCAAGGAGCGCCGCAAGTTCGGCCTCAAGAAAGCCCGCAAGTCTCCGCAGTGGAGCAAGCGCTGATCCGGCGCCTCTCGAAAAGCCCTTCGGGGCTTTTCTTTTTCCACAGCCCGCCCTGCCGGCGCGCGACCTAAGTGATACAATCGAAGAGGCGAAGATAGCTGGGAAAAGGAAACTGCATGAAAGCCATATTCCTGTTGTTGGTCATGCCGCCTTATACGGTGGCGCTCATCATCACGGCCTGGCTCAGCTTCACGGGCATCCCCGAAGGCTACCAGGACACGACGGGCTTCCATTACGGCCGCGACTGCGCGATCACGCCGAAATCGGAAGCATGACCCTACGAACCCTCGACAGAAGGCCGGGCCGACGTCCGGCCTTTTTATGCCCGGTTGCAATATCGGCCGCGGATGAATATACTTTGGACCTATGAACCACACCGACGACCAGAACGGCGCTTCGGACGGCCTTCTCGACGATTCCGTCGTCGCCGAAGAGAGCGCGGCCGAGACCATCAAGAAGCTCCGCGACCGCCTCAAGAAGGCCGTCGCCGAGAAGCAGGAATACCTGACCGGCTGGCAGCGCGCCAAAGCCGACCTCGTCAACGCCCGCAAACGCGACGAGGCCGACCGCCTCGAATTCACGAGGTACGCCAACGAGCGCCTGATCGACGGGCTCATCCCCGTCCTCGACAGCTTCTCCATGGCCATGGGCAACAAGGAGGCTTGGGAGAAAGCCGACAAGAATTGGCGCACGGGCGTCGAGTATATCTTCGGCCAGCTGAAGAAAGCCCTGAATGACGCCGGGCTCGAGGAGATAGACCCTTCCGGCATGAAGTTCGACGCCGCCCGCGACGAAGCCGCCGAATACGTCCCTGTCGATACCGCGGACAAGGACCACGCCATCATTTCCGTCATCCAGAAGGGATACAGCCTGAACGGCAAGCCCATGCGCCCGCCCAAGGTCAGGGTAGGGGAATTCAAGAAGTAGGCAAAAAGAAGGGGAGCCACTGCTTTCGCAATGGCTCCGGGGGTAAGGCTTTCTGAGACGGATTTGGTGGGAATGCATCAGTCCCGTCTCAATGGTTTGACCAGCAAAATATCTTACTGAAGTAGTATAGCACACATATATATACCTGTCAATACCCCTTGCGGGGAACCTTTGCTATACTGGCTCGTAACGAAATCATGCTTACGGCTTCTTACAGATCAAGGCTCGTCACAAAGATCATCGCCTCGCCCTCCGGCGAGCAATACAAGGCCACATTCCTGGCCACATTCGTGGATGGCTGCTGGATCGGGCGCCTCATAACGGTCGAGATCGTCTCGGCTGGAGCCCTCGAGGGCTCGACGGCTGTTCAGCATCCGGATGCGCTGTGCCTGCCGTACCACAAAACGGCCGACGGCCAGGAGGCAGCCGATCAAGCTTTCGCCGCGACGGTCTCTCCGTATGTCTCGCTGATCGGCCTCATCATCCACAGCCAACCGACGCGCGCGCCGTCTTTTGCATAGCATCCGCATGCTCATCAAGGTGAAAGTCGCCGCAGATGCGCGCGCGGAAAAGGTCGTCAAGAAAGCCGACGATCTGTTCGTCGTATCGGTCCGCGAGCCGGCGGAAAGGGGAGAAGCGAATGAGAGAGTCCTCGAACTATTGAGGCTCGAGCATCCCGGAAAGCCAGTTAGGCTCGTCTCGGGGCACCTGAAGCCTTCGAAGAT
>JAGWLA010000008.1 GCA_028865095.1 Patescibacteria group bacterium | reverse complement strand
CATGAAGCCGGAATCGCTAGTAATCGCGGGTCAGCTATACCGCGGTGAATACGTTCTCAAGTCTTGTACTCACCGCCCGTCAACCCAAGGGAGTCGGAGGTGCCCGAAGTCTCGCCTCGTGCGGGCCTACGGCAAATTCGATGACAGGGGGTAAGTCGTAACAAGGCACGGGTAGCGGAAGCTGCTCGTGGAATATTTCAAGAGAAACAACGTCGCAGTCTCTGACTGTGACTTATCGTGTCGATCTCCGGTGCTACATCGGAGTGGTGATCGCTCTTCGACCATGAACGGGAGCGCTTAGTCCCCGAAGATAGGGGACACACATAGGCATCATCAATTGAGATGCTTATGGGCGAACGGAACAAAATAGAGAGCGTTTGCGCGCAAAAGGCCGCCAGAGATGGCGGTTTTTTGCTTGTCCACAGTCTATTGACTTTTACAGTGAAATATGATTTACTAGAGGTCAAATAGCAGCGCAGCGCATGAAGCGTCGCGCAAAAAAGAGAAAGGCTATGCTATGAAGATCCAAACAGTCAGGGTATTCATAAAAAATCCCGAGATCCCCCCAGTGGCGCTCGCGCCCTGCTGTCGTCGCAAGCGCGGCAGGCTCGCTCGGTGGTTGTCGGGAGCCCCACTACCTTCAAAGCCTTATCACCCCTCGTTAGGGGAGGATATGCTAGGGTTCGCGGTCTGTGCCATCCTGCTCGTGTTGGTACTGATATTCGTGTAGTATGAGCCATTGTACAAAGCGCCGCCAGGGTTATCCCTTCCGGCGCTTGTTCTATTCCTGTATGTCCTATGCCTGTTGCCATTGGACGGATGAGGGCGGTTGCTATATATTGAACCTTACGGGCACGTGGCGAAATTGGTAGACGCGTACGCTTCAGGAGCGTATGGAGCGATCCATGGAGGTTCGAGTCCTCTCGTGCCCACTAGACAGGCTAATGGAAAAGGCGTTTTGAGATAACGGCTCTCTATGAGAGAATAGGGCTATCATCTCATGAGATCAATCAGGAGCATTCTCATCGGCGTGGGCGGTGCGGCAGCGGCGGTCTCGTGCCTGTTCATCGCGGGGGGCTTCCTCGGAGGGGCTTTTGCGGGGCCCACGGCTTCGCTGTGGCACGGCGGCGCCCGCCAATTGGCGGCGGTCGAGGGTTCGGGGTCGGGCCTCATCGCATGGTGGAAGCTCGACGACGGCTCCGGCTCGACGGCTTCCGATTCGTCGGGCATCGGGAATAGCGGCGCCATAACCGGCGCTACGTGGACGACTGGCCAGAGCGGCGGGGCATTGGCTTTCGCCGCTAGCAACGATCGGGCCATGGCATCCGCCGATCTCATCGGCGCGGGAGATGTGAGCGTCTGCGCGTGGTATTACGCGGCTTCCGCCCCGTTCGGGGCGATCCTCGCCAGCAACGGCAAGTTCGCGCTGTCCATAAGCGTCAGCAACCGCTGGGACCTCACGAGCGACGGCTCCCACGACTTCCTGTCGGCGACCAATGCCATCGTCACCGGGGCATGGAACCATGTCTGCGCCACCCGGGCTTCTTCGGGAGCGGGCGTCATATACGTCAACGGCGTTCAGAGCGGGGCCGGATCGAGCGGCACGCCGGTCGCAGGAAGCCCTTTCACGGTAGGGAACCATCCGTGGCAATCGCACCCGTGGAACGGGTCGATCGACGATGTCCGCGTCTATAACCGCCTCCTTTCGGCGGCCGAGGTCCAGGCTATCTATGCAGAAGGGGCGAGCGGCGGGCCGGCGACCGCGCCTGCCCCGACGCCCACGCCCACGCCGACGCCTACCCCTGTCCTCGGGTCTGCCAGCGCAGGGCAGACGACGTCGGCTGCAGGGTCTCAGCAGCAGACGACGGGCAGCGCCCCTTCGGTGCCGGCAGGCCTGGTCGCCCGCGCCGTCTCTTCATCGGAGATCGACCTCTCATGGTCGGCATCCAGCGGCGCTTCCGGGGTGGCGGGCTATCAGATATATCGCAATGGCGCTCAGATAAGCACCGCGAATTCGACCTCGTATGCCGATACCGGCCTTCCCGCCTCGACCAACTATTCATATACAGTGGCTGCGTATGACAGCGCAGGCGACGCGTCGGCGCAGGCGCCGAGCGTCAGTACGACGACCCTTCCCGCCGCCTCGGCGGCGCACGCGATCACGGCAGCGTCCTGCTCGCAGACGGATGTCCAGAGCGCCATCGATGCCGCGAGCACGGGCGATACCGTGACCATTCCGGCGGGCTCGTGCACCTGGACCATGCCCGTCTCTTTGAATAAGCCGATCACCCTCCAAGGGTCGGGCAATCAGCAGACGGTCATCACCGACGGCACCAGCAAGACGGCGAGCTCGAACTGGTATGCGCTCATCTTGAGCTCGTCGGCCGGCGGCATCACCCGCCTCACCAACATCACACTCACTGGAGGGACATATCCTGCGGGGAACCCGTCGCGCGGCATGCTCGTCATCGGCGGCTCCGACCCGCATTGGCGCGTCGACCACGTCCATTTCCTGGCGACTCGCTCCGTCGCCATCACCGAATATGCCAAAGGCGGCGTCATCGATCACAACCTCTTCGATCTGAACGAGTGGGATTTCGCCATATTCGTCTACAATGGCGATGGGACCTATGGCGACATATCATGGACGGAGCCTCTCGACCTCGGCAACGGCTCCGATGCCGTCTATATCGAGGACAACGTGATCGAGGCGGTGCCGGGAGCGATCAGCGTCGCTCTCGATGCGTGGTCTGGGGCGCGCTATGTCGTCCGCTATAACACGCTCAAAGACGTCGCGGTGATGAACCATGGCACCGAGACGGCCCAGCGCTATCGCGGAGCCCGCGCCTTCGAGGTCTATAACAATACATTCACCCTGACCGCGCCCGAGAGCGGCTTCACGGGGCCGATGCTCCTCCGCTCGGGCAATGGGGTGATATTCAATAACACTGCCACCGGGCCCTGGCCGCAGCGCAACGGAGCATATGACAGCTTCGCGAATGTCGATAACTATCGCGATTTCGGGGTCTTCACTCCGTGGGGCCAATGCGACGGGACGAGCCCGTACGACAAGAACGACGGGGTCGTCTACGAGACGGGGACGGCCACTGCCGCCTTCACCACGACGAGCGCGTTCCTGTCGATCTTGACCGATGTTGCGAAGAATTGGACGCCGAACCAGTGGGTCGGCTATACGGTGAAGGACCTCCGTTCGGGCGTGAGCAGCATCATCGACGCCAACACGGCATCGACCATATCGGCGAGATATGATGCGACCCATAGCCCGGGCCTCACTTGGCAGACCGGGGACGCGTATCAGATCGTGCGGGCGTCGGTCTGCATCGATCAGATGGGACGAGGAGCGGGCGACCTGCTGACAGGGAACGGCACCGCCTCGAGCCCGGCGATCGATTCGAAGACGGGCACGGCATCATGGCCCAATCAAGCGCCTGAGCAGACGTATGCGTGGAACAACAGCACGAACGGGATCCCGAACAACCTGACGAGCAGCTCGGCGCACGTCATCGAAGGGCGGGACTTCTTCAGCGGCGTATCGATGCCGGGGTATGTGCCGTATACCTATCCGAATCCGCTCATAGCCGAATCGACCAATTCTGCCCAGAACACCATACCGGTGCAGACCAACCCGACGAGCAGCGCGACGCCGCCAGCGATATCGGCGGCCGCTGCTTCGTCGATCGGTCCGGCCGGAGCCGTCGTATCATGGTCCACCGATAAGGCAGCCGACTCTCAAGTCGAATACGGCCTGACGTCGGCATATGGCAACAATACAGCCTTGGACAGCGCATTGACGATATCGCATGCCGCGACGCTCTCTGGCCTGGCTGCGAACACGGTCTATCATTATCGGGTCGATTCACGGGACGCGTCCGGCAACATCGCGCGGTCATCCGATCAGACATTCACGACTGCCGCGGCGGTCTCGCAAGCCGTCTCATCGGGCGGCGGCGGGTCCGCGGGCGGAGGGTCTACCGGTGGCGGAGGGTCTTCCGCGGCGGCGGGCGGTGGAGCTTCCTCCGCAGCGACAGGCGCGATCCCTCCTTCCGTCTCTGTTGGCGGCGGAACGGCCGTTTCCGGAGCCTCGCCGGCTTCCTCGGCAGGCCTCATCCCTGCGTCATATCTGAGCCTGGCGCCCGGCACGAGGTCGTCGTCGGTCGTCGCGCTCCAGAACTATCTCATCAACGGAGGCTATCTTGGCGCCGGCTTGAACACGGGCTATTACGGCCCGCTGACTACGGCGGCCGTGCAGAGATATCAAGCGGCTGCGGCAGCGCCGTCCTCCTCTGCGGCAAGCTCGATATCGTCGGCGCAGCTCGCTCTCCCGTATGGCTCCCGGAGCGCCAGCGTCGTGTCTCTTCAGGAAAGCTTGATAGGCTTGGGCTATCTCGGCGCCGGCTTGAACACGGGCTACTACGGCCCGCTGACCAAGGCTGCGGTGCAGAGATATCTGTCAGGGCTTTCCACGTCTGCCTCCGCTTCCGCGTCTGCCGCTATCGTCGCCGCCCCTGCAGCCGTCTCGTCGCCCTCCGCCCCCGCCTCCTCGTCAAGCTTCGCCCGCGACCTCACCATCGGCTCCACCGGCCCCGACGTCGTCGCTCTCCAGCAGTTCCTGAACGCCCATGGCTTCCTCGTCTCTTCCTCTGGCTCCGGCTCTCCCGGCCATGAGACGTCATACTATGGCCCTGCTACCGCAGCCGCCGTCAGCCGGTTCCAGAATGCCTATGCGGCGGAGATCCTTGTTCCGTACGGCCTCTCCCAAGGCACGGGGTATTTCGGGCCTTCAACCAGGAAGCAAGCGGTTCTGCTATCGGGCAAATGAACGCAGGACCTGGGAGATATCCACAGCGGAGGGCCTTCCTGGAAAAAGCCATGCTACCATTCTTTTGTTAACGGTATAAGACCATATATATAAATCCCATGCACAAACGCAAAGCCCTCATAGGACTGCTGGTCGTGCCGTTATCCTTCATCGGGGCAGCGAGCTCTGCTCCCACCGCCCACGCGGCGAGCACGAGCACCATCCTCACGCCGATCACCGCCTCCTCCATCACCGCCACCTCGGCGGTTGTTTCGTGGTATACGAACATAAATTCCGATACGCAAGTCGGCCTGTCGACCGCCACGACGTCGGCATTCTCGACGACGACGGGGACGACCGTCGCGGCCGCTTCTTCCTCGAACATCACGAGCGGCTTGGTCGGATATTGGCCCCTCGACGCTGACAGCAAGGATTGGTCGGGGAACGGGAATAACGGCTCATGGAGCGGAGCGTCGTCGAGCACGTACGCGACCCACTATTCGCCGGGGAAGATAGGCAATTGGGCGGGCTATTTCAACGGAGTGAACAACTACGTCACCATGAGCAGCATGCAGTCGGTGGCGCCGACGACGACTATGACCATGTCGGCATGGTTCGACTCGACGAACGCCAAATCTGCCGGCGCGCGCATATTCACCAAAGGGGGATGCAGCTCGGCCGTCGACTGGCTGATCGGTCAGGACAACGGCGGCGGCAAGCTCTGGTTCCAAGGGAACATCGGGGGAGCGTTCCATTCCTGGGAGTCGAGCACGACGCTCCAGAATAATACCTGGTATCTTACGACGCTCACCTACGACGGCTCGTACCTCGATTTCTATCTGAACGGCGTGTTGGACAAGAGCATCGCCGCGACCGGGACCATCGCTGATGATACCCAGCAGGTCGTCATCGGCGCCTGTACCGGGGGCGGGAGCCCGTTCCCGGGACAGATCGACGACGTCCGGCTGTATAACCGGATATTGTCGCCGGCCGAGATCCAGAGCCTCTACGGGGACGCGGCGCTCTACCAGCACTCCGCGACGCTGGGCAACCTCAATTCGAGGACGACCTACTACTATCAGGTCTCGTCGACGGGGGCTTCGACCACAGTGTCCGATAATAACAACGGCTCCTATTTCAGCTTCACCACCGGCCAATTCCCGCCGCCGACCATCACCTCGTTCTCCATGCCGTCGATCGCGGCGTCGACCACGGTGCCGGTCACCGCGTTCGCGGCTACGACCAGCGCTTCCACCACCATCAGCTACCTCATCACCCAGAGCTCGTCGACGCCGGCCACGAACGATCCGGGGTGGTCTTCGACGCCGCCGTCGAGCTTCACCTTCTCGTCGAACGGCGATCTGACGGCCTATGCGTGGGTCGAGGACGCTCAAGGCGACATATCGTCTACATCGGCCACGGTGCTGGTGAACGGCCTCAATTTCACCTATACGCTCGCGTCGGCGGGAGTGACCAGCGCCGGCGTCTATACCGACGACGCTTCGTCGACCCTCGTCCGCACGCTCTGGAGCGGCCGGAGCGAATCGGCGGGGACCCACACGGCCTTCTGGGACGGCATCCTCGACGACGGATCGACATCGGCGCCTTCCGGCTCCTACGTCATCAAAGTCCTCTATAACGACGTCCAGTACACATGGGAGGGAGTGATCGGCAATACGACCTCGACGTTCGGCAGCACCACCGCCCCCGCGACCGTCTGGAGAAGCCTCTATGGCATCCATGACCTCGCCTTCTCGCCGTCGACCACCGAGGCCATCGCCCCGCTCGGCTATAACGAGCAGGAATACGGCGTCCTCCATTTCGATACGAGCGACCCGCAGACTCCGTACTCGTTCTTCGCTGCCGACCAGAACGAGACCTGGACGTATGCTGCGACCGACGGGACGAGGACCTATCTCGCCGATACGGGCGTCACCTGGGACCATAACAATTCGACGTTCGTCTATTCGTTCGACATGAGCGGCAATCCGGTCGGCTTCACGAACGGCTCGATAGCGACCACGTCGTCCGGCGACAGCTATCCGAAAGCGATCGACATAGCGCAGGAGCCGCTAAGCTCGGCGGACACGGCCTTCACCTCGCTCCATGCGGCGACGGGCCTGGCAGTCCAGGCATCCGGCAGCGTGCTCGCCGTCGCCCACGGGCCGCTCAACGTCATCGATCTGTACGATAAGACGAGCGGCTCGTCGCTCGGCTCGATATCGGTGAACGATCCTGGCCAAGTCGGCTTTGCGGCGAACGGCGACCTATGGGCCATCGTCGGCAGCACGACCGCCGAGCGCTTCGCCTCCTCGACTCTGGGCTCGACGAATACGGCCATAGCGACGGTAACCGGCCTCGCCTTCGCGCTGGGCCTTGCTGTCGATCCGACTACGGGCGATGTGGTCATCGCCGATGGCGGCACGAGCCAGCAAGTGAAAGCGTTCGACGCGAGCGGCAACGCTCTCTGGACGCTCGGCGCGGCCGGCGGCTATAACGCGGCGAACGGCCCCGCAGTGACGAACGACAAGTTCCAATTCATGGTCAGCAATTCGTCGTCGTATAACTTCGGGGACCCGGCGGCCAGCCCGTACGCGTTCGTGGCATTCCAGCCCGACGGCTCGTTCTGGGTGGACGACGGGGGAGACCGCCGCATCATGCATTTCTCGTCGAGCCGCTCGTATCTCGGCCAGATCGCGTACGTGACGGATAACCAGAAAGTGGCCGTCGATCCGAACGACCCGAACCGCGTCTTCGCCCTCGGCTTCCTCGAATACCGCTTCGACTACACGAAAGCGCTCCAGCCGGGCGACCCGGATACGGCCTTCGGCGGCGACGGCAGCTGGAAGCTCGTCAACAACTGGTCCGCAGGCATGGACTTGAGCACTACGACCGGCTACGGCGGCCTCATCCAAGTGGCGACGCTCACCTCGAATTCCCAGACCCGCACATACGGCCTTCTCATCCAGAACTCGAATAGCCATAACTACGCCGTGGCAGAGCTGCCGTCGAGCGGGCCGATGCGGCTCATCCAGACTGGCGGGACGCAAGCGTATTGGCTGAGCTGGATGGCGCCGAACGGCGACCTCCGGTCGGGCATATATAACAGCTCTACGGGAGGATTCCAGGTCACCTCCAACGTGTTCGCAGGCATCGACGGGTCGGGAAACCCGATATGGAACGCTACGACGACCATCGCATCGACGACGATCGGGCAGGGCGATCCGTATGAATATAACAACGTCACGTCGGGAGGGTTGAACCATCTGACATGGTCGCCGCCGCGCGTGTCGTTCCCGATCACGGATAACGACACTATCGCCGTATTCACCCCGGGCCAAGGGACCACCACGTATCCCGACTACCACTTGGGAGGCATACCCGTCGGGGGGACGGCCTATCGTTTCAAGACCAGCAAGACCGGGAACATCTCCGTGCCGGACGGCCAAGGGACGTTCACCAACCAGAGCGCGTTCGGAGGGCATGCCGGCGCCCAGGCGTGGTCAGTGGGAGACAACATCGTCTGGACGTATGACGGCCAGTATGGGACGTACAGCAACCAATTCGCGCACTATTATGACGACGGCCTGTTCGTCGGCCAGTTCGGCGTCGCCGAGCCGAGCGGCTTGTCCGCCGCTCAGATCGCAGCCATGGTGCTGAACGGCTTCACCAGCAACTTCGGCGAGACGGCCATGGTGAAAGGCACCGACGGGAACATCTATGTCTTCGTCGCCGACGAATCCTCGCATAGCGGCATCCATGTATGGAAGATCAGCAATGCTTCGAGCATCGTCGAATATTCGTCGAAGGGCGGCACGCTCGGCCAAGCAGCGATCCTCACGGTGGCGTCGCCGGCGGCCAAGAGCAGCGGAAGCTCGAATAGCGGATCAGGAAGCTCGTCGAGCGGCGGCTCGGTGACGAGCAGCGGCTCGTCGGGCGGATATTCTCCGATACCCATCGCCGTGAACGGCACGACGGCCGTATACTGCCCGATCGGGTTCACGTGCACGGTGGCCGCGAAAGGGGCCGGAACGGCTCCTGCGCCGGCTTCCGCGTACTCCTTCCAGGCGCTTCTCGATCGCGGGTCATCGGGCGCCGGCGTCTCGGCCCTTCAGGAGCTCCTGGCCCGCCTCGGCTTCTTCAGCCAGGAGCCGACGGGCTTCTTCGGTCCGGTCACCGAGCGGGCCGTGAAGGCGTATCAAGCCTCGCGCGGCATCGCCTCGGTCGGCTGGGTCGGACCGGAGACGCGGGCATCTTTGAATGCAGACGCTGCCGCGGCTCCGTCATCCGCACCGGCGGAGGAGCCCGCGCCCTCGTCAGGAATCCTCTCGATCTCGCGCGACCTCACGCTCGGGTCGCAGGGAAGCGACGTGAAGTCGCTCCAGGAATATCTGAATTCCCACGGGCATCCGGTCGCCTCTTCGGGCGTCGGCTCCGCCGGCCGCGAGACGGCCGACTTCGGGCCGCTCACCCGGAAAGCCCTCGCTTCGTTCCAGGAAGCGAACGGCATCAGCCCGGCCGCGGGATACTTCGGGCCTAAGACCAGGGCGTGGATAGCTTCGCATCCCTAGGACGCTCTCACCGTATTGATCGGCGCGCCCTCCGCCCAGGCTTTGATGTCGTCGACGGTGGTGCTCAAGATGCGCCGCAAAGCCTCGTCTGTATTGAAAGCGACGTGCGGGGTGACGATGACGTTCGGCATCTTCATGAGGGCGTGGTCGGCGAGGACGGCCTTCAGCTCCTCTTCCTTGGGGTGCCCGGAAGCAAGGAAAGCGGCTTCGTCCTTGATGGCGCCCTCTTCTTCGAGGACGTCGAGGCCGGCGCCCGCTATCGTCTTGGCGGCGAGCGCCTGCACGAGAGCGCCAGTGTCGACGATGCCCCCGCGGGAGGTGTTGATGAGGAGGGCGCTCGGCTTCATCTTCGCCAAAGCGGCGGCGTTCATCATATGCTCGGTCTCTTTCGTGAGCGGGACATGGAGGGTGACGACGTCGCTCGCTGCCAGGAGCTCGTCCATGCCGGCATACCGGAAGCCCGATCCCGCGGCGGCTTTCTCGTCCGGAGAGGGGTCATAGGCGACGACTTTCATGCCGAAGCCGCCGGCCATCCGGATGGCGTGCCGCCCGATGCGGCCCGTCCCGACGACGCCGATGGTCTTGCCGAGGAGGTCGAAGCCGCGGAGGCCGTCCATGGCGAAGCTGCCGGTCTCTTTGACCTGGTCGGCGGCGGCATAGATCTTGCGCGACAGGGCCAAGATGAGGCCGAACGCGAACTCGGCCACGGTGTTCTCGCCGTAAGAGGGGACGGATGACACGACGATGCCCCGCGCGGCCGCCTCGCCGACGTCGATATGGTCATAGCCGGTCGAGCGGGTGACGACGAGCTTGAGCTTCGGGAAAGCGTCCATGGCCGCCTTGTCGACCAGGGAATCGATGAAGACGCACACAGCGTCGGCGTCGGGGTCGGCGGCCTTCAAGAGGTCCCTTTCCGCCGAATAGGCGGCGCTCGCCCCCGTCGCGGCCATGGCTGACGAGAAGCGCTCTTTGAGGTAGCTCTCTTCCTCGGGCCTGACTCCGTAGAATGCTATCTTCATGGCGTTATCTTCCGAGCCGCTTCTCTTCCTCGGCCACGGCGATGGTCGTCTTGATGACGGTATCGGGATTGAGCGACATGCTCTCGATGCCTGCTTCGACCAGGAAGCGCGCGAAGTCGGGGTGGTCGGACGGCGCTTGGCCGCATATGCCGATGTACTTATTCTTGGCGCGGCATATGCCGATGATCTCCTTGACCAGCTTCTTGACCGCGGGATTCTCCTCGTTGGCGACATGGGCGACGATGCCGGAGTCGCGGTCGAGGCCGAGGACGAGCTGGGTCAGGTCGTTGGAGCCTATGGACATGCCGTCGAAGACCTCCAGGAACTCGTCGGCGAGGAGGACGTTCGACGGGATCTCGCACATGACGTACGTCGGGCATTCCAGCCCGCACGACTTCATGATGTCGCGGGTCTTGCGGCCCTCTTCGGGCGTCCGGCAGAAGGGGACCATGGGGATGACGTTGGCGAGGCCCATGCCGTCGCGGACTTTCTTGATGGCCCGGCATTCGAGCTTGAACGCTTCGGCGAATTTCGGGTCGTAATAGCGGGACGCGCCGCGCCAGCCGATCATCGGGTTCTCTTCCTTGGGCTCGTAGGCGTCGCCGCCGAGGAGGGTCCGGTATTCGTTGGTCTTGAAGTCGGAGAAGCGGACGATGACGGGATGGGGGGCGAATGCGGCGCCGATCTTGGCGATGCCGTACGCGAGGTTGTCGACGTAGTATTGGATGCGGTCGTCCCAGCCCGCGGTCTTCTTGTCGATCTTCTTCTTGAGGGCCGCCGCCTGCGCGCCGTAATCCAGGAGGGCGAGCGGATGGATGCCGATCTCCGAGGCGATGATGAATTCCTCGCGGGCCAAGCCGACGCCGCTGGTGGGCAGGAACGACTTCTCGAATGCCGTGTCCGGCGTGGCGATATTGACCATGATGTGCGTCTTCGGCGCGGGCACGGACGAGACGTCGTGCTCGACGACGTCGAACTTCAAGGCCCCGTCGAGGACCAGGCCTTCGGCGCCGCTGGTGTCGACGGTGATCGTCTGGCCGGTCTTGATCCTCTTGGTGGCGTTCTCCGTGCCGACCACCGCGGGGATGCCCAGCTCGCGGCTGACGATGGCGGCGTGGGACGTGCGGCCGCCTTTGTCGGTGACGATGGCGGAAGCGATCTTCATGATCGGCTCCCAGTCGGGGTCGGTCATGTCGGTCACCAGGACCTCGCCCTGCTTGAATTCTCCCATGCGCGAGGCGTCGAGGATGACGTGGGCCTTGCCGACGGCGATCTTCGACCCTACGGATGCGCCTTTAGTGACGGTCTCGCCGTCCTCTTTCCTGATGTATTCCTTGAGCTTGGTGAGGTCGCGCCCGGCATGGATAGTCTCGGGCCGGGCTTGGACGATGAAGAGCTCTCCGGTCTCGCCGTCCTTGGCCCATTCCATGTCCATCGGGGTCCATTTGCCGCCGTTCTTCGCCGTGTAATGGTCCTCGATGATGCAGGCCCATTTGGCCAGGTCGCGCGCTTCGCCGTCGGTCAGGATGAAAGAAGCCTTCTCCGCGGCGCTGGTCGGCACGATCTTGGTGGCCTTGAGGGCGCCGCCGGCGCCGTATATCATCTTCCGGTTCTTGACGCCGAGCCTTTGGGAGATGAGCGAGCTCGGGGCGGTGTTCAAGGTCTTCTTGTATATGATGAATTCGTCGGGAGTGACCTCGCCCTGGACGATCATCTCGCCGAGGCCCCATGAGCCGTTGATGACCACGATATCCTTGAAGCCGGATTCCGTGTCGAGAGAGAACATGACGCCGGAGCAGCCTTTGTCGGAGCGGACCATCTTCTGGACGCCGACGGACAGGGCGATGTCCATGTGGTCGAAGCCGCGGTCGTGGCGATAGGAGATGGCGCGGTCATTGAAAAGGGAAGCCATAGCCCATTTGACGGCCTGCAGGACGTTGTCGGCGCCGCGGACGCCTAGGTACGTATCCTGCTCGCCCGCGAAGCTGGCGCCGGGGAGGTCCTCGGCGGTGGCGCTGGAGCGGCAGGCGGTGTCGCATCCTTTGCCGTAGCGCTCTTCCATGCCCTCATAGCCCTTGACGATGGCGTCGCGGAGGTCGGAAGGGAACGCCGCCTTCTCTATGGCTTTCCTGATGGCGTCGCCGCGCTTGGCCAGATCCGCCAGGTCCTTGGTGTCCAGGCCCTTGAGGAGGTCGGCGATGACGCTGTCGAGGCCTGTCTCTTTGACGAAGTGCCGGTAAGCGCTGGCGGTGACGATGAAGCCGGACGGGACGCGCACGCCTTTGGCGGAGAGGCCGGATATCATCTCTCCGAGCGAAGCGTTCTTGCCGCCGACTTCGCCGACATCGGCGATGCCTACGGATTCCATGGGGACGGTCAGGGGTTTGGTGGGGGACATCAGTTTGGTGCGGATGTTTTATTTATTGTTGGATAAACGGGCGGTCATTGATACGACTATTGTATCATTTTTCCTTTTCAGGTTTTCCGGCCACCGCGATCATAAGATCAGACACGTTCGAGCCGGTCAGCCCCGTCTCGATGAGCCCGTCGCCGAGCTTTTCGAAGAACTCCGAGGAATCGTTCTTGGCCAGGAATGAGGCAGGGTCAAGGCTCTTCATTTTGGCCGCATTCGAAATACCGGCATCAGCCAGCGCTCCCGCATGATCGCCATTGTCGCGGCCGTCTGAAGCCAATGATAAGACGACGCACCCCTCCGCGATCTCTGAAAGGGCTCCTAATGCCGCTTCCTGATTCCTGCCGCCGCGCCCGCCGCCGTCGCGGACGGTGACGGTGGTCTCGCCGCAATAGAGCAGCACTGTGCCGGCAGGAGCAGCACCGGCTTCGCGAGCTATCTCCGCGCCGACCTCGCGCGCCTCTCCCGTCAAGCATCCGTTCTTGACCGTCACGGCATATCCCAGCCGCTCGGCTTCGGCTTTCATGCCCGCTACGGCCGTCGCATTGGAGAGAGCGAGGATGTTATGCACCCGCTCGAAATACTCGCCGTCCTTCGGCGTCTCGGTCAGGCATTCCTGGTCGAGCGGCAGGCCGTACTTTTTCATGACCGTTTCGGCGTCTTTCACGGTCGTGGCGTCTTTCACGGTGGGCCCCGAAGCGACGAAGCCGATGTCGTCGCCCGGCACGTCGGAGAATATGACGGAGATGGCTTGCGCCGGGTGGGCCGCCTGGGCCAGGAAGCCGCCGCGGGCGAGGGACATGTGCTTCCTGACGGTATTGATCTCCTGGATGGTGGCGCCGGCGGCGAAGAGGGCTGCGAGCAAACCCTTCTCCTTGTCGACGAGCTCCGAAGCCCGCTCGGCCACGCACGGCGGCTGGACGAGCAGGGTGGAGCCGCCGCCCGAGATCAGGAAGAGCACGGTGTCGGAGACGGTGAGGCCCGCCAAGGAATTCAATATCGCCCGGGTGCCCATGACGTTGTCTTCGGAGGGCATGGGGTGGGTGCCGGCGCGGTATATGATCCTTTTCAAGGCGGGCCGCCCGGCGCCGTCATACGGCCCGACCCCCATGGCGATGCCGCCGTCGATCCGGTCTCCGAGAGCGGCTTCGAACGCCGCGGCCGCGTCGGCGGCGCATTTGCCGACGAGGACGGCGATGAGCTTCCCGCCGGGGGAGAGGGCGAAATGCGTGCCAAAGACGGATAAGGAGCCGCCATCGAGCTTCAAGGACCCATTCAGCGCGGCGGCGGTGTCGACGGCCTGAAGGCCTGCTTCGGCCACTTTCAGCGCGGCCTCGCGCGCCGGCGTTGTCGCCAGCTCCTTGAAGTTGCGTATCTTCATGGCCTTATTCTAGCGCGTCCGGCTGTCCTGGCAATCCACAGCTTTTTCTGGTAGTATCGCATTTGCCGGGGCTCGCTCGCGCGCATATCTCCGCTTCGCTCGATATGTGCGCTTCGCTCGGGCCCAAAGCCCGAATGCGAGCATCCGTTCTTTGTTCCCTCGCTCGCGCGCATAGCTCAGTTGGTAGAGCATTCGACTGATACTCGAAAGGTCCTAGGTTCGAATCCTAGTGCGCGCACAAACGATTTGTACTCTGCAAGCGGACATGTAGGCATGATTGACCAGTTACTAAATGAATGATTATATAATCTAACAATAATGAAAACCTTGAACAGTAGTGAGATATGGTCTTTTGAAGCTCAGGCTATACATACTGTTACATATGAGCACGCATATTTAAACGCACTAAAGATATTGTTACACGATAAAGAAGTCAAAATTATTGATACTGCTGCCGGGGTTGGATTCCCGACAAATATTTTATACGACGCAGGGTATCATAATATTACTGGTCTAGACGGAGACTCTGACTCTGCTGCATACAGCTCCAAATCTTTTAAAGATAAGGGCATGACGATATCCGTTGCCGTGGGAACATGGCAGACTTTATCCAAAACCATTAATGATAAATTCGATGTGCTACTTAATGTAGACAATGCGCTCGTTTACATGGATGGCTGGTCTGACGACAAGAATATTGTCAGCGGTAAAGATGCTGTGTTTAAAAGATTCTCTATTGTGCTCAAAGAATTTCTAACCGTGCTGAAACCAGGAGGTATGGCGATTTTGGGACTAGGTAAACACTATGAACCGACCCAACAAGGTATTCCGGAGGGGGGAGGAAGCGGTGATAATAAAGTAATACCTTTTGATTTGATTCGTGATGGTGAGCCGGTGACTATGACGTGGACGATTAAACGCGACTGGAATACTAGACACCACTACAGTCATGCTTCTGTAAGATCGCGAAATTATGTAGGAGATATTGTTCGCGCCGCCTATCTCATAACTAAGGATGAACTCATGCAGCTTATGAAGGAGGCGGGTTTTTTTCAAGTTCATCTTCTGGTTCCTGATTCGACGAGAGATAATCTGATCATAGGAATCAAATAGCTATACCAAATAGACTTTTTCGAAAAAGAAAAGCCCAAGCATTTCAATAATGCTGTCATCAGGGTTCCCGTAGAAAGCATACATTTTATCTGTGCCGTTCTCTTTTAATGGGCCGTCCAGAAATTCTTGCTTATAGACTGATTTAAGTAAAGGCGAGGAAATTATTTTTTCTTTATTCTCACTATATATTTTCATTAATTCGTCAGTGTAATGTTTTTTCTTGGGAGTAGGGTTCTTGGGGCGAGCTATAACACCATCATCAAGTATTTCTTTAAGTGATGCGCGAAATAGATGTCTCCCGGAGTCGGATGACCTGATGTGAATATTGAAATCGCATTTGTTTGCATATTCAACTAATAATCGATTGATCAATGGCACCCGAACTTCAATGCTCGAAAACATACCTCCTTTATCCTCATACAAGAGAAGAGTTTGAAGGATCGACTCTATGAAGAAACAGGTGATGCGTTTCTCTTTTTCTTTGATTGAAGAAGGAATTGAGCTAATAGATTTAGAGAGGCGATAACCAGCTGATTGTTTGGCCTCATTGACAAAAGATTTTTGGTAAAGGTTGAGTTTCCGCGCATTTAGCTCATCGCCATAATAATCAATCACATTTTCAGCATCAAATTTTCCAAATCGATAAAATTTACTCATCCAGTAATCCAATGGATAATACCCATAATAAATTTCGTCTGACCCTTGACCATTTAACACCACTTTAATCCCGTCTTCGTGAATTTTTTTATAAAACTTCAATAGGACGATTTGGCGTATATCGGAAACTGGCATACCTCTAGCTCTTACAGATTCTTCAAAGTCTTTAGAAGTTAGCTGTTGGCCCATATCAAAATTGTGGACATCAAATATGTCGCCGTATTTGGATTGCAGGTTGGCTATTACCTTTTCAGAATATGATAAATCATCGCGTTCCCCGTTTGTCCCGTAATAGAATGTGTACACTGGTATGCGACCCTGCGTCTTTATCAGATGTGGCGTAGCGTATGTGATTACAGTTGAGCTATCTATTCCTCCAGATAGTAATATGCCCACTTTCGCATCGCTTCTCGTCTCGAGTTCAAAAGTTTTTTCAAGTAATTGCTTAAAATAAGGTTCCGCTTCCTTGTAATCGGTGATAGACGTGTCGAAATCCAATGCACCGTAGAATTGCTCGTTGATCATTTCTCCTTTCGCAGAATATTCGCGTATAGTTCCCCTTGATAATGAGTGAATATCTTTGAAATATGTCTGAGATTGATCCGGCCCCACAAACCAATCAAGGAATGCCTGAGATTTGAGTATATCTTCATTGGCTTTCGGTGTAACGTATTCAAGGATAGAGTTTACATCAGAGGAAAATATAAGTTGATTGCTATTGCTGTGGTAGAACAAAGGCTTGATACCCATTATGTCTCTCGCCACAAGATAAGTGTCTTTCTTTTTATTGTAAAAACAGATGGCAAATATCCCGTTCAGTCGCTTTATGAAATCTGGTCCATGCATACTCAAACCTACGGCCAACACTTCCGTATCTCCGGTAGTCCCGAATGATGCACCTTCGGAGATAAGGTCATCACGCATTTCTTTGAAATTGTAGATTTCGCCATTAAATATCAGCCAGTTACCGTCATGGCTGTAAGGCTGCATAGATTTGTCTGTAAGATCTTGTATCGTCAACCTATTGAAGCCAAAAAGGGCAGAAGGCGTTACTTCTACTATGCGTGAACCATCTGGTCCTCGATACTTCTGTTTCTCCAAGGCGCCTGAGAACTTTTCCTTATCTGGGCGATCTGTTTGAGAGATTAAGGCTAATATTCCACACATAATGATTGTAATTTTAGCATTAGCGTCGTAAAGTGTAACTATTGTTTCAAGTATGGCTTTTGTGATCAAATTAGCTGTGTTCCAATATCGTCCCACAGCGCGCACCGATGAAGATCAAATCAAAGTCGATATATGCGTATACCCTGATCGTCGTAGTCTTCGGATCGGCGCTATTCGCGGCACAGAAGCAGCGCGACAGCTCCGGATCTGGGCCTTCGGGCGATACGGCCGCTTCGGCGTCTTCGAGCGCCGATGAAAGCAAGGCCAGGTCCTACGCATATCTCTTTCAAGGAAAAAGGGAGGCTATGACGAGCAACATCGTCGGCTATTTCGGAGGCGGAGCTTTTGCTTGGTACGTCCCGGATTGGCTGGCCGCCAACTGGAAGATGGTCCCGTATGGCTCCCGAGGGATGGTCTTTGTCCCTCTGGTCCGGGATGATCCGAACGATTTCTCGGACATCTCATTCACGGTCTCTTCGAGCACGGAATTGAACAATGCGGAAAACCTATATCAGACTAGGCTCGACACGGCCCTCAAGTCCGATCTGGTCTTGAATGAGGTCCTGCTCGATCAACAGAAGGACGATACGATCAGCATGCGCGTCGAGACCGACACGCGGATCTACCACATCATAGACATGGACGGAGACGGCATTCATATGAGAGACGCCTATTATATGGACGGGAACGGCAAGACCCTGGTCATAATGTTCGAAGCCAAGTCGGATATCTTCCCGCAATTCACCGACCATATACGGAGCATGGTCGAAGGCATCGGCGAGCTGAAGCCTCCCCAAGGCTGACCTTGTCCCGATAACGTACCGCAACCCCTTGATTTTCTTGGGTTTTTGAGGCAGAATGGGGGTTCTGTGGTCTTATTCAGGCCATTTTATATTTAATCGATAACCATACAGAAAGACCGCGATGATACACCCCAAGAAGACCAAGATCGTCTGCACCATAGGCCCCGCGACCGAGAGCGCCGAAAAGCTCGAGCAGCTCGTCGAAGCGGGCATGAACGTCATGCGCCTCAATTTCTCGCACGGCGATTTCGCGGAGCATCAAGCCCGCGTCGACAACCTCCGCGCCGTCATGAAGAAGACGAAGAAGCCGGTGGCCATCCTTCAGGACCTCTGCGGCCCCAAGATCCGCATCGGCACCTTCAAGGACGATATGACGATCACCCTCAAAGCCGGCCAGGCCTTCACGCTCACGACCGAGAAGGTCGAAGGCACGCCCGAGCGCGTGTCGGTCAACTATCCGCTGCTCGCCAAGGAAGTGAAGGTCGGCGGCGCCATCCTCATCCAGGACGGCCGCAAGCGCCTCGAAGTGGTCAAGATCAAAGGGAATGACATCGTCTGCAAGGTCATCGTGGGCGGCGAGCTCAAAGGCAAGAAAGGCGTGAATGTCCCGGGCGCCAACCTCTCGATCAGCGCCCTGACCCCCAAAGACAGGAAAGACGTCGAGTTCGGCATCAAGAACAAGGCCGATTTCGTGGCCCTCTCGTTCGTGCGCAGGCCGTCGGACATCGAGGACCTCCGCGCCATCCTGAAGAAAGCCCGCTCGAAGGCCGGCATCATCGCCAAGATCGAGACGCCCGAAGCGCTGGAATGCATCGACGAGATCATCGCCGCGGCTGACGGCTTGATGGTGGCCCGCGGCGACCTGGCCATCGAGATACCCGCCGAAGACGTGCCGCTCGCCCAGAAAGAGATGATCGAGAAGTGCGCCGCGGCCGGCAAGCCGGTCATCACGGCCACCCAGATGCTGGAATCCATGATCAAGAGCCCTGTCCCGACCCGCGCCGAAGTGTCCGACGTCGCCAACGCCATCATCGACGGCACCGACGCGGTCATGCTCTCCGAGGAGACGACGCTTGGCGACTATCCGGTAGAGGCGGTCAAGATGATGGCCAAGATCGCCGTCAGGATGGAGCCTGACGTCTATACCCGCGAAGGGATGGTCGAGTATGCCGAATCCCACGGCGTGACCGACGTGGTCTCCCAATCGGCCGTCCGGGCGGTCCACGCCATCGGAGCCAAGCTCATCGTCGTCCTGACCCGTTCCGGGTCGAGCGCGCGGATGGTGGCCCGCTACCGTCCTGCCGAGCGGATCCTCGCTCTGACCGACGTTCCCGATAACGCCCACAAGCTCGCGCTCTCGTTCGGCTGCTACCCCGTGGTCGTGCCCACTTTCAAGACCGTCGACCAGATCATGAAGACCGTCCGCGCGACGGCTCTCGCGGCCAAGATGGCCAAGGCGGGCGACAAGGTCGTCATCGTGGCAGGCATGCCGTTCGGCGCCTCGAAGGAGACCAACATGATCCTGGTGGAGACGCTCTAAGCGCGCGCAGCCCCCTCTTGACGGCCATGATATAATGGACGGCATGCGGAAAAGCGCATATGCCATCCCCTATACCGCGTTGTTCCTCGACCGCTCCGGCCATGAGTATCCGCTCATGGTCAGGGACCTGCCGGCGGAAGAGAAGCCGCGCGAGAAGCTGACCTCGCAAGGGCCGGAAGCTCTGACTGCCAAGGAGCTGGTCGCGGTCATATTGCAGGTCGGCACGGTCAAGGAAGAGGTCATGGAGATGGCCGATCGCATCATCCGCAGCTATGGCGAAGAGGGCATATTGTCAGAGAAGGACCCTGCGCGCCTCTCGAGCGAGGCCGATATACCGCTCGCCAAAGCCTGCCAGATCGTCGCCGTCGGGGAATTCGGGCGCCGCATATACCAGAAGAACGAGACCGGCTTCACGACCATACGGAACGCCAAGGACGTGTACGACCTTCTGGTCGACATGCGCTCGCAGCCGAAAGAGAGCATGCGCGCCCTTTTCCTGAACGCCCGCAACAGGGTCATCCGCAATGAGGTCATATCCGTCGGCACGGTCGATTCGAACCTGGTCCATCCCCGGGAAGTGTTCCGGCCGGGCCTCGAGTCGAACGCCGTCGCCGTCATCCTGGCCCATAACCATCCGTCGGGAGACGCGGAGCCTTCGAGCCAGGACGTCGCCGTCACCCGCCAGCTCATCGAGGCGGGGAAGCTCATCGGCATAAGGGTGCTCGACCATGTGATCATCGCCAAAGATCAGTTCGCGAGCGTCACGGCTGATTATTGATATCAACGCATGTTCAGAGACTATGAGATCGTATCGCCTTCGTTAGAGGGCATTTTGAGCGAGGTAGCGGTCGAGTACGAAGGGGTGCGCAGGCCGACGGAGATATTGCGGGCCATGGACGGCCCCGCCGCCGGCCCCGAAGCGGAGCCCGCGTGCGGCCGGAAGATCCTCGAGAGGTATTTCTACGACATATACGGCATCTTCATGAAGAAGCTGTCGCACTTCGTCCTCGATCCGGGCCCGGGGGACCAGGACACGGTCAAGCTCCAGGCTCTGCTCCAGGAGATGATCAAAGTGAAGCGCCTCATCGGCAAAGAGAAAGGCGGCGAGGCCGACGCGTAAGGCTCGCAGGCTTTCATTTTCGCCCGGCAGAATGTACACTGTCGGTCATGAGGACGAGCTCTGATTTCTCCGGCAAGCGCATAGCGGTCGTCGGCCTCGGCCCCCATGGAGAGATGGCCGCCGACGTGAGGTTCTTGGCCAAGATGAACGCCCTGGTCTCCATATATGACCTCCGGGCGGAAGCGCGCATCCAGAGCGTGGTCGCTTATCTGCGCACGTTCGGCCTTGCCAACCATGTCTGCGGGGCGGTCCCGCCGGAGGACCTGTGCGACATGGACCTCATCATCCTGTCGCACGAGTATCCGCGCGACGCGTCGTTCCTTTCGGAAGCGAAGAAGAAAGGGATCCCTATCGAGTATCCGGAGACGCTCCTTCTGCGGTCCGTCCCTCCCGTCACGGTGGTCGCCGTCATGGGCGCGTCGGGCAAATCAACGGTGATATCGATGCTCGCGCCGATGATCGAAGCGGCATGCGACGCCGAAGGGACGCAATCCTGCTTCGTCGTCGACCCTGAATCGCCCGACGGCATCGTCGCCCACCTCCGTCGCATGAAGAGCGGCGACATCGTGATCATGCGCGTCTCCGACGCGACGGCTGCCGAGATACGCGCCCTCGATTGGAGCCCGCATATCGCCGTCTTCACGTCGGTGCCGGCTGCGGGCATACGTGGGGGAGGGCCGTTCGGCGCGCTCGAGAAGCAGACGTATAACAACTACATCATCGGCGAGGATTCGGTCATCGATGCGGTCAAATCGTCGGGCGTCCAGCCGAGGGCCAAGATGCTCCGGACCCGCGCGTCCATGGTGCCCGAGGAATGGGCCGTGCGCGGCAGGGGCCCGCATGACCGGCTGAATGCCGCGCTCGCCCTTCAGGCCGCCAAGATATTCAAAGTGTCGGATGAGACAGCCGAGAAGGCTATCGCCCGATGGAAGCCGCTCAAGCATCGCCTCGAGCCGGTCAAGAAAGTGGGCGGCGTCGAGTTCTATAACGACGCCGCGGCGCTCACTCCCGATGCGACCATATCGGGCATGCTGTCGCTCGCCAAGGACCGCGACCTCGTGGTCATCATCGGCGGCGCCGACGGCGGGTCTGATTATCGCGAGCTCTATGCGGCTTTGCCCCGGTATGCCCATACGGTCATATCGGTGCCGGGCAGCGGGACGCTCAAGGAGCGGCGCGCCCTCCGCTCCGTGGATTCCGTCGCGACCATCTCGGCGCCTTCGCTCGAAGAGGCGGTGCGGTCTGCCATGGACCATGCGCGCAAAGGGGACAAAGTGCTCTTCAGCCCGGGCTTCCAGGCGGCGGGCATCGATGCGTCCCGTTACGAGCGCGGCGAGCGCTTCGTGCGCGCCGTCAGGGCGCTGTGAGCGCGGAGCGTCATTCTCCGCCGACGATGCAGACCACGGCGTCGGGCAAGCCGAAGCCGGACGATGCGGCCCGCATGGCTCCGGCGATCGGCAGAGCCCCGTTGGGCGACAGAGAGAGGCTTGCATGCCTCTCCGCCATCTCTTGGGCTGCCCGGATGGCTTCGTCGGAGACGGTCCATCCGCTGCCGCCGGTCTTCCGTATGAGGGGGATCAGCGCCGGCTTGCGGAGCGCGGTGATGTCGGTGATGGCGTCGGCGATGGAGCGCTCCCCGGGGCCGTCATAGCTCTCGAACGCGTCGGCCATAGGGTGGCATGAAGAGACTTGGACGATATGGGCCTGCATGGGGAGGCTTTGCCCTGAGAAGGAAGCGGCGAGGGCCTGGGCGGTCGTGCCGGACGATGTGCCGATGAAGACGGCGGCGCCGCGCGCCATCGCCGGGTCTGCGGCGAGCTCGTCGGCGAGGGCTCCATAGCCGGCGAGGGCGGCGTCGTCGGTCGACTGGCGCAGGCTGCGCATGCCCCCGCCGACGGCCTGGGCGAGCGCTTGAAGAGGGCGCTCTTTGACGAGGACCCGGATATGGCCGTCGGCCAGGGCCCGCAGCTTCTCCAGCTTATGCGGGGCGGCATGGACGCCGACGAATATGTCGAGCGAAAGAGGGTCGGCTGCCTGCTGGCCGGCGTTGGCTCCGCGGACGGCCAATGCCGCCGCCAGCGCCGCATTGCCGGAAGAAGAGAGGGCGAAGCGCCTGTCGCCCGCGGCGCGATAGCGCTCGATCATCACGGGAAGGGAGCGGCCTTTGTGCGACCCGAGCGGGTGGAGGTCTTCGCGCTTGAGGAAGAGCGCTTTCACGCCTATGGCGGCGGCCAGGGCAGGGCTCGATTCGAGGGGGGTGAGGGGCTTCATAGAGGCGCGGCATTGTCATACTATCCTATTTCCGCTATGATATGAAGCGCTATGATAACGGACAACATGAAAGCGGGCGGCGCCGAATGCGTATGCCCGGAATGCAAGAATCACGTCGACCTCTCCCGCTATCCGAACCTCGCCGCCGGCATGGTCATCGAGTGCGACCATTGCGGCATGACCCTTCTGGTCAAGGGCGTCGAGAACGGGTCGGTCCAGACGGAGATCGTCGACGAGGGGAAATAGGCTTTTCAGGAGAGCTTCTCGACCGTCCCTTCTATCATCCCCCTGAAGCCGTGCGAGCCGAGGAAGGCGATGACATCGCCTTTTTTCGCGCGCGCGGCGAGCTTCTCCACCAAAGCGCCGTCGTCGTCGATGTGCGCCGCGTCCCGGTGCGTCCTCGAGATGACGGCGGCCAGCTCGCCTCCCTCCATCGGGGCTTCGCCGCCATCCGCCGTCTTGAGCTTGGTCAGGCGGGGGACGATGACCGCATCCGCGTCTTTGAACGCGCCGCCGTATTTCGCCGCTGCCGCGCGCTCGCGCCCGCCGGCGTTCGGCTCGAAGACAACGACGATCGCGGCGGGGGCGGGGTATATGCCGCGGAGCTCCTTCAGCACGGATGAGGCTTTTTCGGGGGAGTGCGCGATGTCGTCGAAGACCGTCACCCCGCTCGCGGCTGCATCGCCGTCGAGCCTCCTCTCGAGCCGCCGCTTGATGCCTTTGAACGAGGCGATGGCGGCGACGATCGTCTCCGGGGCGATGCCGATCTCGTGAGCCATGGCGAAGCAGCCGGCGATATTCTCGCCCTGGAAGGCGCCGAGAAGAGGGGAAGCCACGGAGAAGGAGCGCCCGTCGCGCTCGATCGCGAGCTCCAGGCCCGACCTCGACCGCTTGACGCCGCCATACGAATAATCCGCATCCCGGCCGTACCATACGATCCTTCTATCCGATCCGGCGAGCGTCCCGGCGGCGCCTCCGTCGTCTTTGTTCGCTACGATGAGACCGTCCTCGGGGAGGGAAGCCGCGAGCCCTTTGAACGCCTGGAGATACGAGGCTTCGGTCGGGTACATGTCCGCATGGTCCCATGAGACGGCCGTGAGCAGGAGGTGCGTCGGCTTGTAGTGGGAGAATTTCGGGGACCGGTCCGTCGGCGAGCTCTTGTATTCGTCGCCTTCGAGGACGCTCCATCCGCCGTCCGTCAGGGCAGCCGGCGCTTCATGGGACAGCGAGACGCCGCCGAACATGTAGCTCGGATCGAGGCCCGCTTCGATGAGGATATGCGACAGGAGGGCGGCCGAGGACGTCTTGCCCCAGGTGCCGGCGCAGACGATCGAACGGCTTTTGACGAGGTATCTCCCGACGAGCTCCGGGTACGAATATGCGGGCACGCCGCGCTCCCGGGCGTATGCCGTCTCCGGGTTCTGGGTGCCGGAAGCGCCGCCGACCATGACCAGGTCCGGCAGCCCGCCTTCGGCCATCTTCTCCGGGTGCCAGCCTGCATAGAAAGGGATGCCGTGCCTCTCGAGCTCGGTCGATATCGGCGGGAAGAATCCTTTGTCGGAGCCGGTCACTTTGACGCCCGCCTTATGGAAAGCGATGGCGAGCGCGCTGGTGGCGACGCCGCATATGCCGATGATGTGGATATGCTTCGGGAGGCCTTTCATCATGGCAGATTATAGCGGATTAAGAGCGTCTGCATGAATTGACAAATACATATTTATATAATATAATGTGAAAACATTACCAACATAACGAAACACCAATGGACCTTCTCATCGATACCTATGGCACCAGGATAGGAGCGACCGGAGAGCGCATCAAGCCTTCGTTCCCCAATGTCAAAGCCGGCAAAGAATATCCGATCCGCCGTCTCGATAAGATCGTCATATTGCGCCCCGCCTCGCTGACGACCCATGCGGTAAGAGATTCACGATAAAACAGGTCATCGAGAACCAAGTGAGAGCTTTGGCCAGATATTTCTCAGGCGCGCAGCCGATGCGTCCCGCTTTCGATGCGACGGAGGCTCTATCGAAGGATGAATAACCAGCCTACAGGTACGATCGTGGCATGGCAAACCTCCAATTGGAGGCATGACGGTCGAGCGGCTACTTTATGTAAGGACTACGGTCTTGCGCCGCTCGTGAGGCGTGCGTTCATGGGGGAGCTGTATGCGAACGAACGGGCAGAGCTGGAGGCAAGACTGGATCGTATCTTTACAGGGAAAAGGGAACAATTTATCATTGTGAACATGTGCAGAGCATGCTTTAATGGCGGTGTAGTTATGAACGGAAGGAAGCTAAAAAATTACAAAACGATTCTAGGATTTGAGCTAGTCCAATTGCCAGAGAACCTATCAAAATAGTGCTCCTACAGTGATATGTCTATCAAAGGAGGTTGTGCGAC
>JAGWLA010000001.1 GCA_028865095.1 Patescibacteria group bacterium | reverse complement strand
GAGGGCTCGCGGCGGCTTCCATCGGGCGCGCGACGGCCGAAGGCGCGTCAGGCGCGGATGACCTTCAGCTTCTCCTCGTACTCTTCCTTGGATATCTCTCCCTTGACGAAGCGCTCCTTCAAGAGGTCTTCGGCGCTGCTGCCCGCCCACGGGCCGCACCAGCGGCCTTTCCTCGCTCCGCGGATGAGCTTGACGAGCAGGACGATGAAGAAGACCAGGATGAGGACGCCGAACAGCGAGCCGATCACATGGAACGGCCAGAAGCCGCCATAATAATCGCCGTAATAGCCGTACATCATATGGTTTTCATTGGTTGATTGATAATGCCGTCGAGCCGGCTTATGCGTACTATACGCCGGCAGGCCGGAAACGGTGCGTCACCGGAACGTGACGGGGATCTCGACGGATGCGTCGCGCGACGGGTCGCCGGACGGATTATCGTTCTTGAATATGACCGCGCCGCGCGCGCTCTGCGGGCCCGTATCTGCAGGGACTGTGAAGTCGGCTGTTCCCGAGAACGGCACCGTGCCCGTGGCTATCCAATCGCTCTGGGCATGAGCCTGGCCTTCCCCGATGATCCTGCCGTCCCAATCGACGACCGTCACCGGAAAGACCGCCTCGAAATACCATGAGCCGGGCGCTTCCCCGGAGAACGAGAGGGGCGATGAGACCTTATCCCCGGGGCGAGGAGCAGAGACGGCCGCCGGGGGCGTGGAGGTCGCAGGCTCGAAGGCCGCCGTGCCGGTGGCGGCGGCCGGCGCCGCCGGGCTCGGGGGAAGCGGGCGGGGCGATGCCGACTTCGCGAGGCCGAGCACGAATACGGCGAACACCGCGATGAGCGCCAGGGCGACGAGTTGGAGCGCGACTTTCATGGGGACAGTATATCACCGCCGACATTGTCAATCACGCCCCCATGAGCTATGATTCCCTTACGTTTCTCCGAGCGAATATATGAAAAGAACATACATAAAAGACCTGCCGGCTATGGCAGGCCAGGAAGTCGAGATAGAGGGGTTCGTCCATGCCCTGCGCATACAGAGCAAAGTGTCGTTCATGAACGTGCGAGACTCCACGGGCATCGCCCAAGTGGTGATCCTCAAGGATTCGCCCGCGTCCGAGGCGCTCAAGAGCCTTTCCTTGGAGTCGGTGGTCAAAGTGACGGGACACGCCAAAGCCGAGAAGAACGCTCCCGGCGGCGCGGAGATACAGATCGTCTCCCTCGAAGCGCTGTCGGCAGCCGCTCCCGAATTGCCCATACCCGTGGTCATAAAGACCGGAGAAGAGACCGAGGCCCCGATCCGCTTCGATTATCGGTGGATCGACCTCCGGAAACCCGAGAAAGCAAAGATATTCAGGGTGTGGACCGAGCTGGAGAAAGGCTTCCGGCGCTATTGGGACGCCAACGGCTATATCCAGCTCTATTCCCCGTCCTTCATGTCCACCGCATCGGAGACCGGCGCGGAAGTCTTCGAGGTGAAGTACTTCGACCGCAAGGCATACCTGGCCCAATCGCCTCAATTCTATAAGCAGATGGCTATGGCCAGCGGCTTTGAGAGAGTCTTCATGGTCGGCCCCGTATTCCGGGCTGAGGAATCGTTCACGACGCGCCACTTGACGGAGTTCACCGGATGGGACTTCGAGATCTCGTACATCGAATCGCTGTCCGACGTCATGGACGCCGAGGAAGAGATGATCGTCGCCGGCTTCGAGCAGGTCAAGAAGGCGTTCCCCGACGTGGCCATCGACGTCCCCGCCCGGCCTTTCCCGCGCATCCCCATCGTCGAAGCCAAGAGGATCCTGAAGGAGCGGGGCGTCCCTTCGGCGGAAGAGCATGACTTGTCGCCGGAAGAGGAGCGCGCCATATGCGACTACGTCAAGGAGAAGCACGGCCACGACTTCGTCTTCATCTCCGAATATCACACGTCCAAGAGCGCCTTCTACCATATGCGGCTCGATGAGGGCAGCGACCGCTCGAGGCGCGCCGACCTGCTCTATCGAGGCATCGAGGTGACCACCATGGCCCAGCGCGAGCATCGCGTGGACGTCTTGGAGAGGCAGGCGAAAGAGAAAGGCATGGACCTCGGACAGCTGAAGGATTACTTGAATTTCTTCCGCTACGGCTGCCCTCCCCACGGCGGAGCGGGCATCGGCCCCGGCCGGCTCGTCATGAAGATCCTCGATCTCCCGAACGTGCGGGAAGCGACGTACGTGCCCCGCGACGTGAAGCGGCTCAATCCGTAGCTTCGGCGGCGCCCGCTCCTTCAGGCCCTTCAGGCCGCCCTTCGGGGGCGAGGTCGAGGCAGACCGAATTCAGGCAGAAATGCTTGCCGGTGGAAGCATGCTCGTCGTCGAAGAGATGCCCGAGGTGCGAGCCGCAGCGGGCGCAGACGACTTCGGTGCGGCGCATGCCGTGGCTGTCGTCCGGCTGGAGGCGCACGGCGCCCGGCAGCGCTTGGTCGAACGACGGCCATCCCGCGAGGCCGGCAGGGCCGGCGCTCGAGTCGAGCTTGGCCGTGGACGGGAACAGCGGGCTGCCGCAGGCCTTGCACAGATACGTGCCGGGCCGGCGCTCGTTCAGATAGCTCCCGCTGAACGGGGCCTCGGTCCCCTTTCTGCGCAGGACCTCGTATTCTTCGGGCGTCAGCTTCTTCTTGATGTCTTCTTCATTCATGGCGATGGAAGATATGTTATGCGGACGATGCTAAGCGAGCAATCCGGCGAACCTTTTCTGGAGCTTCTCGAGCTTCGGGGCGATGACGATCTGGCAGTAAGGCTGATCGGCATGACTGTCGTAATAGTCCCGATGATAGCTCTCCGCCTCGTAGAACGGGCCGAGCGGGACGATATCGGTCACGACCGGCTTGTCATAGGCGTGCGCGCCGTTCAGCTCCCGTATGAGCGCCTCGGCCTTGGTGCGCTGCTCGTCATCAGCATAGAAGACTGCCGAGCGGTACTGCGTGCCGACGTCGGACCCTTGCCTATTGAGGGTCGTGGGATCGTGGGTGTTGAAGAAGACCGCGAGCAAGTCGTCATACGTGATGAGGGACGGGTCGAACTCTATCTTGATGGATTCCGCATGCCCCGTCGCCCCTCCCGCCACTTTTTCGTAGTCAGGGTCGGACGTCGCGCCGCCGGTATATCCGGGCACGACCGACTTCACGCCCTTCAGGCGCTTGAATATCGCTTCCGTGCACCAGAAACAGCCGCCTCCGAAGACGGCCGTCTCGAGCATGCCTTCGCCGCGCAGGGGTCCGGCGGCGGAAGGCATGCTACTTGTGGGCCTTCGTACCGTGCTTGCGGGCCCGGTAAGCAGCGCGGCGCTTGGCGGTCTTGCGGGACCGCGAGCCGTGCTTCTGGGATGATGCTCTTTTCGCCATAGTGGATGCATTATATATCATTTATCCTATAAAGCCTATCCGAATGTGAACGTATAGGCCCGAACGCCCGGCTGCGCGAAGATGATGTCGACCCGGTGCCGCTCGGCGGCGCCGCTCGGGCTCGAGAAGATCCCATAGAGGCGCGGCGCACCTATATGGATGACGCCGCCCGAATCGTCCGCGCCGGCTTGATCGGGAGCGATCGGCTTTCCGTCGATGAGCACCGCGGCGTCCGCCGGCTTGCCGTCGGCGGTCGTCAGGATGACATAGGCTTTGGAAGCGGCGAACACGTACGACAGCGACGACGAAGCGGCCGCAGCCTGCGCGTATTCCTGGCCGATATGCCACGCTCCCCCGAGATAGAACTGGTTCGGCGCCAGAGACGGCGGCACGGCATACGTCGCATCGCCAACCGTGTAAGGCGCCCCGTTCCCGAAATATCCGTTGCGGGCCGCGCCGAGATACGTCTCCGGGCTCTCGGCTTGGATGGAATAGTCGGGCATCGTCGAGGTGCCGGCGGAGACGGAGCCCTTTTGCCCAAGGTATGCCATGCGGTCGTCCAGCAGCTTGACTATCTCCGACTCGACCAGCGAGTCTCCCCCTTCCCCGATCTTGTCATAGACGACGTTCCCATGTATGTCGATCAGGTATTTATGCGGCCAGTATTCGTTGCCGTATGCGTTCCAGGTGGCATAGCCGTTGTCGAGGACGATCGGGAAAGTCAGGCCGAAGCGCTCGGCGGCCGCCCGGACGTTGGCGATGTCCTTCTCGAAAGCGAATTCCGGCGTATGGATGGCGATGACTTCGAGACCTTGATCACCGTATCTCTTCCACCAGCTCTCCAGATACGGGAAGGTGCGCTCGCAATTGATGCATGAATAGTCGATGAAATCGACGAGGACGACCTTCTTGCCGACGAATTGCCCGATGGAGAGGGGCGCCCCGCCGGGCGTGTTCACGAAGCCGGCCGGGTCCTTGATCTCCACGTAGCGGCCTTCGTCGCGCTCCGGAGGCGGGGGCGGGAGCAACGACGAGCTCGAAGCCGAGAGCGCCGGCCGGGGAGAGCCTCCCGGCGAAGGGATCGCGCAGAGCTGGCCCGGAGCGCACGACGATCCGGGAGCCGACGGCAGCGCGCTCGGCCCCTGCAAGCTCATGTGGATGGACTGCTCGAGGGCGGTGACGTCGAAGAAGCCGCTGTCGAGGATGCCGGCCTCGGCCTTCTTGTCCCAGCCGGTGACGATGGCGACAGCCACGACGATGAAGAGGAGGCCGAGGGCTTTCCGGAACCAGCCGGCAGGGTCGATGGCCCAGCCAAGATGCCTCACCAGCCGTTGGCCGACATATGCGACGAGCAGCAGCGACAGGGACAGGCCGACGACATAGGCGACGAGGTCGGCTATGCCCGCTCCGAAGGATTGCGGCAGCACCGTGGCCACGATGACGAAAAAGGTCGGCGAGCAGGTCGTGAAGACGGGGCCGAGCGCCGCCCCGACGAGGACGTCGCCCCACCACGAAGAGCGGTTCTGATAGCCTTTCGCCATCCAGGAATCGGGCGCAGTATGGCCGGGCAGAGCGAGGACTATCTTCGCCCATGTCACTGGAAAGAGCAGGGTCAAGCCGAATCCCGTCAGGATAGCCGCCGATATATATGCCCAGAACGTGGGCGACGCGCCGATCAAGGCCGTCGACCCTTTCAGAAGGAGGGTGAAGACGAGCACCGATGCGGCGAGCGACCCGATGATGACTATCGGCCGCTTCCTGTTCCCCGCTTCCGCCATGGCCCCGCCGAGAGTCACCGGGAGAAGCGGCAATACGCACGGCGCGAGGACCGTCAAGATGCCGGCGATGAATGAGACGATGAATATGACCATGCGGCTATTGTATAGAGCCTTCTTTGGTATGTAAAGTATACTTTACATGCATATATGCATGCGCGGGCGGCTCAATACCTCGAAGACCCGTAGGCATACCCGACTGCTTTGGCCAAGATGGCCACGATGAACGAGGCCATGAGCCACCGATCCACGGTATGATGGGCGGCCGTTTGGGATATGATGCCGACAGCCATGATGAGCACGCTCGAGAGATACGCCGACCGGGCGGCCACATAGCGGATGAGGGCGTCGCGCTCGTCCCCGCCGCGCTCGCGCCATATGAACGCCGCGAACCCGCCGAAGACGAGCGCGAAACAGACGAGCAGCGTGTACAGCATGCCCATGGGCATCCAATACGGGTCGACGAGGAGCGCCGCGAGGGCGATGAGCACGAGGGCGATGGCTATCTCTGAGATCGATGGCTTCATGTTCATTGTATATAGCCTGGTTATCGGAATATGTCTTCGACGGTTAGATTAAAACGGCGGGCGATCTTCAATGCTAAAGCGACGGAGGGGACGTATTTTCCTTTCTCGATGGAGATGATGGTCTGGCGCGAGACGCCGATGGCATCCGCAAGCCCTTCCTGGGTCAAACCGGCCCGCATCCGTATCTCTTTCAGCTTATTTTCGACATGAGAGTCCATGGCGGCGGCGAAGCGTCGGTCATTGTGCCTTCGCTACGATAATGATACCATGAGCGGCAAGGTCGAGTATTGTCAGCCCTAACCGAACGCATGCATATGGAACCGAACAACACTCCGAACCCGGCTCCGGCTGATAAGCCGGCCGAACAGCAAGCTCCGGCTCAGCAGTAAAGCCGTCTGGGACCGCGCGCCTCTCGCAGGCGCGCGGTTTCATCGTATGTGTAGTATGATGGAGCCGACCATGGATACCCTCGCGCATCGAACAGAGACCGATGAGGAGCTGGCGGCAGCCGTCAAAGCGGGAGACGACCTCGCTTTCCAGGAGCTGATGCGCCGGCATGCGGGGCCTATCTCCTATTTCGTGCGGCAATATGCGAAAGACCCGGAGGACATCGAGGACATCGCCCAAGATTCCTTCTTCAAGGCCTGGAAGCATATCAAGCGCTTCAAAGAGGGCCGCGCCTTCAGGCCATGGCTCTATGCCATCGCCCGGAACACCGCCCTCGACTGCATCAAGAAGCGGAGGGCGTCCACTTTCTCCGAGCTCGACGACGAGGAGAACGACCTGATGTTCGCCGACGTCCTCGAGGACGAAGCGCCTCTTCCGCCCGAGCTGTTCGCTCAGGCCGAGCTCAGAGCCGAGCTCGAAAAGGCGATGGGCGCGCTGCATCCAGACCATAAAGCGGTGCTGATCATGCATTACCACGACAGGCTGACGTTCGACGAGATCGCCGAAGCGATGGACAAGCCGATGAACACGGTCAAAAGCTGGCATCGGCGCGCCCTCCAGAAGCTCAAGCCGCGCTTGCCGCACCGGAAATGACCGGCCGCACCGAGGCCGGGGCTTCGCTCGTATACGATGCGACACCGCAAAGACATGAAAGAAGACCTCATCGCAGAAGACATCATCCGCCGCGTCATGGTCCGCATCGCCCGGAAGAGGGTGCAGCGGGCCCGGGCTTTGGCGACGCTCCACATCGCGCTCATCGCGGGCGCGCTTTCGGCGTTCGTCCCGGCGATCCGTTACCTCGCCGAGCGGGCTTCAGCCTCCGGGTTCGGCGAATACGTATCCCTGATGTTCTCCGATGGCGGATCGCTCTCCTCCACATGGAAGGTGTTGGCGCTGTCGATAGCTGAATCGGCGCCCGTCGCCTCGTCTGCCGCCGTGATCGCCCTCGCCCTCGTCATCGCTTACTCGGTCCGCGGCGCGGCCAGAGACTGGTCGTCCCTCCGCCTCTCGAGCGGCGCGGCCTCGGCATAGCCACCCCATTACCAGCGCATATCATCACCATGAAAGAATTCCTCGGATCCTCGGCCCTCTCCAAGCTCGTCGCGGTCCTTGCCGTGCTGCTCGTCGCTCTCGTCATCTTTTGGGCCGGGATGGCCGTGGGCTACAGGAAGGCGGTGTTCTCATATCAATGGGACGACAGCTATGCGAAGCAGTTCGGAGGCCCCCATTCGCCGTTCATGCCCGACGCGGATGATGCATCGCTCAATTCCCACGGCGCATTCGGCCAGATCGTGGCAGTGAGGCTGCCCGAATTCACGGTCAAAGGCCCCGCCGAAGCGGAGAAGAACGTGCTGGTCTCCGACGGGACCGTCATCCGCTATTTCCATGACCAGGCATCGACGTCCGACCTGTCGGTCGGTTCGACGGTAGTGGTCATCGGCGAACCGGACGGCCAAGGCCGCATCCAAGCCTCTCTGATACGGATCGTCCCGCCGCCGCCCTCGGCATCCGGCACTCCGCCGCAAAGCTCTCCGCTCGCCTCCCCTATCAATAACCAATAGCCTACCGCCATGAAGCACCTCCGGAACCGTCCTTTCGACCTCTTTCTGCGCGGCATCGCCTCGCACAAGGCGGCAGCCGCCGTCATCGCGATCGCCGTGATCGGCGGAGGATACGAGATCGGCGCATCGATCAAGACCGCGAGCGCATCCCCTCAATACCAGATCGAGCGCGTCGGGCTCGGGAGCATCATCCAGACCGTGGCGGGCACGGGCGAAGTCTCGGCGGAGAACCAGCTCGACGTGACCAGCCAGGTCTCCGGGGCCGTGACTTCCATCGACGTGAAGGTCGGCCAGCACGTGAATAAAGGAGACCTCATCGCCACCATCGACGACACCGATGCCTTGAACAGCTTGGAGAGCGCCAAGATCGCTTACGCCAAGCTCGTCGAGCCTCCCACTAACACCGACTTGACCAATGCCCGGGACACGGTGAGCCAGGCATACGGGACCGCCTACAACGCCATCGCGAGCACGTTCATCAGCCTGCAGACGATCATGCCCTCGATGAACGACCTCTTCTATAAGAGCGGGACGTTCTTGAGCGACCAGCAGTCGACGAACCTTCCTGCGACGGGCCAGTCGTACCGGCTCGCAGCGGGAAGCGATTACGATGCCGCAAACGTCCTCTATCAAAGCGCTCTGGCCGAATATAAATCCCTTTCTAGGACGAGCTCGACATCGACCATCACAAGCGTCCTTTCCGATACCTATGCGCTGTCCCAGAAGGTCTCAGCCTCCCTCCAGAAGACCCAGAACACCATCACTTGGATCGAGAACGCCCAGCCGAGCTACCAGCCGTCGCTGGCGAGCACCGCCCAGACCGACGTCGCTACCTGGCTTTCCACCATGAACAGCGCGGTGGCGAGCCTTCTCTCGGCCCAGACCGGCATCACCAGCAGCCAGAATGCGCTGTCCGATCTCGTGACCGGCGCGACGAGCCTGGACATCCAATCCCAGCAGCTCGCGCTCACCCAAGCGCAGCAGGCGTATGACAAGTATTTCATACGGGCGCCGTTCTCGGGCGTCATCGGCCGCATCCCGGTGTCTCTCTACGATCAAGCGGGCAGCGGCACGACCATCGCCACCGTGGTAGGCGACCAAAAGATCGCGGCCCTGTCCCTTGACGAGGTCGACGCAGCGAAAGTCAAAGCCGGCGACCCTGTGTCCATCACTTTCAACGCCATCAACGATCTCACCGCCACTGGCACGGTCCAGGAGATCGACCAAGTCGGGACCGTGTCGTCGGGCGTGGTCGCATACGGCGTCAAAGTGGACATCGGCACCGCCGATAGCCGCATCCTTCCCGGCATGAGCGTGAACGCCACCATCACTACCGACGAATCGGACGGCGTGCTCGTCGTGCCGTCGGCCGCGATCAAGACGCAAGGCTCACGGAGCTACGTCCAGACGTTCTCCGCTGCCGACGTCTCTTCCCTCCTGTCGGCTCTGCGCCCTCAAGGCAGCGGGCCCTCTTCGGGGACGTCGAGCGCTGCGACCCGCTTCCGGTCCGCGTCGTCCACCGCAGGGTATGCGTCCAGCTCTCCCTATGCCCGGACGGGCGGCACGGCAGTGCAGGGCTCGGCGCGGACAGTGACCATATCCACCAGCCTCCTTCCTGCTACGCAGATCGTGACCGTCGGGACATCGGATGACACGAATACCGAGATCGTGAGCGGCCTGACCGCCGGAGATTGGGTCGTCATCAAGACCGTGGCCGCATCCGGATCCTCATCGGCATCGGCGGCCGCTCCGAGCCTGCTCTCCAGCTTCGGCGGAGCTCGCGGAGCCGGCGGCGCCGCGCGGGCCTTCAGGGCCGGCGGCAACTAGAGCGGCACCTCCATATGATCGAGATCAAGAATATAACGAAGACGTACGTGAACGGAGATAACGAGACCCGGGCATTGCGCGGGGTGTCGTTCACCGTCAAAGACGGCGAGTTCGTCGCCATCATGGGGCCGTCCGGCTCGGGCAAATCCACCCTCATGCACATCCTCGGCGCCCTCGACACGCCGACGTCGGGCACATACCTGCTCGACGGGCACGACGTATCGAAGCTGTCCGACGACGAGCTGGCCGGCATCCGGCGCGACCGCATCGGCTTCGTCTTCCAGTCGTTCAACCTCCTCCCCCGCGCCACCGTCATGCGCAACGTCACCCTCCCGCTCATATATGCCGGCGTGGCTGAACAGGAGCGCGAAGCCCGCGCCGCCGCCGCCCTGAAAGGGGCGGGCCTCAGCGAAGACCGGTTCAGCCACATGTCCAATCAGCTCTCGGGAGGCCAGATACAGCGCGTAGCCATCGCCCGAGCCTTGGTGAACGACCCGGCCCTCATCCTGGCCGACGAGCCGACCGGCAACCTCGATTCCGCTACCGGCACCATCGTGCTCGGCACTTTCCAGCGGCTGAACAAAGAGCTGCAGCGCACCATCGTGCTCATCACCCATGAGCGCGATGTGGCCGAGCACGCCGATCGCATCATCCATATCAGGGACGGCTTGGTCGTCGAAGACGGCAGCGGCCACAGGAAGCGCCTCATCGCCGACGCTAAAGAGAAGGCCTCTCTCTCACCCCATGACCACTAAAGACCTCCTCCACGAGACCGTCTCGGCTTTGACCGCCAACAAGGTGCGGACCGCGCTGACCATGCTCGGCATCATCATCGGCATCAGCTCCGTCATCGTCATGGTGGCCATCGGGCAAGGCGCCCAAGGCTCCATCCAGGCCAACATCCAGCAGCTCGGCTCGAATCTCATCGAGATATTCCCCGGCGCCCAGAGGTCTTTCGGCTACGGCGCTTCGGGCGGAAGAGGCAATGCCCAGACCCTCACTCCCGGCGACGCCCAGGCCATATCCTCCCAAGTGGCCAACATCGCCGCCGTCTCCCCCGAAGTGTCGGGGCGCTATCAAGTCACCGCCAAAGGGACGAACACCAACACGGCCGTGACCGGCGTGACCGCGGCATATGCCGATGTCCACAATATCCAGGTGAGCGACGGCTCGTTCATCACCGACCAGAACGGCGCGAGCCTGGCCCATGTCGCGGTCATCGGGCCGACCACGGCCAGCGACCTCTTCGCGTCGGGCACCGACCCCGTCGGCCAGACCATCGCCATCAAAGGCATCCAATTCACCGTGGTCGGCGAGACTGTCTCCAAAGGATCGAGCGGCTTCAACAACCAGGACGACGTCATCTACATACCTCTGCAAGACGCCCAGCTCTTCCTGCTCGGCAATACGACGTATTACACGACCATCAGCATATCGGCGGCATCGGCAGATGACATGACCCAGGTCCAGAACGACGTCACGAGCCTGCTGCTCGGGCGCCATCATATCAGCGACCCGACCCAGGCCGACTTCAACGTCCTGAACCAGGCTTCGATCGTATCGGCGGCATCCAGCGTCACCGGCACGTTCACCCTGCTCCTTGCCGCTGTGGCCGGCATATCCCTCGTGGTCGGCGGCATCGGCATCATGAACATGATGCTCACTACCGTCACCGAGCGCACCCGCGAGATCGGCCTGCGCAAAGCCATCGGCGCCCGGGCACAGGACATCAACGTCCAATTCCTGGCCGAGGCCGTCGCCCTCACCGTCATCGGCGGCGGCATCGGCGTCTTCCTGGGCTGGCTGGTGTCCTTCATCGTCACCCGGCTCGGAGTGCTCCAGACTTCCATATCGAGCTCTTCGGTCCTTCTGGCCTTCGGCGTCTCGGCGGTCATCGGCATCGTCTTCGGCTATTATCCCGCCCGCCGCGCCTCGAAGCTCAACCCCATCGAAGCTTTGCGGTACGAATAGGCGCATGCCGGCAGAGCGGCGTGCTACAATCAGAGCATGAAAACCGCCATCATCACCGGCATCGGGCGCGGCATCGGCAAAGCCCTCGCCGAGAAGTTCCTGGCCGAAGGCTTCACGGTCATCGGCACCGTCTTCACCAGCGGCCAGGCCGCGGCGCATGACCGCCTGGCGATCCATGCGCTCGACCTCTCTTCGCCGGAATCGATCCGGAAGTGCGCTGCCGCCATCGCTTCGTCGGGAGCCAAAGCGGACATCCTCATCAATAACGCCGGCATATTGATCGACGGAGACGAGACCTGCCTCGCGCCGGACAAGCTGCGCGCGACATTGGAAGTGAACGTGGTCGGCACCGCCGCTTTCACCGAGCTCATCGTCCCTCTCATGAGCCGCGACGGCCATATCGTGAATATCTCCTCGCAGGCAGGCTCGATCGCGGAAGCCGATATCCTCGAAGACACCCACGAGCCTTATCATTACCCCGCCTATAAGATCTCCAAAGCCGCCCTCAATATGTACGCCCGGACGCTCGCCGTCAGGATGGCCCATGAGAAGACCGGCATCATCGTCTCTTCCGTCCATCCCGGCTGGGTCAAGACCGACATGGGCGGCGACGAAGCCCCGGTGACCCCCGAAGAGGCGGCCGCCGACATATATGCGCTGGCAGTCTCCCGCCCGGAGACCGGCCAGTTCTGGTTCAAAGGGAAGAAATATCCGTGGTGACGCCGTAGGCCGTCAGACTCTCTGAAGGGAGACGTCAGCCACTTTGCTCCGAGGCCTGACCACCAAGCCGCGCGCGCCGAGGGCGATCACGATGGAGCCGAGGATATAGAAGACATAGAAGTACGCCGACAGCGGCACCCCATAGAAAGCGAAATCGAGGCCCCGCGACGATTCGTAGGCGATGAAAGCGCCGAGGATGACGCCGAGCACGATGATGAACATGCCGAGCGCCATGGTCCGGAGCGGCTTCTTCAGGCCGGGCATGAAAGCCCCGACCGTCTGATACAGGTACGCCGCCGACACCACGCCGACGATCACTGCGGCGAAGATGAGGATGAGCTGGATCTGATTCATGCCCCTAGTATACCACGCTCGAGTATCTCTTTGACATATATGTCCAGGTCGTCATGCGCCTTCATCTCGGAAGCGGTCAGCCACTCATATTCCACGTTCTCGGCAGTGTCCAGGACCGGTGTCCCGTCGGCATCGGCAACATATGTCAGCCGGACCACATGCTTCTCCGGGTTCGGGATGATGTCTTGGGCGTGGATGAGGCGCGGCTCCGACGATATCGCCAAGCCCGTCTCTTCTTTGACCTCCCTTTTCAGATTCTCCATGAGCTTCGTGCCCGGCTCGATCCTTCCGCCGACGATGTCCCACGATCCTTTGGTGCCCTTATATTTCTCCGCCGAGCGATGGAGCAGCAAATATCTGCCGTCTTTATTCTTGAGGAACGCTTTGACGCCGACTTGGAGGGTGACCATGAGAGCAATTATACCAAGCTATAAAAAAGCCGCCATACGGAGCAAGGCTCCATGGCGGCAGCACGAAAAGGAAATGACTCTCAATCTCCATCGAAAGGCCTGCTCGATACCCCTCTGGCGGCTTATAACTTCGCTATCGGAGCGCACGACCATTTCATGATGCGGAAAACAGATGACGCAATACCCTGTCGAAGCCGGGCAACAGCCGTAGCTTTCTTGCTTCTTTCAAAGTGAGCCATTCCGCCTTTTTCGCCTCCCGATCGGTCGTGATCCTATCCGTCCGCACTTTGACCAGCACAGGATGCACGATCCACGTCTTCTCATACTTTGGCTCGTCCTGATCGAATACGGCGCCCTGCTTTATCGAGACAATATCCTTCTTGGACAAGCCGAGCTCTTCTTTCAGCTCCTCGAGCGCTTTCTCATTCAGGCTCTTATCGTCGTCCAAGAATCCGGATACGCCGTTCCAATAGCCGGGATAGAAATGCAGATCGGGACTCCGCTGGACCAATAATATCTTTCTTCGATGCATGACCACGCAATTAATGACCGGCGCCCAGCGGATATGAGTGAAGTCTGTCTGACCGCGCCGGGGCTTGAATTTCACGGGTTTCTTCATGATGTCACTGCTTCCATCGTAAGACTATGCCCATCATTTCCTGAACCCCTTCCCCGGGTGCCAGGGCGTGCCGAGAAGAGGCACGAGCCAGCGGTCGAAGCCGAACCAGCCGGCGGTCTTCCAGGCCAAGATGAGGCCGATGGCCAGGACGAACAGGATCGGGTTGGTGGAGACGGTCCCGGCCATGAGGTAATTGAGGTTCATGAAGAGGCCGAAGAACGCGGCGATGCCCGTGAACGCGCCGAGCACGAGGGCGACGCCGACCGCGAGCTCGCCGTACGAGACGGCGTACGACCAGGCATGGACGTTCGGGAGCACGGCATCCTTCAGGAAAGCGGCGTACCACCCCTGAACGTTCGGGTGGGCGCCGCCGACTTGGGCCAGGGCTCCGTTCAGGAATCCGGAGAGCGCCGAGCCGGCCTGGGCGCCGGTCCATGCTGGGCTCGTGACTTTCTCCCACGCGGCCGAGAGCCATTCGTAGCCGACGTAAAGGCGGACGACGAGCCAGAACCATGACACGCGCGTGTTGTTAAAGAGGAAGTGCGAGAGCGGGTTCTCTTCTATGGTGTAGTGCTTCATGCGTGTAGTATAATACAAGCGATGCAGATAGGCATGCACAAGCTCGTCGAAGGAACGATCATCGTGGGGGCAGCCGTCGTCCTTGCCTTGCTCTGGTATCTCCTCGGCACCAAAAGGCCGGCTCCTTCTGCGGCGCCGCAGGCCGCCGCGCCTCTGACGCACACGACAAGCCGGGCTTCAAGCCCGTCGGCTTCATCGACGGCCTCGCAGCCGGCATCGGCCGCTTCAGGCCTGGATCCGATCCAGGGCTTATACACTAATCCCTTCTAGCTCAACACATGCCTACATCGACTCTCTCCCGGAAGGCTGCGGCGATGGCGCTCGCCGCCATCTTCAGCGCATCGGTCTCATACGCCCAAGCTCCGCAAGCCCAGTTCCCGATCGCTTCTCTCGGCGGCTGCGACAGCCGGAGCGCCTGCCATGCCTATTGCGACGATCCGGCGCATATGCAAGCCTGCACCGACTACGCTAAACAGAGCGGCATGATCAGCCAGAGCCAGGCGGACGACGCCCAGGCTTTCGCGTCCATACTAGCCAAAGGCCAAGGCCCGGGCGGCTGCTCGACGCCGGATGCCTGCGACGCCTATTGTTCGACCATAGCGAACATGTCTTCGTGCATAGACTTCGCCAAAGCCAATGGCTTCAGCACCCCTGACATCGCTATCGGCGAGAAGATGCTCGCATACATCAAGTCGGGCGGCCATATGCCCGGCGAGTGCATGTCCAAGAAGAGCTGCATGGCCTACTGCGATCAGCCGAGCCACATGCAGGAATGCCAGACCGACTTTGAAGCCGCCGGCGTCGGCGATGTGATCGGCCCTCACGGCAATGGTCAGGGCATGCCCGGAGGATCCGGCCCTTCGGCGGCCGGATTCGAGCAAGCCCACAAGAGCTTCCAGGGTCCCGGCAACTGCACTTCCAAAGAATCCTGCGATGCATACTGCTCCGACCCCTCTCATCAAGCTGAATGCCAGGCCGTCTTCGAGAAGATGGGCAATTGGCAGATCGGTTCATCGACCGGCCAATCAGATAACAATGGCACAGGGCCGATGAACGGCCAGCCCGGACAACAGAGCATGCCGAGCCCCGGCAACTGCGATTCCGAGGCTTCCTGCAACGCATACTGTTCCGATCCTTCCCATCAAGCCGAGTGCCAAGCGGACTTCCAGAAGATGGGCAACTGGCAGGCCGGCACCCCTTCGCAGAACTATAACGGAAGCACGACGGGCGAGTAGGAGCTTCTCTGCCGCGCTCTCGACTACACCTCTATCTTCCCGAACAGCCACGCGCCGATGGCGAGGAAGAGGACGGTGACGGCAGCGATGACAAGGGCGTCGAGGCCGAGGCCGTACTCAGAGACGCCGGTAAGGGCCGTGCGCAAGCCGTCGACGCCATATGACAGCGGATTGACGTCGGCTATGGCGCGTATCCAGACCGGCGCGTCATTCAGAGGGAAAAGGGCGCCGGAAAGGAAGAAGAGCGGCATATTGACCAGGTTGACGATGAGCCCGAAACCCTGCATGTCTTCCATGGTGGAAGCGATGGCCGTGCCGAAGGCCGTGAAGACGATGGCGATGCCGAACATGAACAAGAGCCCCCAGAGGACCATGCCGAGGTCGGGCCGGAAGCCGATGGCCAAAGTGATGGCGAGGACGATGCACCCTTGCAGGAACGAGGTCGTTGCCCCGCCCAAGGTCCGGCCGAACATGATGGAGAGTCGCGAGACCGGAGCCACCATGGTCTCCTTCAGGAAGCCGAACTGGCGGTCCCAGATGAGCTCGATGCCCGAGAAGACGGCAGTGAACATGATGGACATGGCGATGATGCCCGGCGACAGGAATTGGATGTAGTCGCCTCCGCCGGCCTTGGCGAAGACCGGGCCGAAGCCGAAGCCGAGCGCCACCAAGAAGACGACCGGCTGGCCGAGCGAGCCGATCATGCGCGACTTCGAGCGGAAATAGCGCTTGATCTGACGGAGCCAGAGGATGTAGAGAGGATAGAAGGCCGTCGCTGACATGCGACGATTATACCATTACGGCAGGCCGACGAGACAGGAGCCGTCGGGAAGGGTCACGAAGCACGACGGCAGGTCGCCATCGAGATACCAGCGGCCGCGGTACTGGACGATCTTTATGACATTCCCGGACGCCGTCCGGCATGTGCCCGAATCAGGGGTGCGCTCGATGAGCTGGGAACATCCCCTGAAAGCATAATAGTCCTCGAAAGTGCTGTGGGCCTTGCGCAAGACGACGTGCTGCACGAATAAGGCCGCCGCGAGGGCCACGACGAGCGCTCCTATGCCGATGGCAGCTTTTTTTGTGCGCGATGACATGATTTACGCATTTATGTATACTATAACCCTATAAGCCCGCACGATGTCACTTTTATGACCACCCCACAAAAGACCGCTTACTACGTCCTGCTCGCGCTTGTGAGCGCCCTCTTCCTGGTATCGGGGGTGCCCAAGCTGCTCGCCCAGCCGATGGCCGTCCAGAGCTTCGCCGTCGCCGGCTTGCCGGTCTGGCTCATGTACTTCATCGGCGCGGGCGAAGTCATCGGCGCCATCGGCCTGTGGACGCGCCGCTTCTTCCGCTACGCCTATGAAGGATTGTTCGTCGTCCTCGTCGGAGCCGTCTATGCCACCGCCGTCTACGTGAGCGTCCCCATGGCCCTGTTCCCGCTCGGCGTGGCCATCGCCCTCGGCTTCGTCATCTGGCTCCACAACAAGAGGCCGTAGCGTCCCTTATTTCCAGCTGTGCAGCCCGACGCGGTTGCCTTCGGTATCCTCGATGATCGCCATATATGATAAACCCGCCTTCAGCCGCGGCCCCTCACATCTTCCTTGAATCATAAGCCCACTGCAGCACCGCCTGCCGCTGCCGCGGCCGACACGACGGGTCGCCCGGGCGGCAATGCTTCCTGATCTGGGCGATATGCCGATAGATCGCCTTCCAGCGGCGGATCTGCCGCTCGTCCTCGGTCTCCCCTTTCTTGGCTGACGGCGCCTGTGAAGGCCCGCCCAGCCTCCTTCCCATGTGATAGCGGCAATACCACTGGAACCATCCTCGCGGATCGCGCGGGTCTATCCAGCCTTTCTCCTGCCAGACAGACAGCGGCTGGCTGGCATTCACGCCGAAACAATTGAGCCCAGGGTCGCGCTCGTCGCTGCCATCGGGAGCGAGCTTGGCGCCTTCCCACCAATCAGCCGGGAATTCCTCCCTGCAATCGCGCATATATACGCCGCCGAATATGCCGAGCCGGAGCATCTCCTTCGGCGTCAGCTCGGGACGGAAGCCCGGCGCGAAATTCTTGCCCGCCGGCTCGGCGCGCTCATAGGCGTAGCCGGATTGCATCAGATCGTTGACGATGACGGCGCGCATACGGCATCTATTATATATCTTCTGCTCCTCAAGAGCTTCCCGGGCTCTTTGCATCTTTCTTTTCACCTCCCTGCCTGCCCGAACAGCCGGGCGGCAGGAGATTGCATTTTTCCGTGATGCGAGTAGTGTATGGCATGACGGTAGAGAACGAACGAAAGATCGAACTATGAAAAAACGTGTACTGATGTCCGTAACGAACAAGACAGGCCTGGTCGAATTCGCCCGCGGCCTCATCGCAACAGGAGATTGGGAGATCGTGTCCACCGGCGGCACCGCCCGAGCGCTCGAAGGGAGCGGCGTGCCTTGCACCCTGGTGGAGGAGGTCACCGGCTTCCCCGAGATGATGGACGGACGGGTCAAGACCCTCCACCCCATGATCCACGGGGGCATCCTGGCCGACCGGGACAAGCCCGCTCATATGGAGGCGGCCGCCCAGCATGGGATCGTCCCCATCGACATGGTGGTCGTCAATCTGTATGACTTCTCCGCCAAGCCGTCGGTCGAGCAGATCGACATCGGCGGGCCGTCGCTCATACGCGGCGCGGCCAAGAACTTCCATCATGTCGCTGTCGTCGTCGATCCTGAGGATTATGACGACCTCCTGATCGAGATCGCGGCGGACGGCACGGTCAGCGAGCAGACGCGGCATTATCTCGCGGGGAAAGCCTTCCGCGCCACGGCCGCTTATGACCTCGTGATCGCCACTGAGTTCGCGAAGCATGAGGACGCGGGGACGATGATCCCTCTCGGCACCCATTGACCCCAGCCCCTTCGCCCGCCACGGCCCGCATCGCAAGATGCAGGCCGTTTTTTGTCCATGCTATGATGGTCCCATGCAATACACCGACCTCATCGGCAGGATGACGAGCGACGCCTGGATCCTGTTCGCGCTCGTCTGGCTCGTATCCGCCTTCTTCACCAAGAAGTACGCCAAGCGGGCCGGAGCCCGCTGGTGGGTCGTCCGCCTGCTCTTCGTGGCGGTCATACTGATATTCATCAAGCTCTCGGGCATGCGGGGCGCGTTCTTGCTCTGGTATCTGCACGAGCCGGCGGCGCGCTGGGCCGGCATGGCTTTGACCTTCGCCGGCATCGCCGTGGCGTTCTGGGCGCGCTTCAACCTCGGCCGCAACTGGGGCCAGCCCATGTCCGAGAAGAAAGACGCCGAGCTGGTCACTTCCGGCCCCTACGCCTACATCAGGAATCCTATATATTCCGGCATCTTCCTCGCCATGGCCGGCTCCATCCTCGTCTTCGGCATGCTCTGGATCCTGGTGCTCGTGCCCTTCGCCGCCTATATCCTGCCCAGCGTCTTCGCCGAAGAACGGATCATGGCCCGCCTCTTCCCCGACGCCTATCCCTCCTACAAAGCCCGGACCAAGCGCCTCATCCCCTGGGTGTGGTGATGCTTTCTAAAGCTTTGATTTTGATAGAGAAAATAGAAAATATAAAAGCGCATCCTACAAGGACGCGCTTTGAAGCTGCGTAAGATGACTTGGGTCAGCGATGAGAGAAGAGCCCTTCGGGAAGCCCGCCAAGCTCCATGAGCATTTCGAGTATGTCCGGAGTAGGCTCGCTATTCGGAACGGTCACGATCTTCCAACCCTTCCGCAACCCTATGGCTCTATCGGGAGACGCCATTTTTGACGAGACGGTCTCTCGGGTAAGCATGAAGGAAAAAGCCCTTAACTGATCGATTTGGATATTCAGTGTCTGAATCTGCAATCCCATATGAAGCAGCTCTCCCAGCGTCTGGGCTTTCATCCACTTCAATCTTAAGGGACCCTCAAGTGAGGAAGGAGGGATTAGGCTGTCACGCTCTTTGACAAGTTCCGATCCAAGATGCCAGAGCGCCTTGATGCGAGGATCGGTGACCTTTCCGATAACAGGCTCATTCGATTCTGCTTCAGACGGAGGATCTTCGAAATGCCCTTTCTGAGGCTCGGTGAAGATAGAGAGCACGCGCCCGAATACCTGACGAGAAATCCTATCAGCTGCCTCGAATGGAACGGCGTCATCAATCATCGAACCGATCGACAAACGCCAGTCTTTTGATACCCTCAAATCGACATCAGGATTCGTGACGACTGGGATTTTTACCCCGACCGATTCGCGAAGCAAGAAAGTGAGAACCTCGGCCTTTTTGCTCAACGAGTCGATTTTAGCCTCGTCCTTTTTCTTGCGGCTCTTGAGCGCCTTAACCTCATCGATAGCCGCAGACCGCTCAAAGAACAGCGACCTCGACAGAGGATCTAGTTCGCCGATCACACGGCCGCTTGCCTCCTGAACGGGATTATAACCATCATGAAGGCCTTTGCCTTTGAGTATCTTTGAGAACATCTGCATCAACGATAACGGAGCTTTCTTTTTTTTCATCTACATTCCATTGGTTGTGGACAAGCGCCATCGCAAGACAGGCTCGTCCGGTTGTATTTGTCATTGAGCCATAAATCGTCTCAACTGGTTTAAATACTACATATTATGTGTCATGTGTCAATACCAATTGGCTGATGCCAACCTGACGCCAGACAAAGCGCCTCCAAAATAATTTTCATGCTACAATCTCCCCGTGGCATGCACACGGCTCCATCAACGCCGCGGCGCTCCGGAAGCGCCCGAACGGCAGCGAGCCGCACCCACGCATATCCCGGCATTATCAGCCGCAGAATAATCGGATATCACATGGATACCGACGAGAACAAAAGCTTCAGCAAGGAGTACGCCGACGCCATCAAGGCCCGGATGCTGGCCAAAGCCCGCGGAGAAGAGCGGGACGCGGGCACCGAAGCCTTGCGCAACTGGCGGGCATGGGGATCGTGGTTCTCATGGGGCTCCCCCGTGGGCCTCGGCCTCTTCCTCATCGCCATCGGCGCCTTCCTGGTGCTCCTGCACTATGCAGGACTGATCGGGTGACGGAGGATGTAAGCTCCCGAAGAAAAGCCGCCCCGGGGCGGCTTTTTCGCATCGCTACGCTTTTCGCGCCTACTTCGCCTTCCGCTTGTGGATCATTATCTGATTCCCATCGGGATCCTCGATGAGGACCATGGTGCAGACAGTCCCGTCATAGGGCTGCATGAGGAGCTTCACGCCTTTGTCCTTCAGCTCCTTCAGGGCCGCGTCGAAATCGCCGTCGACTTCGAGGGCGGCAGTGCCGCCGGTTTTGCCCGGCTTGAAATTATCCGAGCCCATGCCGATGGCGAGGGTATCGGGCCCCATGTCGTATTCGATGAAGGCGTACCCGTCGCCTTCCCATACCGACGTGGCCGTGAGGCCGAGCACGCCCTCGTAGAACGCCCTGGACCGCTTGATGTCGACCGTCGGATACGAGACGAACGAGAACGATGAGAATTTCATATATGTATGTGTGACGATAAAGCCTACTAAAGACGGGCCGTTTCTCTACCTCCTCCCTCCCCTGAACGCCTGGCGCATCGCCCGCATATGGTCGATGCCGCTCGCCTCTTCCTCGCGGATCTCGCGGCCGGTCAGCGTGATGAACGCGTCCTCGAGGCTGGCGGCGCCGGCCGACGCCACGATGGCGGCCGGCGTGTCGCGGGCGATGATCTTCCCACGATCGATGATGGCCACCTGATGGGCGGCGCGCTCGGCCTCTTCCATGTAATGCGTGGTGAAGAAGACCGTCAGCCCGCGCTCCTCGTTGAGCTTCTTCAGGTAATTCCAGATGTAATTCCTGGTCTGCGGGTCGAGGCCGGTGGTCGGCTCGTCCAAGAAGAGGATGGCCGGCGTATGCAGGAGGCCGCGGGCGATCTCCAAGCGGCGCTTCATGCCGCCGGAGAACGTCTTCACCGGCGAATCCTTCCTGTCCCAGAGCTCGACGAACCTCATCAGGCTCTCGATCTTGCCCGCGGTCTCCGGCCGCGGCACCCCATAGAGGCCGGCATGGAAGAACATGTTCTCGTAGGCGGTGAGCTCGTCGTCGAGCGACGGGTCCTGGAAGACGATGCCGAAGGATTGGCGCGCGTCGTGCGGGCTCTCGACCGGATCGAGGCCGTTCAGGCGGATGGTCCCGGACGTCGGGTGGACCAGAGTGGTCAGCATCTTGATGGTCGTGGTCTTCCCTGCGCCGTTGGGCCCCAGGAAGGCGAATATGCTGCCGGCCGGCACTTCGAAGGAGATGCCATCAACGGCCGTAAGGCCGCCTTTGAAGGTCTTGGTCAGGTTCGCGACGGAGATGTGGGAGGCGGCGGGCATGCGGCTATTATATACGGGTCGACTGATCGATGATATCACAGCACCGGCTCGTACTTCTTCTTGCGGAAGAACCAGCCCTCCAAGGAATAATCGTCGTAGCCATAGAAGAGGTAGGCGATGGGGATGCCGATGAGGATGAGGTGAGGCCAGACCGCTTCGCCGAAGAATATGAGCGAGAGGGTCAGCCAGAACAGGAAGAAGAGAGCCGTGAAGCGTATCTCTATGCCGAGGATGAAGAACGTCCCGATCAGGAGCTCGACGATGGCCGCGCCGAGGACGAGGAAATGCGGCTCGAAGCCGAGGATCTTGTCGAGGTGGTACTGGTCGACCGTGAAGAGCGCGAGGTTGTTGTGCAGGATCTTGGCATAATATGACGCGTATATGAGGGCCACCCCGAAAAGGACGCGCAGGATGGCGAAGCTCCTCGGCGCCAGATATCCCTTCATGCTCGCGAGCCATGCGGGCGCTCCCATGCCGCGGCGGCCCGAGCGCCGAGCCAAGAGGCTATCGAGGCTGTACTCATGCGCGCCGAGGATGAGCAGCACGATCATCTCCCCTAGATAGTTCGCGTACGTGAGCATGTACGAGCCGTGCTGCCATACCGCCGCGCCGAATATGGCGAGGCCGACGAGCGCGGCCGTCCGGGCATAGAGGCCGACGATGGTCAGGACGCCGATGGCCGCGAGAGCGAGGGTAAGCGCTCCCGACCATGGCCCGAAATTGGAGACGAGCGGCAATTCAGGCCCGTACGTCGCCTGATACCAGGCGCTCGCCACGAACGAGATGCCGATGGTGATGCGAGCGATGAGCGTCGCGTATCTCCTCGCCCTGACGAGCATCGGGTCGAAGCGGCGCTCTAAGAAGCGCAGGATCGATATCCAGAAGACCCCGCCGACCACCAGGGCGCCGATGAAGGCCCAGAAGGCGAACTCTCCGATATGGCCCATCGCCTCCCCCACCAAGCTGAACGACGGCGCGCCGATCGCCTGCCGTATCTGCCCTTGGGTGAGCACATACACCTCATGCGCCGAAGCGATCGACGGCATAGCTATGAGGAGCGAAGAGGATATCGCCCCGAGGGACATCCGCAGGCGATTTCCCGGCAGGGAAATCGCCGAGAACCGGGCGAGGAGCCTTGCAAGGCTCCGAACGCTTCCGAGGGGCGATATCCTCTCCGCTCCCGGACAATGCTGTCGACGTGGCTTCATGACGATTTCACTATGTGGTCGAACGCATACTCCAGCGTCCCGCCGACCTTCTTGCCCGGGTTGAATATGCCTTTCGGGTCCCATATCTTCTTGGCCTCCTCGAAGAGCCGATAGACCTTCTCGCCGTACTGCATCTTGACGAACGGCGTGCGGATGATGCCGTCATTGTGCTCCCCGGTTATCGAGCCATGGAACTCGTGGACGAGCGCGTAGACTTTGACCGACAAGTCTCGGATGATCCGCTGGGTCTTTTCATGGTCATTCAGGTCCATCAAGGGGATGATATGGAAATTGCCGTCGCCCACGTGGCCGGCGATGGTGTAGGTCAGGTCTTTCTTGTACGGCTCGAGGAGGGCGTTCAGCTTCGGCAGGAACGCGGGGAGCGAAGCGGGCGGCACGACGAAATCGTCGATGAACGGCGCCGTGCGCACGCCGTGGATGTGCTTCCGGAGCATGTTGAAGCTCTCGCGGCGGATGACCCAATACTTGTTCTCGGCCTTGGCCGTGGCGGTCACCAGCGTCTTCTCGTGGAGGCCCTTCAGCGACTCGCGGGCCGCGACCGCCTTGGCCAGGGCGGCGGCATCGTCGTCATCGGTGAATTCGGCCATGAGCACGAGCTTGGGCATGCCGCCTTCCAGGACCGCCATCATCTCCGGCATGAATTCCAGGCCGAGCGTGACCAGGTTGCCGCCCATCTGCTTCATGAGCTGGGGCAGGAATTTGAACGCCACTTTGAGCGTCTGGTCGTCGTATGACTCGAAGCTCTCCGGCTTCTGCTCGAGGACGCGCTCCGCCGTCGCGCCGAGCTGGTCGAGGCTGGTCAGGAAGACGACCAGCAGATGGGAATGCTTCTTCGGCTTCACCAAGGCATACTCGATCTCGGTGATGAGGCCGAGGGTGCCCTGCGAGCCGACGATCATCTTGCAGAGGTCGAAGACGCCCGTCTTCTCGTCGTAGACGTTCCACAGATAATAGCCGCAGGAATTCTTGGAGACGATGGGCTTCGCTTTTTGAAGCAGGCCGTGATTCGAGCCGATGAGGTCGGACATCGCGCGGTATATCTCGCCTTCGAAGGTCGCCAGCCCCTTCTTGGCCGCCATTTCGGCGGGCGCGAGCGGCTTGAACTCGTATTCGTTGCCGTCGGCGCAGACCATCTTGAGCCTGCGGACATACCGCTCGGTCTTGCCGTACGTCAGCGTCTTCTCTCCCCCGGAATTGTTGGCCGCCATGCCGCCGACGGTGCAGAGCTCGCGCGACGCGGGATATGAAGGCATGATCTGGCCGCCTTTCTCCAGCGTGGCCTTGTCGAAATCGCGATAATAGACGCCGGGCTCGGTCACGGCATAGCCGGTCACGTCGACGTCGATGCCCGCGACGTCGTCTGGCAGGGCCGGAAGCGCGCCCTGCGGAGCTTCGACGACCTCTTTGATATGGTTGAAATGCTCCGTGAACGAGACCACGACCGACTCCGTCAGCGGCCCACCCGACATATCGGTGCCTGCGGAGCGGCCGGTCAGGCTGACCCCTTCATGCGCGGACGCATATCTCACTAAGGCCTTCAGGTCGTCCACATCCTTCGGGGCGACGACGGCCCGCGGCCTGACCTCGAAGAGGCTCGCATCGTGGCTCGCGGCAGAAAGGGCTTCGCCGGAAGCGCCGACGCTTCCTTTGACGACCGCTGCGAGGTCTTGTTCGATTGACATAGGCCGATTATACCATATGATATCGGCATGAGATCGATCGGACCCGCATGGCAATGGATCGCCGGAGCGGCCCTCGCGGCCGCGGCAGTCGGCAGCGGCGTGGACGCCTGGTACGCGCACGGCATCGCCGTCCGGACGGACGCCCGGCTGGCCGAGACGGACGCTCGGCTGTCGGCCCTGGAAGCCGATCTGTCGAGCACCACCGCCGGGCTGCAAAGCTCCATCGTCGCCACCCATGCTTCCCTGGCGAACGCTCTTTCCGAGGAGCGGCAGAACGTCGGATCGCTCGCCTCGCAGCTCGGCTCGTACCAGCAGCAATTCTCGACGGTGTCGTCGACGGTGTCCGACCTGCAGAAGCTCCAGTCCATCGACCCGCAGCTCCTGGAGAAATATTCAAAAGTGTACTTCTTGAACGAGAACTACATGCCCGCCGCCCTGGCCGAGATCCCCGACGCCTATAAATACAGCGACAGCAAGCTTGAACAGGTCATCCCCCAGGTGCTGCCCAAGCTCGAGAGCATGCTGGACGCCGCATCGTCGAGCGGCGCGCTCATGTACGTCGCCTCGGCCTACCGCTCGTTCGATTCCCAGAGCAATCTGAAGAGCCAGTACACGGTCGTCTACGGGGCCGGCACGGCGAACACTTTCTCGGCCGACCAAGGCTATTCCGAGCATCAGCTGGGCACGGCCGTCGACCTCATCGCTCCCGGCTTGGGCGGCCAGCTGGACGACCGCTTCGCCGCGACGGGCGCGTACGCCTGGCTCACGGCCAACGCTTACAGATACGGCTTCACCCTCTCATACCCTGACAACAACCCGTATTACATATACGAGCCGTGGCACTGGCGCTTCGTCGGCGTGAAGCTGGCGACGTACCTCCACGACAGCGGGAAGCACCTCTACGACCTCGATCAGAGGACGATCGACGGCTATCTCGCGAGCATATTCGACTAGCCGAGCGCTTTCGCGAGCTCGGCTGCCAGGTCCGCTTTCGAGCGCAGGCCGACCACCTCGTGGACGACCTTCCCCGCCTTGAAGAGCTTCATGTTCGGGATGCTGCGGATCTGATACTGGGCGGCGAGGGCCTGGTTGGCGGGCTCGTCGACGTTGACTTTGACCACGCGCACCTTCCCGTCCATATCGCCGGCATAGCTTTCGAGGACGGGCGCCATCATGACGCACGGGCCGCACCACGGCGCCCAGAAGTCCACCAGGACCGGGACGGCGGACTTCAGGACGACGGCTTCGAAATCTGACTGGGTCGAATCGATGATCTTTGACATGGCATTCTATATGTATTTACACACCAGCGCTTGTAATTCCTTCCCTATCCCCTTGCGGGCGAAGCGGTAGCATACCCGCTTTCCGTCCTTCTCGGCCGTGAGGACGCCGGCTCTGGCCAGGGCCCGCATATGATGCGAGACCACGGCCACGGAGAGGCCCAGCTCGCCTGACAGCTCGGAGACGCATCTCCCGGGCTTCTGGCCCATGAGGCAGAGGATCTCGAGCCGGGACTCGTTCCCCGCCGCTTTCAGGAGCTCAGCGAGCTTCTTTACGTTCAAAGCCATATTTGAATGATACACGGAAGCTCCGGCGCCGTCAAGCGGGCGCCGTCAAGCCGCATGACGCATCGGGCGGCCGTCAGGCGCGAGCGGGCGCAGGCGCGGGAGCGGGCGGCGAAGGCCGGTCGGTGAGCCGGTGATACCACTGCTTGGACAATTCGGCGATCTGCATCCAGAAGAAAGACCATATCCAGACGAAGAAGATGAGCCTCCACGAGATCGGGGCGGTGAAGAAGCCGTAGAACGACATGGCGGTGGCGACGAGCTGGGTGAGGATGGTCGCGATGATGACCTGCTTCGACGGCAAGAACCTGACCCACGGCCTCTCGGTATGGGCGACATAGACGAGCATATGGCCCGAGACGGTCAGCTTGAGGAAGAACAGCGTCTGGATGACGGCCCACGGCTCATGGAAGACGGCGATGGCCACCCAGAGAAGGATCATGCTGTTGGCGATGCCTGTCAGGCCGAACACCGTCGAAAGGGCGAAGCGCCGCTTGGCGTCGACGGCGGACGGGGCTTTGGAGACGGCCACCCGGTCGAACGCCAGCGATATGATGGGGATGTCGTTCAGAAGAGCGATGAGGATGATCTGGACCGGCGTCAGAGGGTACGTCCCGAAGATGACGCCGATCACGGCGATGGTGACGATCAGCCGGAAGCTCTCCGATATGCGGTAGAGGGAGTAGTTGTAGAGGCGCGCGAAGATCTTCCGCGCCTCGACGATGGCATCCTTGATGACGGAGATGCCGGGCTCGGTGAGGACGATGTCGGCGCTCCCTTTGAGGGCGTCCACCGCGTTCGACACGGCGATGCCGACGTCGGCGGCTTTGACCGGCGGGACGTCGTTCACTCCGTCGCCGGTGACCGCCACGGTATAGCGGCCCATGTCGCGCGCCATCATGACCACGTCGTATTTGTCCTTCGGCATCACCTCGGCGAAGCCGGCGACGCCCGGGAAAGCCTCCTTCACCTCGGAAGGGCGTCCTTCGAGCTCGACCCGTTCGACGATCCTCCCGGGAAGGCCGAGCTCGGCAGCCACGTGGGCGGCGACGTCGCGGCCGTCGCCGGTCACCATCTTGACCTTGATGCCGTACTCATTCATGAAATCGATGGTCTCGCGCGCATCCGCCCTGATGGCGTCGGCCAAGAAGAAGACGGCGAGCATGCGCATGCCCTTCTCTTCCCCGTCAGGGCTGGCCGCGAGCGCCAGCACCCTGAACCCTTCCTTGGCGGCCCCCGCCACCAGGGCGTCGTAGCGCTCCGCAGTCGGGGCGTCCATGGAAGCGAGCGCCCTGATGGTCTGCGGCGCGCCGAGAGAGACGGCCCTGCGGACGCCTCCTTCCGTGACGAAAGCGGTGGTGCGCTTGCGCTCCGAATCTCCCGGGATGAAATCCTCCACCGGAAGAGCCGCTATCTTTAGCTCGCGGGCCTTCGACTCGATGGCGATGTCGAGCGGGTTGGAATTAGGGCGCGGCGCGGCCGCGAGAGCCAGGGACCAGACGCGCTCGGCGGAGACGCCGGGGGCGACGGCCTCCATCTTGGCGACCTTGATGACGTTCTCGGAAAGGGTCCCCGTCTTGTCGGACAGGAGCAGGTTGACGTCGGCCAGGTCTTCGAGGGACGAGAGGCGGCGGACGATGACCGCCCGCTTGGCCAGCTCCATGATGCCGACCGATATGATGAGCGTCATGACCGTCGGCAAGGCCACGGGGATGCCGGCGATGAGCATGGAGACGTCGAGAGTGGCGATCTTCAGCAAAGGCTCGTGGGCTCCGAGAAGGACCGCCGTAAGGACGGCCATGATGGCGAGGCTGACGATGGAGAGGAAGCGGGATATCGATATGATGTCCTTTTCGAGCTGGCTGCGGCGGCGGCCCCCTTCGACCATGGTCATGGTCGTGCCGAAATACGTCCGCGTGCCGGTCGCCTCCACCGTGGCATGGGCGAAGCCGGTCGACACGAACGACCCGGAATAGCCTTTGTCGCCCGTCTTCTTCTCCTTCGGGAGGGACTCTCCCGTCACCACCGCCTCGTTGACGGAGACGTTCCGAGCGTCGGCGAACGATATGTCCGCAGGGATGAGGCTCCCGGTCGTGAGCTCGATCACGTCGCCGGGCACCAGCGCAGCCGACGGCAGGTCCTTCCAGGACCCGTCGCGCAGCGTCTTGACCACGACCGCGAGCTTCTCCTTGAGCTTCTCGAGAGCGTTGTCCGCTTTGGCTTCGTGCCAGACGCCGACGCCGACGTTCGTCAGGAAGAGGACGCCGATGATGGCGGCGTCGCTGCCCTCGCCCGCCCAGAGGGAGAGCCCGCCCGCGGCGACGAACATGAGCGACATCACCGACGCGACCGACTTCCAGAGGCGGGAGAAGAGCGAGCGCTTCTTCTCTTCGATGGTGTTCGGCCCGTACTGGGCGAGGAGCTCCTTGGCTTTGGCTTCGGTGAGGCCTTTCAGAGGGATCGGCATGTCATGTTCGGGGCGCATATGCTCCCATTGTATGCCATCGAGCCCCTCGTTGAAAGGGCCGCGGGACTGCAGCGCCCGCATGGTGTAGAATAGGGGCATGATAAGCAAGCCTGCTACGGTCCTCATCGCAGCGCTGTTCGCCGTCGCGGGCGCGCTCGGCGGGTTCTTGGCGTCCCGGCATCTCTGGGGCGCCGCCGTGGCGCCCGAAGACATGCCGGCAGGGGCTTCCGTCACGCCCCTCGACATCGTCTCCATGAAGGAAGACGCCTCGACGTCGCCGTCAGTCTCCGTCGAATATCCCCAATTCCCCTCATTGCCCAGAGCCCTGAATGACGCCATCGCCTCGGCGACGCTGAGCCGGCTCGCGAGCTTCCGCACGGCTTCCGCCGAGACGGAGATCGCCCGCGAAGCGACCGGGGGGCCGTCTGCGGCACTGAGCCCTTCGGATTATTCCTTCATCGCCTCATGGCAGCCGGCGCAGATCGGCGGGCGCTATGTGAGCTTCATCGAGCGGTATGACTCCTATACCGGCGGCGCTAACGAGAATCAGGAGGTCCAGACGTTCGCCTATGACGCCTCCGCGAAGCGCTCCTTATCTCTGGGCGACCTCTTCCCTGGCGTGCCGGATTATCTCGCCCAGATATCGGCCCTCTCCCGGCAGCAGCTGACCGGCAGCCTCGACCAAGCGTCGGCAGGCTACGCCCCCGTTTCCATGATCGAAGCCGGCACGGCGCCCGATCCGGCCAATTTCCGGTATTTCACTTTCACCGACGACGTTGTCACGATCTATTTCCCCAAGTACGCGGTGGCTCCAGGCTCGTTCGGCGAGCAGCATGTGACCATATCGAGAAGCTCGATCAAGTGACGGAGCGCGCAAGCGAGGAGAGGAGACATGCTTTGAGATACCTCCGGAGGCGGCCTTCAGCAGAAGGACGCCGAGGACTAGGAAAGCCCCCTGCAGGGGGCTTTCCGTGTATCTCAGAGCATGTCTCCTTTCCTCGCGCGCTATCGTTACCAGCCGAGCGAATACGGCCACGGCATAGCGATGGCCAGGAACATGAGAGCCGCAGCGAGGATGGCCATATTCTTGTTGAAGTTGATCCTCTCGCCCATCTTGGCCATGGGATCGGCCGTCTTCCAGTACGGATGGATCCGGAAAGAGACGCCGAGCAGGAAGAGGACGATGGCGATGACGCCGACGCCCGGGTACGTGCCCAGGATCATGGTCGCGCCGCCGATGAGGGCCAGCACGCCGGAGCCGAACACGGCCAGCTTAGGGCTCTTGACCCCCTTGGACTGGGCATAGCCGATCAGGCCCGCCGACTTGAAGAGGTGCCCGTACGCGACTTCCAGCCAATAAAGGCCGAAGATGATGCGTCCTATCAGAAAAGCTATCGTCATATCAGTGTGTGGATGTTATATCAACCCTTGGTAATGCGGGGGCAGTATACCAGACTATCGGCCCTGCCGTGAAGACGGGGCCGCCAGCCGCCTGTATACGAGGCCAAATATGACTGCTATAAGGGCGATGGAGAGCAGGGTCGTGCCGAACCCGACGGCATCGAAAGCGACGCCGATGAGGAGAGGCGCGGAGAGGTCTCCCAGGACCGTGATGCTCTCGAAGGCGCTGCCCCGCTCGCCGTAGCGCTCTTCAGGGCCGAGCGTGGTGACCAGGCTTCCCTGGGCGACATACAGGAGCTCAAGGACGATGCCCATCAGGAACATGGCGATGAGCTTGAACCAATACGACGGGAATATGATGAGGCCGACCGCCACGGCCGCGGACGCCAAAAGGCTGAACGAGATCACTTTATACTTGTCGCCGGCGTCGGCGATCTTCCCCAGCTGGTAGGCGAAGAGGGCCGGAAGCGAGCCGAACACCGTGACGAGCACCACCATCGGCAGGTCCGCCCCGTTTATATAGGCGTCGATGGGCACGAAGAGATACATGAGGCTGCTCACCACCGACGAGAACATGACCATCCCTCCCAGAAGCCAGAGATGGCCGCCCCAGGTGCGCAATTCTCCCAGAGCCTTCCCGTAAGAGCCGAGCAGCGAGGGCGTCCTTCCGCGGCCTTCGCCTTCCACAGGATCCTTGGGCGCCTTCAGCACCATGAAGTAGGCGATGGCGGCGAACGGGGCGATGAGCAGGAGCAGGAACGGTATGGAGACGAACCGCAAGAGGACGATGCCGCCGAGGGCGGCCGTTATCCAGGCGATATGCGACCACGTCTCGACGTAGCCGAAGGAGGTCGCGACCCGTTCATGGTCGACCGCCCTCCGGTAATACGTCTCGATGCCGACATTCTCCAGTTCCCATGTGACGCCGTTCGCCGCGCGGGCCGCCACGATGAATATCGCCATGCCCCAGACTCCCGCCAGATAGTAGCTGACGCCGACCAGCGGGTAGAGCGCCAACGACCATAGGATCAGCTTCCGCGCCGGCACGCGGTCGGCCCACATCCCGATGATCGGCAAGCTGACGAGCGAAGCGATGTCGACGGTCGATGCCAGAAGCCCCATCTCGGCGAACGTGTTCGAGAACATCAGGATGAACACCGGGATGAGGGCCTCGCCGAAGCCCCAGCCGATCCAGCGGACCGCCCGGGCCCAGGCCAGGATCTTCACCCCGGAAGGCATCCCTTCTTCATGCCTCCGCCGCCAGTGCGTATGCCTGCGCCGATGATGGAAGAAATGCATAGGCCGGAAGCGTCAGCGGTCGAAATAGAGTATCTTCGCCTGGTACAGCGCGCCGACGACCTGGATGACGCCCATGATCGCGAACAGCGTCGTGAACGAGAAGTAGCTGACGATGAAGCCGCCGATGAATATGGACGCCCCGGTTATCAGCTCTTCCGTCCCGTGCTCGAGCCCCCATATCCTGCCTGCGCTGCGTCGGTCCTCATGCTTCGCATAGAGGGCGTCCCAGGTCGGGTCGGCCAATGCGAGCGCCACGCCGAGGCCCGCCTGGACGATGAACAGGCCCGCGGGATCATGCACGAAAAGATAGCCGAAGGTGAATACGGCGTTCAAGGCATAGCCGGCCACCATCAATTTGGCGTGGCCGATCTTGTCAGATATGCGGCCGATGAAGACTTCGAGCCCGCCCGTGACGAGCAGATATATGGCCCATGCCCATGCGATGTCGAGGACGCTGCCGCCGACCTTTCCCGCGAAAACAGCGAACAATGGTCCGAACAGGCCTTCGCCGAGCCACCAGAATCCGGCGCCGATGAGGAGTATCCTTTCCTGGGGCTTCATGATGGGTGATTATACCAGCAGATCATGTCTTGCGCATCCAGCAATTCGATCGCATATGCATGCAGCCGATCGGAAGAAGAGGACTGGCAGCACTCCGCTATGACATAGGTGATGAATCCGAGGTCGAACGATTCATATGCCGTGGCGAGGACGCAGTCATTCGTGTCCAATCCGACCACGTGGACTTCGCCGACGCCTTTGTCTGCGAATATCTTCGAAAGGTCTCTGTCTCCCCTGAAGACGGACTTCGTCTCCTTGCGCACTTTTATAGGGTCGAGCGGCCTCAAGGCTTCGGAGAGCCTTCCGACCGTTTCAGTCCCATCCCCCTCTTCCGGGCATATCCAGCCTTGCTGCTTGTCCCATAAAGAGCCGCGCTCCGCATGGAACGTAGCCTCAACATAAAGATCATATCTTGAGCCGTTCAAAAGCTTGAGTATATTCTCGACTATATATCCATTCCTGTCATCCAGGAATGACGGCTGAACGTCGACGATGATCAGGGCTTTTTTATTTGCTGCGTCCATGGCCAAGTTATAGGGGCATTATAGATGCGTGAATGGCGCTACAAGATAATCTCTCAAGAAGAAGACTGCGACGATGAAGGCGATCGTCCCGAGGATCGAAATCGGCGAATAATTGTCCCTGTGCGACGTGCCGCCGATGATTAAGTAGGTCAGCTCATCTACGAATAAGCCGAGACTGATAGAGAATATCATCAGCTGATGCGTGGCCAGCCCGATCAGGATGCCAAAAACGCCATACATCCAATGATGAAGACGGAGATCGTGGACTGTCGGAGAGCTTACCGGAAATAGGAATAAGAATATCCTGGTCAGGACGACGGTAGACAGAAATGCGAAGAAAAAATAGTAGCTCATAATTTCCTATCATCAGCGAAATATTCGTAATAAGCCAACAAAGACGGCGTGGCGAAGATGATCCAGAACACGAATTCTTCCAGAGGAAATCTATATCCGAACAGCTCGATCCATCCTATAAAGTGCTTCCCTGGAAATGTCCACAGTCCCTGATGAAGCGCCGTGAGCTCGAACAGAAGGAGGAGAAAAGAGAAATAGGCTCCCGCCGAGATGAAACGTGGCAAGAATGCAGGATAACGCACGAGGAACCAGACGAGCATCGGCATGACGAATACAAGAGACATCCATAGATAGAAATACGGGATGGCCAGAAGAGCCGCGTCGATGAGATATAGTACCGGAACTATTATGACCAAGAGGGCGAACAGCGCCAGAAGCCAGCGATATGCCGGGGAGAATGGCCTCGAGATTGACTGGCCCGAAAGATGCTCATAGAACAAGACTGCGAGCAGCACCCATAGAAGACCGAACCAGTAGATCTCGAGAGTGGCTGCCCCGAACAGACGAAACGGCGCTATGCTGTGCGGGACATACCAGGCGCCGTCATAGACGGCCAGAGTATCGACGAAGATCGAGAGCGGCAGAGAGAAAAAGAAGGCGAATATGAGGCTTTTTCTGAAGATGCCGGGCCTTCTTATCGTCAAATATGCGATAGGCAGGCCGAAGAAAAGGGTCGTGGCGATGAATTTATCGGCTCCATAAGCGATCGTCGCGGCAGCAGCCGATAACGGCAAGAGGACCAGCACGACGGTGTCTGCCGTCTTCGTCATCGATCAATCACTGCCGATGCTGCGGACATCTCCGGCCTCATCTTACGCAGCTTCATCACATAGACCAGTATCATCAGGAAGGATGCAGTGGCCACCGCGACCATGAACCAGATGAGGACGCCGAAGCCGAGATAGGCGGCTATGGCCGCGCCGACGATGGCCGCGGCGCCGTCGCTGAAGGCTTTGCTGCCCTCGAATATCCCCCACTCGAATTCTTCGAGGCCCATATCCGTGTGCGCCGCCAGCTCTTCGTCGATGACGGGGTCGGCCACCGCATTGCCGATGGCCATGAGCACCTGGCAGACGAAGAGCATCCATATGTCGGAGATCAAGAGATAGGTGAAGACGCCGCCGAGCCAGATCAGCCACCCGCCGACCATGAGCCCTATGCGCTGGTTCGCGTCCCACTTATAGCGGTGCACGACCATGGTGAAGGCCGCTTCGGTGATGAGGAACAGGCCATAGGCGATGCCTGCGTCGAGGATGCTGCCGCCCACCTTCTGGACGAAGATGGCATATATCGGCAGGATGATGCTCTCGGCGAACGTCGAGGTCGTGAAGGAGGAGATGAGCAGCTTATAGAGGGCGTTCAGCCGCGAGCGGGGATGGGTCATAACCATTGGATTATACCAGGAAAAGGGCCCGTCGATATCAACCGATGGATCTCAAATACCTCGTCGGGTCGATGAATCTCTCGGGTCTTTTGCCAATCCAGTCCTGCGACAGTCTGGATCCTTTCCGATGGAGCTCGAAGTGGAGCATGCTCGAATCGATATCCATCGGCCCGAAGATGACTTTTGCTGTATACCCGACGATCTGTCCAAGCTTTATCTCCCGCCCATTCCTCAACCTCGGCTTCCGAAGCTCGCCATATGCCGAGACTCTGCCGTCTTTATGTTCGATCATCACATACCATGTTCTCCTCCATTGCGGGCTCCAGGGAGCGCCGGTGAATTCGGAGACGTGGACGACCCGGCCGCTCTCTATCGCGAGGACTTTCGAGCCGACCGGCGCATAGATATCGATCCCAGCGTGCTTCCCGGCGCCTTTCTTATAGCTACGGACAGATCCAAAAGCCGCATCCGGACATGACGGGATCTTCCTCGAATATGCATCGGGTACAGGCCACGCCTTCATGGGATATGGACCCGCTTGCTCCGGATCCCCAGCCCCGCTCGGAGGGCATCGCTGATAGGGATGAAGTCCGTCAGGAAGTTATAGGCGGCCGCGCCGGCCGGGCCGAGGACGCCGAGGCCGGGGATGCCCACGACCACCCAGGCCAGGCCGAACGCGTTGGTCACGAACCAGATGCCGAAGCATTGCCACATGATGGCGCGCATCTGCTGGGCGGCCCGCATGGCCGTCGGCAAGCGGTCCAGCCGATCCTTCATGAGAGTGACGTCGGCCGCCTCTATGGCGGCATCGGAGCCGATGCCGCCCATGGCGATGGAGACGTCGGCCCTGGCGAGCGACGCGGCGTCGTTCACTCCGTCGCCGATGTACGCCACGACCGCCGGCTCCTTCTCGCGCTCGAACGCATGGACGAAGGCCACTTTCGATTCCGGGGTCATGTCGGCATGATAATGCCGGATGCCGGCTTGAGCCGCCGTCGCGGCCGCGGCGCGGGCATTGTCGCCCGTCAGCATGTGCCATTCGCGGACGCCGAGCCGCTCGGTCTCGGCGACGATCTCCCGGGCGCGGGGGCGCAGCTCGTCCTCGTACGAAAGGACGCCCGCGACCGCCCCGCCGATCGTCAGGACCGCCACGCCCCTGCCGGCGTCCTTCTCGGCCCGGATGTCGGCCAAGGCCTGCTCGGGAGCCTTCACGCCCTTGCTCTCGATGAATGAGAGCCTGCCGAGCAGCATCTTCTCCGTCCCATGGGAGAATTCCACCCCTTGGCCGGGAGCTTCCGTATAATCATGGGCGGCATGCGTCGCGATGCCCTTCTCGGCAAGATATCGGAGGATGGCCTTGGACACGGCATGCGCGGATTCCGACGCGCCCATGCCGGCCCGGTTCAGGACCGTGGCGGCCGAGAAGCCGCCGTACGTCCGGACCTCGGCGATCTTCGGCTTCCCCCTGGTCAAGGTGCCCGTCTTGTCGGTGAGGACGTACTTCATGCGGGCGAGCTGCTCCATGGCGGCCGAGCCTTTGACGATGATGCCGCGCTTGGCGGCGCGGGCGATCGAGGCCGTGAAAGCGAGCGGCACGGCCACGGCGATGTCGTCCGCGCAGACCACCAGGAGGATGGCCAGGATCTCGTTCGGGGAGAGGCCGTACGCCCACATGACGGCGGAAGCGGCCAAGGTGGCGCCGATATACCATTGGGTGAACGTGTCGGCCGCCCGCTCGGCTCTGCTCTTCTTCCGGCTCGCCTCTTCGACGAGCGCCATGATGCGCGCCAAGGTCGAATCTTTGCCGATCCGCTCGGCGACGACCACCAGCGAGCCGCTCTCGTTGACCGTGGCCGTGAAGACCTTGTCGCCCGCCTTCTTAGGCACGAGCTCGCTCTCGCCGGTCAGCGAGGATTCGTCCACTTCGGCTTCGCCGCTGGCCACCGTGCCGTCGACCGGCATCCGGTCCCCCGACTCGACGATGACGCGGTCGCCGGCCCTGACCTGGCCGATATGCACGGTCCGCACCGTCTCTCCCGTCTGGATCCTGACGCTCTCGACGCGGTACTTCATGAGGCTCTGGATGATCTTCTTGGTCCTGCCCTGGGTGATGCGGTCGAAGATGCGCGCGAACGCCAGCATCAGGGTGATGAAGGCGGCCGACTGCCATTCCCGGGCGATGAGCGAGAACGCCAGAGCGATGGACGCGAGGAGGTCGACCGATATGCGCCTGCTCCACAGCGACCGGGCCGCGCTGACGAGGACCGGGATGAGGCCCAGGAATGAGAGGGCGGCCAAGACCGCTTCGGCGCCGGGCGCCTTGAAGAAGAACGAGGCCACGAGGGCCAGAGCCGTGAGGCAGACAAGGCCTATGTCAAAAGCCAGCGCCGCCGTGCCCTGCGCGTCTGCGGCCCGGGCGGCGGGATCAGAGGAGGAAGGGGGGATCATGGGCACATTATAGCAAGCCTTGAAGTCAAGCCCCGCTGTGCATAGGCTGTGGTTGCGGCCGGCCGCCCCGGAGGTATGATTGCCACGAACCCAACCAAGGAGCCTGACAATGAGAAATATCCTTATATGCGCGGCTGCGGCCGCATCGCTGGCCGCCACAGGGGCGGCGCGCGCCGCAGACCCGTCCGGCAGCGCCACTAACGGCTTGAGCGCAGCCACGGCATGGGCCGACATGTTCATAGACAAGAAAGACGACGGCCTGGGAACGAGCTTGACGGCCGCTTACGGAGGCCAGCTAGAGACGAGAGGGGCGCAGATATTCGCCGACCGCCTCCTTTCCCCCGGCGCCGCCATGGACATCGCGCGGTCCGCCCGGCGCGGCTACAGCTTCAACGAGAGCGTCGTCTCTCTCGGAAGAGGCGGCTTCGAATCGTCGTTCGAGGACGCCCTCCGCGAGACGGCGGTCGCGCGGCTGCCGATCGACCGATGGGAGAGCTATGGCGAGGACACCGCCCAGGGCTTCTTCGGGAAGCTCCTCGGCGGGTCTCTCGGCAATACCGTCGAGCAGCGGACCCCGACCGTGTCGGCGGACGCCACGTTCGCGGCGGAAGAAGAGCGGCGCTCGACCATCGCCCAAGCCGAGAGCGACGGGAGATTCAGCTACGGCATCCGCTTCTGGGACGCGTACGCATACGCCCGCACGGTCTTCGGGCATATCCAGGGCAAGCCGGCGACCCTTCTGGTCCGCCTGAAAGCGGACACCGGGTTGAGCCGGCTCGGCACGCCGTCGGTAGAGACCGCCGTATCGGTGCCGATCTACGACGACTGCCGCCTGGTGATCGGATCGTCGGTCCACCCGACCGAAGTCTCTTCGAAAGACATGAGCCCTTCGATATCCGTCCGCATCGAGCACGCCACCGGCATCAGCAAAGTGTTCTGGTATGGCGGCGGCCAGAGCGGCCCGGGTGAGACCCTCTATTCGGCAGGGCTCTCGTTCCACTGGTGATGCGGCCCTCCCGAAGGGCCGCTTTTTTTATCCCTCTATCGTGGTGATGTCCCTGGGCGAGATGAGCTCGAAAGCCCATTCGAGAGCGATGCGGACGCGCTTGCGCCAGGAGAGGAATTTGAAGAGATAGACGGTCCTCCACAGCCACCACGTCAGGCGGCCGGCGATGTCGAGCGAATAGATCTCGCCGATGGCGAACCACTGCCCCACCGAGACCATGCTCCCTTTCGAGCGGTATGAGAACGCCTTGAGAGGGCGGCCTTTGATCGCCGCGACGACGTTGGCCGCCACGACGGCCGCCTCTCCTTGGGCGGCTTGAGCCAGCTGAGGCAGCGGCTTGGCGCCGCCGGCGCCGGCGGCCCTCTCGGCCGGACCGACATATGCCGCCGCATCGCCGAGTACGAAGACGCGCTGGTCCCCTTCGAGATTGAAATGTTCGTCGACCGCCAGCCTCCCTCCGGCCATCGGCGGCTCGCCGCCGGCGAACGGCGGGATGACCGCTTTGACGCCCGCCGTCCAGATGACCGTGCGGGCCGCGATGGCCCGGCCGTCAGCCAGCGAGAGCCCTTCGCGAGACACCTCGGTCACCGAGGCTTTGGTCTCGATGACCACCCCTTCCCTGCGCAGCTTGCCCGCCGCCGCGAGGCGCAGGCGCGGGTCGAACATCTCCAGCAGCTCGGCGCCGGCATGGACAAGGGTGATGGACGGCTCGCCGAGCTCGCAATGGCGCGGGTCGTCCGGCCGGCAATGGGCTCTCCCGTAATAGCGCCGGACGATGCCGTCGACGAGCTCCGCCAGCTCGGCGGCCGCTTCGACTCCCGTCGGGCCGCCGCCCACCACCGCGAACGACAGGAATGGCGTGCGCTTCTCCGGGTCGCTCTCCACGACCGCTTTCTCGAAAGCGCCGATGACCCGGTCGCGTATCAGCACCGCGTCGGCCAGGCTCTTGAGCGGCAGCGCGTTCTCCTTGGCGCCGCGGATGCCATAATAGTTCGCCTCCGCGCCGGTGGCGATGACCAGATAGTCGTACTCGAGGGAATGCCGCTCGCCGCCGCTGTCCACGACGATAGAGCGCGCCGCCCGGTCGATGGAGACCGTCTCTCCCTGGACGATGCGCGCGCCGGTCCCTGCGAAGACTTCGCGGAGCGGCTCGGCCACGCTCCGGGGGCCGAGCGCGCCGGTGGCCACTTCATGAAGGAGCGGCGTGAAAAGGAAATAGTTCGTCTTATTGACGATGGTCAGGTCGATCGCTCCTTTCTTGACCAGGCGGACCAGCTTCTTGGCGGTATAGGTGCCTCCGAAGCCGGCGCCGACGATGACGATATGGGGGCGCAGCATGGGCCCATGATATCACATCGGCTATGGCGCTCACAGATTGGCGGCGCGGATGGCGACGAAGAGGACCCCTGCCCCGAGGAGGGTCATGGCCGTGGTCATGAATTTCGGGTGGGCATGATGGCTCTCGGGCACCAGGTCGCTCGCCCCGATATACAGGAAGAAGCCGGAGAAGGCCGCCAGGATGACCGCCAGCCATTGCTCGGACAGCGCGAAGAAGAGGGTCGACGCCGCCCCGACGACCGGCGCGGCCGCGTCGACGAGGAGCCAGCGGAACGCCCTCCGGCGGTCGCCTTGGTTCTTGAGGATGAGGTTGACCGTATTGATGCCGTCGGAGAAATCGTGGGTCAGGACCGCCACCGTCACCACGGCGCCGATGGCCGCCGACGCCTGGAACGCCAGGCCGATGGCCACGCCGTCGAGGAAGCTGTGGAGCGACAGGCTGCCCGCCCCGAGGAGGCCGCGCTCGATGCCCCGCGATTCCTGGCCGGAGAGCTCGTGCTCGTGGCCGTCGTCATGGGCGTGCGAGTGCAGGAAGATCAGCCGGTCGAGGACCAGGTAGACGAGGAAGCCGAGGGCCACGATGGCCGTCATGGTCGAGACGCCGAAGCGCGGCCCGCCGATATCGAGCGCTTCGGGCATCAAATCGAAGAACGCCACGGCGATGACCGCGCCGGCGCTGAAGCCGAGGATGAGGTGCAGCTTGTCCTTGAAGCGGAGGGCGAACAAGCCGCCCACCAAGGTGGACACGAATGTGCACAGGGCGATGAGGATGATCATGGAGCGGAGTATAGCATGAGAAAAAGACGCAGGCATAATCGGATCGGACAGCACGCAAAAGGATTGTGTAAATTTGACAAAACTAGAGAATCGGTGTATTTTACCGACAGCAACTTGAAAAAACTATGAATGTGACGCTTAGACCAGCCACGGAAGAAGACGTGGAGACATACGCCAGGATCGCAAAAAGAGTGGAATCGCCTATCAATCTGGCTACCACGGACCCCAATGAGGTCCGCGAGGAATTCGACCAGATAAACGTCTTCATGATCGTCTGCGACGGCATCAGTGTCGGCTACATATCCTATGAACACAGAGAAGCCCGATATGCCTATATCTCGGAACTTGCTGTAGACCCTGACTATCAGGGACGAGGCATCGGCGGCCAAGCCTTAAGCATGCTGCTCGACAGCCTGCGCAGCCAAGGCCTCAATGTATTCAGCTTGATGACCCACCCAGAAAATCCAGCCAGACGCCTCTATGAGAGGCATGGCTTCACGGTCGTCAGGCAGATAGAGGATTTTTGGGGAAGCAAGACTCCGCGCCTCGAGATGTTCTGCGAGGATCCGGATTGACTAATCTTTGATCTGAACGGATGACGCGCGTCATCCGTTTTTTAATCGCGCTCTATCGCCGCTTGATAAAATCTTCCGGGTCGAATATACCGGACAGCTCGTTGGTCTGGCCGGCGAGCGGGATGCCCGCCAGCTCCTCTTTCGAGAAGAAGCCGATGGCTTCGCATTCCTCGGTCGGCGTGAAATCGAGGCTCTCGAGCTCGAACTCATACGCTAGCACGAGCGAATAATACCAGCCGATGTCCCGGTGGTTTGCCTCATACCGGTGCGTCCACACATAGACGGGCTCTTTCGACATGGCCTTCACGTCCAGCCCCATCTCCTCCTTGATCTCCCTCTTGAACCCTTCATGGATATCCTCACCGAGATCGAGGCCGCCTCCCGGCAATTCCCATTTGCCGCTCAAGGTCGCGGCCGATTCCCGGACGAGCAGCACCTTGCCGTCCCTGACGCACAGGCCTTTGACGGTGACTCGATAGAAGCACTCGGGGAAGAAATCCGATCGCATGGGGCAATGATAGCATTTCCGGGCCTATCTTCCAGCGATAAAAAAGCCGCGCCCATCAGGACGCAGCAAGAACGCATCATTCCACCTCAACCAGAAATGCTATAACGAGCCATCTTGTTATAGAGCGTCTGGCGGCCTATGCCGAGGATACCCGCGACTTTGAGCTTGTTGCCGCCATAATAATCGAGGGCGGCTTCTATCAATGCCTTCTCGGCATATTCGGCAAGATCTGAAGGCTGACCATCTTTATGGATCGATTTGATCCGTACGATGGCGCGCCTCATGAGATCGAGAAGCTCGGGATCGCTCGGGCCTGTCAGACTCGGCGGAGCAGGAACTGCGGCCTTGTCCGACGATGGAGAGGGGCTCCCCAGAAAGCCGATCTCGAGATCGTCAGCAGATACTGCGTCATTGCCATTCGAGAGCAAGACCGCTCGCTCGATCGTGCTCCTAAGCTCGCGGACATTGCCTGGCCAGCTATGCGCTTTGAGCGCCGTTTCGGCGCCCGCCGAAAAGCTCTTCCTGTTCTTCGAGAAGCGATCGAGGAAATGATTGGCCAGCCGGAGTATGTCCTCGGCCCGCTCGCGGAGCGGAGGGACTCGGATGTCGATGAGCCGGATGCGATAGAAGAGGTCCTCGCGGAATCGCCCTGTCCTAACCATCTCTGGAAGATCCCGATTCGTGGCGGCGATGAGATGGAAATCGGTCCTGAGCTCCATATTGCCGCCATATCTCCGGAACGTGCCGTCCTGCAGGACCCGAAGGAGCCGCGGCTGAAGATCGGGTGGGATCTCGCCGATCTCGTCAAGGAAGGCAGTGCCTCCGTCGGCTTTTTCCAAGAGCCCGATCTTGCGATCGAACGCCCCGGTGAACGAGCCTTTCTCATGCCCGAAGAGCTCGCTCCGGAGATTCGCCTCGTCGAGATTCGCGCAATCGAGGGTGACGAGGGTCTTTTCCTTCCTTCCCCCTCTTTCATGGAGCGATCTGGCGACCAATTCTTTCCCCGTGCCATTCTCGCCGGTGATGAGGACCGAGCGCGGATTCGAATCCGTGCACATATCGACTCTTTTCACGACTTTCTTCATGCCCGCATCGCGGCATTCGCTTATGAGCTCGTAGGGCGTCAGCACCTCTTCGAGCCCGAGCATCTGTATCTGTTCCATATCATAGTCCTTTCATGGTTATCGGGTTGTCGATGTTCCTGTCATAACTCTCTTCCAATGGCATCACGATGTCAAGCGCCTGCAAACAAAAACCCGCAACGAGCGTGTTGCGGGGTATCATCGGAACAGAAGTCGGCTTAGCTGATAGCCTGCTCGATCGAGCGCTCCAGCTCCGTCGCCTTGTCGCCGAGCTTCAAAGCGACTTTACCGACAGCCTGATAGACCTCGTTGATATCCGTGCCTAAGGCTTTCGCGGCGGGTTCGGGCGCTATCCCGAACTTCGTCATCAAGTATATGCCCATGTCGCGGCGGCTCACCCCCGAGAGAGGACGGCTACCTACGGACACTACCCTTTTGACAGTAGTCGGTTCGCCTGGATCTTCTGCGACGGAAGCAGAGCTGTTATCGCCTGCCAGGAGCCTTTTGGCTTCCCTGGAGATCTCCGCGACCATCGTCTTGAATCCCTTATCCTCTTCCATCTGTTTCTTCGCTCCTTCGATGAGGCCATAGACGAAGCCTGAATTTTGGCACTTCGGAGAGATCTCCCTTCCTGCGACCGTTTTGCTCTCACCAACGGTCTCAGTCAAGATGATGGCCACGGCCTTCCGAGCCTCCGTAGTGAGAACGTCTCCTGTGAGGCCCATCCTCGAGCGGATCGCCGCGAGGACAAACTTGATAGCTGCGGGGTTGTTTGGCGGTGTCATCCTGTTTTTCATTGTATGCTTTCCTTTCTTTTCTGGTCGTGATTCGCCAGATTCATGTGGTTTGACTGCAGGTTTGGCTGCATCTGTCGCCGGAACCGGCAAGATGACAGCGGTTTCATTTTTCACTGATGATCCATTGAGCGGAGGAGGCGACTGGACAGCGGGGTTGGCGACGGTTGTACGGGGCCGTCCTCCGCTTTCCGATGGTCGGCACACGACGCTGACTTCGAGCAACAAGTTGCCGCTCATCGTTATCAGCCGATCGCCATCCGTGCCGAACGATTCATCGCGGATGATCATGCCCCTCTCGAGGTTGGTCTGGTCGTCTCCATCGGCGAATACGAGCTTGCCTCTTTTGCCGCCTTCTTCCCATGTCACAAGCTTGAATTTGCCTTCAAGCCCCGCAGCGGGAACCGCCCTCGCGGAGAGAGCAGACTGTCCGTCCGCCGGTACGAGGCCCTTCCACTGCTGCATGATCCTGGTCGCGATAGTATCCGGATCTCTGCCCGATTGGCTGCGGCCGCTAAGGCTGACGACGACATGCTCTCGTCTCGCGCCGTCATTCCGCGGTTCGATAGTTGCATTGCCGACGGAGGCATCCTGCGGCTTTTCCGTAGGGGCATCCTCGACAGCATGAGCATCGTTCTGGGTAGCCGCATCAGGTTGGGGAGCTACGGGCGACGCGGCAGATTGATGGTGTACGGCTATAGGAGGAGCTTTGACGATCTCACGGGAGCATATGATCTCCCACGACATGCCTCCTCCGCCTTTGCTCACGAGGGAGAATTCTTTCGCCCCCTTGAGCCCAAGGATGTGCGTCGGGGACTCGAATACCACATTCCCTTCATCGATAGGCTTTCTAGCCCACCCGCGTTCCAGCTCCATCTTGTACGTTCCGCTCCCGAGGCCGTTCGCCGGCTTGCGATGCTCGATCACGACCCTTGATACCCCGATGGGGGGAACCGCGGAGAGGAACTTCTGATTCGAGCTCTCGGCCTTGAGCGACGTGAAGCCCAGCTCTTGGAGCATCCCGCTCAATTCGGAATTGAAACCATCGCCCTGGCCCATGCTGACCCGGCTTACGACAGCGACATAATACGTTATCGGCGCCGCTATATCGGTGTTTTCCTTATGATCCTGCCGATTCCCGATCCTTCCGGGGATTTCTGGCTTCGTTTGCATAACGACCTCGCTTTCTCGGTTGTTTATTGGTTAGAGTTTTAGGGTCCATTGAATGTCAAAGAACCCTCTGTTGGGAAGAAGTGAACCATATGGAATATCGTATTGTCAACCATCGGCATGGATGGCTCATGCGCAAAACGACCGCTCCGTGGACATGCCACGAAGCGGTCGAACGGTCTTCTCTACCTTTCCAGCTTGAGGACCTGGTCATGCGCCCCAGCTGATTCGGCGAGCGCCCGCGCCCGGGAGCGGAGGACATATCCAGGGACCGGATCGCCGTCCTCGGTGAGGTCGGCGATGCGCGCGCAGAGCCGATAGATGCGCGCCGCCTGCTGCGGCTCCTTCGCTTCCGCATCCTTCGCCTCATCCTGTGCGACCAGCGCGCGGAGCCTGGCCCCGGTTTTGTCGCCTTCTCGCCAGAAGGCCTCGGCAAGCCCGGCATAGAGCAAGCCCCTGATATGGGGCTCCATCGGATGCTTGGCCAATGCCGCATCGATGCAGCGTCTCGCTTCCGCGGATCTCCCGCGCCGCCGCAATATGCTTTGGCGCACGTCGCACTGCTCTGCAGACATCCCGCCATAGCCGATCAGCTTGACTGCCCGCTCCGACAGCGGGAGCATCCGCCAATAGCACCATGCCGCGAGCGGCAGCCACGTGAAGCACCACAGCGCGGCCCGCAACGGCCCGAGCCAGCTCGGCCGGAACGACGCCCTAAGCTGGGCCGCCGCCGTGCCCGTGATCGAATAATAGGCGCTGGAGAGCGCGGAATGCGCTTCGGCCTGCACTATCCGATCGCCGGACATGGACTTCTTCCTCATCTCTTGTCGCGCTCTGTAAAAGAGCTCCAGCTTGGACAGGAACGATGTCCTGCCCCAGCTAAGATCATAAGTTTTCATCTCGACTCAACCTCCGTTTCTATCGTTTTTTTGTTTCTGCTGCGTATCTTCCGGTTCCCCGGATTTACCCATATTATATCACGATAATCACATATATGCAATCAGTGCAGCCTTCAAGCTCTCTAGACCCCTATATACGATGCCCTTGATCCCGATGCCGCTCGCCGCTTCGACGTACGCCTCATTGTCGTCTATGAACAGGGCCTCCTCCGGCCGTGCCGACGCTTTTGACAGGGCCAGCCTGTAGAATCTCTCGTCCGGCTTCTTCACATGGTCCACGCACGACAGGACCGCATAATCGAAATTATCGTACACGCCCGTCCTCTCGTCTATCTTCATGCGGCTCTCATACAGGTTGCTGACAGCCCCGACCTTGTATCTCTTGCGCAGCTCCTTTATGAAAGCCGTCATGCCTTCGTCGATCCTCCTGGCTTTCAGCCCCTCCTCCTCCCATATCTCCGTGAATGAATCGCGCGGCGCGCCGCCGATTTTCGCCAGATCGTCCCATGCGTCTTCCATGGTGATCGCGTTCGTGAACAGCCCTACCCTGTTATCGTCGTGATACTTGATCACGGATTCAGGCGTCAATCCTATGCGCTCGGCGAAATTCGCATACAGGCTCTTGAAATCCGTGTAGACCACCACCTTGCCAAGGTCGAACATTATCGTTTTGATGGCCATATCCTTATGCGAGGTTTTTATTCATCCTCTCGAAATGCTCCTTTCTCGCCTGTCTATATCTGCCGACGATCAGGGGATATTCGGGGTGCTTATCGATCCATTTATCTATATCGGTCCAGGAGAATCCGTGGAAGCCGAATTGCCTGTCGAAAACATTATCATCGCCTTCTATAGAGAAAGCCTCGGCCAACTCTGCCGGAGCGATCTTTATGCCCTCGGCATCGAGAAGGTCTCTGTGCCATATGCAAAGGGACACGTCTTCTGGATGAATCTGAGGAATTTTTCCTTCACGCATGAGCTTAGCCGAGACCTCTAGGAATCTTTTGCTCCGCAAGGAGAATCCGCCGTTTCCAACCACTTTCGTTCCAAGCAAACTTGCAGGAAAATTGAAGTCTCGTACGGACCAGTTTGCGACAAGCCAAGGGGCACCTATGTAATCGTATTTTAGAAACTCGTCCATCCAGCTTTCGGGATTCAAAATAAAACCGTCATATTGAACAAGTAATACATAATCGGTATCAACGTATTTTACAAGATCCTCAGCGCAAAATCTCGAATATTCTTGGATATTTTTTATCGGGCTTATATCAACCAGCCGGCTATCGTCAGTAGGCAGAGACGTCAACAGCTTTGCTGCGCCAAAATCGACGTCTTTCTGGCATACATCCATAGCTGCCTGAAGCCGTTCTACATTCACGCAATCTATCCCGAGAAGGGTCACATGGGGCAGCTTCAACATACGGACTAGTATAACACTTTAGCCTCTACAGCTTTCTTCAGAATCATCGTGTCTCTTGCGATCATATATTGCGCCTCATAGATTTTCCGCTCGCCGCTGCTTACCTTATCTAATGCTTCTCGGATCGGAAGCCAGACTGTTTGGAAGCCCTCTTCGATCTCGTCTTCCATAAGATGGGGAATCCCCTTTTCACCGACGACTTTTGCGATATAACAATGCGACGTCTGTTTGAGATCGAATTTTTTACGATATTCCAGAATGGTCCCTAGGGCTTTTACTATCTCGACGTCGCAGCCGATCTCCTCCAGACACTCGCGCCGTAAAGCCTTCTCGGGATCTTCATTTTTCTCGATGCCGCCTCCCGGAAGCTTATAATAGTCATACTTAGTCGCGTGAAGCAGCGCTACATTTTTTTCATCGTCAAAAACGACGGCGCGCGATGCTTCCCTTGTCTTATAGTTGAGGGTCTCTTTATCTGAAACACCCTCAGGGTTGATGATAACGATTTGCTTCACGATAAATAGATCATGCCAAACTTACGAGCTGACTGGATGGGACGCGGTAATGTCAATAAAACAACAGATAAGTCAGAGCCGCGCTTATACAACTCAACAGGGTGCAGAAGTTCACTAAAGGAAATCTTCATGAATCATTTATGTGCTTTGGTGCTGTGCAACTGCGCGGACATGCCCATACTCGCTATCAGCCAATCTGCCGCTTTCGGATGCTTCTTGATCTCATCCAGGGTCATCCAACGCAACTCAGTCAGTTCATCCGGAGCATGAAGCGTCTCTTTTCCTTCATCTGCCTCACAAAGGAATACGACATCAACGATATGGTTACCGAGCTTTGATACGAAGCTGGTTGACTGAACATAGTCGACAGGACGTACGGACAATCCCGTTTCTTCTAAGACCTCCCTTTTTACAGCTTCCTCCAGTGTCTCTTTAGCGGGATCCGAATGCTCGACTTTTCCTCCGACCAAAGATAACATGCCACCGGCATGGCTCTCTTTTTCGGAACGGACGCACATAAGCCACTTTCCCCCTTTACAGATAGCTGCTTCGACGTTGACTATAAAATATGGGGTTTTGTTTTGTGTTTCGCTCATTGTGCTTCAGTTCATTGACCTTCTCCGGTCAGGGTGCATGCGTTGGCTGGACTCTCCGGTCTAGAACCACGTGGCTCAAGACACCACAAGGGTTTCTTGGCGACCACATACAGTAGTAGACGACGGGTCTTGGTCAGGGCTTCATTATACCAAATGAGACTAATGAGACAGTTTCCAGGGCTATTTAGCGTGTCTCATTCTCATTTTATGTGATCTTTGTTGCTCTAGATAAGACTTGCTTCATCGCCACAACTGCTCCAATGGCTATAACCGCGCTTCCGATGACGTCGATAGGATGGTGCACCCCGACGTATACCCTTCCCGCCATGACAAACAAGGCGATGAACCAGAGAGCGAGACCCAATCTCTTGTTCCAAATCGTTCCGATCATTGCGATCGCCGATACGAGGAGCGCATGATCAGATGGAAAACCATTGTCCGGCGCGTGCGGGATGAGTGACGTAAAGTTACCTACGACGAACGGGCGAGGATCATAGTAGAGCAACCCGCCGATCACGGCTATGAGATATGCAAGCAACGCAGCCGATATGGCGAATATAGCCATGTGCTTCCAGTTTGCTCGCGGCTGCAGTAGAAAGTAGATGCCGAGGATCAAGACCGGCACTATGAAGAGATATTGAGCGCAGAATATGAAGAAACCATCCATTTGAAAAATAGTATCATGAAGATAATCTATACTCCACAGCTCGGCTGCTTCGGCACGTCCGCCGGCGTGCTCGCATTCACGCCGCAACTCTGCGAGCTCTGTTTCTGCTGTTGTGGCACCTGCGAGCTGATCTTGGCGAAACCTGAGGCGCTTGAATAGTCCTGGCCGAGAATCGTCTGCGGGCTTATGTCCTTTGCCGACATGCCTTGTTGCTTCGTATATTCAGCAATCGTCTGATACGCATCCGGAAACCACGTCATATTTGCCGTAAGAGCGGCGTTCCACATCTCTCCTTCAGTCACACCTTGTGAAGCGAGATATTCGAGAAGCCCTAGCATGGCCATGCCGTGATTGCAGTCCGGAAAATATGTCGAGTTGTCGCAGCACGGTCTATATATTCCTTTCGATATTTTCTCGACGAGGGACTGCTGATCCGGAGTAAGGGTTGCAAGCACATGCTTGTCCATATGATTAGACGGAGATCCGACCGAAACCGTCCAGCCGCCCACAGACGCCATGTTCATGGGACCCCCGTAGCGCAGGTCGGCGATAGGCCCGTTCTCGAGAATGGGGTTCTCGTTCGCCAGTCCGAATGCCCAGAGCAGATTGAGCTCGGTCACCTGCGGCAATTTTGAACCATCGATCACCCCGTCTTTCTGGAGTTCTGCAAGCATGGCCTGTTCAGTCTTAAGGGACAGAATATGACCTCCATCGATAATGGTCGCCGATACTTGGTTTATAGGAGCTTGGATACTCGACTGTTCTTTGGCTGGAGCCCACTTTAAGAGAATAGTGACAGCGATGAACGTGCCGGCGATTATGATCGCTCCCGGCAAGGTTAATGTATTTCGTTTTTCTTCCATAATTTATTTGCAACAATCTTTTAATTTCTTGATAGTCTCTTGCAATCCGGCTTCCTGAAGGTCATTGAGGATGACTCTGCGCTTCTCGCATTTGAGACAATGAGGAATGCCGAGCGCTTTCGTTATCTTGGCGATGAGATCGCCGAGCTTGAATCGTTTTTTGGCATTCATGGTCTTAGATGTATAGCACCGCTATGCCGATAATGATCATGGCTATGCCGGCCCACAGATGCACATTCCTCATGCTCCGCGTCTTCCATTCCTTGACCTTGTCTATCATCGTCTGATTGGCGGCGATCCATAGCGTGGCGACCAGAGGAGCGATCAATATCAAGTTGTACAGGAACAGATAGCCGACGCCGCGGAAGTATGTCATGTGATCGTGCAGAAGGCCGATGACCATAAGGTAAGGACCACCCATGCATGGGAATTGGCACAGGCCGACCAGAAGGCCGAGGCCGAACGCGGCTGGAAGAGATATGGCATTTATCAACCTCCCCATTGAGGCGTGTGCCGCATCGGGTATCTTCAGCTTGAGCGGAAACTTCGGGAATATGGCGTCGATGATATTGAGCAGGCCGAAGCCGATGAGCAAAGCCGCTCCCAGTTTACCCATGAAGTGCGGCGTATTGAACAGGTGTATGACCTGCAGGACGCCCACGCCTATAGCGAAGTAAGCCGCGAATATGCCGACTATGTAGAGACCGCCGACTGCCAATATTTTCTTTCGACCCAGTTGCATGGCGAATAGAAATGCGATCGTTATGAGGAGGATGGAGAACGAACACGGGTGGACGCTGTCAAGGAGCGCCGAGAATGCAACCAGTGGCAAGAGCCAAGCACCGCCGCCCGACATGCTCCACAGGAAGCCGGACAAGCCAGAGCTGTATTGCAGAACGACGACGCCTATTATGGCGGCCGCAAGTACGCTTAAACCTATAATGAGTTTCTTCATGGTGTTAAGGCGTCACGACTCCTTTTATCTCCAGCACAAGCGTGCCGCCCGCGGAGTCGGTGAGAGTGATGAATCTGTCGATCATGCCCAGACCTGCCGGGCCATGAGCGGCAGGATTGAAGACCACGCGGATGATCCGACTTTCACCGGCTTTGATAGTTTCGTCGGCCGGCGGCACGTAACCCATGCCGAGCATGCCGAACGGCCCCTTGGTGCTGCCGTCGGGCTCGATGATATAAGCATTCGTGCACATGCACGAAGTGATAAGCGTGCTCACGAATATATCTTTGTCGGTCGGATTGGCGACCGTGAATTCCTTGGTCACTTCTCCGCCGTTTATAGGCATATTTCCCAGGTCATAGAATGTGGTCGTGGCTGTAAGAGCGCTTTTGGCTCCAGTCTGAGAGACACCCTGGACGGATTCGGCACTAGCGCCGCTCTTTATATAGCTCCATGTGAGCAGTCCCGCCAAGACAAGGCAGACAGCAAGAATGATGAATATGGTTTTTGGTTTCATGTTTCGAATAGATTAAGCTTGTAAGCAAAAATCTATTCGAAGGACGGACTGTTCTCAAATAACGAGAGCCAACGTATAAAATCTCTATCTTTTATGAATCCAGCCCCGCGGTCACGGACACGTTCAAATGTGAAAGACAGTTTCGGAGGCTTGAGTCCTTGAGGCCAGACGTCGAAAACGGACAAAACAAGCAATGCCATGGCCAGTACAGACAAAGAGGCCGCCATGGGCATGGCTGAAAAGAACTGTAGGTACGAATCAACGTGATGCATTATCATGCCTATGGCCGTAGGCGGACAATCGCTGTTGCCGCCGGGCGCGAAGGCACAGCCGCCGGAATGATTCATGGACGTGAAGCCGAATATGCCGGTTATGATCAGAGAGATTATGAGGATAATGGAAAGACGCTTCATGGTTTTGATCAACTCAACTTTTCCCTTCGCAGGAGGAGAGCGTTTAAGACGACTATTACCGACGAAGCGCTCATGAGGAGCGCTGCCCATTCCGGTCTCAAGAGAATACCAAGCGACGGATAGAGGACGCCGGCCGCTACAGGAATGGCGAAAACGTTGTAGCCGGTAGCCCAAGCCAGATTCTGAACCATTTTAGAATTCGTCTTTAGACTAAGCGCGATTGCCTTGGCCACATCCAATGGATTGCTTTTCATGAGCACGATCGAAGCTGATGCAACCGCTACATCGGTACCGGCACCTATAGCGATTCCTACATGGGACTGGGTGAGCGCTGCCGCGTCATTGACACCGTCGCCGACCATAGCCACAATGTTGCCGCCATTTTGCAATTCTTTGACCTTGTTCACCTTGTCTTCGGGCAAGACATGGGCGAATACCGTGTCTATGCCGAGCTCCTTGCCGACCGCTTCGGCTATGTCCGCAGTGTCGCCGGTGAGCATGGCCGTCTTTATGCCCATGTCGTGCAGCTTTTGAATAGTCGCTTTGGATTCGTCTCTGATAATGTCTTCCAGAAGGATCACACCTGCGAATGAGCTATTTACCGCAACATAGACTGGCGTGCCGATCTTCGATCCAGCGGCCGGACTTTCATCGATCGAGACATTCAATTCCTCCATGAGCTTCCTGTTGCCGACAATGACATTCTTGCCATCTACTTCAGCGGAAGCGCCTCTGCCGGGGTATGATTTGAAACCCTTGGCGCTCGGGATGGCTATGTTCTTCCTCTTGGCGTCGTCGACTATGCCCTTCCCGATAGAATGCTGTGACGACACTTCCACGGCCGCAGCCAGCTTCAGCATCTCATTCCGGCTTATATTCGAGTCCTTAGCGAGAATAACATCGGCAACACCGAATTCCCCTTTCGTCAGAGTTCCTGTTTTGTCGAAAATAACATAATCGAGCTTGCGCGCCGCTTCAAGGCCTTTCATGTCCTTTATAAGGATGCCATTCCTGGCGCCGAGCGTCGAAGTGATCGACGTAACAGTCGGAATCGCCAAGCCGAGTGCATGCGGGCAAGCCACAACGATGGCCGCCACGGCAACTGTCGCGGCGAATATAGCACCTTGTGGCGAGGCGAAGTACCAGAATGAGAACGAGGCGATGCCGGCGACCATAGCGACATAGAACAGAACGGCTGCGGCGCGATCAGCCAAGTGCTGGACATTCGGCTTGGAGCCTTGGGCTTCGCGAACCAGTTTCATTATCTGCGATATGGCCGTATCGGCACCCGTCTTCGACACTTCGATTGTAAGCGATCCGTCTTGATTGAGAGAGCCGCCAATAACTGCGTCGCCGGCCTTCTTTGAAATCGGCCTCGATTCGCCGGTTATCATGGACTCATTTACGGAACTCTCGCCTTCAATGACTCTGCCGTCAATTGGAATCTTTTCGCCAGGCTTCACCAGTACGCGGTTGCCTATGGCAAGCTCGCTCGTTTGGACTTCTTTGACATTGCCACTTCCAATCAAATGGGCGGATGGTGGAATGAGCTTGGCCAATTCCGTCAAAGCACCTGTAGCACCACGAACAGCCCGCATCTCGAGCCAATGGCCGAGCAAAAAGACAGAGATCAATGTTGACATCTCCCAGTAGAGCGATTCTCCAGGAAACAGGAACGTGGTGGCTACAGAAAATCCGAAGGCTACCGTGATGCCGAATGCAACCAGAGTCATCATGGCCGGAAGCTTGTGCGAGAGCTCGCCTTTGGCCGCCTTGAAGAATGGCCAGCCACCGTATGCGAAGACGAATGCGCCGAGAAGGAACGTCACGAATCCCATGCCGGGAAAAGCCAGGTTGAAGTGGAACCATTTCTCTATGTTCGGCGACAGAGCCGTGACCAGAAGGACGAGCGGCAACGTGATAAGAAATCGTAGTTTGAAATCCTGCTCTGCTCCGCGGCCGTGACCGGTGTGACCTTCATGACTGTCATTCGCACCACCCATATCCATGGGCACCAGATCCATGCCGCACTTCGGGCATTCCCCGGGCCTGTCGGATATAACGTCCGGATCCATTGGGCAGGTGTAAAATATTCCGGATCCAGATGGAGCGGCTACTGGCGATTTCGCACCATGATGATAGTCGTGGCCATTGTCCTTCATAGCCTTTTCAACATGATTGGCGCAACAATCGTGCTCTGATTCGTTCTTTGAAGCTTGCTCGGACCGATGTTCCCCGTGATCACCATACCCATGAGACGAATCGCCTTCTTGCACCAGAAACATGCTGCATTTCGAGCATCGTCCCGGCTTGTCTTGTCTCACTTCCGGATGCATGGGACATGTATACATGTGCTTTGTCTCATTCATGCGGCCATGATACCCCCATAGGGTATATATGTCAACTGTGGATATCCTGGCGCGTATGCCTGCCGTGAACTATGATGGCCAGAGCCATGGCTGCGAAGCCCACCTCTTCGAGGGCATCGAAGTAATTCCCTCCCGTCGCCTTGATAATGAGCACGCCGATGAGCCACAGAAGCGCCCACCACTCTATGATTCTGGCTCGTCTGCCTCCAGAAAAAAGCAGGACTGAAACCAACGCGTCATTGATACCTATCACATATATGAATGCCGGCGAGGCAAGGAATGGCAACAGGCCTGAGATGAATGTCGCATCCAAAAGTTCCTTGAAGTCGTTAGGCGAGATGAAAGCTGTGAGCGAATTGGCCAAAAAAGCGAATGCCAAACCGATACGTATGATAGTTGATGATTTGATTTTCATGTTTTTGTAAGCCTGCGCCATGTAGTATATTACTCTTTACTTCTTGTTGCGAAGCGCGATCCAGCGTATGAGCGCGACAAGGCCGACTATGGCGAACGCCCATATGACGATCGAGAATATCCAATCGCTCCAGCCGTAACCGCCGCCGAATCCATAACCGCTCATCATTCCAGGAAAGCCCCAGCCCATCATACCGTAGCCTGACCAATTGCCATTCTGGCCGCTCTGATAGCCGTTGCCGCTCCAGCCATAACCTCCCATCATCGGCCCGAAGCCCATCATACCTGCGGGAAATGAGACATTGACATTGCAGCCGGAGAAGCGTTCGCCCATGGCTATATGCATTTGATCGTCGTAAGACTGTCCGTAACGGCTGACGATGTAGTTATCCATGGCATCGTGGCCGGAACCCATCATGAGGCTCATGTAGTACTCGCCGAGAGACTGGTAGTCGTTTTGCGTTAAGTTCGAGCAGTCAACAGTCTTAGCCTGCAACTTTTGCGCCAGCGCTTGGCCCGCGGCTTCTTCAGAATCCATAGCCGTGGAACCGGACGATGATGTAGCTGAAGCGGCAGGTGCTTGGCTGTAGTATCCACCCATCATCTGGGCGTTGGTCGAACGAACCGAAACTAGACTGATGACGGCCGCGAGAGACAGGAACAATGCAGTGGTAATGATCTTCTTCATATTATTTTGATTAGTTTGATACATGGCTTATAAAACTACTTTTGCGCCAGCTTGTAGATCTTCAGGATCTCGTCGTTAGCCTTCTTTTCCCTGCCATGTTTGATGTCGTCGGCGACATGCGTCTCCAGATGGTTCTGGAGAATGAGGTTGCCGACGCCGGACAGGGCCTCGCGCACGGCCTCTATCTGCGTGATTATGTCCACGCAGTATTTCTCCTGCTCGACCATCTCCTGGACTCCTTTGATCTGGCCTGATGCTATGGCCAGGCGCCTCTTCACGCTCTTCTTTATGTTCTGCTTCATGCACTCATGATACCCGTAGAGGGTATATGGTGTCAATGTGAACAACTGGAATGGACTAGGAAAGGTGGTATGATTCGCTTATGGACAAGCTTCTCAATGAAAAGACTATACGAAGATTGTTTGATATCAGCGTCATCTCAAAAGGCTTGCACGCGCTTTCGGAAGTCGTCTCCGGAATAATCGTGCTTTTCGTGAGCAAGACTACAATCGTCGGTTTATCGACGACTCTCACAGCCGAGGAGCTAGCCGAAGATCCGCATGATTTTTTCGCTAACTACGTTATGCATTCCGCTTCACAATTATCGGTATCATTTCAGCATTTGGCTGCGCTATATCTCATAAGCCACGGGCTTATAATCGGATTCCTCGTCGTCGGACTCTTGATGAAGAAGCTGTGGTCCTATCCAGTTACGATGGTCGTCTTGGCCACGTTCATCGCCTATCAGACATATCAATTCACTCTTGGCCATTCTTTATGGGTACTTGGTGTAACTATCCTGGATGCCATCGTAATACTTCTCACCTGGCATGAATACAGATATATCAAGAAATCGGAAATGTAACTGAACCACTAATGAGACAGTCTTCGTGGCTATTTTTGGTGTCTTATTCTCAAGATATTGGGAGCAGACTCGGAACAGGAAGCGGAAAAAGAACAACTAGAAAACGGCATAGCTCATGACAATCTGCAATAGAATAGTGCTAGCAAATTTCCACAAAACCGTTATAATTATATCAACGTCGCTTTTTAAAGTTCACACCGAAAAAAGCACCGGCGTATCGACTGCAAGGAACATACAGTCGCTGAGCAGATAAAGAAGCATCCGAAGATAACACCGAGGAGACTTCTCTGCTTAGACAAACCATACCGGCTCCCGGGAAAGCAGCGTAAGCTACCGACTTTGGATACACTGATATGATTTGGCCGGATTCTCAGACTATTTACGGTCAGGAATCCCAAGAAAACAAACAGAAGCATTATTTACTACGAGAAGGTTGGAAAACCAAATCTCGCGTCTAATCTGCTTTGTTTGCCTTGGGTTTTTCCCTATGCGCATACAGAGCCATACTCATATGAGAACAATGAACGATCTCAAGATCGCGTACGTGCCCCTTGCCTCCCTCCGCCACCCGGAGAAAAATCCGCGTCACTGGTCGAAAGTCGCGACCGAGAAGCTCAAAGAGAGTCTCGAGCTTCACGGCATCATCGACCCACTCATCGTCAACTCTGCCCCGAGCAGAAAGGGCGTCATATTGGGCGGCAACTTCCGCGCTTTCGTGCTCCGAAGCATGAAGGTCAAGGAAGTGCCCGTGGTATACATCAACGTCCCCGACCGCAAAAAAGAGATGGACTTGATCGTCCGCCTCAACAAAGCGACCGGCGAATGGGACTTCGACTTGCTTGCTGAATTCGACGAAGCCTTCCTCTCGGAGGTCGGATTTTCGAGCGAAGAGCTTGACCACATCTTCGAGGACGACGATACGCCCGAGCAATTCGACCTTGAAAAGGAGCTAAAGAAGCTCGATATCAAGACGATCGAGATCAAGAAGGGCGATGTCTGGCAGATAGGACCGAACAAGCTCATGTGCGGAGACTCGACTATAGCCGATGACATGAAGACGCTCCTTGATGGAGAGAAGGCCGACATGTGCCTGACGGATCCTCCTTATATTTTAGATTATCTTCACGGCAAAAAGAAGAACGGCTCAGCCGTGACCGGCTTCGGAGCTAAGCGAGATAGACGATATCTAGAGACTGATTCCCTGCCTGACAACTTCACGGAGCTCTGGATGCGGAGCGTCAAGAATATATCAAAGGATGACTTCCACATCATCGTGTATGAGAACTGGAAGAACATCCGCACCATTTGGGGCGAGATGGAAAAGCATTGGAAAGTCAGGAACATGATCGTCTGGCACCTCCCTAACCGGAATCAAGGCTTCTCCGGCGCCTGCAAGCTCTTCTCCAAGCACGATATCGCTATGGTTGGATCGTCCGAAAAAGCTCGCGGCCTTAATATGCGCCCCGAGGCTGAAATCTTCCAGAACGAATATGAAACTGCCCTTTATGCCATCCAAGGCAAACCACATTGGGAGGGATACAAGAAGGGTCAAAAGTATCAGCCGACCGACTTCATCGAGTATGTGGCAGCTGATGAGAAGTCATCAGGACAAGGTGTCGTCTTTGGCACTAAGCCTTTAGAGATCCTCATTCCCTACATCAAAGTCATGACTAAGCGCGATGATCTCATCGTGGAGCCATTCGGCGGCAGCGGTTCGACAGGGGCGGCGGCCATCAAGATGCACAGGCGTTGCTACACCATGGAGAAGTCCCCTGTCTACGCCGAGATTATCAGACGAAGGTGGCAGCTTCTAACTGGCCAGAAAGCGGTCAAAATCCATGAACGAAAAGCAGCGTAAGGCGGTGAATGCGAGGATCAAGAAGGACAAGGAGCAGTTCATCCAGATCTTGGAAAAGAATCCTGTCATCCAGATCGCCTGCGAGCGCTCCGGCGTCTCCAAAGCCACCTTCTATCGCTGGCGTGAAGCGGACAAAGACTTTGCCACGGCGGTCGACAAAGCCATGAGCGAAGGCAAGAGCCTCATATCCGATATCGCCATATCCCAGCTCATCTCCGCCATCAAAGACAAGAACTTGGGCGCTATCAAGTTCTGGCTGGAGAAGCATCATCCTGATTATTCGAATAAGCTCCAAGTCACCGCTACAGTCGAACAGGAATATGTCCTCTCCCCTGAACAGGAAGCGCTTGTTCGCCGAGCCCTTACCCTCGTCACCTTACCAACATCTAATCTCAATCACCATGGAGACTGAAAAGGAAATCAAACATATCATCGACCTCATGGTGCATGATGAGAATCTGCGACGCAAGATCACTCGGACAAGCTTCAGGTATTTCTTTGGTACATACCTAAGCCACTATATCGACTACACTATCGCACCCTTCCATGCCGAGATGTTCCATCTCGCGGAAGATCCGATACACCAGACGATCACCATCATGGCAGCCAGAAACAGCGCCAAATCGGCGATACTGAATACCGCTCTTGCCATCTGGTCGGTCTTGGGTGCGCCGGAGAAAAAGATGGTCATCATCGTCAGTCGTACACAGGCCAAGGCCAAGCAGCACTTCCAGAACATTAAGCGCGAGTTCGAAAGCAACAAACTCTTACGAAACGACCTCGGGCCATTCAGAACGGAGGAATCACAATGGGGTTCATCAATCATCCTCACCAAGTATGACGCGCAGATCACCTTCGCTTCGACCGAACAGAGCTTACGCGGTATGCGATACAAACAGTATCGCACCGACCTTCTCATCTTGGACGATATCGAGGATGACGAATCGGTAAAGACGCTCGAGGGCAGAAACAAGACCTATGACTGGGTCACCATGGATGCCATACCTTCGGGAAACCTGCCTAATCTGCGCATCGTGCTTCTCGGCACCCTCCTTCATGAGGATTCGATCATGATGCGCTTTAAGAAAGAGATCGAGGCCGGCAAACGAAGCGGTGTGTACAGAGAGTATCCGCTCATTGATGCCTCAGGCAATATACTCTGGAAAAGCAAATATCCAGACATGGATGCAGTCGAAGCTGAGCGTAAGCGCATCGGCAATGATCGAGCCTGGCATCAAGAGTTCCTGCTTCACATCGTTTCAAGTACCGAGAGAGTTATCCATCCTGAATGGATCCAGTATTACCATGCCATGCCCCCAATGACCCACGACAATCAATATCGCGGATCGTTCATCGGCGTCGACCTTGCCTGGTCGGAGAGCGAGACGTCCGACAAGACCGCTATGGTTGTAGCTCACGTATTCGGCTGGAGAGAACATACTCGAATATACATCGCGCCCAATCCCGTGAATGAGCACCTCAATTCAGTGCAGGGCTATGACATGATCAAGGTGCTCGCTGACACCACGGAAGCAAATAGAAGGGCTAAGATCTATATCGAAGGTAATGGCTATCAAGTCTCCGCGGCAGACAGATTGCAACTTGAGGGATATAATGCCGACTCAGTCATATCCAAGGGTGACAAACGATCGCGGCTCGCTGTTCTTTCGTCGTATATAAAGAATGGCACCGTTCTCTTTGCTGACAAAGGTAATGAGACACTCATCTCACAGATCACTAATCTAGGTAATGAACGATACGACGACCTCTGTGATGCATTCTCCCTCGTCGCATCGGAAGTGCCAAAGTCAAATAAAGGATATCATCCGTTCTCTCTCCTGCCACCCAAGAGGCCTCCTGAGAAAGGTGACGACGGCTGGGAACAATGGCGAGAATCGAGATTCCCTATCACCAGAGGGTGGGATAAAATGAAATTCTAGCGCTTCGGCTTCTTCTTTCTTGCAAATAAACTCTGCTGTCCCGGTACTTTCTTCTGTGGCCTATTGCCCTTCTCGATCTGCCACAAGACCTTGAGAAGCTTTAGCAGGTAGTGCCAGATGGCATACGCTTCCCCTTCCGATATGTTCCTGTCGGTCGCATCTTTGATGATCCTTCGTAACTCAAGAGCGCTGTGTCTCGACAGGATCGGCATGGGACATGGCTTCTTTCTTCATTCCCGACCAGTGGCAGCGCATACAGCGCACCTTGCCTCTGGTAAAGAACCAGACAAAGAATCCGATGATAAATAGAACTGGGGATAATATGAAGAAAATGATGGCGATCGGTATGGTGATGATGAGGATGGTAAGGACACTGCCGATACCGAGAGCCAGGATGCCGGCCACCATCATGAAGACGCCATTGTTCATGAGACGGCCGTAGAACTTGCAATTGGGACACTGTGGTTTTGTACGCATAGTTATGTGGTTAATGGGTAATGTGTGCTACCTTAGCTTGGATTCAAGGCCTTGCGAAGCGAAGTTACCAACAGTTTGAAATAGAGTCATTTGTTGTATGTATAACCCTGTTCTATGAGTGACATGACCTTTGGCAGATCTTCTTCGCGCTCGAGCTTCACTTCATAGTCACCATTTCCCCAATGTCCGACCAGCCTAGGCTTCGTGAGATCTCTGGCGAGACTATGAGGATCATCGAGTTCTCCGCTCGGTACGTTGATGAATATCTTGAGCGAATCACGCAAGATGACGACATCACAGAAATTGGTCGTGAGCTTGTAAGCGATATACTTTGCTTTTGCTTCCTCGATGATCGACTCGTCTAGAGCGGAGATGCGCTCTTTCAGCATAGAAAATATGTGCTGGATATGCGGACTAGCCGCTTTTATATGCTCATCGACGGTATAGTGGATCTTGTCTTTGAATTCCCTCTTATGCTTCTCACTCCGGTCGAAGATATCTCCAGTCGATATCTTGATCTTCCGTTGCACCTCCGGCTCGACAAGGAGTATACCGCTGTCATAGAGCTGATATCGAAGAAGCTCAATATCCATCGGTAGGAGATCAACAGTATCGAGATCGAATTTGTTGTAACTTTCAGCGACACAAATAACTCGTGGTGATGCCCAATCGATGTCGGTAGTGATATTTTTCTTCTTTACCAATGCCTCGAAGTCGGCTTTGTGATCAAGGAGCCAACGAAGGTACGAAAGTCCCTGGTTGATGACGTTATCGTTCTGACCCTTCTTGTATTCGATGATGACCGGTGATCCATTATTATCAACGCCGAGGCTGTCTATCCTGCCGCCGAAGCTCGTTGAATATTCAGTAGCCAAAAATCTAATGTTTAAAATCTCTTCGAGGTTTTTCTCAAAAAGTTCTTGGATGTTCTTTTCCTTCCCTATCTTTATGGGCGGTATCTTTTTGACCGCTTCGTTGTGTATTTGAAATATTGCCATGGGTTACATGGCGTGAGGACAAGTGTAGATACACTAAGCCCCACGCTAGCTTTAGGCCTTGCGGCCCCATACCAGTTTCCCGATATGGCCCGATAAAGAGTCGCTGAACGTGGGGTTCAGTATTCTTTATCGGGTCTTGTGAGCCATGCCCTTGTCAAAGGGTTTAGGCTGCTCATATTCAGTTGTGATATTAGAGTATCAAAAAGAGTTTAAGATGACAATGCATCAATTTTTATGATCTAGAATACTGGTTTCAAATCAAAATTCAACTCGATTCTTTGGTGGAACAACCGAGATTTCATACATATAATCAACGAGATTTATAGTCCTTTTCTCACCATCATAATTGACTTCAATACTTCTATTTCCGAGTCCGTCATTAAGAGTTACCCTAAATACCTCCAGAAATTCCCACGCTGATTCATAATGATTTCGTAAAGCAGTTATTGTTAGATCCTTTGTATATTTATTGGGAATCTCTTTATGATGACTATTCATTTTCCCTTCTTTATCAAAAAGATCATTTACATACCAAACCATCTCTTCAAGATGGACTACATTATTTCTCATATTTGTTATCGGCTTTATTTTGTCTCTTAGATCAGAGTACCGTTGAAATGGTAGTATCGAACAAAAGCTCCCAAAAAGATATTCGACCTTCTGATATATATTTCGTCGCTGAGATTTATACTTATCATAACTATTGAGCCGAAGTACTTGCGGAAATAAATTCATAGCTAATTGATCAATCGTCGATTCTATAAACAAATAGAGGAAAAGATATGACAAGGCTATGTCGAGGGCAAATGCTCGCTCTAGTGGTTCCTTATCCTTTTTCTCCTTTAATAACTCCAGTTGGGACTTTAATTTTCCGTACCAAAACCCAACACCAGATTGACTTAATTTTCCCATATTATATTTGAGATTTATTTCAACTCATCCCTAAGATACCAATACTTGCTTGGGCTCTTTTTAAGCAAGTTTTGGAGAATGGTCTTTGCCTCTGGATCAGTCTTTGCAAATTCCCTAAGAAGAGATATTAGTCCATCTGACTCATTTAAATCGAGCTCTTTAGGAAAATTGAAGAATATCTTCGCAATCTCCATAAACTTTTCTTTATCAAATCGTTCGTTAACTAACTCTACTATCCTTGAGTGATACAAAGTTGGGTACCAATAAACCTTTGCCGCATTACCTGCTTTTATTTCTTTTCGATAAAATTCCCCCTCAATTTTGAAGCACTTTATCAAAAGGTTGAACCATTGGTCTAAATAATCATCAGGTTTTTGAAGTTTTGCCTCAATGGTCATGTAGATAAGATTGTATATGTTATGACCATAAGCGTCCGTAAGAAAATCAAAATATTCCAAAGCAAGATCGGTATATTTTTTAATACCCCCATCTCCAGGCTCTCGTGTCAGATGTTCTACGGAAGCAGCAAATCTGAAGCAACTATTCGGGTCATTTTTTTGGAGCCGGTGCACAGTCTCAATAAGAATTTTCTTGAATTTCTTCTCATTATATTTATCTGGACCCAGATCATCATAAAGGCCAGGGGCACTAAATTTCCAATCTGGGTAGGCATCCTTTCGAAATTCAGCAAAATATATGAACAACGGTGCGGATTCAGCTACTGTTTCTTTTGGAAGTTTGGCAAGGTCTTCAATCAGATGAAGTGCATCTTGTTCATTGAGTGATCGTATAGGATCGAAAACGTGTAGAACACTTTTTGACATGGCTATTTGAACCTTTTCGGGCCACGAAAGAAGTTGCTCGAGTAGTTTAAAGGCAATGCCCTCAATTTGTTTTGCCATTTTTAGTGCCTTTGTCTTATCGTCGTTGAAAAAAAGTACCTCTTTGTTATCCGGTAAGACCGTCAATCTATTTTTTGCCAACTGGGCAAGTGCAAATGTAGCCATATGAACCGCGTAATAATTTCTGTCCTCAGCAAGTTTTGAAGCTAAAGAAATTATTTCTGGGATTTTTTCACGACCTTCTAGGACCGAGCATTTCATCAATGCCCAACCACACCAACCGCGTACAGAGGTAATATTGTTCGGTTCTTTTCCTTCTTCAATCCTTTTTTGCTCGTTATATTCATTCTTAGGATCATTTGGGTCCTTATCGGTTAAATATGGATCAGGATCACTAACAAATGATTTGATAATCCTAAGAGCCTCTGTCATTTTCTTTTTTACCGCCAGACGAACAGCAAACTGTACGAGAGCAGCTCGCGCGCCATCATTGGGAAATCTCTTAACAATTTTTTCAGTGTCATCAAACTTGATTAATAAAGGATCAATTACATCTTTATATACTTTCATCAGCAATTCGATGTCGTCTGAATCATCATTGCCGTGATTGTTAAACAAACTGAAACAATAAATTGATTGCTGATCTTTGGTCAATACCTCTTGTGACTCTAGAAATCTCAAGAGACCGAGACCTTTAGCATAGTCCTTGCTTAAGATAACCTGGAGTAAGGCGGCAACCGTAAAAGGACTTAAACTGTCACTTTTACCATTCTTAAAATAATAACTATCAAGCAACGCTTGGAATAACTCAACAGCAAAATTGAGATCGCTATCAAGCAATGCTTTAATTGTGGAAACTGCGTCTTCGCCGAACATGAATCGATGATAATACTTTGGTTCAGCAAACCATCGTTTAAGTTCTGCTCTGGCTTCCACATGTCCTTTCTTAGCGAGACCCGCAATAATTTGCTCGGCAAATGGATTAACTGGTACTCCGTATTTTTTTGCAGTTAACTCAACGAGTTTCCATTTTTTATCATCTGAAATTGCCATCCCGCGTACCGTCTGGTAAATGAGATCAGACTTATGCGGAATACCTTTCCGAGAAAGGATCAATTCACTCAATATGGAGAATGCTTCAGCAGCAATGGTCTTGTTGTCCTGGGCATATCTTTCTAAGACAATCTCGTAAACTGCCCTATTAAGAAAATCCGGACGTGTTTTACTTACCTGATTTGTCTTACTGATACACTTTTCTTTGATGAGCTTCCAACCCTCAGTGGGATTGAGGTCATAATATTTCCTTATCGCAGGTGCAAGAATTCCCATAAAATGTCGGTCCGAAGCATGATAACCGCCACTGAATGATATGCCGCCACCCATATGCTCCCATCCGGCGAAAGCCATCTTCTTACCGAATTGTTTGTAGTATTTATCGTATTGATCTGCAAGAATCTTTACTATTTTTTTGAAACGATTAATGAAATCTTCTTGAAGCCAACTTGCCAAAATCGCAAATATTTCAGGGGGTGTATGATGGCTAAACTCTCCTTCGTCTTCTATAAGATTAAAGGCGGTAATTGAGAGATTAAAGATTTTTTGCTTTAAGGCTTCATCGGCATCTTTATGATGATAGATTTTTTGCAAGAGCTTGCATATTTCACCTTTTTCCCATTGTCCGTGGTCATAGCCATTCTCCTTCATGTAGAAAAATTCCTTTTCGTTTGAAGTGATGAGGTCTTTAATAATATCGTAGGCTCGAATAAGATATTGACCCCCATCTGGGCCATCGATGATCTTACCGACTAATTTCACCACATTTACATTGAAAAAATCTGCCTGATAAAAACCTCTAATCTGTTTAACATATTTTTTTATATGCCCAATTACATAATCCCTGTTCTCCTTTGTATGTAGATTATTTTCAAAAATAGTAAAAATACCAAAAGTGAAAAAATACACCTTGTTTAACTGCCATAGAGGGTCCCACTCCGAAAGATTAAGAATGTCTTTTTGGTTGGTTAGCCGATTTGTCGCAAATCTTAACCTTTCATAATCTGTGGAAAATGCAGAGAGTTCCTTTGGTATATTCCAGGTTCCATCTTTAGGATTACTGAGAGCTTTCTCAAGATTGGAAAACTGATCCTCTCTTTTTTGCAAACCATCGTTATAATAAACACTATTGTTTTTTGCATCATCAGCAAGCTGATTTATTTCTTTTAAAATATCAACTCTGCTATAGGTAGCTCCCTTTGCCGATCCTTTATAGATTTTTTGCACCAAAATATTGTCGACAATTTTCTCGATATCACTTGCCGGTAGCCAAAAGCTTACGAGATCAGTAAATAAAGAATAGATAATCTGCTCATTAAACGAAGGTGGAATTACCCAGAATTTTACATTTTGCAGTAAGCTCACCTGTGCATCAGAATAGCCCTTCTTTTTAAATTTATTTTTGATCTCTTCGAAATAACGTCCATGTCTTACATCACTCACAAGATTCTTGTTTGCAGATCGGCAAACAATTAAAATTTCATCGTCCTTTGAGAGGGATTGATTACCAGCGACATTTTTCAGTATCTTTTTAAGATCAGCGTAGTTAAAGGGCTGTTTTCTATCTTTGGATTCACAGATGATTTTCTTACCATCATTAAATAGAAGATTAAAATCTTGAAAACCTGGAGCTTCAAGATGAATTTGTATAAATCTCGGGTCACGCAGAAATTGCAAGAACAAGGACATAGCTGCCCATACCTGTGCATTTATCCCTGCAATGTTCGCTTGTCCACTTGTCATCTTTTTCATATTATTTGTCTGCCAAAGTTTGAAACAAAATCATCGACCAACTTGCCGAGTTTACCATCTTGATCTGCAGAAACAATTGGATTGCCGTCCGCAACTCCTGAAAAATGCTTCTTGTTCAATTCGGCCACAGCCATTTCTATGTTCTCAATTTCGATAAGAATTTGTCCGTATTGTGTCTCAGACTGGGAACGTAAGAACGATTTATACCCTTGAATAATAACAGCATCAGTTAGACTAAAAAATGGTCTCGGTTTGTTTTTCAATTCTCTGAGAATATTAAGGACGTGTGTATTGTATTCTGGATAATAATTGTCTGTCTTTAAACATATTCTTCTCAGTTCAGAACCATCCGTAATGTTTCTTTTATTTCCATTCTCCCTCAAGGGTATGAAAAGACCGTCGCTTTCGCGGAAAAACACGTGAGGTTTTTGCCAATAAGGACTCTCAATAATCTCAATAACATAAACACATTTCCCACTATCGACTTTTATACATGCACAGAGATCCCATAATATTGTTGTAGGAAAAATGTGTTTCGTGACAATTTCACTTATCCTAGTCGTAAAATTATTGTCCTCATTTATTCCAATTATTGACTTGTCGTCTTTGATACCGAAAAAGAGAAAACCGCCCGTTCCGTTTGCAAAACCACAAAAATCTTTTTTGAGATCATTCTTGCCCGCATCGTGTGGAGGAATTATTGCCTTAAGATCAAAACCTTTTCTTTCCTGCGTAAGAGGGTTCTTGAGCCATTCTTCTAATTCTGTTTTAGTCCACCCTCTTGGATTCATAACTACAGATTTTTTATAGCATTGAGAACTTCTTCCGCGTTTCCATTATGTACAAGGAAAAAGTGGAGTTTCCCTTTACCTAACTTTTCCCATTCTTTTGCGATTTCGACCTTATACGCAGTATCCTCATTACTTATACGATCCTCCCCCTTCCACTCAAGTGCGACAATATTTCCCTTTTTAGTTACTGCTACAAAGTCCGGATAGAATTTACCCCTCCTCCAACCTTGTATGTAAAACGGATCGACCTTTTCGCGATTGCGGACCCAAAATTCGATATTGTCTAGAGTACCAAGATCCATACGTTCGACGAACCCCCTCTCTTCACCATTAACAGCATCAATTCTCTCGTATAGATTCTTATTGAAGACTTTAGCTAGAGGTGACTTGAGAGCTATGGTATCAGGATAAGCATCAAAAACACTGGTCGATATTTTCTTGGATGAAATGAGCTTATCAAAGTTTTTTCTGGCGTGAGACTCAAGACGATCAGTAATAACTGTACCAAGACGATCAGCTAACAAGTAGCGATTAACTGAAAGTTCAGGAAGTGAGCGCTTATGCTTCTTGATCTGTATTTGTATAGCCTTTTCGATAAATGAAAGTTTGTCGGCAGGGTTCACCATTGGAAAACGTAACTTTTTGTCAAGCCAAGATGCCAACTCTTCTACTGTATGTTCACCTTCCAAATACTGAAAAGACAATGACAACTGTTTACCCTGTAGCCATTCGTCATCTTCAGTGATATCTATAGTCGCCTGCCCATCGAGATCATAGTGAATTTTAAAATCGAAATCCGGATCCTCCTTCGCCAACTCAAAATTTTCACTGAGTAAATCCTCGAATGCGAGTTTATCCTTACCAATGGCCATTATTGGAACCTTCAGATCTTTTTTAACAGCTTTTTTAGCTTCTAGTGGATCGTTATAATCTTTTTCTCCACTCGCTTGCACAAAATCGGACCTGCTGTATCCATTATCTTCGAGCCCTTTGATAACTTTTGAAGCGGCTTCATCAAATTTGGCGGCAGAAGCAAACACATAACTCCTATTGAGAGATTCGTCAGATTTTCGTCGTGCATGCGGCATACGAATAACTCTACCGATGATCTGTTCAACCGCTATTTTCGCTCCTAGATTTGCGACAGATATAAGCACGTAAGCAAAAGAACAATCCCAACCTTCTGCCAGTGCATTTACAGTCAAAATATAACGAACCTCGCATTTCTTATCGAAAAGATCTATCCCCTCAAGTTCATCTAATCCTGATATTTTTATCTTTATTTGCTCTTCAGGAATTTTGTGCTTAAGGAGCATTTCCTTCAAGGCTTCAACAGTAACAGTTAATCTCGTCTTACTAACAGGTTGAGCCTGCAATAATGCGATCGGGCGAACATATTCTCCTTTTAGTTTTTTAGCATTCTTCTCAAGCTCATTACGCTTCGTGATACCGTCTAAAACAACCTGTTCCCACTGCGAACGACTTTCTAAGACAATAGGAATCTTCACCATTTCCTCGACTTTTAATTCAGAAGCACTAGTCTTAACAAGAACATTACTACCGTCACGCGGAGTGGCGGTAAATTCGATGATAAAAGCTGGCTTCAGATCAGACAAAAAACGTACAGAGAGATCCGTTTGAGTATGATGTCCTTCATCAATAACGATGAGTGGGTTGTTTTTGCGGATTACGTTTGCAAGAGAATTTATGACCGTATTATCTGAATCCTTTTCGAGATTGGTATCATTCTTCAGATTCTCAAAGTGTCCCATCAAGGAACCGTTCTCCTTATAAACCTTATATTTCTTCTGTATGGAAGCGTCCTTACGAAACGCATCAAGGCTCGCTACAATTATGCACAAATTATCTCTTACGTTTTCCAGTGAAATAGTAAGAGCTTCCTCGTTTGAAAGAATCTGAATCTTTGCACCAAAAGATTCATGAAGCATTTGATAATGCCAATCTTTCGGATCTCTAAACTTCTCAAGCGTTTGCTTTTTTATTGAATCGGATGGTACAAACCACATCACTATACCTGTATCCATTTTATTCTGGAGCGTAGTGCTCATTATCCGCTCCACAGACTTACATCCTACGAGCGTCTTACCGCCACCAGTAGGAATACGGATACAGACAAATGGGACATCATTGAACCACTCATGATTGTAAACTTGTTCAGTAATCTCATTAAAAGCATGGCGAGGTTTCATCTTCTTGGAAAGTTCCAAGAATTTGTCCAGCGTTTCAATCGCGTTTGTTTGATAACGTTTAAGATTCATGGTAGTTAGTATATTTTTATCTCGTACGGGATCTGTTTGAATGTAATTCCCTTTTCCTTAAGTTCATCTTCATCGACAAGACACCGATCCGCGTATATAACTGCTTGACCAACTATTTTCAACTTAGAAAGCGAGGAGCGGTTTATCTCATTTTTTCCTTTGCCAGTATAGACAAGGTAATACGATATACCGTGACTTTCACCAATGAATGGGTTTTTAATCGCCTTCTTATCGATATTCGTTTGTGTTTCAGTGAAGTAGATATAAGAAGCAAGCTCTTCATATGAGCACGATTCATTTATTTGTCCCGCCTTATCGAATAGAGGCTTAGCGAGTTCACAATACTCAAAACCATCTTCAAAATTATACTTTTTTATAACTCGTTCAACGCGTGCTGCTGTAATATCTCTGGCAACTTTATCTTCCATTTCGACAAGAATAAACTTCCTATTTGAACCCTTCTCTTCACTATTTAGACTTAAAATAGCATGTGCTGTAGTTCCTGATCCTGCAAAGGAATCTAGGATAATCGAATCTTTTCCTGAGGCCAATTTGAGAATTTTCTTGATAAATGAAGTGGGTTTTGGTGTATCAAAAACCTTTTTGCCATCAAAAAGATCCATGAGCTCTTGTGTCCCTTCAGTTGCAGTTCCTACGTCATCCCATATCGTAAAAACATTAGTACCTTTTAGTACCGCTTCGCTTTTAAACCGCTTATATTGAGGTTTAGAATTACCTGTCTTTCCAAATAAAATACGATTATCCTTTATAGCTTGCTCGAACTTCTCCTTTGAAAACCTCCAATGCCTACCAGGTGGCGGCAAATAGACTTTTTTTGTTTTGGGGTTGGTAATTGGATACATTAAATTTTCTCGAATAGCAGGTGCATCCATAGGGTCTGCTACCCAGTCACCTCTTGGATCATTGTCTGGGTTAGAAAATTTGCTGCCATCAATTTCAAGAGGATTCAATTTAAACTTTGATCTGTTACGTGCATAACAAAAGGTGTAATTATGCGACAGTGATATATCAATATCATTCTGGCTTGACTTCCTGTGATTCCATATGAAATTAGCAACGAAATTTCCCTCACCAAACATTTCGTTCATTAAATGGGATAAATACTGCTGTTCATGATCGTCAATACTTACAAATATAAAACCATCATCAGAAAGTAGCTCCTTAAGCAATTTGAGTCTTGGTTGCATCATGCACAACCATTTATCGTGCTTAGTCAGGTCATCTGATTTTACAACCTGAGACAACCATTCACGTATCTTGGGAGAATTTACCTTATCGTTATATACCCATCCCTCGTTTCCGGTATTGTATGGCGGATCAATATAGATACACTTTATCTTTCCTTGATAAAAAGGCATAAGGGCCTTCAGTGCTTCAAGGTTATCGCCATGAATTACGAGATTTTTTGATTCCTTTCCAACTGATGCACTTGGAACTTTCTCTAACAACTTAAAAGGAACCTCTTTGTCGTGGTTTGCAACAGCTTCTTTACCGATCCAGTTTAGGGTGGCCATAGTTAAGAAAAATTCTACCATAGAAATGGCTAGAAATAAAGCCGTTTTGGAAAAATTGTTACCAACTTACCCCTCCTGGACTCTTAGGACCGGTGGCGGCATTGATTGATGTATGCCAGCTAACAGGCACATATCATGCAACAAGCAACCTCACGGGTAGATCTAGGCGGTAGGCAGCCTCAGATCGCAACTACCCTGTCATATTGCCTCTATGCCAGAAAATCATCGGAATCAGATGAACGCCAAGCATTGTCGATAGATGCGCAGATAAACGAGATGCTCGCTCTCGCGACACGAGAAGGCTTGAACGTAGTCGATACCAAGCGTGAAGCGCATTCAGCCAAAGATACCGGGCAAAGACCGAAGTTCAATGAGATGGTCGCCGATATCAAGGATGGAAAATTTAATGCAATCCTCGTCTGGCATCCAGATAGAGTAAGCCGCAACGCCGGAGACTTAGGATCCATCGTCGACCTCATGGATCAAGGGAAACTGAAAGAGATCAGGACATTCAGTCAGCGATTTACCAATAACCCCAATGAGAAGTTCCTCCTCATGATATTGGGAAGCCAAGCTAAGCTGGAGAACGACAACAAGAGCGTTAATGTGAAGCGTGGGCTAAAGATCCGCTGTGAGATGGGGCTCTGGCCTGCACCGGCACCGACAGGATACCTGAACAGCAAGCTCGTTGGTGAAAAAGGGATCATATACACCGATCCCAAGCGAGCACCGATCGTGAAGAAAATATTCGAGAAGGTTGCAGATGACGGCTGGAGCGGGCGAAAGCTCTTCTACTGGCTCAAGGAGATAGACTTCAGGGTGCAGCGTGGCAAGTTACTCACATTGAGCAATATATACATCATCCTGCGCAATCACTTCTACTATGGCAGATTCGAATACCCGAAAGGCAGCGAATCATGGTATCAGGGCCGGCATGAACCGCTCATATCCAAGGAGCTCTTCGACAAGGTTCAGCAAAAGCTCGATATCAACAAAGATAGGACTGGCGAAAAGAAAGAGTTCGCCTTCACCAAGCTCATGCGATGTGGCTACTGCAATTCCGGCATCACCGCCGACGAGAAGTTCAAGAAGCTGGCCAAAGGCGGTACAAATAGGTATGTCTACTACACCTGCACCAGATTCAATGACAAAGAATGCAAGAATGCTTCCCTGCGCGAGGAGGAACTCGTAAAACAGCTAGAGAACATGATCGATGGCATCAATCTCGACAAGATCGGTATCAAGAAGAAGCTCAAGGCGGAGATAGATAGATTCCAGAAGTTTCAAGAGAGTGTACTAGGAGCAGGACAGAAGCTGAGGTCGAGGAATGCCGATCCGAAAGAGTATGTGAAGTATATCCTACGAGAAGGAACGGTTGAGGAGAAACGACACATACTTGAGTCGCTCAGGAGCAAGATCGTAATGAAAGACAAGGAAATTATGCTTGAGGAGTAGTCCTACAACAATTATTCTCAACAATATATTCCTGACGAGAATTCCATGGGTCTTTTATAACCAGCGGATGTTCATGACCAACTATATATTTCGGATCCAGATCAGATTCAAGCTCAACACCACAGTCTCTCATGTGGACTGACTTTGGCTCATTTATTACTTGTCTTGTCCACTCTGTAAGAAGATCTTTAGCAAATCCTTCAAGGATTGGTCTAGATATCATACGGCCAGGCAAATCAACAGTGATTATCGTCGGTGTCCCTTTTTCGAGCAAAACTTCCAAATGATCTCTGAGCACATTTGCTATGTATTCGCCACCATATATCAGATAGTGCCCTGCATATTCAATCATGTATCGATCATCAAACACGAGGAAAAGTTTGCCATTATCGTATGATTTTTTGACCTCACCGATTCGTCCATCTAAATCAAATCGAGACAATCTTGTATCAGACATGACCATCTTCCTGAGCTCACTGATCAATTCATTACGTCTATGAACTTTCAAACCTTTTGACAGGTATGAGCTAATGTCTATCGGACGGCAACCATGATATACACGGATATTTTCTCTTTCTAACGCATTCGCCAGATTATTTATTGCATCTTTGATTGGATATCCGAGATGGTTTTCTAGGGGATGAAGCCATCCGGGATCATCTTGGACATAGCCACCTTCCCCTGCTCGCTTCATTTTTGATATAACTTCTAAAACACTAGCGGGTGTGATAGTGGTACGGACAATACCATCCCACGATGAAAAATCTTTCCATATGATAGTCATGATTATAGTTTACACATCAACAGGTCTTGGTCTAGAACCAAAATCGGTTCATTGACCCTCTCCGGTCAGGGTGCATGTGTTGGCTGCGGGACTTGGATTCGAACCAAGATAAACGGATTCAGAGTCCGTTGTCCTACCATTAGACGATCCCGCAAGGTAGGAAACTGTGGATTGCAGGATAGCGCAAATAGAGCTATAACTCAACCCAGGGCATAGGGAAACGAAACCTCTTTGAGAAAGGAAAACCAATGTTCCGACACATCCCTCACGAGACGGGAGATATCCGTCCGGCATTCCGCGACTCGGCCACGGCGCAGGTCCTCGGCCCAGGCTCGTCGAAGAGCGACATCAGCGGTGCTTTCCGCGCGTGCGGGCTCTCCATCCCCGTCGATGACAGCGATGGAGCGTCGAGCGGCGCCTTCTACCGCCTCGCCCATCTCCTGCATTTCGACATGGCGGAGCTGCGGCGCGACGGCTGCGCGCTCACCCTTCATGTGGCGATCGTCCCGATCTCCATCCAGTGCCATCACAAGGACTGGCTCGAGCTCTATGAGCCCTGCCTGACAGACGGGAGCCGCGACAGGCTCTTCGAAGCCGTGCCGGAACGGAACGAGACGGTCCGGGAAGCGGCCATACGCGGCCTCGACGCGCTCGGGTTCGCCATAGGCTCCGACTACCATCTGGAGCTCTGCCCGGCATCGGCGGAAGCGCGCCCTGCCGACCCGGCCGATCGCCTGTTCCCCGCGTTCGGCGCCCTCGGCCAAGTCACTTACCGCTACCCGGTGCTCTGCTTCCTGGAGCCGCACCGATACCGGGAGACGCTGGCGCTCCGGCGCGACGGGCATGCGGTCACGTGCCTGTGGCGCCCCGCCGTGGACCGCCATCGCCGGTGAACGGAAGACGAGATACGCCCGCTGCATGCGCATGCAGCGGGTTTTTTTGACGGCCGCCCGGCCGGGGCGCGGGCGCGCTCCCCCGCCGCCTATTTGGAGGCTTGTTTGGCCCGGGCCAGCTCGCGGTCCTTCGCGGCCTCCACGAAAGCGTTGAAGAGCGGGTGCGGCATGAGGGGGCGGGCCAGGAATTCGGGATGGAATTGGGTGCCGAGGAAGAAGGGGTGCTTGTCGCGCGGCAATTCGGCGATCTCCATGAGGGTGCCGTCGGGCGACCTGCCCGAGAAGACCAGGCCGGCCCGCTCGAGGCGCTCGACGTACTTGGGGTTGACCTCGTAGCGATGGCGGTGGCGCTCCCGGATGGACACGGTGGGCTTCGGCAGCCTCTTGCCGTCGAAGCAGGAATAGGCGTCCTGGGCGATGGTGCCCTTCATGAGGCGGGCCGGATACGCCCCCAGACGCATCGTGCCGCCCATGTCGCCCCGGGCGATCTTCTCCTTCTGGTCGGGCATGACGTCGATCACCGGATGGGGCGCGTTCGGGTCGATCTCCGTGGTGTGGGCGCCGGCCAGGCCGAGGACGTCGCGGGCGTATTCGACGGTCATGAGCTGCATGCCGTAGCAGAGGCCGAAGTACGGTATCCCCCGCTCGCGGGCGTGCCTGATGACGGCGAGCTTGCCGTCGATGCCGGAGCTGCCGAAGCCGCCGGGCACGATGATGCCGTCGAAGGCGTCGAGGGCGCTGAAATCGGGCGCGGCCGCCTCGAAGTCGCGGGCGTTGACCGTCTCGATCTCCGCTTTCACGCCGAGGGCGTACGCGGAATATCTGACCGCCTGGAGGACGGAGAGGTACGAGTCGGACAGGATGAAGTCGCCGGTGTTGAAATACTTCCCGACCACGCCGATCTTGACCACCCGGCGGCGGCCGTCCTTGATGCCGGCGGCGAGCTTCTTCCAGACGCCGAAGGAGGCCGACGTCTTCCGGGGCGGCATGTCCAGGGCCTGGATCAGGAGGTCGCCGAGGCGGTCCTTCTCGAAGTTGACCGGCACGTCATAGACGCTCTCGATGTCCGGGGCCGATATGACGTGCGACGGGATGATGTTGCAGGTGAAGGCGATCTTCTCCTTGCGCTTCTGGTCGATGGGGTGCGGGCCGCGGGCGATGATGAAATCGGCCTGGACGCCGTGGGCGTTGAGCTGCTTGGAGGCGTTCTGGGTCGGCTTAGACTTCATCTCGCCGATCGAGCCGGGCACCGGCAGGTACGAGACGAGCACGAAGGTGACGTCGCGCGGATGGCGGATCTTGAGGACGCGGGCCGCCTCGATGAACATGACGTTCTGGTAGTCGCCGATCGTCCCGCCGATCTCCACCACCGTGATGTCGGACTTGTTGAGCCGGGCGCTCCGCTCGATCCGCTCCACGATCTCCTCGCGCACGTGGTCGGCGTCGACGAAGCGCCCGCCGTACTGGAGGGCGCGCTCTTTGTCGATGACCGCCTTATAGACCATGCCGCTCGTCATGTAGTCGGCGCCGGTCAGGTCCCGGTTGAGGAAGCGCTCGTAATTGCCCATGTCCTGGTCCGTCTCCAGGCCGCTGTCGAGCACGAAGACCTCGCCGTGCTCGGTCGGGTTCATGGTGCCGGCGTCGACGTTCAGATATGGGTCGACTTTGACCAGGTTGACCGCCAGGCCTTTGGCGGAGAGGATGGTGCCGATGGAGGAGGTGGCGATGCCTTTCCCTACGCCGGACATGACGCCGCCGATGACGAATATGTATTTGTGGGGAGCCGAAGCCTTCCGCGACCGTCTCGCTTCCGTCTTCATCCGAGCAGGCGTTCGGGGCTGCTTCCGTGCCATGGGGACATCCTAGCATAGCGCGCCGGACGCGAGGTATTGAAAATATCAAGAATATATGGTATGGTTCCGCCGGGTCATGCGATCCTAGAAATACGAACTATGAATGAAACGAAGTACCTCGAAATAAGCAATGAGGACGACTTGAGATGGGTCCTCACGCGCTTCGGAGGGATCCCCGTCGATAGATGGGGGTCTGCCGGCGCCAAAAGCGTCTCAGATCTGATGGAGGAGATAAAGATGGGCGAATCCTTTCTCCATATGGTGAAGGGGTGCCTCGTCCGCGTGACGGAGCGCTCGGTCGTCGATATATGGCTGCCGCAGGGGCGTTCCCTGCTCCATCTGCGCGAACGGGGCCACGAGCTGCCGGGAGGCGGCATCAAGCCCGTCCACCGGGCGGAAAGCTTGAGCCGGAAGAAGCGCTTGAACGAGTCTCCCGAAGAGACCGCTCGGAGGGGGATGCGCGAAGAGCTCGGCATCGCAGGCGGCTTCAGCCTCTTCTTCTTGGAGAGGAAGTCGGGAGACTCCCGCCTCTTCGCAGGCAAGCAGGCGTACCCGTACCTCTCGTCCTTTCGCATCACGAACCACTTCATCTGCCAGCTCCCGAAAGCGCTTCGCAAGAAGAGCTACCGCACGGAGCATAACGGATGCACGCTCGTCTTCGAATGGGAGAAGGTCGAACCGGACAGCAAGGCCGCCGCTCCCTACCGGGCCTATCTGCGCGGGAGCCCTTAGCCGCTCCCTATCGCCACGCATCAGCGCCACGCCCTTCGCGGACGTGGCGCTTTTTTATATCCGCATATGCCCTATACCCGCAGGTACCGGCGGGCGGCGATGTAGCTGGAGAGGCCCCCGAGCAGGATGCCGGCGCCCATGATGGCCGCGAAGAGCTGGGCGAAGTTGCGGGAGAAATAGTCCGAGAAGATGTTCACGGCGAAGGAGAAATTGGAGGCCACGTCCACGCCGGCCAGGCGCAGTATGAGGGTGTCGCTCCAGTACGACAGGGCCGCCATGAGGGCCAGGGCGATGACGGCGGAGACGATGCCGTACATGATCCCCGACACCACCAGCGGGCCGCGGACATAGACATTGGACGCGCCGACGAGCTTCATGACGGCGATCTCGTCGCGGACGGAATACGTGATGAGGCGGATGGTGTTGAAGACCACCACGACCGCCGCCAGGGCGAGAAGGAGGGCGATGGCCGCCCCGCCCTGCTCGACCGTCGGGATGATGCGGCTCAAGCGGTCGATGATGAGCTGGTTCTCCTGGTAGTTCACCTTGTCGATGATGGGCGCGCCCGTCGAATCGGTCGGGGCTTTGCTCGTCAGGAAGTCGGCGATGCCGCCGTACTGGCTCGGCTCCTTGGCTTTGATGGTCAGCGCCGCCGGGAAAGGATTGCTGCCGAGCTCCTGGAGGCCTTGCATGATGAGGGCGTTATCCTGCCATCTCTGCTGGAACGAAGCCAGGGCCTGGTCCTGGGAGACATAGGTGGTCGAAGCCACTTCGGGCAGGGCGTCGATCTCCTTCTGGAAAGCCAAGATGTCCGCTTCCTGGGCGGAAAGGGTGAAATATACGTTGATGTCCACCTGGTCCTTCACCTGGGCGATGAGCGAGCCGCCGATGGCTCCCGCGAATATGAGGCAGCCGACGGAGATGAGGGACAGGGTGATGACCACGATGGCCGCGAAGGACAGGAAGCCGTTCCGCCAGAAATTGACGAAACCGGTGCGCACGACTCTTTTAAAGGTGGTGAATATCATGCGATGTCACATTATAAGATGTATTTGCCGTCTTTGGCATCCCTGACGATCTTGCCCTTCTCCATGGTGATGACCCTGCCGCCCACTTCGTCCACGACCCCTTTGTTATGGGTGGTCAGGATGACCGTCCGGCCGAGCTCGTTGATCTTGCGCAGGATGCGGATGATCTCGTAGGTGTTGGCCGGGTCGAGGTTGCCCGTCGGCTCGTCGGCCAGGATGACGTCGGGTTGGGTGACGATGGCGCGGGCGATGGCCACCCGCTGGCGCTCGCCGCCGGAGAGCTCGCCGGGGAAATTCCATATCTTATGGCCAAGGTCGACCAGCTCGAGGACGTGCGGCACGTCGGCCGCCACTTCCCCGTCGGTGCGGCCCGACGCTTCCATGGCGAAGGCGATGTTCTCGTAGACGGTCTTGCCGGGGATGAGGCGATAGTCCTGGAAGACGGTGCCGATGCGGCGGCGCAAGCGGCTGGTCTCCTTCTTGTTCATGCGATGGATGTTCGACGACTCGAAGAAGACGGACCCGGAAGTGGGCCGGTCCTCGGCGATGAGCAGCTTCATGAGGGTGGACTTGCCGGCGCCGCTCTGGCCGACGATGGTGACGAATTCCTTGGGCTCGACGCTGAAGCTGACGCCGTCGAGAGCGACGGTGGAGTCGGGATAGACCTTGCTGACCTTGTCGTAATAGATCATGTGAATCCCATTATAGCACAGCAGTGATATGCCCTGAGGGACGCGCGCCGAGCCCTGCTGGGCTCGCGCTACGTCTCGGAATTTTCCTGCTGGCAAATTCCTGCGAAGTGTCCCTCAGGCCATATCCCTGCTGCGCTTAGAGGGCTTTCTCGGCCTCGATGAACTCGTCCAGCTCGCCTTCGAGGACCTTGTCGGGCTGGGAACTCTCGACGTCGGTGCGGTGGTCTTTGACCATCTTATACGGATGGAGGACATACGAGCGGATCTGGTTGCCCCATTCGATGGAGGTGGTGGAGGATATCTGCATGCCCTTCTCCTTGGCCTTGCGCTCGTCTTCCTGGTGCTTCCAGAGCTTGGCCCGGATGATGTCGAAGGCTTTCTGGCGGTTCTGCTCCAGCGAGCGCTCGGAGGTCACGTGCACGGATATGCCGGTCGGCGTATGGAGGAGGCGCACGGCGGTCATGCGCTTGTTGACGTTCTGGCCGCCGGGGCCGCCCGATTTGGCGATCGAGACTTCGATGTCGGAATCGGGTATGACGATGTCCTTCTCGGACGCGGTCTCGAACCTCGGGATGACCTCGACCATGGAGAACGAGGTCTGGCGCTTCTGGTTGGAATTGAACGGCGATATGCGGACGAGGCGGTGGACGCCCGACTCGTTCTTGAGGGTGCCGTACGGGCCGAGGCCGCCGGGCCCGCCGCCCTTCCCCGACACTTCGACGGTCACGTTGCGATAGCCGCCGTGGTCGTTCTCGTTGGAATGGACGACGTCCCATCCCCACCCCTTCCCTTCGCAGTATTTCCGGTACATCTTGAGCAGCATGGCCGAGAAGTCCTCGGCATCGTCGCCTCCGGCGCCCGAGAGGATAGAGAGGATGGCGTCGCCCTTGTCGTATTTGCCGACCCCTTCGAGGGCGGCTTTGAGCTCCTGGAGCTCCCTGATGGACGCTTGGGCGCGGGCTTTGTCCGACCAAAAATCGGCGGCGCCCATGGCGGCTTCGAGCTCGGCGATCTTCTTCTGTATGTCAGTTTTGTCCGTCGGCATCATGCTTTATACCTCATACTCCATACTTCATACTTTATACTTCATACTTTATACTTCATACTTAATACTTAATACTTCATGCTTTCCCCCTTCCCTTGAGCCACCTCCCGGGCTTGAACCGGGGACCCTCCCCTTACGAAGGGGATGCTCTACCAACTGAGCTAAGGTGGCATGCGCCGCTCCCGCGGCTGCGACGATACGGAGCCGATGCCCGGGATTGAACCGGGGACCTTTCCCTTACCATGGGAATGCTCTACCAGCTGAGCTACATCGGCATATTGCAACGAACGGCGCGCCCGATGGGACTCGAACCCACGACCTCTCCCGTGACAGGGGAGCGTTCTAGCCAGCTGAACTACGGGCGCAAACAGGCACGGACATCAATGTACCAGAAATCCGGCGAAAAACAAAGTGTGCCGGCGGCAGGACTTGCACCTGCGACCTAGGGCTTATGAGTCCCTCGCTCTAACTGCCTGAGCTACACCGGCGTCACGAGGTAATATCGCATAAAAGCAGAGCTTGCACAATGGGTTCCAATATGGCAAAATGGGGAGACACCATCGCGGGGTAGGGTAACGGTAACCCGTCAGGCTCATAACCTGAAAATTGCCGGTTCGATTCCGGCCCCCGCAACCAGCCTGACCGTTTTGGAACCATAGTTTTAGAGCCGCCGTTTTCTGCGTAAGAGGCGAAAAACACATGACCGCAGGTTAGACCTGGCACCGTTCATTTTCATGGTACGAATCCCGTACGATGTAAGAGCGGAGGCTCGAAACACAAATCATCATATGAGAAATAACTAATTACTTGGTTTACAGTATTTTCCTACCGAATCGTTTGAAGTGGAAAATGGTTGCGTCGGGTCGAAGAGGCATGTCCAACCGGCGCTCCCTGAAGGACCCGAGAAGTCAAGAGTGACTTCGCATTGATTCCCTTGCGGGCCAATCACTGCATTGGTGCTTATCTTGTCTCCTACGATACCGGTAATAGTTGCCGGTTTGCACATCTTAAATCTTGTATCAAAGCAAACGGAATTGGCCAATGCATTTGAGGCTGTCTGAGAATCAGGGTAGGTCTGACTTCCGCAGTCGAGTTGACCTTGCCACGCCGATATTTGGTCTACACTTAGAGCCGGTGAATTACTTGGGACTGAAACGCTCGAATTAGCAGCCTCCGGTACGGCAGTCTTTACGAGATTGCACGAGAACCCCGTCGGAGCTTGTTTTATGAGCACGGATGTCCCGGATGTATCCACGCAGATATAGCCGTAGGAATTGCTTATAAAGACATAATCTATATATGCGTTCGTACTGTCACGACATACTGGCGTTTGATCGGTGACAGTCTTGAAAAGACCCGCCGAATTGGCACATACGCCTACATATGAATGGGTATCACGGTATATACGATTGGCTCCTATGGGAACGATATTGGCCGAGGTAGCATAATCACCGAGAGGCTTGATTATCGCTGTTGTCGTTGTCGGCGACAGCGATAGGCTACTGAGCATTGCATATGCAATATCGATCTGTGATTGCATCTGTTGCTTTGTCATGACTCCTAGAGTTGACGACGAAGCCTGGGTTCCAGCTGTCAATTTCAATAACAGGCAACTGCCATCAGAGAAGCTGTTCTGTGCAGTCAAATAACCAGCTTCGAACAGGAATCCTCCAACTGTTATTGCACCTTCGGGACCTGTATCGCTATAGTAATACGATGTTGGCCCTATCGAGATCGTTTTCATAGAAGGATTCACTTTTGAATATATCTGCTTGCAGTCACTTGGATTGTATTTATCCAGAGCAATATCTCCACTAGCATTAGGAAGCGTATATGGAAAACCGACCTCTTGAGGATCTCCGTATATTAGGACCTCTGTCGGTTGGTTCTGTGTATAAGAATCATTGAGCGGAGGATATTTAATGCTATAACCTAATTCTGTATTTGAATATGACTGCCAGGTTGATATATCAATCAGTGCTGTAGATATACCAGTCAATCCGCTTGAGCTTGTAGATTTCAATGATTGGGCGTAGATATATGACCATGCGCTGACACAGGCGGTTAAAATTAGGAGTGTTGAGATAAACACTTTAGAGAATGTTGTACTGCCACCAAATATACCTGCACGGGCTCTTTCAAATCTGTAATAGATAAAAGACTGAAATAAGATTGAGACTACAGCCACACAGGCTTGAAATATATCAAATACAAGATATGTGGAAGGATTTGTAGCAAGTGAAGGATATTGTGTGCCAATGATATAAGCGCCAATGACTATTAACAATGGGTTTAACCAGACAAGAAGCGAGAGCTTTGGAGCAACAATCTTTTTCCAAAAAACGAGATTCATTAAAAGAATCACCAGAGTCAAAACGGAGAAAGAGATGACTAGTTTAGTAAGATATGGATTCCATGTAGCTGCCCAATACACTAGACCAGTTGTACCTTGTGTGGTTAAGATCGCCAATCCGAATATATTTTCAAAGACGAAGAACCCCCAGCCTATCAAGGATAGGATGAGCAAAAATCTAAAGATGTTGATCAATCTTGCAGACTTATTTGTAGTCGGATTTGGTTGAATATCAGAGACCGGCAGGAACGAAGGGGGCGTGGACTGAACAGAGAATATCTCCATGCGGATAATTATACCGCGTTATACATCCTTGGCTAGTTCATACAAAATCAGAATTTCCATAATTATCTGGTGCCAATCCCGTCTCACCTGTGCAACATGAATCTCCGCCACATCATAGAGGCTGAAACGTGGCTGCGATATCTTCCAAGAGCTGCTCGTCGGCTAGCCGTTGCGGATCGTTGGCCCATACGCCGAGAGCGATCTGGAAGCCATTCCGGCATAGGGTCTCCTCAAAAACATCGGGGCTGTGTTTCTCGACGAAGCTCGTCGCGTGATCATTGCATATTCCTCTTGCTATTTCTATCCAGCTCCCCGTCGCAGGAAGGCCTATGCCATGGACGAGCGGGGATGACGTGCTCATAAAATACCACGGGCCGCCGGCCGGGGCTGCGACAGCTTGGACCCACCCGGGAGGCATGCGCATACGGAACCCGTTTTGTTGCGGGCCTTCAAACAGCCGCCACGCAGATATATCAGGCGAGCTAGATGACGGCTGGCCTGCCCCAGAGGCTGTCGAGGAGATAAAGTGGAAAGTGGTCATCGCTTTTTCGCCCGTCATCGTATCGAAACTGATGTCGAAGCGTCTTCCCCCTTTGGAGACCTCCACCATCGTGACAAGATCATCCCCAGACTGCCCAGTCGGAAGATCGCTATACCTGACCGCCGGAAGGCCGTCTAATGTAAAGCCCTCGGCGAGCCTGGCCCTGCTTCCTCCGGACGGCTCCGTGACATTGCTCGGACCGGAAATGGTCAGCTCGGCGATCGTATGCGGCTCGTCGCATGACGGTACATAGCCCGATGAATCATAGAACTCGGTCTGCGCGCCGCCGGCACAGACGATATAGGTCCACATATCAGCGGGATACAGGATCTCATACCCCGATGCGCTTGTATACGTCTTCCAGCCTGATATCGGGACCTTTGACAGGAAAGCAGGGAAATCCGGCAGATAAGAGATGCCTGCCGACCCTGGATATGTTTCCTTGTAAGAGATGCCGATATATGTCCCGAGACAAAGAGTGGCAACAGCAAGAACGACGGCCAGGACCATCGAATACCACGTCACCTCATTCCATTTGATCATGGAGGAATTATACCACCTGTCTTGCCCTCCCCTGCCTGACGCCATATACTGCCGGAAGAGGTGGATAATGAGCGATGACGATTCTTTTCTATATCAGACCGTGATCTCCATCACCGGCCCCAGCCCTTCCGAGAGCAGACGGAACGACAGGGGGCCGAGAGAATGGTGGGAAGTATCTGCAGCGCGTGGCACAGTCAATCATGACGGGCGGGGAGGCAGGCGCCTTGAGCGCCACTTCCAGAGGATACTCGAATATATGCGTTCGAGAGGCCTCATAGCAGGATTCACCCGGCACGTCCCGTTCTCGAAGGAGGATCATGAAGGAAAAGACTTCACAGTGACCCGGCAGACCGCTTCGGGGCTGCGATCATATTCTTTCGGCATCACGATGTCGAAGCTGTCGCGCAAGCGATCGAGGAAGAAGCACCAGGGCGTCATGATCATATATCTCCCGCCCGAGCTCACCGGTTTCGACGTCATCAGGACCGTCGAAGCGTGCTGGGACGCGCTCGATGATGACCGCCCATGAGGTTTTCCTAGGCCGGCCGCAGGAACGGGCGGCTTTTTTGCGGATCAGCCGCTCTTCTCGGACGATCCCTCGGCGCCGGAGACCGCATGCTTGACGGAGCCGGACTGCGTCGTCTTCTCGCTCTCTACGACCCTCCCTCCTCCGCCGCAGACGCCGCAGCGGAAGAAGAACCACTTCCTTCCCGTGCCGCCGCACGCTTCGCACCTGACATATTTCCTCTCCGTCGAATGCGACGACACCGATTCTACCGTCTTGGCTCTCTGCGCCTGCTCATACCGTTCGGCGCCTTCGGCTAATTCCGACCGCAGCTGCGCTATGCGCTGCTCGTCTTCCGGCGATCGCTCTCCCTCCTGCCGATCGACGGCCTCCTTGGGCGCCTCGGCAGCTTCTTCGGGCTTCTCATGCGGCCCTTCGAGCTCGGAAGGCATCGCTTCGGGGACGGCCGGGACCTCCGGCGCTTTTTCCGCCTCCGTCCCTGCGACGGCTTCCGCCGCAAGGACGTTCTCTTCTTCGAGCCGGACACCGGGCATCTTCTCCGCGCTTTTCATGTTCGTGAATATTCGATGAATGCTGATAATGTCACGGATACAGTATATCTCTTCCGGCCGCAGAGAGGTATGCGCCGGCGGGGCCGCTCATTCCTTGACTTATTCCGTAAGCGTGCTAAAAAATAGAAGGCGGCACATTGGCATCGCCTTTGTCTGTTCAAATCAAACCCTTAACCCTATGAAAGGAGGGCCCATGAGCCTTCATGCAGATATCAAAGACCAGCGCCCTGGGCGCCCGAGCGTCCGGATCAAGACGGTAGTCATCGTGCGCTCGGCCCAGGCGGCCAGCGATTTCCCGAATCATCGGATCCACCCGTTGACGGTCGCCGGGCGCCGACAGGCGGAAGAGCGCCGTCGGAAGCTCGGGGACGTGTCCTACGACTTCATCTTCCACTCCCCTCTTTCGCGGGGACGAGAGACCGCCGCCATCGTGGCGGAGCCCGACAGCGCCGACGAGACGATCGTCGTATCGTCTCTCTATCCTCCCGATGAAGATCCGCGGGTGCAGATGATGGAGCGCTTGCTCGATGAGCTGGGCTACGTCCCGCTTCGCGAGTATTTCGCTCATGGAGGCGAAGACGCCATCATGGGCATCGCCCGCGAGGCGCACGCGGCGATCGCCGGAGCCCTACAAAGCCGGGAATGGACGGATGCCCTCATCGTCGGCCACGGGCCGCTGGTGCCGGCGCTCGGCGCAGCCTTCTGCGGGCAGCCGAACTTCGTCGATATGGCGTTCGGCGAGTGCGAAGGCATCCGCCTCCGGCTATCCAACGACGGCGCCAAGATCATGGCCTGGGAATCGATATAGGCCTGCGGCCCTCACGAAAGGACCCGCCGCGACACGAGCTGTCGCGGCTTTTTCATGCATGGCCGGACCGGCGCGCGCCGGGCGCGTCAGATATAGTAGAACTCCTCGAAGACCCTCCGATAGCGCTGGATGGTCTCGTTAGCTTCGTGATGGGTGAGCTGGAAGCCCGCCTCGTGGGCGATCTGGTTCCTGACCTTATGGGCGTCCCACGCGTCCTGGACCGCCTTGAACTCCCCCGGCTCGGCCCGCTTCAGCTTCTCGCCGATCGATTCGCCGCGATAGCCGAGGCCGTCGAGGATCATGTCGAGCATGGTATCGGCTTCGAGGATGGCCTGCTTCCAGTCATTCGGGTTCTGGGAGCCCAGCATGCTCTGGACTTTTTCCCAATGGGCCGCAAGGTCGCGGTCCCCCCCGCCTTTGGCCGCTTCGAAGGCCGGCTCGACCTTCACGTCGTGCTTCTCGGCCTCTTTCTTCCTGATGACCTTGAGGCGCTCGACGCAGTAGATGATGCCGATGAGGAAGAAGAGCGAGATCGGGATGGAAAGGCCGATCATGAAGTATATGGTGGCGTCGACGTTCGCCAGGAAATGGGCCCAGTCGAGCTTCTCGAGAGGGGCGCGCAAGGGCGCGGAAAGGGACGAGAGGTACGCGACGATCTGATGCCACGAGGCGACCACCACGGCGAGAGCCGCGATGGCGGCGGTCCCTCCTACTGCTTCTGCGGTTTTCTTCTTCTTGTCGTCCACGGTATGGGAAGGGCCGGTGCGGCCCGACGGCTCTATTGTACCTCACCCCGAAGATCCTTGCCCGCCTCGAACAAGGCGCGCTCGTCGCCGTGCCGCGCGGCGAGCTGGATGCCGACGGGCAGAGGGACGGGCCGGCCGCGGGACGGGTCGGCGGGAGCGTCCCCACACGGCACGGAAAGGGCTGGCATGCCGGTCAGATTGGCGGTGACGGTGAAGATGTCCTCGAGATACATGGCCACCGGGTCGGAAGCTTTCTCCCCGACCTTGAAGGCGGGCGACGGGGCGGTCGGCGTGGCGATGAGGTCGACCGTCTCGAACGCCGCGGCGAAGTCGGCGGCGATCATGCGGCGGACGGCGCCGGCGCGGTTGTAGTAGGCGTCATGGTAGCCTGTCGAGAGGACGTAGGTGCCGAGGAGGATCCTGCGGATGACCTCCCTTCCCAGGCCGGCCCTGCGGCTCTCGAAATAGTCGCCGATGCCGTCGGCTCCGTCCTTGTGCAAGCCGAAGCGCATGCCGTCGAAGCGGGCCATGTTCGAAGAGACTTCCGCCGGCATGAGGACGTAATAGACCGGCAAGGCATAGGAGACGTTCGGGAGGGCGACGTCTTTGACTTCGTACCCTTTGGCCCGGAAGGAATCCAGGGCGGCGTCGAACGCCGCGAGCACCGCCGGGTCGACCCCGTCTCCGCCGAGGAAATGGCGCGGCACGCCGATGACCGGCTTGGCGCCGCCGACGCGCGCCGGCCGATACGCTCCGTCGGGAAAGGCCGTCCCGTCGCCGCGCATCCCTTCGGCGGCCCCGGCGTCTCCGCGGATGGCCTCGAAGACCGTCTCCGCGTCGGAGACCGTCCTGGCGATAGGGCCGATCTGGTCGAGCGACGATCCCATGGCGATGACGCCGTAGCGCGAGACCGCTCCGTACGTCGGCTTGAGGCCGACCACGCCGCAGAAGCTCGCCGGCTGGCGGATGGAGCCGCCGGTGTCCGAGCCGAGGGCGAAGAGCGCCCCGTCCATGGCCACCGCAGCGGCCGATCCGCCCGACGACCCGCCGGCGACCCGCTCGAGGTCGTGCGGGTTGCGGGTCGGGCCGAACGCGGAATTCTCGGTGGAGCCGCCCATGGCGAATTCGTCCATATTGGTACGGCCGAGGAAGACGGCTCCCGCCGCTTTGAGCTTGGCGATGGCGACGGCGTCATACGCCGCCCGATAGCCTTCCAGCATCTTGGAAGCGGCGCTCGCCGTGCGCCCTTCGATGAGGATATTGTCCTTGATGGCGCACGGGATGCCAAGGAGCGGGCTGAAATCGCCCCCCGCTTTCCGGGCAGCGGCGATCGCGGCGTCGGCCGCCGCGGCCTGGTCCATGGCGTCGGAGAAGACTTCGAGATAGGCGTTGACCTGCGGGTTCCGCTCGGCGATCCGGTCGAGGCAGGCTTTGACGAGCTCGGCGGACGTCAAAGCCCCCTCCTTCAGCTGGGCATGCGCGTCCCGTATGGTGAGCTTGGTCGGGTCGGGGATCATGACGTCAATCCTGGGCGATGATCTTCTTGACCGCGATGAAATCGCCCTCGCGGTCGGGGGCTTCGGCGAGCAGGCGCTCGCGGCTCTCGGCTGAGACGGGGCGGGCCTCGTCGGGCCGCGCCACGTTCTTGACCGTCCCGACGCGGCCTTCGGCATCGAGCGCGGCGTCGGCTTTCTTGAGCTGGTCGACATAGCCGAGGATGGCGTCGAATTCCTTGGCCAGCGACTCCTTGTCGCCGTCCGTGAGGGATATGCGGGCGAGGGCGGCGAGATGCTCGAGTTCTGCGGCAGTGATCATAGGCGGTTCCAGTCTAGCATACGGCGGCCGTACGGCACAGGCGGCGGCTACAGGCCCGCCAAAGCGCGGAACGCCTTCTCGTCGATGACGTTCACGCCGAGAGCCCGGGCCTTGTCCAGCTTGGAGCCGGCTTCGGCGCCCGCCACGACATACGAGGTCTTCTTCGAGACCGAGCCGGATACGCCGCCGCCGAGCCGGCGGACCGCGGACTGCGCCTCTTCGCGGTCGAGCGTCGGCATCGTCCCGGTGAAGACGAACGTCAGCCCGGCGAGCTTGCTCGCGGACGGGCTTCCCTCGCCCGCAGGCTCGGCCTCGGCGACCGTCACCCGCTTGAGCAGGCCTTTGACGAGCTTCTTGTTCGCCGGGTCTGCGGACCAGCCGGCGAGCGACCGTGCCACCGTCTCCCCTACGCCATAGACGGACATCAAGCTCTCTTCCGACGCCGCCATGACCGCCTCGACCGTCTTGAAGTGCCGGGCCAGGTCGTACGACGTCTCTTCTCCGACTTGCGGGATGGAGAGAGACGCCAGGAAGCGCGCGGGGGTCACCGTCCGGGCCTTGTCGATAGCCCGGATGAGGTTGTCGGCCGACTTCTCCGCGAAGCGGTCGAGTCCCATGAGGTCGCCTTTCTTCAGGTCGAAGATGTCGGCGGGGCCCGCGATGAGGCCGCTCTCGAGAAGGGCGTCGATGGCTTTGGGGCCCATGCCGTCGATGTCGAAGCAGTGCTTCGACGCGAAGTAGTGCAGCTTGCGCCGCTGCTGCTCGAAGGAATCGCGGCTAACGCAGCGCCAGGCGGCTTCGCCGGGCACGCGCTCGATCCGCCCGTCGCCGCCGCAGGCCGCCACCCGCGAAGGCCAGGCGAATGGCCGCGCCCCCGCGGGCCGGAGCTCCGGCACGACGGCCACGATGTCCGGGATGACGTCCCCCGCTTTCTGGAGCACGACGGTGTCGCCGATGCGGACGTCGAGGCGCTTGATCTCGTCCTCGTTATGCAGCGTGGCCCGCGAGACCGTCGACCCGGCGATGGACACCGGCGCGAGGACCGCCACCGGCGTGACCGTCCCCATGCGCCCGACCTGGAAGACGACGTCTTCGAGCACGGTGGTCACCTGGGCGGCCGGGAATTTGAAGGCGATGCCCCAGCGCGGCGCTTTGCCGGTATAGCCAAGGGCTAGCTGATAGGCGCGCTCGTCCGTCTTGACCACCACGCCGTCAGCCCAATAATCCTCCTTGGGCATCTTCTTCTGCCATTCCCGCCAATAGGCGATGGCTTCTTCGATGTCAGCGCAATGCTTATAGTGCCTGTTGACCTTGAAGCCGAGCCGGCGGAGATATTCGAGCTCCTCATGCTGGGTCGGCGGGAAAGCGATGCCGGAGCCGAGCCGGGCGATGTCGTATATGAACGAATCGAGCCGGCGCGACGCCGCCACTTTCGGGTCGAGCTGGCGGATGGAGCCGGCGGCCAGATTGCGGGGATTGGCGAACGCCTCTTCGCCGTGGGCGGCGCGCTCCTTGTTCAAGGCTTCGAGGGTGCTCTTGGCCATCCAGCATTCCCCTTCCACGACGATGTCGACCGGCTCGCGGAGGGCGAGGGGCACTGATTCGATGGTCTTGACGTTCTCGGTCACGTCCTCGCCGACCGTCCCGTCGCCGCGCGTAGCGGCCCTGACGAGCCTGCCCCGCTCATAGGTGAGGACGATCTTCAGCCCGTCGATCTTGTGCTCGCAGGTATAGGTAGGAGCCGGCGCGCCCGTGCCCGCGGCGCCTGGCCCGGTCCCGGCCTGCCCCAGGAAGCGCTTGACGCGGGCATCGAACTCCCGCATCTCTTCCGGCGTGAAAGCGTCGTTGAAGGACCATTGCGGGACCTCATGCCGGACTTTCTGGAACCCGGGCAGCGGCGCTCCGGCCACCCGCTGGGACGGCGAATCGGGCGTCACCAGCTCGGGATATCGGCCCTCGATCTCGGTCAGCTCGCGCTTCAGGGAATCCAGCGCTTCCGGCGATATGCTCGACCGGTCGAGCACGTGATATTCGTAGCGATACCTCTCGATGGCCTCCTTGAGCTTGGCCAAGCGCTCGACGGTGCCTTTCGGCGCTGCGGTGCGGGGCTGTTCCTTCATGCCATAAGGATATCATGCCGCGGCGGCCGCGGCATGCTCCGGCGCGCTCCGGCGCCGCCGTCAAGGAGCGGTCGTATGCGACAGCTGAAGGGCGCGCTCGACGATCGTGGGGTCGGACGTGTCAGGCTGGTCGGCCACCGCTCCGCCGTTGGCCACGCACTTGTTGTACCCGCTGGAAAGGATGTTGTCGTAATAGTTGAGGCTCGAATCGTAATATTCGTCGATGGTCACCGCCGCGCAGGTGCCGCCAGAGAAGCCTATGTTGAACGTGGTCTCGTCATACCCGTTGTTATAGGTGTCATTCGCATATTTCGCATGGGAAGAGTCGGAGACGTGCGTCCACGGGAAAGAGGTGACGGTGGACAGCCCGCATGCCACGCTCGCGGGCGGCGTCGACGAAGAGTAGATATCGCCGTTCGGGCTGTTGGTGCCGCCGTATTCAGCGACGCATTCGATGCCGGAATCCGCGGCATAGAACGAATACATGGAATCGCGGGCGGAGACCGACAGCTCATACTGCTTGCGGCTGACGTCCAGGATGAAGACCGCCACCCCGAGGACCAGAGCCGCCGTAAGCACCGCGAAGAGCAGCGTATACCCGTCGGAGCGGTTCGGGCGAAGCGGGGCTGTGCGCAGATCGGTTCTCATGGTATCAGCGGGTGGAATTGGTTATCTGGCTTGATAGAGACACGCTGTACGGCGTCGGGCCTTCATTCCATGACACGACGACCGTGACTTGCAGCTGGTTATTATCCACTCCCCCGTTCAACGGCTGTTGGATAGTGTAGAAGTAACGACTGAAAGGGGTCTTAGCGCCCAAAGCGGCGTTGTGGCTGTACCAGCCGTTGGCAGTCAGATAGAGAGGATATGAATCGGCGCCGCTCATGATCTGAGGGCTGTCGAGCGAGCCCATATCGCAAGGATTGGATGATATGCAGGCGCCGAAAGAGGCCGGGGACCCCAAAGGGTTGGATTCCCACCCGATCTCCTGGAAGATATCGTTGTCCTTGATGTTCTTGATCGTCTCCATGCTGTCTTCGGCGAGATACGACGCTATCATCTGGTCCTTCGAGGCTTGCGCCCCGAAGAGGCCCTGGCTTGCGATCACCAAGGGGCCGGCGATGGCGATCATGAGCACCGTGATGGCCACGAGGGTCTCGATGATGGTGAATCCGCGCTGTCGTTGGATGGCTCTCATGGCTTATGGGATGCGCGGCGACGCCGCGGTCTGGACGGAGAAATACGTCTTGGTCTGCTCGCTCCCGCCGGCGTAGCCTTTCAGGCCGACAGTGGCCAGCGGATACTTCGAGCCCGACGGCAGGGCCACTTTCACGTAATAGCCGTCGATCGTGACCGAAGACGGGTCGACGATGGGGGCGAAATTGGTGTCGGTCGGGCTGTTATAGAAGACCGTGTCGGTGCACTGCTGGTTCGGCTGCTGCTCCGCCTTCTCGAGCTCCCAGGTCGTCGCCCCGCCCGAGACGATCGGCGCCAGGAGATAGGCATAGACGAGCCTGCACTTCGTGCCGTCGCTTCTGGTCGCGGTAGCGGGAGACAGGAAGGCGATGACTGCCCCGTTCGACGACGGATCGAGCCCCGACTGGCAGCTCGACGAGATGTTGCCGCTCGCGCCGGACGCGAGGCTCGAGAGCGACACCGTCGTGAGAGGCTGGCAGTAATAGACGGACCCGGTCCGGAGCTCGCGGGACATGGAATCGAGGGCGTACGACAAGCTGGTCACGGCGTCCTGGATGGTCTGAGCTTTCTTGTTGGCGTCCATGATCTTGACCAATGCCGACAAAGCGACCATGGCCACGATGGCGAATATGGCCAGCGACACGACGATCTCGATGAGGGTGAAGCCGCCCTTGGTCCGAAAGCCCTTCGATCGCTCCTTGTATGCGTGCGCTCTGCTCATTTTAATACGGTTATCTGGCCGTTCTGCCGGACGGATATGGTGCGGCTATTCGACTTGTCATTGCTCGTGACCGTGATCTCGGCATAGGCATAGCTGCAGGCCGGGTTGAAGCCGCTGCTGCAGATGGACGCCTCGGGATTGGGCCTCTGGAATGAGATGTCGAGAGAGGTTATGGCCGGGTTGGAATGGCATGTCGCCTGATCGCTCCCCGCGCAGAGATAGGAGATGTATGCCCCGCGGGTGAGCGCATACGTGCTGATGCCCAGGTCGCCCGAGCCGCACAAGTGATTCGAATCCTTATCGGCGAAGAGCACGAAGAGCTGATCGGTCGACGTGTACGAATCGCATGCTGCGCCGGTCGCTGTGCTGTTGAAATCGATGCCGTACGGATAGCTGAATGCGGGGCTGCCCGCCGTCGAATTCTTGACGGACAGCCCGTACGACTGGGCCGTGCGGAGGGCCAAGGCCACGTCATACGCCGTGTCGGTGAGGAGGGTGCTCTGATTGAAATTGCCGAACTTCGCCACGACGAGGGCGGTCATCAGGGCGAATATGGCCAGCGATACGAGGAGCTCGATGAGGGTGAAGCCGCGATTCATCCCCTCCATTATAGCTCAAAAGAGCTGCGCCAGCATGCGCAGGTCGATGGCCTGCCAGCCGAAGAGGAGGACGAGGTAGAAGCCGATGATGAGATACGGGCCGAGGGGCACTTCCGCCTTGGCCTTGAAGCGCTTGCGGACGACGAGCATCCACGCCACGCTGGCCGCAGCCCCTATCCAGAAAGCCCAGACCAGCGCGTTCGCTCCCCCATCCATGCCGAGGAGCCACCCGAGGCCGAGGACGAGCTTGGCGTCGCCTAATCCCATCCACGAGCCTTTGGAGACCAGCCAGAGCAGGGCGAACGGCAGAGCCAGGAGCGGGCCGGCCGCCAGAGTCCACCAATGCGGCGCGTGCAGCCATGACTGGCCTCCCACGAATACGCTCGCCAGAGCGAGGGCGTCGAACGCCCAGACGAAGCGGTCGGGGATGATCTTATGCTTCACGTCATAGGCGGCGATGACCAGGAGCAGGCTGGTGGCCGTGAGATATATGAAGGTCGTCAGCGCGGCGAGATACGATGCCGGCGGGAAGCGGTATATGACGAGCACGAATATGGCGCCGGCGGCGAATTCTACCAGCGGATACTGCCACGAGATCCGGGCGCGGCACTTCTTGCAGGCGCCCTTCTGGGCCATGAAGCTGGCGATCGGTATGAGCTCCTTCCAGGAGAGCTGGTTCCCGCAGGACATGCATTTCGACCGGCCGCCGAGGCCGACGCCGGTGTTGAAGCGGAGCGATACGACATTCAGGAAGCTCCCGATGACGGCCCCGAAGCAGAACGCCAGGATGAGCGGGATGGCGAGATCGGTCATCTATCGTGAAGTGACGCAGTACTCCGTCTGATGGCTGGCGGCGTCATAGCACGAGAAGCCGGTAGCCCACGACGAATACGGAGCGGACGCGCGGCTCGTCTCGGAGAAGCTGTTCGCCTGGGCGGAGCTGCTATATTCCAAAGAAGAATGGAGGACATAGTCGGAGTCGGAGCTGTTGGCGACATAGTCGTAAGGAGCCGCGGACAGGCTCCCTCCGGCAGGAGACATCGGTATCTGCGATATGAACGACTGGAGGCTGATCCCGCTCCCGCTCGGGCAGCCCGTGCTCTCGGCGAGCACGGTGCTGTCGATCTTGCCCGAATGCGGAGGAGGATACTGGCCGCACCGGTCGTAATAAAGGGAGAGCGCCAGCTGTATCTGCCCTATATCCGACACCCTCTGGGCATCCCTGGCTTTGGCGCGGGACGACGCGAGGTTGACCAATATGATCGAGCTCAATATGCCGATGATGGCGATGACGACGAGCAATTCGATGAGGGTGAAGCCTTTTTTCATTGCTAAATTATAGCAGATACGTCAAGCAACGGGTACTTTGAATATCAACTTATAGAATGCGTAACTCTCGACCGCTATGATGGCGCTGGCTATTATTTGGGCTGCGAGGTATTCCAAACCGATTCCGGTAACGAGAGCGTACATTAGCAGGGTGTTAAGGACCAGATTCGCTAGGGCCAACAGAAGATAGGAGGAGGCCTGGACGTGAGCGCGCTCCATCGAGCGCTCTCTGAATGTCCAGAACTTCTGCAATATAAAGCTGACAGCGTATGAGAGAACGAATGCGACCACAGCGGAAGGCAGATACCACGCATCCATCACGCGCACGAACAAGAACAACAAACCGAGATCGATAGCGGCACCGACTGCTCCCGATGACACGAACCTGACTACCCGGCTGAAGCGGGCATGTATCCGTCCGAACATGTCTTTAGCAGCCTCGGTCATTTCCTGTTCCTTGCATCAGGCATAGCTATGACCGAACTGGTAGACACTGTGAATACCTCATTGCCGAATTGGTCATTATACAGGCCCAGTTTGAAATGGGAGTTATTGGAAAGAATGTAATCGAAAAAGCGATAATCCTTCGAAGAAACTATATACGAGGCGTGGAAGTCATTCCGTAGCGCGGACGCTATGGCATCACCTTGGCGCTTGGCCCACTCCAAAGTAGTCGTCGCTCCTGATAAAGCTTTGGAACGGGCGGCTTCGAGGTCAGGGCATTCCTGCTGGGCGCACACATAACCATCTTGCGCGATGTGAACTGATTCCCAATAAAGCGCTGGGTTGTAATCATACATGAACCTTGGCTCAAGACCGGCGCTGTAATAATCATCCGGGCTCCAATAGTACAGCTGCGGGAACCAGCTCCAATTAGCCTCGAACACTATGTCGCCAGGCTTCGAATTCTCTTTCAGCCACGATCCGACTTGATAGAATTCGAGCGGCGATTGGCCGTAGGCGATCCTTTGTTGAAGAAACAGCATATTGCTCAAAAAAAGATAGGCGAGAACGATCGCAAGCCCGGTGCCGAGGCTCTGCCGGATCAGCGACCCGCCGGATATGACGACGAGCCTGCGAGCATAATCGAACGATAATGCTATATAGAGCGCGGCAAAGAACGTGAAATAATCTCCGAATCTGCCGCTGACCGCCACCGTCCCCAGGAAGAACCCCGCCGTCAGGAATAGCACCGTTGATTGAAGGTGACGCCGAGGCGCTGGCGCATCGGCAAAATAATCGTCTGAAGGGGACCGCCCCGTCTTATAGGCCACGTAGCTGAATATATCTACCGACAAAGCTGTCACGAATGCGGCAAAGATAAGAGCGTTTGTCTGGATGAAATTGAAGAAATCGATCGGATACAGCTCTCCCCCCTCTGATATTTTGACGGCATGCCCCAAGATCGTCTGCCAATAGATCTTCACGAGCGTCTGCCATATGAAGATGAGAAATCCGCCTGAAACGAGGTAAGTGGCGCCGATCGCTGCCATTGTCCCCCCGATTGCACACGCCAGGTTCTTCCAGTCGCCCTTGTTCCGATAGAACTTTTCGATTATGTAATATGCAACGGCAACGCATATCGGCATAAAGAACGTCGAGCTGTGCCAGAAAAGATACGCAAAGCTCACGATCGCGACGCCGACATGGTTTTTGCGATACAGGAAATAAAGAAGGAGCAGAAGGATGGATGGGGCGAGCGCATACGGCCTTGAGAGAAAAAATCTCCAGAGCGATGCCGTACTAGTGATCGAGAGGATGACGAGAGTCCATACGAACGGATAGCGTATGTCGAACCTCTTAAGGCACCAGTAGAGCAAGGTGAACGCAGCTGCCGCAATCAAGACGGCATAAAGCTTTATCCCTAGATACAGAGGGGTGATAAAGGTGAACGGGATGGCGACGACATAAAAGATGAAATTGTAATACATGAAATATGAATTGCCATGCGCCATCTGGGAAAAATAGATCGATTTGAAATCTTGGAAAGATCCGAAAAAGCCATGGGACAGCATCTCTTGGGCGAACCTGAAATGGAAGAAGTGATCGTCGCCGCTCGAGAGCGTGCTCACCGAGAAATACACTGCAAAGAAGACGGCAAAGAAGACGGCAAAAGAGAGGAAGGCCGGCATCCAGCTCCTCTGATCGATATAGAGAGACAGCATCCTCCTAAAACAACGCCAACCATGGCGCCAACCCATCTTCTTCCCTTCTGTCCCTCCGCGCGGCTCATAACGGATCGGAACCTCAACGATATGCGTATGACTTGTCAGATAATAAGACAGCTCGACGACATCGAACACGAAGTCGTTTGCCGGCAGTTTCAAGATCTCGTCGGCATGCCCGCGAGAGAAGATTTTGTAGCACGTCGCCACGTCGCTCACCCTCGTCCCAAAAAGGGCATTAAATATCTTATTGATGAGCAAGCCTCCATAGAAATATATCCTCTTCAAGGGAACCTTGTTGTTCTTTCCGAGAGTGCGCGACCCGAAGACCGCGTCTGCCCTGCCATCGATGATAGGCTGGAGCAGCTTTTCATAATCATCCGGGTCATATTCTAGATCGGCGTCTTGTATGAGGATATAATCCCCTGTCGCGATCCTTAATCCTTCTTTAAGCGCCGCCCCTTTCCCGCCATTGAATCGCGAATAGGATATGGTGCATCCAACGAGGCCTTTAAGGACATTTTGGGTGCCGTCGTGAGAGGCATCATCGACAACGATCACTTCTCTCGTCCACCCATCGGGCAGTCGGGCAGAGATGACTTTCGCTATCACTTCCCTGATCGTCCCTCTCTCGTTGAAGACGGGGACGATGACCGAGAGCTTCGCCGCCTTGATCTGATGGGACATGCCTACAAATCTAGCATCTCGGCGCTAAAAACAAAACCCCTTGCAGGGGTTTTGTTGGAATCGCCGACAGTTTAGACCGTCAGAACGATGCTATTGACACCTAGCTGCTGCCGATGCATTGCTGCCACTATCACTCTGGTTGGCCGCTCCGGTAGAATCGATGCAGAAATACTTACTCGTCGCTTGAAGATATCCACGGACAGCATACGAGCTTCCATTATTGCCGACGGAGATATACAACGGGTGACCGCCGCTCTCTGTATTCGCATCGGCATTAAGAGCATTGGCGTTGGCGTCAGGCGAATTCACGCAAGCCGCGAATGTCGCCGTCGTGTTGCTGTTTGCAATGCCATTGCAAGCCACCGTCGTTCCGTTAAGAGGATAACCCGAACCATTATACTGAGTCTCAAGCCACGTGCGCATCTCCTGTACATCGGAGACAACACGAGCATCAGTGCCCTTGGTCCTCGCGCTGTTCAGCGACACCAAGACGATGGACGCCAATATGCCGATGATGGCGATGACGACGAGCAATTCGATGAGGGTGAAACCTCTCCTTATATTCTTCAATTTCATAAGTATTCTTGTGCTATTAATGACTCAACTAATAAGTGACTTTGGCCATTTATATGGTTGTGACCATTATATCATGGCCGCACGCCGTCCATATGAGCCTGTGGATAATCTGCTACCCGCCCCCGCTACGAGGTCGACGAGGCGATGGAATAGATAGGCACGAGCACGGCGGCCAGCAATATAGCCACGCCTGCGCCGAGGAGGACGATCATGGCCGGCTCGATGAGCGAGACCAGCGAATCGACCGCCGTAGCCACTTCCCTGGTATAGAAATTGGCCACCGTCTTCAGGATGGACCCGACTTCTCCGGCCTCTTCGCCCACTCTCATCATCTGGGTCATGATGCCCGGCATCTCCTTCGGGTGGCTGGAGAGAGAGTCGGAAAGGGTCTGGCCGCCTTTGACCGCCTCGGTGGCGTCGGTCAGGATCTGCTTGTAGACGGTATTGCTGATGACGTTCGACGTCAGGTCGAGGGCGCGCACCATCGGGATGCCCGACGCCAGCATGGTGTTCATGTTGTCGGCGAAGCGCGCCAGATAGAGCTTGCGGTAGAGGCTGCTCACATACGGGACCGACAGCTTGAACCGGTCGTACGCGGCGCGCCCGGCCGGCGTCCTGACGAAGCGGAAGAGGAAGTAGCCGCCGACGATGGCGACCGCCAGCAGGACGAAGCCGTACGACACCATGAAGTTGGACATGCCGATGATCACTTGGGTGTAGACGGGGATGGTGGCGCCCGACTGGACCAGGATGGGGCTTATCTTCGGTATGATCATGGTGAACATGAGGACCATGACCGTGAAGAAAGTGACCACCACGAACGCCGGATATATGAGGGCGCCACGGACCTTGGAAGTGAGCTCGTAGGTGCGGTCGAGGTAGTCGGCCAGATAGAGGAAGGTGTCGTTGAGCTTGCCCGACTCTTCGCCGGCCTTGACCATGGACACGTAGAAATCGTCGAAGACTTTCGGGTGCTTGGCCAAGGCGGCCGATATGGAGCTTCCCGCCTGGAGGTCGTCGGCGATGGTCTCCAGCTTGGCGCCGAGGACCTTGTTCTCCGTCTCGCCGCCGATCAGGCGGAAGACGCGGAGGGCCGATATCTGGGCCTCGAACAAAGTGGCCAGCTGCCGGGAGAGGATGACCACGTCCTTGGTGGACACATGGTCGAAGAACGATATGTTCTTGGAGAGGATGGAGCCGCCTTGGCCGGCTTCCTTGATGGTGGTGATGACCAAGCCGCGGCGCTGCAGCGAGGAGATGGCGACGTCGACGTTGATGGCGTCGATGGAGCCTTCTTTCTTCGATCCTGCCCCGTCGAGGGCTTGGTAGGTGAATAGCATGGCGGTGTTCTATATCATCCTCTCCAGGGTCTTGGGGTTCAGCGAGTTGGTGTACGCGCTCTCCACCGTGATCTCCCCCGACCTGACGAGCTCGGCCAGAGACCGGTTCAAGTCGACCATCCCTTCCTGCGAGCTGGTCTCGATGACCGTGTCGATCTCATGGATGCGCTTCTCGCGGATGAGGTTGGAGACCGCGTTGTTGTTGATGAGGAGCTCGTACGCCGGGACGAGGCCGCCGGAGATGCGCGGGATGAGGCGCTGAGAGAATATGCCCGAGAGCGATCCCGCCAGCTGGACGCGTATCTGGTCCTGCTGGTTCGACGGGAAGGAGTCGATGATGCGGTTGATGGTCTGGGACGCGTCGTTGGTGTGCAGGGTCGAGAAGATGAGGTGGCCCGTCTCGGCGGCGGTCACGGCGGTGGATATGGTCATGTTGTCGCGCATCTCGCCGACCATGCAGACGTCGATGTCCTCGCGGAACATGGCGATGAGGGCGTTATGGAAATCAGGGGTGTCGATGCGCACCTCCCGCTGGTCGATGATCGACTTCTTGGATTCGAACTGGTATTCGATGGGGTCTTCGATGGTCAGGATGTGCTCGGTGCGGGTCTGGTTGATCATCTCGATGAGCGTGGCCAAGGTGGTGGTCTTGCCCTGTCCGATGGGGCCCACCACCAGGAAGAACCCTTGCTGCTTGCGGGTGAAGGACTCGAGGATCGGCGGCAGATTGAGCTCGGCCAGGGTCCTAATCGACTTGGGGATGAGGCGCAGGGCGATGGAAAGCGACCCTTGGCGGAAATAGGCGTTGCCGCGGAAGCGCGAGGCGATGAGGTTATATGAGAAATCGACGTCCTTCTCCCTCTTGAGGATCTCCTTGCTGTCCTCCGACAGGAAGACGTCCGAGAAGCCTTGGAGGTCCTTGTCGGTGAGGATCGGCTTCTTGACGAGCGGGATGAGGTTGCCGGAGACCCTGATGATAGGCGTGCGGCCGACCGAGAGGTGCAGGTCGGACGCCCCTTCCTTGAGGATCAGATCGACCAGGTCTTGTATCTCTTTCTTGTAGTCCATGGCGTTATGATGCGGGATGGGCCTTCGAGGCGCAGATCTTCTCGACCTCGGTCAGGACCTCCGACGGGATGGTGGTGGCTTTGACGATATAGCCGTCGACGGAGAGCTTCTTGGCGCGAGCCACGTCGTCCGAGCCGCCCTGGTTGGTGAGCATGATGATGACCGCGCCCGGGATGAGGCTCTCTTTCCTGATGGCCGCGACCAGCTCGAGGCCGTCGAGGCCCGGCATGACGATGTCGCTGAGCATGATGTCGGGGACATACCCTCCCCGGAGAAGGGCCAGGCCGCCTTCGGTGGAATCGGACGTCTTGACGTCATAGCCGGCCTTGGAGAATTTCAAGGTATACATGTCGAGGAGGAACTTGTCGTCGTCTACGATGAGGATCTTCTTGGGCATGCTGATAGTATACTACAGTTTATTCACTTCCTCGATGGGGATCTTCTTCTGGAACGCCTTGATGATGGCATCTTCCTTCATGGTGATCATGCCTTTCGACCGGGCGATGCGGTTGATCTCCGATTCGGTCGGGTCTTTGAGGATGGCCTGCTCGATCTCCTTGTCCATCAGGAACATCTCCATGACTGCCATGCGGCCGCGGGTGCCGCGGGGCGACTGGGACGACGGCTTGATGCGATAGACGGTGTCGGAGAACGGCACGTCCTTCTTGAATTCGGGCGGAAGGTCGGTGAACTGGCGGTCGATCATGGCTTTGATGCTCCCGTCGACGGGGATGGGCTCCGACGCTTCCGGCACCAGCATGCCCACCAGGCGCTGGGCGACCCCGAGGATGAGGGTCGGGGCGATGAGGTACGGGTCGACGCCCATGTCGATGAGGCGCGGGATGATGCCGGCCGCGTCGTTGGTGTGCAGGGTCGAGAAGACGAGGTGGCCGGTCAAAGCGGCCTGGACAGCCAGCTGGGCCGTCTCTTTGTCGCGGATCTCGCCGACCATGATGATGTCGGGGTCTTGGCGGAGGGTCGTGCGGAGGCCGGAGCTGAAGTCGTAGCCGATCTCCGGGCGGACCTGCGACTGCGACACGCCTTCGATCTGGTATTCGACCGGGTCTTCGAGCGACAGGACGTTGTAGCTCTCGCGGTCCATCTCGTTCAGGATGGAATAGAGAGTGGTCGATTTCCCGGAGCCGGTAGGGCCGGTGATGAGGATCATGCCGTACGGCTTGTCGATGGCCGTCCGGAGGAGCTCTAGGTTCCGCGCGGAAAGGCCGAGCTCGTCCAGCTTGCGGACGCCCTTGGCCTGGTCGAGGATGCGCATCTCGACTTTCTCGCCATAGTAGGCCGGGAACGTGGAGACGCGGAAATCGACCCTGCGGCCGTCGATCCTGGCCGAGAAGCGGCCGTCTTGGGGCTTGCGCTTCTCGTCAAGGCGCATGTTCGAGAGCACTTTGATGCGGGCCACCACCGCGCTATGGACCTGCGACGGGAGGACGAGCGAGGTGTTGAGGACGCCGTCGACGCGGAAGCGGACGCGGACCTTGTCGCGCATATGCTCGATGTGGACGTCGGACGCCTCCCCTTCCACGGCATAGCGGACGATGGTGGCGACGATCTTGACGACCGGCGCGTCTTCGACGATCAGGGCGTTCGGCCCTTCGTCTTTCCCTCCTTTCGGGGCGGCTTGCGGGCTTTCCGAGCCCTGGTCAGCCGGCTTCTTGACGGAATCGGTCTCGACGGAGAGCTCGGTCTCGAGCTCCGAGAGCGCCTTGTTGACCTCGCCGGTCAGGCCTTTGTACATGTCGATGACCTTGTTGAAATCGTCGATGGTGATGAGGAAGACTTTGTACGGGATGTTGCGCTTGGCCGCCAGGAAGTTGAGGGCGTCGCGCGCCTCCATGTTGTCAGGGTCGACGAGGCCTACTTCCAAAGCCCCCTCTTTGAGGCCGACCGGCACGAAGCGGTAGTGGAGAGCCGATTCTTCGGGTATGTAGTCGAGCGCCTCGAACGGCACCGATGTCTCCGATATCGACCGGACAGGTATGTTCAAGAACTCTCCGCGGGCGGAGACGATGTCTTCAGGCTTGACGCCCCTGGCGATGAGGGCCTGGTCGAGCGTCGACCCGGCCGACATGGCTTTGCGGATCTCGGGAAGATCGCCTTTGGCGATCAGGTTCTTCTTGAGGAGGATGTCGGTGACGCTCATGGCAGCCGCGGGGCGCCCGTCTGGCTGCTCGCCGGCGCAACCGTTCCGGAAAGGGGCGCGAAGGGATTGGGGCGCCCGACGCTCTCTGACGGTATCTGGACCGAATAATCCGTGAGCGACAGGTAGCCGGGATCGCTGAAGAGCGACGTGTCTATCCGGAGCGATTCGATCTGATTGAGGAGGTCGAGCTCCGCCGTCCCGACCTGGTTGCCGGCCTGCGACTGGACCAGGGTGGACGAAGCGGCGGGAGACCCCCCTTCGACGTAGAAGTACCCGGCGGCCGCGATGACCACGATGGCGATCCCGATCAGAGTTGTCTTAGTCGATGATTTCATGGTGTGGATGGGCTATTGACGGAGCCAGTACGTCTGGAACTGGACCTGGAACGAATAGACGCCGGTGTCGCTCGAGGTCATGGTCAGATGGGTCAGGTCGATGATGCGCAGGTCCGCTTCGAGGTCCTGGAGGAAGCTGATGAACTGGTCGTACGTCGCAGTGGCTCCGAACGACACGGTCACGGTATCGAGCGTAGGAGTGGAGATGGAGAGCGGCGACGACCCGGCCGAAGAAGGCTGGGCGGCCGTCGGCGCGGCGGCAGCGGCTGCCCCGCCCTGCGACCCCGCCACGGTCGCTTTGGCGTTCTGCAGCGAGAAGCCGTGGCGGAGAGCGACATTCGACAGGTCGATGATGAGCCTGATGTTATCCACCGTGCTCGGGATCATCTTGTCGAGCCGCGCCTGGTCCGTCGGCGATATGTTGTTGTATTGCTGCAGCACCTGGTCGCGGACAGCGATGAGCCGCGCGGCGTTCGCCAGCGCCGACGAATACTGGTCATTGACCGATTTGACGGTGCCCGCGTCGGCGATCATGCCGCTGGTCACGGTGAAATACACGCCGACCGCGAGGACCACCAAGATGAGAGCTGTGAGATTGCGATTCATATGATTATGGGGAAGGGGTGGACGACGCCGCCGGAGCCGCAGGCTGGAGCGAGCTCTCGTATGAGAGGCTCGACGGGTCGACCGACGCCGTCAGGCTGAAAGAGACCGTCCCAGCGGCATCGAGCGACGGGTTTGACAGGATCGGGTTCTTGACGATCTTGCGCAGGCCGTACTGGTCCAGCTTGCCGAGGACGTCCGACTGGAACGCCACCGCGCTGAGATTCTGGCCATAGCCCGAGAGCGACACCGCCAGGTCTCCGCCCGGAGATTTCGGGGCGACCACATCGAGGCTGGTGAAGCGGATGCTCTGGGCGGTCAGGGCCGATATGATGCCGAAGAGCTTGGAGACGGCCAGGTGCTGGGCGAGGAGATTCTGGACGAGCGATATCTTGACGCTCGACGTCTTGAGCTGCTCGATGAGGTCGACGTTGAACTGCTGCTCGCGGGCGGCGAGCTCGCTCTTCAGCGTGACTTGGTCGCTCAAGAGGTATTGCTTCCAGCCATAGGCGGCGCCGACGGAGAGCAGCGAGCAGACGAACAGGACGACGGCGATGATCATGAATATGCTGCCGGTCCCTCTCCGGTGCTGCGGAGCGGACGGCATGCCGCCGCCGATGGCGGGCATGGGCTTCTTAGGTATGAAAGAGGTTTGGAATCGGGTCTCCATCTGTCTTGGTCCTTATTATATCAGAAGTCGCGCCGGAAAAGGCCCGGCACAGGCTGTGCATAACGGCTATTCCAGCTCGGACAGGCGGCGCAAGGCGGCGCCGATGGCGACGGCGAACTCGGGGCCCGCCTGGGCGAACTCTTCGACGAGGAAAGCCGGCGTCTCCAGCTTGCCGAACGGGTCCGCATAGACGACGTCCGTCTGGAAGCTGATCTTGGCGATGTCCGTGAAGCCTTTGAGCAGCACTCCCCCGCCCGTCAGGATGACCGTGCTCACGTTCTTCGAATATCTCTTCTGGTAATTGAGCAGCGCGGAGTTCGATTCGTAGAAGATATAGTCCAGATTCACCGTGATGATCTCCGAGAGCTCCTTATATTCGGGGCCGCCCTTGAGGCCCTTGGTCCGCTTGAGGGTCTCCGCCTCGGTGACGGATATGGACATGGCTTTGGACAGCGCCAAAGTGATGTCCTGGCTCCCCTTGTTGATGATGTGCGACGCCCGCAGTATGCCCCGCTCCACGATATAGAGCTTGGTCGAGCGCGCGCCCATGTCGACGATCATGACCGTCGACACGCCGGAATCGACCACCGCCCGTATCGAGCTGAAGATCTCGATCTCATAGAAGGTCGGCTGGAGGCCGCTTCCCGCCATGACCGACTGGTATTCGGAGAGATATTCGTTGTGGATGGCCACGACCAGGACGTCCTCCCCTTTCTTCTCGGTCTGGGACGACTCGTCCTCGCCCACGTAGGTCTCTTCCTTGGGGATGACGGAATAGTCGAGGAAGACCTCGGAGAGCGGCACCGGGATGTACTTGCGCGCTTCCAGGGTGATGACGTCCCTCATCTGCTTCTCGGGGACCGGAGGCACCGTGATGAAGGTGATGAGGCTCGACGACAGCGGCAAAGCGGTGCCGCACGACACCGTCGTCGTCTTGGCCTCCCGGAGGAGGTCCTTGATCGCTTCGATGAGCTTGTCCGCCGGGACGCTGATGGCCCGGCCGACTTCCACGCCTCCATAGGGGCCGAGGGCCAGCTCCCCGTATGTCTCGAGGACGGCCCGGCCGCGCTTCTTCTTGATCTGCACGACCTTGATGGCGGAAGAGCCGATGTCCACTCCAAGGACGCTCGTCTCCTTCTTGAATAGTGAAGAGAAGAATGAGGCCATTGCGGCCATTATAGCAGATAATCCCGCGCGCTTGGGCTGCGGTGCTATACTATGCCCGTGCGCCTCATTGCCGCCATATACAGCGTCGTCGTCGACGCCCTTTTTCCGCTGTCCCCCGCCGAGCGCGAGGCTCTTTCGCATGCCCGCGCCCCCGAAGAGGCATTGAAGGCCTTGCCCCCGGCGCCGTCATACGCAGGGACGGCCGTCCCTCTGCCCGAATGCCTGTCGGTGTTCGCCTACAAAGACGAGCGCGTCTCCCGGCTCATATGGGCAGTGAAATACAAGAAGTCTGCCGCCGGCGCCCGCATCGGCGGCTATGCGCTCTGGCATGCGCTGGACGGCGCGCTCCGGAGCGCTCCCGGCCGGCCCGCCATCGTCGTTCCCATGCCCATCACCGCCCGCAGGCGCCGCGAGCGCGGCTTCAACCAGTGCGAGCTCCTGGCGGACGAGATGGCGAGGATCGAGAATGAGGCGGCTGCGCGCCAGAACAGATCGCTCGCTTTCGCAGTCGACAAGAAGCTCCTGGCGCGCGTGCGCCACTCGAGCCGCCAGACGCTGAAAGGGCGCTCGGACAGGATAGCCGGCGCCGGGGGCGTCTTCGCGGCGGACCGAAAGGCCGCGCAACGGCTGAAAAGCTCCGCCGGCGCCGCACGGATCGTCGTCATCGACGACGTCATCACCACCGGCAGCACCATGCGGGAAGCGATCGACGCGCTGAAAGCCGCCGGCTTCGGCGACGTCAGGGGCCTGTCGCTCGCCCATTGAAGAGCGGCGAGCGCCGCCTTCTGCGTTATGGCAGGATCCTCACGAACCGGCGCTTGCCTATCTTGAGCACGGTCGCCGCTTTCACCGAGAGGTTCGGGTCCTCTATCTTCTCGTCGGAATCGGTCCTGACCGCTCCGTCTTTGACGAGGCGGCGCCACTCCGTCTTCGATTCGACGATGCCGGCTTTCACCAGCGCGTCGGCCGCAAGCCCTCCTTCCGACCTCACTTCCGCGACGTCGTCGGGCACGCCGCCCTTGGCGAAGGTCTTCTCGAAGGCCGCTTCGGCTTCGGCGGCCGCCGCTTCCCCGTGGAAGCGCTTGACGATGTCGAAAGCCACTCGGGCCTTGGCCTGCCGCGGCCCCAGAGCCATGAGCGGCTCCTTCTCGGAGAGCGGGATGCGGGTGCAATTGAGGAAGAGCGGCTCGATCATCGGATCCGGCAAGGCCATGAGCGCCCCGAACAGCCCTTTCGGCTCCTGATCGACGAAGACGCCGGTGCCGTTCGACTTCGACATGAGCTCCCCGGTCTTCGGATTGGCAAGGAGATTGAGGGCGATGACGAATTTCTCCTTGTCCTTGAGGCGGCGCATGAGGGTCCTTCCCGCGAGGGCGTTGAATATCTGGTCGGTGCCGCACAGCTCCGCATCGACATCCATGGCCACGCTGTCATAGCCCTGCATGAGCGGATACATGAATTCATGGAGATGTATCGGGTTCCCTTCCTTGAGGCGCTTCTGGAAGAGGTCGCGCTCGATGAATTGCTGCACGGTGAAATGGGAGGCGAGGCCGACGACGTCGGTGAACGACATCTTCGACAGCCAGGCCGAGTTGTACATGACCGCGGCCGGATTCCTCTTGTCGTCGAAGCTGACGATCGGCGCTATCTGCCTCATCCAGTCGGCCATGTTCTTCTTGACCTCGTCGGCCGTAAGCTGCCTCCTGGTAGCGGCCTTGTCGGGGTCGCCGATCATGGCGGTGAAATCGCCGAACAGGACGATCGCCTCATGCCCCAGAGCGCGGAGCTCTTCGAGGAACATCAGGTTCTTGGCGTGGCCGATATGGAGCGCCGTGGAGGTAGGGTCGAGGCCGATATATACCTTCAGCCTCCGCCCCGACATGAGCGCCTCCTTGAGGGCGTCCAGAGACGGGTACGCTTCCACGACCGTGCCGCGGGCGAAGAGCTCTTCTATGGCTTTACGGTCAGGCTTCTCCATCATCGCGGCTTATCATAGCGTCTTTGCGGCCATGAATCCAGCGCCGGCTCCCGGGCCGGAGAGCGCGCGAGCGAGCCTATCACAGCACTGCGATGCCGAGCGCCAATCCCAAGAGGCCGATGTCGCGGACGGCGATGTCGGTCAGCCCCGATTGGAGGATGAGGTCGGCGACGATCGCCAGGAGCATGAAGGCGATGAGGCCTGCCATGAAGCGGACCCGGTACGCCAGGACCAGGGCGAGCCCGGCCGAACAGAGGACGGTCCCGTGGGCTATGACGGCATAGAGCGCTATATCGCCCTGGCCGAGGCCGAGATAGGCGGGCACGAACACGGACCAGTCGCCCGGGGACCATATCTCGCTCCACCCGAACCATGCGACGGTGAACGCGAGGGCCCATCGCAAGACGGCGGAAGCTATGGCACTGTTGTTCGATGATGCATTCATTGCGATACGATATATCCGTTCTGGTCGACGACCACCCCGAAGTCGTCTCCATACGCGTAATCCTGGCTCGGCTGGTCGTCGCCCATGGAAGTCTCCACGAAGAAGAGCTCGCTGCCCGGGCCGATGCTATAGGTCTGGGCCGGGTAATCCCCCGCTTTAGAGGTCAGCGTGACCGCCGTCGTCCCATTCCCGGCGTCGTGCGTGGTCATAACGAACCCGTCGAGCGCTCTCTGGGCGGCGGCCGACGGCGTGCCCGGGTATATGAGATACGACCTATCGTAGTACGGCGAGCTGGAGAACAGCTGCCTATTGGCGGATGAGGCAGAAGCCGAGGTCGCCGATGAAACCGGGAGAAGGGCCGACGAAGGGGCTGAAGGGATCGAGGAAGCGGCCGGCGCCGCAGCGGGAGCCGTCGAGGACGGAGACGGCGCGGGGACGGGAACGGAGCTGCCGGCAGGCTGCGGAAGGAAGGATGCGAGCGAGCCTTGCGGCTGGAGCCTCCACCAGCCGAAAGCGGCGAGCGCGGCCGCGACGATGACCACCAAAGCCGGCTTCCACCAGGCGCTCGGCGCGCGCACGGGCGTCGGCCGCGACCCCTTGTCGGAAAGGGCTTCGTTGATGTCCATGTCCGTCCAGCCTGCGCGCTTGGCGGCGGCCTTGATGAGGTCGAGAGGCACCCCTGAATTGAGCTGCGTGCGTATGTACGAGACGAGCGCTTGGTTCTGCACGAGCATAGTATACCAAATGGATGAGGGCTGTGGATAACCGCTTGTGCTATAGTGTGCCCTTATCGATACCCCGAGCACCGACATGACGCCTACGCCTCCATCCCCTCCCCTCGGCCGCCTCGCCGGCAAAGTCGCCCTCGTCACAGGCTCGGCTGACGGCATCGGCAAAGCCATCGCCTCCCGCTTCGCCGCGGAAGGCGCCCGGGTCATCGTCTCGGACATCAACGAGGCCCTCGGCGCGGAGACCGCCCGCGAGCTCGGCGCGGCATTCCTGAAGCTCGACGCCTCGTCCGAAGCGTCCTGGCAGGAAGCCGACGCCTGGATCCGCTCCAGCTACGGCCGTCTCGACATCCTGGTGAACAATGCCGGCATCCTCGGCAAAGGAGCCCAGGACCCCGAGAGCGCGCCCCTCGACCAGTGGCAGGCCGTGCACCGCATCAACCTCGACAGCGTCTTCCTCGGCTGCCGGACCGCCATCGCCCTCATGAAGGAGCATGGCGGCTCGATCGTGAACATGTCGTCCCGCTCCGGCATCGTCGGCGTCCCCACTGCGGCCGCCTACGCTTCCACCAAGGCCGCCGTGCGCAACCACACGAAGTCGGTCGCCCTCTATTGCGCGGGCAAAGGCTACCGGATCCGCTGCAACTCGGTCCATCCCGGCTCCATCATGACCGCCATGTGGAAGAGCATGCTCGGCGACGGCCCCTCCTATGAAGAGAACCTCGCCCGCATGTCCAAAGACATCCCGCTCAAGCGCTTCGGCACCCCCGAAGAAGTGGCGGCCGCCGTCCTCTTCCTTGCCTCCGACGAATCCTCCTACACCACCGGTGCCGAGCTCCTCGTCGAGTGCGGCATCCTGGCCGGCACCGCTTCCAGCCCCGATCTCGACATGAAGAGATAGCCGCTGCGGCCGCCTACTCCACCACTACCGCCGTCCCGTAGCAGAGGACTTCCGTCACGCCCTGCATGAGCTCGGTGGTGTCGTAGCGCATGCCGATGACGGCATTCGCCCCTTTCTCCTGGGCATGGGCCATCATGAGGTCATACGCCTCCTCTCTCGTCTTCTCGCATAGCTCCGTGAAGAGGGTGATATTCCCTCCGAATATGGTCTGCAGCGACCCGCCGATCGATCCGATGATCGAGCGCGAGCGGACGATGATGCCTTTCGCGAGGCCAAGGCTCTTCACGATCTTCTTTCCGGGGATCTCGAACGCTGTCGTTGTGTTTGTGTGGTCCATGGGGTGATTATACACCCTTCCTCGGCATGGGCCTGGCTGCGTCTCTCATCCATCAAAAAACCGTGCGCAGATGGTGCGCACGGCTGCATTTCACGCGGTGGATCACTTGCCTTCCAGAGGGATAGAGATGCGGACCGGAGGCCGCTGATCCATGCAGAGCTGGATGTCACGGTGCAAGGAACCGTCGAATAAGGAGTCCTTGATACGGATCATTTCCTCTATCGTCGGACGGGGACCACGAAGCGCCCGCGACAAACGGTCCCGGAACACCGGCCCCCACAGACGGGTGCCGAGGCGCGCCGTGGTCGAACAATTGTCCACCATGTAGGCGACGCCGCGAGCGTCCATGTATGGCGTCAGCGAATCGACGGCCTCGATGAAGCTCTCATTCACCACTTCCGAGACGTTATGGCCGTTAGCGAGCAAGGTATGGAGCTGAGCCATGATGCCGCTCACATAGACGCCGGCTGCGAAAGCCAGGTCGTCGGTGATGGGCACCCGCTTTCCATACAAGCCTCTCGTCCGGGCATGCTGCCACATCAGCGAACCAGCTTCGATATTGCTCATGGGCTGTTCGGACAAGCGCTTGGTCGCTTCGATGACCTTCCCGATCTCACGGAAAGATCGGACGTCGGCGTATATGCTTGTCATCACTTCACGGAAGGCCGAGTAAGCCTGCTCGTACCCTCTCATGAAGCGCGCCCGCTGCCCCTGTGCGAGGGATAGATAGAACGGCAATATGCCATGCTTCGACAGCGCGTCGGTGATCGTACCGGTGATCCCTGACGATGCCAATTCGAACACCGAATCCATATTTTTTCCGTACACATCGCTGAAGTATCCGAACAGGGCTTCCGACATGCCCCACAGGCCGCCGAGGAGCATCGAGCGCTCGCCGAACAGGTCGGAGGTGACTTCGTTCAAGAAGGTCGTGCCGAAAGTGATCGGCGCCCCGATCCCTACGGACCAGGCGTTGGCGACGTCCTGCACGAGCTGGAACCGTTCCGGGCTCCGGGCTTGCACCGCGACGCTGCAGTTGATGCCGGCGCCGTTGGTGTCGAACCCTTGAAGGTAGAGCTTGCGGACCGACGGGCCCATGCCCTTCGGAGCGACCATGATGAAATCATGGTCGCTAGACAATTCCTGGCCGATGCTTTTCAGATACCCAGCGAAGAACCCGTGGGAAAAGCCGACGATCGCTCCCGGCTTCAGAGCTTTGAACAATTCCTTATGGATATCCACCATGCCGCCATCAGAGACGAGGCAGATGACCAAGTCGGATTTTGAAGCCAGGTGATATGGATCGCCGAGCGCGCCGTCGGCCTGATCGAAGCCGGCGGCGATGGCTTTCGGGATGCTGCGCGAATCAGGGCGCAGACCGACGCAGACTTTGATGTCCGGGCGGCCGATGTCCTTGAGGGTATCGCGCAGATTCTGCGCTTGAGCGGGGCCTTGCGAGCCCCATCCTACGCACAAGATCTGCTTGATGCGCGCATCGTCGAAAGCCATGCCGACGACCGGGAAGCGGTCACGGCCGCCGACTACGACGACTTCCGGCCTTCCAGACCTGAAATCGAGGCCTTTGGTCGGGAACAAGCCCGAACCATAAGACAGAGCCGAGTCGGGAGACACCGACGGGTTTGGGGAGACGATTGTTTCATTCATAGCGAATACGATATAAACCGCGTTATTGTCGGTTGTTTTTCAAAAAGGATGGCTACAGGCCGCCCTTTAACAACTTTGAGGCGAACCTTACAACAATATTAACTCCTTGGCAAGAGTTCTCCCGCCACTATGGAGATCACTCCCCTGCGGTTATCTTTTGGGATCGTCTCATCTTATATGCCACGTATCCGCCTATGCTTCCTGCGACCGCCCAAAACGGGATGGTCACCGATAACGCCGGGATAGCAGCGCCAAAGACATTCGAAACCACGGTCGCTGGCCACATATAAACAGTCACGAGCGGCCATAGCCACAGAATGCCGAGAAAGGGCATGAGATTGCACAGCAATGCTCCCGAAAATATGTATTTCGCCTTCTGCTCGCCTTCCTTGCCGAAACGATCCCCGATCCATCGGGCGAACAAGACGATGGCATAGTAAACAAAGGTGAGAGCGACCGAAAAGACCGTCGTCCCGGTCACGAACCAAGGATCTCCGAGCGAACCGGATAACAGACCGAGGACGATGACGAACAAGAAGAACGATATCCCGAATACGATGAGCAGACGCCTCCTGATGCCCCACTTTTTCATTGCCTGATTTTATCACAAAAATCCGTTTTTTCTTCCGGTCATCGGGGCTAGCATTTTACAAAATATTCATTTAATGGTATTGATACATCGAACTCGCCTCTTGGAGGCTTAGCTCGCCAAAATCAAAACCGGCCATAATAAGCCATTCCCCAAAGGATAAATTATGAAAAAGGTCATTATAACATTCGATAAGCAGCTGCAAAAACAGCTCGCTACCGATGAAGAATTCAAACAGATCCCCGTGCTGAGATACGCTCTCGCCATAACCAACTTCATCGTCGAATTATCAGCCACCGGCATCGTGCCGCCCCCGCAGTTTCCGATCCTCAATAGCGACTCCGACGTTCCAGAGGCGGTCCGTCTTACCGAATCCGGCCTAAAGATGTTCGTCGCAGCATATAAGCTAGCGGGGAGAATCGAGGTTCATATTCAGCCGAGCATCGTCGCGGTATGCCTTATCGTCGAAGTGCTCTTCTGCAGCAAGGGACGGGGCAACTCCCCCATTCTCGTCATCAAGGCTGGAGCTGATTCGATGGCGATAAGGAAATTCCTTGTCCACCGCCCAACGGCTTTTGCAGAGCTCCAGCAGCTCTACGACAAAGGATGCGAGGAGCGCAAGGAAAGGGCTATCAAAGAAGCCCATATCCGGTCGCTTGCACGTATCGGACCATAGCCAGATGGCCAACGATCTCATGGAATCCTCCTCTATCGCAGCTCATTGCGGTAGAGGATTTTTCATTCATCCTCAAGATTTAAGTGACCCCAAGAATCGATATAGGAAATCCCATATCTCTAACCAGTGCGGAGAGTGTTGAACAAAGTTCGAACCTTTTTCGCCGAAAATCCGCCCGAATAATTGCATGAATGGTTGCGCCTCGCATTCGCTCGGCGCTCGGAAAGGGCGGACGGCGGCCGGGGGTGTGGGGGAAGGTCGCCGTCCGCCCTCCTCCTTGTTTTCGCGCCCTCGGGCGTTCGCGGGGGCGGTTTCAGGATCAATCATAGCAGATTTTAAGAAGAAGTTGTCAGTGATTCGAAGCGGCCCACTTCCGCTTTAGCGGATGAATGTGGCGCGTTCGGCGTCAGTCCGTGCGGCTTCATTTCATTTCGCCGCACCGACGTTCCGCCTCACGCGACTGGAAATCGGTGGTGGAAGCGAAAGTCGACCGCTTCTCTACAAAAGTCGGTGGCTCAAATGGTGGAATTGAGCCACAAGGTTTTTAGGTGAGCCACAAGCCGGTTTTAGCGAACAAAACGGTATTTTGCGTGTCGTGGTGATCCTTCGCGAACTAATCGTCCTTGCTTTACCAGATCGACTAGATATCTGGTGGCTGTGGCGTCAGAGACGCGCGTGAGCTTCTGGACTTCGTCGTTGGTGACAGTTTGGTGTTGCTGGACATATTCGATAACTTTTTCGAGCTTCTTTTGTCTGTGTTCTTGGATTTTTGCTCTGGCTTTGGTTTGAAGATTGTGGATCAAAGCGGTCTGATCAATATTTTGCGTAGATTGAGGCGCTGGTTGCTGAGTTTGTGGAGGTTGCGCCGGCGATTGCGGCTGTGGCACTGGCGGAGTCGGTGCCGCCGGCGCAGGCGATGGAAATTCAAGAATTACTGGAGTTGCTGAAATGCTTTCAGCCGGAGTTTCCGCTTGTGAAGATTCCTGCGTTGGCTCTGATGGAGTCGGCTCGGTTGGCTCAGCTGGTGATACATCTGTAGATTCTGGTGCTTGCTGTTTTGCGTCACCACTTTCACCAGTCGGCTGATTTTCAGTCTGATTAGGTGTCGTCTGCTCCGGCACAGGTTCGGCTGTTGCGGCGTCAGTCGACTCCGCAGGATTTTCAAAAGTCGCAGACGTCGTCTGTTCAGGTTCTGATGTTGGCGTAGGCGCTGGTGTAGCCGGTTCAGGCGCTGGAACAGTTGGTTCCGGCGTCGGTTCCGGTGCCGGCGTTACAGGCACCGCTGGTGCCACTGGTTCTGCCGCAGGAGCATTTTGGGCGTTCTCATCGTCCATAACTCCATTCTATCACCAAAATCCTTGTGCCTCATTCGGTGGAAATGAGCCACAAGCTGACTTTGGTGAGCTACAACGCTGGAAATATGGCTGAAATCCGGTCTGGTTCCGTGGCTAGGTTGAGCCGCGGCAGGATTGGACAGGGCTTGCAATCTGTTGCGTAATGTGCTATACTATACAGCAACATTCACACCCCTCATTCCGGCCCTCCATATCGTTTCCCGCTTCTCCTTTGGACGAAGATCGCCACCAACGAGACCGCCACGACCGATATCACGAAGCTCCCCGCCACATCCGTCGTATGGTGCACGCCGACATATACTCTGGCTATAGCCACCAAAGCCGCCAGCACCCACAGGACGAATCCTAGCTTCTTATTCCATATCGTCCCTATCATCGCTACCGCCGACACGAGAAGTGCGTGATCTGACGGGAATCCGTTGTCCGACGCGTGAGGTATGAGCGGCGTGAAGTGACCGACCACGAAAGGTCGCGGATCGTAGTACAACAGACCGCCGACAACGCCGATGAGATACGCGAGCAAGGCCGCCGACACCGCGAATGCGGCCATGCGCTTCCAATCTTCTCTGGGTTGCATGAAAAAATAGATGCCGAGGATGACGATTGGCAGCGCGAACAGATATCGGGCGCAGAATACGAAAAAGGCGTCTTCCATGCGTATCACTATATCACGGCTGACCGTGCTTCTGCGCCAGGAAATACGCGCTTGGCCCGAACCATATCCGAGCAAGCGGCCCTTGAATATGCTTTTCCATGAAGAGCATGAGCGACACAGGCAATATCCTCTTCAGGAACGGCCAGCGGAAATTCGACACGCTCTTCTTGGCCAGGATATTGAACCCCACGGTAGTCAGTATGAGCGATATCTCATCGGGTACATGATTGATGAAAGCGCCATCGGCTAGTATGGTCATGTCTATCGGCCGGCTCCGCTCAAAGAGATTGCGCACCCTATTCTTGAAATGCTTCTTGTTCGGTATCTCCAATATGAGATAGCGGCCGGGCTTCATCACCCTGTACATCTCCCGTATGGCGCGCTCCGGATCCTTGACGTAATGGAACACCCGTACGCAAATGACCGTATCGAAACTCTTATCCGGAGACGGCATGTCTTCCGCACTTCCCACTACGAAAGCGGCGTCGATCCCGCCTACCGCGGCTTTCTTGGCATGCTCGAGCTGTTCTTTCGACGGATCGACGATCGTGATCTTGTCGGCGCGGGACGCGTACAGTCCGACCATCCTCCCCGTCCCTCCGCCTATGTCGGCGACCGAGCCGAGCGAGCCCGGGATACGCGACAAAAGCTCCGACACGGCCATCTTGTCCGCCTTATCTTCATATTCGCGACCCTTCCAGAACGCCGCGTAATCGTACCCGTCATATGAGACCATGACGATTGCAGTTATGCCGACTTCTTGTCCCGCCTGTACTTGAGCAAGAGGAAGAACATGACTATGAGTATCGGCTCGCCCAAAGCCACCGGCAGGACAGCGCCTGGATTGAGATTCTTCTTTTGAGCCACGTGGAAATAGGTGAGAGCGCTTCCGATCGGCTTGTTCTCTCCCTTCACGATGGCCAGAATGGACAGAGCGTAATCGCCCGACTTCACGAAATGGATCTTCCAGTCGAGCGGCAACTTGGCGCCGGCCCCTATTGTCCCTATGTATAGGCCCTTCTCCACGCTCCAGTCCTCCAAGTCCACCGGCATGTGGGCGGTGGTATCGACCAAGGAAAGATACGCGGTGACGTCGGACAAAGCCGTCGGGCCGGTATTCGCGATCGTCCCGTTGACCGTCACAAAATCTCCCGCCGTGCCGCTCAAGGTCTTTGAAGATGAGACATCGAGAGCGATAGCGGCAGTAGCGGAAGCCGGCGCGCCGAACGCCGCGAATAGCGCTATCGAGACTGACATCATTGAAATGGCGTGAATTATTTTCATATCATTCTTTGACTATGCCGTGCCTGTCGAACACTTTGACCGACACGGCCAGGAATACGACAGCGACGACCACAAAACCGGCAACGGAGGCGAGATATGTCGCGTTGGCCGTGAGAGCTGTGTGATAATCGACCAGGATATTGTCGAGCGATGAGAAGACTGCGTCGAGCGGATTGGCGACGGAAATGATACTGCCAAAAGGATTGGCCTTGAGGGTAGCCGAGAACAGCGCCGGGATGCCCACAGCCAGATAGAATACCAATGACGTGGTCAGCGTATTTTTGAATGAGCGGTACAGGAACGACAAGCCCAGCACGAAGAGCGTGAATCCTCCCACCATGAGAGTCCCATACAGAGCTATGTAGGCCAGGAATGCCGGTCCCAGGCCGCTTCCCGCCGACGATACCAGCACGTATGGCACCGCTACGGCGTACATGAGCGCCCACACCGTCATGACGGTCAGGAATTTGCCGATGATGAGGTCTTTGACCGAAAGCGGCGAGATGAGCAGGTCTTCCATGGTCTCTTGCTCGAATTCCACCGTCAGGATGGACGAGGCGTCTATGATGGCCACTAGGAGCGATGCTCCGATGATGATTTTGGCCAGAAGCCAGAGCATCTCCGTCTGATCCAGGAGGCTCAATTCCTTGTTCGTGAGCAGGAGATAGCAGGTGACGCTGTATATGATGGCCGTGAGGAGGAGCCACAGGGCGCTCTTCCACGTGTATATCTCGGCGGTTATGTCTTTTTTCCAGATGAGCTTGTTCATGTTATTCGGGTTCGGCGTCGGGTCCGGTCAACGACAGGAATATGTCCCTCAAGTCGTCCTTATGGGTGCGGCGGCGCAGATCGTCGAGCGTTCCTTCGGCCACCAAGACGCCCTTGTCGATGACCGCCATCCTGGTGCAGAGCCTCGACACTTCATGCAGGAGGTGCGACGAATAGAACACCGTCACGCCTTTCTCGTTCAGGCGCTTCAAGAGCTTCTGTATGCTGTCCTGGCCTTGCGGATCCAGGCCCAGCGTCGGCTCGTCCAAGAATAAGATGTCCGGCTCATTGACCAATGCCCTGGCGAGCTTCAGCCTCTGCTTCATGCCCCTCGAATACGAACCGACCAACGAATCAGCCCTGTCTTTGAGACCGACTTCGGCGAGCAGTTTTTCCGCCGCCTCGTCCGCCTCGGCTATGCCGTAAAGTCCGGCGAAGAAGCTCAGAAATTCTTTGCCCGTCATCCATTCATAGAGGCCCTTGCTCTCCGACAGCACGCCGATCTTGCCGGCGCGGTGGAGCTTGTCGGATACCAGCTTGCCCGCCACCGTTATGCTTCCCGCGTCCGGAGAGAGGATGCCAGTCAGCATCCGTATGGTCGTCGTCTTGCCCGCGCCGTTCGGTCCCAAGAAGCCGAAGAATTCGCCTTTGGCCACGGACAGGCTCAAGCCGCGCACGGCCGCCCTGTCGCCGTATGATTTGCTCGCGTCTTTTATGTCTATGATGATGTTTTCAGTCATGATGATTCACTTTCGCCGCTTGGGCGTAGACCAGAATAGGTTGATGAGCAGGCTCGACGTGCCCACCACTATCAGGAACCAGCCCGTGAAGAAATTCACGGTGACGCTGGCGTCTGGCACGTCGTATATGTATTCCAGGTACAACCCGAACCCGAGTATGATTATGGATATGGCGTAGAAGATGTATCTCATGCATGTCTATTGATCCCAATGGAAACTGCCTATCACCGCCTCTATCGCGCCGGACATATTCGGCCAAGCGGACGCCGGAGCGGAGAGGTCTATGAGAGCGGCGTGATCTTGTCCAGTGATGTATGCCCGCTCATGAGTCATGGCCACCCCATTGTCGAGAGCGTCATATACGAGCTTGTACGAGATATTGCCGTTCACGGTGGTCGAGGCATAGCTCACTTTCGAATAGCCCGGCAATTTCTTCAGGGCCGGCTCTTGCTGGCTCAAGATGAACAGCTCGGGCGTGCTGTTATCCGGTATGTCTATGAGACCTATGGTGCCGGAGCCGCCAGGGTACGACACGGCGTATTCTCCCGGTTTGGTCGACGTGGCGTGCCAATCGGCGGGCAGAGAGACGTGGTAATAATTCTGGACCATGTCCCTGTTTTTGAATTCCTGGACCAGAGCGACGTTCGCGGTCGTCGTCGCGGCCGCGCCGCCGCCGGTCACAGGGGCATTCTGGTTCACGATGATGGGCTTCTGCGAAGCCGGATTTATGGAGAGGGCGGTGCGCAGACCGGCCAATGGGCCGAATGAGTATAGATAGACGATGATGAGGGCGATGACGGTCAGGCCGAATATCACGATGATCTTTTTGTTCATGCCCTACATCCTAAAAGTCGGCATGTAAAGATTCTGTATGCGCGAAAATGCGCCGTGTTAGGCGGCGCATTCGATAGAATTATTCTGATAATGCTAGTTGGTGTCTTCGATCTCGTTCGGATTGGTAGCGGAGTCGTGTTCGCCCGTATCTAATCGTTCATCGCCTGATACGGTGAATTATGTTTGTAAACTGCTTTACTGCCCCACGACTTCCGCGCCACCTGGTGCCTTCGTCACCTGCATAGTTGCGACGGCGTAGCCGGACGCGCTCACTTCGATCGAGAACTTCAGCTGGTCGAGCGCCGTCCCGTAAATGCCGTGCGTGTTCGCCGGGAAGTGTCCGTAGCCAGACTGATTGTCGAAGTGCACCGTGACGCTACCATGCGCCGGGATTGTGATTCTTGTGAGCGGCTTATAGTACCCCTCTTTCTTGCTGTTCGCCGAGTCGGTAATGGTGTAGTACGTCTCGAGGTTCGAGAGAGTCTGGTTCGTCAGGTTGTTGATCGTGAACTGAAGATGGTCGCTGACGGCATTGCCCGCCGCATCGACGTTATTCTCGACCATGACCGAAGTGAGCTTGATCCCTGACTTGGTCGAGGTGTTCTTGATCGGGTTCGGATACAGCCCCGGTACCACGTCCTCTGGATTCGCTCCTGCCGTTTGGCTTGTCGTTGACGCACCAGAGGTGGCAGACGGCTGCGTGTACGACGAAGGCGTACTCGGTACATTCGTCGCGACTGTTTGCGGCGCTGAACCGCCCGGATGCAATGCGAATACCGCTATTGCTGCCACCACGATGACGACGCCTCCGATTATGTATACTGTCTTGTTCATAGTAATTGTGTTAATGATGGTTAATGTCTGCTAATAAATGCCGCGACCGCATCATGGTGATGAAGCCATGATGCGTTTATTGCTCGCGAACAGAAACGCCGCGCCGACCCCCGCGATGTAAAAGGCCAGCAAGAGCGCGAGATCAGGCCACTTGTCGCCCATGATGTAGCCGAGCGATTTGTCGTTGTACATGCCCTTAATGCCGAGTGTAGCAAACACGAGCCGCTCGTAATGCTTTTCAATCGAGCTTACTTCCAGCGCATTGCGGAAGTTCTCATAGTTCTGGAATTGCGCAATGATGGCGTGTTGCTGGTCCTGCGTGGTATGCATGCTGGCGAAGAACCCTCCCGGGACTTGGTTGTCGGGATCCATCGTGTCGCCGATCTGCGGGATGATGAGCACGAACACGAGCCAGAGCGCGAACGAAAGCAGAAGCGCGCGCGGCAAGTCCTTGAAAAAGAGCGTGAGCGCGGCGGAGAAGCAGAAGAAAAACAGCAGATAGAAGTACGTATAGGAGAAGGACAGAGTCAGTTTGAGCAACTCCGGCGAAGAAAACGCCACGTGGCCGATGGCAGTTATCGAAAGAATAATGAACCCTTCGAGGAGCGCGAGCAGCGTGAGAATAAGGAGGCTCGTGCCGAGTACCTTGCCGCCGATCAACGCCGCGCGGGAGACCGGTCTCGTGAGAAGCAGCCGAGAGGTGTTTGACCCTTTTTCTTTGGCAATGGCGAGATACCCAAGCACGATGGCCAAGACTGCGCCGATGATCTCAAGATACTCGATCGTCCCGCGAAGCATGAGGAGTGGATAGTAGGAAGGCGCAGGAATGACCGCGCCGGCACGCTGCGTGGCCGTGAGCTGAGACAGTGCGGCATTGTACTGCGCCACTTCCGCCTGGAAGCTGAATGACGCGACAAGGATCGACACGGCGGTAAGCAATACCATGAAGCCTGCCAGCGTGATGAACAAGGCGTTCCGCGCAGAATCCCGGTACTCTTTCTTGGCGATGGTGAGCGTTGGAGAAGTCATATCATGCGATTTGATCGGCCGTTGTTGAATACTTCTGGAGTGCAAACATGCTTGCCGCGCCGGCGACCGTGCTTGCGACCAAGAGCTTGAGTATCGTGCCGAAGTCGAGTGCGCCCGGACTAATGCGCAAGAAATGCAGCGCGAGAGCCGTATAGTCTTGTCCGAAAGAGAACGGGCTCAGTATTGCGCGAGCGGACGAGAAAAATGTGCCCGACGACGGCACGTGCGCGAGCGTGACCGGATTGAGGAGCGAAACCGGGTTCTGCCCCGTCGATAGTTCGGGCAGGATGAATACGACGGCAATCCACACGAGTACAGGCGCGAGAAGCGCGAGGGATTCGTTGGACATGTATACGCCGAAAAGGAGCCCGAGAGCGGCGAAGAACGCGAGGTACAGGAAAGACACCGTGTAAAAAGCTGCCAGCGAGAGAAATTCGCCTCCTGAGAGATGCAGTGCGGGAATTAACAGCGTACTGAGCGCGCTCACGACGAACATGCTGAACAGAATGAACAGCAGGGCCGCGCTGATACCGCAGAGCTTCCCGGCGATGTAGAGCGGCCGACCGGCGGGGCGCGACAGCAGGAGCGGGACGACCCCTGATTTCCGGTCACGCACGAATGAGCGATGGCCGATAACGATAGCGAGCAGTGCGCCGACCAGGAGCGTGTAGATGATCAGATTGTTGAATATCGAGAGGGTCGAGACACCGAGGAGCGGATTCGGCGCGATGTGCGAAACGCCCGCCGCTTTCAAGGTAGTGACTGTGGCCGCGTAGATCGCAATCGTCGTCGAGCGTGTTGACCACCCTATGAACACCGAGAAGAGCGTCACGGACGAGAAAATGCCAAGCAACGTCGAAAAGGTCCCCTCACGCCTGAGGGTGCGCAGTTCGTGGGCGATGAGCGTCCGCAACGGACTTGCTATACGGGAGGAGCTCATGATGTTTCGGCGGTTTCCATGCGCACGTAAATTTCTTCTAGCGATGCCTCGTCGGGATATTTTCGGCGCGTATGCTCCATAGTGTCCGTGTAAATGAGCTTGCCCATACTCAGGACTCCGATCGACGTGCAGGTCTTTCCGACCTCGGAGAGAAGGTGCGTGTTCATAAAAATAGTCATGCCGCGCTCCCGGTTGAGTCGTAGAATGATGTCGCGCAGGTTTTTGATGCCCATCGGATCCAGGCCGGACGTCGGCTCGTCGAGGAAGAGTACGGCGGGGTCGTGAAGGATCGCCTGCGCGATGCCGATGCGCTGCCGCATGCCTTTGGAAAACGTTTTCAACCGCTTGTGCTCGACTCCTCGGAAGTCGAGGAACGCGAGTGTCTCGTCGATCTTGGCATCGATCTCCTCGACGCCGGAAAGGCGGGCGAAGTACGCCAGATTCTCATATACGGTGAGATCGTTGTAGAACGTGACATTCTCCGGCAGATAGCCGATGCGTTTGCGCACCTCGATACTCTGTGAGAGCGTATCAAAACCCGCTATTTTAACCTCTCCTGCGGTCTGCCGCAGGAGCGTTGTCAGGATGCTCATGGTGGTCGTCTTGCCTGCGCCGTTGTGCCCAAGGAAGCCGAAAATCTCCCCTGCGGGAATGGATAAATTGAGGTCGTGCAATACCGTATGCCCGTTGTACGCATGCGTTACGCCGCGAACTTCAATGGCGGGCGAATCACCTTCACTCTGTTTCGGTTTCATGCCTAATACAATATAATGCGGCGCGTAAAGATTCTGTATGCGCGAAAATGCGCCGTGTTAGGCGGCGCATTCGATAGAATTATTCTGGTAATGCTAGTTGCCGTCTTCGACCTCGTTCGGGTTGGCGACGGAATCGTTCTCATGTCCATCTCTCTGTTCGCCGACGGTAGCGGTGGATGTGGCATTGCCGTCATTGGTCTCCTTGTCGGCTCCGACTTCCGCCGTGGCGTCAGGCTTGTCGGGACCACTCTGATCACCGCTCTGATCGTTGATGTTATCCGTGTCGGCCTTACTCACGGGCTCTGCGGACTGCGACGATTGCCCGATAGCGACAGGAGCCACCGGAGGCGACGCGACTTGAGCGTGGCTTTGGAAAGCGATCATGCTCGTGCCGCCTACGGCGAATGCGCCGAGAAGCGCCAAGGCGAATATCGATCCTTTGTTCTTCATCAGTTGATTGGATGATTATGCTTGTAAATTAGCTTATAATCGCCAGTCGACCGGCTGGTTCGTTCAGATCATAAGCATATAGGCGTAAAGACTCTGTATGCTAATACTCCTTCGTGATGACGTCCTTCTTCGTTGTCGTGAGGTAAAGGACCGTGACGGCGATGGCGCCCAGGAATATGTAGCTGGTCACCGTCGTGCCGAGGCCGAGGCCCCCGTCGGCGCGGGCTTGGGAGAGATAGTCGCCTATGGAGGCCCCCAGCGGCCTGGTCATGATGTAGGCCAGCCAGAAAGCCAGGACGGCATTCGGGGTGAACATCCGATGTTCTTCCGTGTAGATGAATTTCAGGACATAGTGAGCCGCCGCGATGAGCGCTATGACGCCGGCGAATATGAAAAGAGCCGTGAGATAACCGAGGGCGAACTTCTCCGCCACCAGGTCGCCGGCGGCCGTGCCCAGGGCGAAAGTGAAGAGTATGGCCAGCCAATAGAACGCTTCCCGCTTGAACGTGTCGATGGAATGGATCGATACCGTCTTCTCCGATTTGAACCATATAGCGAAGACGGCGATAAGGATGACGCCGAAGACCGCCGTGCTTATGGAAAGCGGCACCCCCATACCGTCGGTCAAATTGTCGGTGATGAGCGTGCCGACCACGCTTATGAGGACCACCGAAAGCCAGTAGATCCATGGCACGTATCTGTCCTTCTTGAATTGAACGACCAGGATGATGGCCAGAAGGACGGCCATGACTATGCTCGTATTGACGAGCCCGAAGCCGAGCGTCTCATTGAGGTAGTCGGCGGCCGTTTCGCCGATGGTGGTGCAGAGCACTTTGATGATCCAGAAGAATATGGTTATCTCCGGGACTTTCGATAACAATACTTTCCCTATGGGTACGGCTTTCGCCGCGCTCTTTTCCACGCCGATATTGGTTTGCATATTATGTCGTCAGGATACGGTAGCGTTTGTAAAGATTGTGTAAAGACCGTCTCACGCCGCCGGCAGGCTCACCATCGCCTTGGTGCCTTTGCCGGGGGCGCTTTCGATGGAGAGACTGCCACCGTGGCGCTCGAGGATCTCCTTGGCTATGGAAAGGCCCAGGCCGGTGCCGGAGGAGGACTGGCCTTTGTAGAAGCGCTCGAAGATATGCGGGATATCCCTTTCCGATATGCCCGAGCCGGTGTCGGAGACGACGATCCTGGCCGTCCGACCTTCACGGGCCGCTTGCACGGCGATGGAGCCTCCTTGCGGCGTGTGCTCGAGTGAATTCTGTATGAGGTTGGACAGGACGCGTTCCAAGTCCCCGGCATTGGCGCGTGCCATGAGCCGGCCATCCGGACGGTCGGCGCTGATGGAGATGCCCTTCCCCGAAGCGATGGGCTTCATCTTCCCGACCAGATCGCCGGCGAGTTTGCCGATATCGATATCTTCTTCCGGCTTCTTGTGATTGCCCAGACGGGCGAGCACCAGGAGGTCTTCCGTCATCTTCGACATGCCTTGTATCTCCTCCAAAGCGCTCTTCATGGCCGTTTGCAATCTCTCTTTGGTCGGATGCTCGTCCCGCAAGAGCACCTCTATGTCGTTCCTCATGACCGCGAGCGGCGTGCGCAGCTCGTGCGAGGCGTTCTCGGCGAAGGCTTTCTGGGCTTCCACGGAACGCTGGACGGGGCGCAGAGTATATCCGGCCAATACATAGCCCGCACCCGTCGCCAGGATGAGGATGACGGCATCCGCTATGAATATCATCTCGCCGGTGGACGAGAGCGTCGTCCCTATGAAGTGCTGTTGCGAAGCCGCGTCGGCGAAATCGTCTTCGCTCGACTCCACCAGGCTCTTCTCGAAATTACGGTACGAGAAGACGCTGTAGCCCACGATGATGACGGCCATCAGAGCCGCATATATGGCGGTCAGGCGCAGCCTCGCCCGTATGAACACTCTACGCTCGGAGGCGGTAGCCGACGCCGCGGATTGTTTCGATATTGGTGCCATGTTTGCGTTTTGAAAGCTTGTTGCGGATATTGTTGACGTGGATGTCCGTCGCCCTGCTCAAGGGGTTGAAGTCGAAATCCCAGGTCTTGTCTATGATCTTCTGGCGTTCCAGGACTTGGCCCGGATTCCTCATGAATAGCTCCAAGAGACGGAATTCGGTCAGAGTCAGATCGACATCATGGTCGTCATTCTTCACTTTTCGGGTATTAGGGTCAAGCGAAAGGCTACCGAAGCGGAGGATCGGAGCCAACGCTTCGGCCGGTCTCCTGGCGAGCGCCCGTACCCGCGACAAGAGCTCCTCGAACGAGAACGGCTTGACCAGATAATCGTCCGCGCCCGTATCCAAGCCTGTCACCTTGTCTCTCACGGTATCCTTGGCCGTGAGCATGATGATGGGCGTCATTATCTTCCTCTCTCTCGCATCGGCGCATATCTCCATGCCGTCCTTGCCGGGGAGCATGAGATCCAGCACGACAACATCGTAATCCGACGACGAGGTCATGATCTTGCGCCCTCCTTCGAGGCCGTCGTAGGCGCAATCGGCGGCGTATCCCTCCTGCTCAAAACCGCGCTTCAGCGATTCGGCCAGCTTTTTGTTGTCTTCTATTATGAGTATTCGCATACGATATCAATATAGCATTCATCGTATGATTTCTGTAATGATAACGAGCGGTCGGATCGCTCTAAAATTTCGGCGCTTTGCAAGTCTTTAGATCGGCCAACGTCAACGGTTGTCCCGCTTTGGCTTTTTCAGCCATCAAGGGACAAGGCAGGACCAGCGGCGGCGGTCTCATTCCGGCCAGGAATTGATCCGTGGAGAGGCCACCCCTGTATTCGAAATGAGGCAGGTCGCCATCGCCTCCGGATTCCAGGCCGCAGTAAGCGCCTATCGCAACCAGCTTCTGCCAGTCGAGTCTGTATCCGGCCGTCTCGTCAGCCACATCCACGGCATACCCGTAATTGTGCAGGCTGTGCCCGGGTGGCGCCTCGCTTACAATGTCGCCATTCTCGGTGCGACCTTGATCGTATATGGCTTTCTGCTCCGCAAAGGAACGGAATTCGGCGGTAATACGGAGGTCATACCCAACCGCTTTAGCCGTCGGCATGAAGCAATCGTTGACTATCATCATGAAATTCGGATCCATACCCGTCGGTAGCGGCGCTATCACATTCGAATAGCTCTCCCTGGCGAACAAACGAGAGAATAGAAATATCCCCGTAGCGAGAATAGCCACGCCCCACAAGAGACGTTTCATCGGACGACGATCGACGATTTTGAATCGGAGCATATCGCAGGATGCCCTGCCATATGATCGTAAAGGGATTTTGTAAGCTTTTTGTAAACGAAATTGGCGATATCATCAGCCTCCTGTTATATTCTATTCATGAGAACAGACGAAGTAGCGAGTCCAAGAAGTTATGGATTGATGAGAAAGGTCCCACAGGTGACCATTTTGTTTTGGATCATAAAGATACTGACGACGGCGAACGGCGAGAGCATATCTGACTATCTGGTGTACGCTATGGATCCGGTCATCGCAGTCGTCTTGGGCGGTATCGTGCTCTTAGCGGCGCTCATCATACAATTCCGCACCAAGAAGTACATAGCTTGGGTGTACTGGTTCGCCGTGGCCATGGTGGCGGTCACCGGCACTATGGCGGCGGACGTAGTGCATATCGTCCTTGGCGTGCCGTATGTCGTATCGACTGTTTCGTTCTCCGTCATCCTGGCCGCCATATTCTGGCTCTGGTGGAAAGTCGAGGGCACTCTGTCCATACACAGCATATATACCGTGCGGCGAGAACTCTTCTATTGGGCCACGGTCATGGCTACCTTCGCCTTGGGTACCGCGGCAGGCGATATGACGGCGTATAGCTTCCATCTCGGCTTCCTCGATTCGGGCGTACTTTTCGCCGTGATTATAACAGCCATCGCCGTAGCCCATTATGCTCTCAAGGGCGTCATGGGCTTGGAACATTGTCATATGACCAGGAACGCCGTATTGGCCTTCTGGCTGGCCTATATCGTCACCAGGCCTCTCGGAGCCTCGTTCGCCGACTGGATGGGCAAGGCACATTCTTTCGGCGGATTGGGCTGGGGCGATGGGACGGTCTCTCTTGGGCTAACTGTGCTCATCGTCATCACCGTGTGGTATTTGGCTCGTACAAGAATAGATGTGGAGCGTAGCTAATCAGACAAACGCATCTATACCATGAACCGACTCATCAGCGAAAAGACGATCAGGGAACTATTCGACATAAGCGTCATCCTCAAAATCATTGATTCGAATCCCTTCCACCTTGACTCTTTCATATGTTGTAGTGCTGTCAAAAAACGGCCAGAAACAAAGGTCTCGGCATAGTCCGATACAAAATACTGTTGGCGGAGACGGTGGGATTCGAACCCACGAGGGAGTTTCCCCCCTAACACCTTAGCACGGTGCCGCTTTCGACCGCTCAGCCACGTCTCCGTAACTTGAATCCTCTATAAACGTACATCATGTCATTCTGCCGCTTTCGACCCCTGCCTGCCGGCAGGCAGGGCTCAGCCACGTCTCCATGAAGAAATGCGGGCGAACACGGGCATTTTTGCACACTTCCGCCCTTTTTACAAAAAAGAGTCTGGTATACTGTACCCATTATCAGGAGTAACGCTCCATACATATAATGAAACATCAGAACCTTCACGATCTCGCCAAGTTCGCCGCAGGCCTAGTACTGGCCGACTTCATATGCGGCTGGTGGCTGTCCGCGTCCCCGTATCTTTTGCCCACCTATTTCCTGGGCGCCAAGATAACGTCCGGCATGCTGCTGCCCTGGATGATATTCGATGCCGCCCTCTTCATCATCCTCGTCCACTACGGCTGGCACATCGGCAAGACCCCGACCTTGCGCAGCCGGGCATACTTCATGTTCGTCGGCATCGTCTTCGGAGTCATCGCCGCCGCCCACCTGCTCCGCCTCTTCACGTCGGCTGACATCGACATCGTCGGCTGGACGGTCCCCCTGTGGCTCTCATGGGTCGGCGTCGCCGTCGCGGCATACCTCTCCTACATGAGCTTCCGCCTGGCGACTTCCTTCAAGAAGTGACGCCTGCTGCGTTCGAGCGGATCGTCTGGTCCCATTATCGCGCCCATCGGCGGGACATGCCGTGGCGCGATTCCGTTTCCCCCTACCGCGTCATCGTCTCCGAAGTGATGCTCCAGCAGACGCAGGTCGGGCGGGTGCTGACGAGGTTCCCGAGGTTCATCCGGCGCTTCCCCGGCTGGAAAGCCCTCGCTACAGCCTCGAACAAAGCCGTCCTGCAGGAATGGTCGGGGCTCGGCTACAACCGGCGGGCTCTCTATCTCAAGAGGATCGCCGAGGCTCTGACGGACGGCGGCGCGAGAGCGGCGTCCGTGCCGCGGACCGGGGAAGGCCTGCGGAAGCTCCCCGGCATCGGGCCGAACACCGCCGGGGCGGTCATGGCCTTCGCGTTCAACGCTCCCGTGCCGTTCATCGAGACCAATATCCGCTCCGCCTACCTCCACCATTTCTTCCCCAGAGCGCGGCGGGCGGTGCCCGACGCCGCCCTCATGCCGATCATCGAGCGGACCTTGAAGGATGCGGTCCGCCGCGGGCCGTTCAAGGATAACGCCCGGGAATGGTACTGGGCCCTCATGGACTACGGCTCGCACCTGAAGGGCGCCATGCCCAACCCTTCCCGCCGGAGCGCCCACCACAAGAAGCAGGGCGCTTTCGAAGGGTCGAACCGCCAGCTCCGCGCCGCCCTCCTGAAGCGGCTCCTCGCCGGGCCCGCCGCAGAGAGCGCCTTGGCGCGGGCGTTCGCGGGACGGTGGCCGGCCGGCGCCGTCCGCAAGGCCCTCGGCGCCCTCGAGCGCGAAGGCTTCATCGCCCTCCGCGGCGCGCCCGGCCGCGGAGGCAATATCTTCCGAATCGTGTAGAATGTCCGCATGGCGCTCACTCTCGACACCCCCGTCACCGACCGCTTCCGCCTCACCCCGCCCCAGCGCGACGCCCTGGCCCGCCTCGGCATAGCCTCGGTCCGCGACCTCCTCTACCATTTCCCGTCCCGCTACGGCGATGCCGTGGCGTCGCGCAGCATCGACAGCCTCGGCAAAGGCGACACCGCCGTCATCTTCGGCAAGATCACCGGTCTCAAGGCTTCCAAGGGCTTCAAGACCAAAGTGGCCATGGCCGACGGCACGGTCGAGGACGAGACCGGCCGCATCCATTGCGTCTGGTTCAACCAGCCGTACCTCGCCTCGATGACCCCCGAGGGCGCCGCCGTGCGCATCGAGGGCAAGGTCTCCGAGCGGCGCGGCACCGGCGAGCTCTATCTCTCCAATCCCAAGATCGAGGTCGTGAACAAGCTGCCGACCGGCGTCGGCGATTCCCTCTTCGGGGACGAAGGGGCCGCCCACAGCCTCTACCCCGTCTATCCCGAATCGCGCGGCGTGAGCTCGGCCTGGATATATCACGCCGTCGACAAGCTCTTCAAGAGCGGCATCCTCGACGGCATCGACGACCCGCTGCCCGGCCACATCCTCGTCCGCTACAAGCTGCCGAGCCTCCGCACCGCCCTCATCTGGATCCATATGCCCATGAAGAAAGAGGACGCCGAGGCGGCGCGCAAGCGCTTCGCGTTCGAGGAGATATTCCTGATCCAGCTCGCCCGCCAGAGGGCGCGGGCCGCCTATCGCGCCGACCCGGCGTTCGTCATCGAGCCGGAGCGCCGCCAGGTCGACGAATTCGTCCGGCGCTTCCCGTTCGAGATGACAGCCGCCCAGCGGCGCGCCGTGGACGCCATCCTCAAGGATTTCGGCCGCGGCGAAGCCATGGCCCGCCTGCTCGAAGGCGACGTCGGCTCCGGCAAGACAGCCGTGGCCGCGGCGGCGGCCTTCGCGGCGATCACCACCCCGCCGAGCGTCGTCGGCGCGAACGGGGCGCGGGCCCGCCAGAAGTTCGGCTCGCTCCAGATGGCGTACATGTGCCCTACCGAGATCCTGGCCGCCCAGCAATTCGAGTCGTTCATCCGGTATTTCTCCTACCTGCCCATCCGCATCGCCCTCATCACCTCGTCCGGCTGCCGGATCTTCCCGTCGAAGGTCAACCCGAAAGGATGGACCGACATATCGCGGAGCCAGCTCCTGTCGTGGATCGAGAATGGCGAGATCGCGGCGGTCGTGGGCACCCATGCCCTCATCCAGAAAGCCGTCCGGTTCAAGCACCTTGCGTTCGTCGTCATCGACGAGCAGCACCGCTTCGGCACGAAGCAGCGGGCGAAGCTGGTCAAGAAGGGGGACGAGGGACCAGGGGGCGGAAAGGCTTCGAAGGGACTTTCGGAGGACGCGAAGGCGTCCGAGAACGAGGGTGCGCGCCAGCAGGCGCGACACCCGTTCCCTGAGGAGCCTTTCCGCCCTCCGGTCCCCCACCTCCTCTCCATGACCGCCACCCCCATCCCCCGCACTCTGGCGCTCACCTTGTACGGCGACCTCGACCTCACCCTCCTCGACGAATCGCCCGCCGGCAGGAAGCCGATCGTCACCGAGATCGTCTATCCGTCCAAGCGCGACGAGACATATGAGAGGATCCGGCAGGAATTGCGGGAAGGCCGGCAAGCGTACGTCATATGCCCCCGCATCGACGAGCCCGACCCCGACAAGGAAGCCGCCGTGGTGGCCCGGTCGGTCAAGGAAGAGGCCGCCCGCCTCAAAGAGAGCGTCTTCCCCGAATATGTGATCGGCATCCTCCACGGCAAGATGAAGCCGGCGGAGAAGGACCGGGCCATGAAGGAGTTCGCCGACGGGCGCATCCGCATCCTCTGCTCGACCTCGGTCGTCGAGGTCGGCGTCAACGTGCCCAACGCCACCGTCATCGTCATCGAAGGAGCCGAGCGCTTCGGCCTGGCCCAGCTCCATCAGCTCCGCGGCCGGGTCATGCGCAGCTCGCACCAGGCGTATTGCTACTGCTTCGCCGAGGCCACCAGCGAGAAGTCCGTCGAGCGCCTGAAAGCGCTCAAGACCGCCAAGAACGGCTTCGAGCTGGCCGAAGCGGACATGCAGCAGCGCGGCCCCGGCCAGCTCTCCGGAGCGCGCCAGTGGGGCGTGTCGGACCTGGCCATGGACGCCTTGAAGAACCTCCGGCTCGTCGAAGCCGCCCGCGCCGAAGCGGCCCGCCTCGTCGACGAGGACCGGTCCCTTTCCCGCTACCCTTCCCTGGCGGCCGGCGCCGCATCATACGGCGATACCATCCATTTCGAGTAGCTCTATGCTGTCCGCCCCCTTGGATTCGAACCAAGGACCCTCGAGGTATAAGCTCGATGCTCTAACCAACTGAGCTAGGGGCGGTCGCTGATAGCTTAGACCAAAACGGCGGCGAAAGGAAGCGCCCGGCTCACGCCGCTTTCGCCTCTTTCCTGACCATGATGCCGTTGGCGGCGAGAAGGGCCTCGTACTCTTCCCGCTCGATCGTCTCCGCCTCGATCAGGCGCTTGGCCACCGCTTCGAAGGCTTTCGTATGCCCTTTCAAGGCTTTCTCCGCAGTGGCGCGGGCTTCCGTCATGATGCGGTTGACCTCGCTGTCGATCTCCGCCGCCATCTTCTCCGAATATTCCTTGTCGCCGACGCCCATGCCGAACATCGCCCTTCCCTGCGAGCTCTCGAGAGCCACCGGCCCGATCTTGTCGGACATGCCGTATTGGGTCACCATGCTGCGGGCGAGGGCCGTCGACACTTGGAGGTCGTTCGATGCGCCCGTCGTCAAGTCGTCGAACATGGCCATCTCCGCGACGTAGCCGCCGAGCGACACGGCGATGTCGTCCAGGAACTCCTTGCGGGACTGGAGCTTGCGGTCTTCGAACGGCAGCTTGAGGGTGTAACCCGCCGCCCGGCCGCGGGAGATGATGGATATCTTATGGACCGGGTCGGCGTTCGGCAGGACCGAGGCGATGATCGCGTGGCCCGCCTCATGGTAAGCGGTGATCTCCTTCTCATGGGGAGACAGGACATGGCTCTTGCGCTCCGGGCCGAGCATGACCTTTTCTATCGAGCGTATGAAATCGAACTGGCCGATGGACGTCCGCCCTTCGCGGGCCGCCAGGATGGCCGCCTCGTTGGTGAGAGAGGCGAGGTCGGCGCCGGAGAAGCCGGGCGTGCGCTCGGCCAAGACCTTGAGGTTGACGTCCTCGGCCAGCTGCTTCTTGGAGACGTGGATCTTCATGATCTCCTCGCGGTCGCTCCGGTCGGGCAGGTCGATGACTACCCGGCGGTCGAAGCGCCCCGGCCGCAGGAGGGCCGGATCGAGGACGTCGGGCCGGTTGGTGGCCGCCATGACGATGACCTTCTCGTTCGGCTCGAAGCCGTCCATCTCCACCAGGATCTGGTTCAGGGTCTGCTCGCGCTCGTCGTTCGAGCCGCCGAAGCCTCCCCCGCGGGCGCGGCCCACGGCGTCGATCTCGTCCACGAAGACGATGGCCGGCGCCACTTCCTTGGCCATCTTGAAGAGGTCGCGCACCCGGCTCGCTCCCACGCCGACGAACATCTCCACGAATTCGGAGCCCGATATCGAGAAGAAAGCCACGCCCGCCTCGCCGGCGACCGCCCGGGCGAGCAAGGTCTTGCCCGTGCCCGGAGCGCCCATGAGCAGGACGCCCTTCGGGATGACGGCGCCGATGTCGAGGAATTTCTTCGGGTTCTTCAGGAAGTCGACGATCTCCGACAGCTCCTGCTTGGCTTCCTTGGCTCCCGCCACGTCTTTGAACGTGACCCGCTGCTTCTGGTCCTCGGGAAGGGTGACGCGCGCCTTCGACTGCCCGAACGACAGCGCGGCCATGCCCGCTCCCCGCATCTGGCGCGATATGAGCCACACGAAGAGGATCAAGCCGACCAGCGGGATGATGAACGGCGCCAGCTGCTCGGTCCAGTACAAGAGCCCGCTGGGCTGGGACGCGGAGACCGTGGTCGAAGCCAGCTCGGCCGCGGTCACCCCGAAGCGCTCGAGCGAGCCGGTCAGGGACGAGTTCGGCTCTATCTGGGCGTTCTTCTGCGACTTGTCGGCGTAGGTAGCGGTGACGGTCGTGTCCTGGATGACGAGCGCAGAGACCGACCCGTCTTTGACGCCTTGGGCGATGGTCGAAAGCGGCACGGTCGGCACCGCCTGCGACTGGCCCGCGTATTCGGCATATATGCCCGATATGAGCAGGAATATGAGCACCACCGTGGCCACGATGTTGAGGAAGCCCCAGCGAGGCCGGAAAAAGCGATTGGGAGGACGGCTGTCCTTCCCGCCCGAGCGCTGCGGGCGGCCGGAACGGCCGTTCGAGGATAGAGGAGGCATGGATGGATTATACAGAATCCGGCCGGAATTGAAAGCCGCCGGGCACGGCGGGCAGGCAACAAAAAAGCGGCCGAGCCGGCCGCGTAAGCGCAAAAGACAAAAGATCGGAGGGGCGCGTTCATCGCGGATCGCCATGATCGCCGAGGCGATGGGTCCCTTCGCGACGACGGAGCTGCTCGCGGAAGAACGCCATCCTCGGCGAGACGCTCAGGCTATCCGCATGGCGGACGGGCTTCAGCGCCTGGCCGAAGCCGTCAGATCCGGGGATGCCGAGGGTCTTGATGCGGATCTTCAGCCGGCTCGCCGGGGGCATCGACCGGCCATATCCATCCTTGGCTTTCAGACAGTCCGCCTTATACGGAGTCATGATGAAATGGTCAGGATGGAATAGCTTGCGCCAATACCATGCCCAGACAGAGATCCACCGCGTGTCGGTCTTGATGTTGATATGCCTCATCGCGCAGAGGCGGATGGTGACGGTATCGCAATAGATCCACCACCTGCGAGGGATATGAGACTCGGCGCTGACCGAAAGGTAATGCAGCGCAGCCTTGAATATGAGCCTCCCGCATGTCGGGCAAGGGCGCGTGAGCGCTTTTCTGAATTGATGGCCGACCCGGAAGAGCGCGGCCATCGCCGCGGCGCCGAGCGCCATACCGACGATATATGCATTCATATTTCAATGATTCGCTTTCGTTCGCGATAAATGTACAACGCCGCCAAACTCAAGTCAAACGACGATGCCCTACCGGTCGCCTCTCCTCCGGAGCAAAGCTTCCCTGATCACCGGGATGACGGAGACGATGACGATGAGGGCCACCGCCGGCATGACATAGCGGTCCGGGTCAGGGATGACCGAGCCGAGCCCGTATCCCGAGAAGACCATCAGCGCCGTCCAGGCGAGCCCCCCGATGACATTGAATGTCAGAAAGGTCCGATAGCGCATGGAACCGATGCCCGCCACGATAGGCGCGAATGTCCTGACGATCGGCACGAACCGGGCCAATATGACGGCTTTCTTCCCGTATCTCTCATAGAAATGCTCCGCCCGAGCGATATGCTTCCGGTCGAAGAAGAGCGAATCGTCTTTGACGAAGAGGGCCGGCCCCGCTTTGGCGCCGAAGGCATAGCCGAGGGCATCGCCCGCGACCGCGGCCGCAAAAGCCCCGATGAAGAGCCAGCCGACGGGCATATATCCCTGCGACGCCAAGAAGCCGGCGGTGAAGAGCAGCGAGTCGCCAGGCAGGAAGAATCCGACGAACAGGCCCGTCTCCGCGAAGACCGCTATGATGACGCCCGTCATGCCGAGGGCCGCGATGAGGGCCCGCGGATCGGTCAGCATGTGCAAGAAGCCGCTCATAGAGGCCGGCCGCCGAACATGCTCTGGATGAGCGCCTGCATGGTCACTGCGCCTTGAGGAGCGGCTATGTCCACCGGCTGGCCCTGCTGATCGAGCTCGATGTCGGTATCGAACGATACGGCCGCTCCCGTAGAAGCGTCCGCATAGGAGATCCCCGACAGCGATATCCGATGGATGCGCCCGTCAGCCTTCCCTACCCACAGATCGAGGCTGATCGGCTGTTCCGACGCCGCTTTGAAGCTCGCCATGCCCTTCTCGAATGCCGGGGTGGTGGCGAGCGACGGCTCGCGCTTCACCATGAGCGAGCGCACGAGAGAAGCGAACCCTCCGTCATCCTGAAGAGAGGCCGCGACATGATATGACGGGACTCCGCCGATCGAATCGCTCCCGACGACGGAAGCCGAGCGCACATAGCCCAAGCTTTTGATATAGCTCTGCATCGCCGCCACATCAGCCGCATCGAATGCCGGCTGGGCGACCGTCGAAGAGGCGGCCGGAGCCAGTATCCACTTCCCTTCGAACGAGGGCAGGAAGCCGTTCACCGCTCCGACCATCCCCTGGACGAACGCCTGCTTCGGGTCGGACGAACGGTACGAGACCGAAGCGTCGTTGATATAGAGATACGAGTCTTTCCCGATGACGATGGCCTTGGCATCGACGGCCAGAGAGCCGGTGCTCGTCCCTACATCGAACGTCGCATGTGCCTTGATGTCGGACGACAGCTTGTTGTAAGGGGCGCCGTCGACGACGGAGCCGCTGAAGGATCCCGCCGCCTCGAAAGAGAACGAGGACGAGAACGGCGGATTCCCCGCGATGGACGCGCCCGAGACCGTCCCCGTGGTGGTCGCCTCGAAGCGGGCCGAGCTTATATTGCCCAATGTGTTCGCCATGCCCTGGCTTATGAGCTCCGATGCCGAGGGCGTCGGCGCGACCACCAGCTGATAGTACGCATACGCGCCCGCTCCGCCGAGGCAGACGACGATGGCGGCGATGATCGCCGCGAAGAGCTTCGCGCCGTGGGCATGCCTCGACGAGAGCGGCGAGAGAGCCCGAGCGCTCGGCATAGCCGGCCGCATGGCAGGGGCCGCCGGAGCGGGCGGGACAGGCGGCAACGATGACGGGGCTGGCGCCGGCTCGGCGGTCGCCATCCCCTCTTCGATGTCGGCGACCGTCCAGCCTTGCCCCGAGAGCATGGCCGATATCGCTTCGCGCGGCACGCCCTTGGCTTTCTGTTCCTTGATGAATGCGACGAGCTCTGGCGTGGTCATGAGAGGTCTACCTTGCAGCGCTTATTTGCACCCGCAGCACTTGCAGAGCTTGCCTGAAGCGGCGACGATGAGCAGGATCGGCCAGATGATGGTGGCCACGTACCAGCTGTAGACGCCGAAATTGGCCAGGAGGATGTCGAGGGCGATGAGCATGACCGCGATCGGCATGAGCTTGTGATGGCCGCACTTGCACGAGCACGTATTCGAGCCGTTGGTGTTATTGGATCCTTCGTTCGGGTTCATATGGATATATTGTTATCTGCCTATATTAAAAGTCCGCGAGGACTTCCCTAGTATAGCACTGTTCGTGCGTTTTTTTTGTGTTGTGGAGATGGCGGGAATCGGTCACGGCTCTCGCTCGGCCAGCCTCGCTCGGCCGCGACCCCGCCTCGCGGCCTCGCCTGCTGGCTCGGCATCGCTCCGGCCTTCTTCATCCCGCCATCTGTACACACAGACGCCAAAAAATGACCCACGGCAGTGCGGGTCATTTTTGTCGTTGTGGAGATGGCGGGAATCGAACCCGCGTGCAATCGAGGCGAACCGGACGACTCTACGGCTGTAGCGCGATCTTAAGTCTGACGGACATGCTCGAAGATCGAGCAGAACGCATGGCCGCGATCTCATTGTTTCGGGCCGGGCGGTGAGAAGGCGCCCTGCCCTACATCCGGGTTATGACATCAGCCTCAAGGTATGGATCCCCTCGAGGAGACGCGCCCTACTTAAGCGAGGGCGAATGCGAAGTCGCGTGCCGAGAAATACGGCGATTTGACGTTGGCATTTCGGAGTTTCCGACGGATTTACGAGTCATCGGAGCTCGAGCCGCACGAACGGACGCCGGCGATTGTCTATGCCGATCATCCCCATTGGTCTTTCAACGATCCTTCATCGCTCTGGAGATCTCGCGGTCCGATTCGCGGCGCTTGATGGACTCGCGCTTGTCATGAGCCTTCTTGCCGCGCACCACCGCTACCGAGATCTTGACCAGAGGTCCCTTAGTGTACACTGAAATTGGCACTATTGTCAAACCTCTGCCACCCTCCAGAGACGCGAGCCGCGCGATCTCCTTACGGGAAAGCAGGAGCCGCCGGTTCCGCCGCGGGTCATAGCCGGCGGGCGCGTTCTTCTCCTGGTACGGCGGGACGAACATCCCTACGGCATAGGCCTCTCCCCCTCTGACGATGACATGGGCGCCGTCGAGCGCGCCCTGCCCTTTCTTCAATGATTTGACCTCCGTGCCCGAAAGCTCCACCCCGGCATCGAATGTCTCGAGGATCTCGTAGTTGAAGCGGGCTTTCTTATGATCGATGAGGGCGGGCATGGCGATATCGTAGCATATTTGTCCACAGGTAATCCGGAAAAGAGCATTGACAAAATAACCTACTGTGTCAGTATTATACCAGTCCTATGAAAACTATCGCTCTTTTCCTGCCGCATCACGTGGCAACGCCTGGGCGCCGCGCTCCTGCCGTTCCCCGCATTCCTTTCTGGAAGAAGCGGGAAGCTGTCACCGCGCTGTTAGTCCTGGCCGTTCCCGTCATTGCCGTAGCCATCGCCGCTCTCATCTGGTCCAGCATCGTTCTGGCCGATGGGTTCGGTTCGCCGGCGCTCTATTGATTCTTGCGCCGCCTCCCCTCACCCCGATCCTCCAATGGATCGGGGCTTTTATTTGCCGGGCGATGCTATATACTTGCCCCCATGGAACAAAGAACCGCCTGGGAGCTCTATGCCTCCAACGAAGACGCCTGGGCGGCCATGCTCGCCGATTGCGCCGCCGCCAAGAAGTCCATCGTCCTCGAGCAGTTCATCTTCTATGCCGACGACTTCGGCAACAAGCTCATCGACGTCTGCGCCGAGCGCGCCGCCGCCGGCGTCAAAGTGCGCTTCCTCTGGGATGCGGCCGGCAGCTTCACTTTCTGGGGGTCGAGCATCGCCGAAGACCTGCGCCGCAAGGGCATCGAGCTCCTCTTCTGGCGCACCCTCATCCCCGGCTACTTCAAAGTGCCGGACATCCGCTCATGGTTCCTGCGCAACCACCGGCGCACCATGGTCATCGACGGCGCGGTCGGCTACACCGGGAGCATATGCGTGCGCGACAGCATGAAGAACTGGCGCGACACGAACGCCCGCTTCGAAGGGCCGGTGGTCCGCTCCATGCAGAGCGCCTTCGACCGGATGTGGGCCCGGGCGGCCAAGACCCGCCCCTTGCCCAAGGACCGCCCCGCGCGCGACCTCGAATTCCGCTACGTCACCAACTATCCCGCCCCCGGCAAGCGGCGCATATACCGCGAGCTGGTCGAGGCCATCCGCGGAGCCGAGCGCTATCTGTACGTCACCACCCCCTACTTCGTGCCCACCCATCGCCTGCTCCGCGTCATCAAGCTGGCCGCCCACCGCGGCGTGGACGTGCGCATCATCATCCCCGAGCGCTCCGACCATTACCCCGCCCTGGACATCGCCGCCCGCTCTTTCTTCTCGTCCCTGCTCGAATCGGGCGCCCGCATATTCCTCTATCCGGGCCACCACGGCAACGGGCGCGACATCATCCACGGCAAGACCGTCGTCATCGACGACGAATGGGCAGCGGTCGGCTCCCTCAACCTCGACAACGTCAGCCTGCTGTATAACTTCGAGGCCAACATGGTCTCCACGAGCTCGCGCTTCGCCGAAGAGCTCGCCGCCCATTTCGTCAGGGATATGAGCGTGTCCAAAGAGGTCCTTCCGCATGAATGGAAAGCCCGCTTCTTCATCGAAAAGCTCCCCGAATACGCCATCAAGCTCGTCCGGAAGTTCCTGTGAGCGCGCAGGCCCTTCCCCTTGCGCTATGGCCGTCTCTCGTGCTATAAATACCCCCTGTAACCCATATATCGTCCACATTGGCTATCCGCGTCAAAATCAACCATCAGATCAAGGCCCCCGAGCTCCGGGTCATCGCCGCCGAAGGGGAGAACCTCGGCGTCCTGCCTCTTAGCAAGGCCCTCGAAGAAGCCCGCACCCGCGGCCTCGACCTGATAGAGATATCGCCGACCGCCGTCCCTCCCGTGGCCAAGATCATGGATTACGGCAAGTTCCTTTACGACGAGAAGAAGAAGGTCAAATCCGCCCGGGCCAAGACCCAGACCACCGAGGTCAAGAGCATCCAGATCAAGATCGGCACCGGCGAGCACGACCTCACCCTGAAAGCCAAGAAGGTGTCCGAATGGCTCTCCGAAGGCAACCGGGTCAAGATCGACCTCTTCCTCGTCGGCCGCTCCAAGTATATGGACATCAATTTCCTGAAAGAGCGCCTGGAGCGCATCCTGAAGCTCATCACCGTCGAATATAGGGTGGCCCAGGACGCCGTCAAAGGACCGAAGGGGCTGACGATATACGTCGAGAAGAAATAACAGACACATACCATGTCCATCAAATCAACAAAATCATATCTGAAGCGCTTCAAGGTCACCAAGAACGGCAAGATCCTGTCGCGCAAGCCCGGCCAGAACCATTTCAACGCCAAGGAGCGCACCCGCGTCTCCGGATCGAAGCGCCGGCTGGCTACCGTCCATATGGCCAACAAAGCCAAGAGCCGTTTCCTCGCCACCGTTTAATACCGCGCCTAATCCTCTCATCTCACTCCCATGACCCGCGTCAAGAAAGCAGTCAACGCCCTTAAGAACCGCCGCAGCGTCCTCCGCCAGGCCAAAGGCTTCCGCTTCCGCCGCTCGAACACCGAGCGCGCCGCCAACGAAGCCCTCGCCCATGCGGGCGCCTATTCCTTCGCCCATCGCAGGGACAAGAAGGGCGACTTCCGCCGCCTCTGGAACGTCAGGATCAATGCCGGCTTGCGCGCCATCGACCCGAAGCTCTCCTACAGCAAGTGGATCGGCGCCGCCAAGAAGCAGGGCATCGCCATCGACCGCAAGATATTGGCCGAGCTCGCCGCTTCCAAGCCGGAAGCCTTCAAGAAGATCGTCGCCTCGGTGAAAGCGTAAAGGCGCGGGAAGGCGCGAGGAAATAACGTTCTCGGAAAACGACGTCGGGCCCCTGCAGGGGCCCGCGTCTCGTTCTCGGCCTCTGCCTGCTGGCATCGGCCTCCGAAAGTTTCCTCGAACGCTTTTCCTCGCGCCTTCTTGCAGCCTTCCTACGCTTCCAGCGTATACGCGGTCCCCCGCTCCGGAACGACCGCATGCGCGCCCAGCTCGTCGTTCAAGCGCTGAGCGAGGTGCATGGACGCGCCCGGCTCTCCCATAGCCACGAAGACCTGCTTCAGCCGGTCCGTCGCAGTGGAGACGAACTCCACCAGGTGGTCGCTGTCCTTGTGGGCGGAGAAACCGTAGAGCGTCTCGACCGCCGCTTTGACCTCGACCTCCTCGCCATGGATGCGGACCTTCTTGGCCCCGTCGGCCAATTCCCTGCCGAGCGACCCGGGCGACTGGTAGCCGACCAGAAGGATGGTGCTCTTAGGGTCGGAGAGATAGTGGAGCTCATGGTTGATGACCCTGCCGCCTACCGACATGCCCGCCCCGGCCATGATGATCTTGGCCTGCTTCAGGCCGTCGATGGCCCGCGACTCCCTCTGGTCTTCGACGAACTTCAAATGCGGGAATGAGAACAGCTTGTCGCCCGCCGCGATCTTCGCTTTGGCGGCGTCGTTGAAGAGGCCCGTGCTGGCGGCATATACCGCCGTGGCTTTCTCCGCCATAGGCGAATCGAAGAAGACCGGCACCGACGGCGCTTTCCCTTCCCTGACGAGCATGTTGAGCTCGTAGAGCAGCACTTGGCTGCGGTCGAGGGCGAACGACGGTATGACGAGAGTCCCTCCTTTCTTCATGGTCTCGTCGATCGCCGAGCGGAGCTTGGACGTCCTGTCGTCGCGCGATTCATGGTTGCGGTCCCCATAGACACTCTCCATGACCATATAATCGACGTCTCCGACGGGCTCGGTGTCGCGGAGGAGCGGGTGCGGGGAGTTCCCAAGGTCCCCGGTGAAGAGGACCTTCGGGCCGCCGGCCACCGTAGCCTCGACCATCGCCGATCCGAGTATGTGGCCGGCGTCTTTGAGATAGACGGATACGTCGGCCGCGACGGAAAGCTTCTCATGGTAGCCGACCGTCTTCCATTGAGGGAATATCCGGGCCACGTCTTCGGCGGAATAGAGAGGCTCGGTCCCGTTCCGGCGGGCTTCGTCGGCGATGATGCCGACGGCATCTTCGAGGACGAGCCGCCCCAGCTCGAGCGTCTGGGGCGTCGAATATATCGGCCCTCGGTACCCATCCTTGACGAGCTTGGGGATGCGGCCGACGTGGTCGAGATGGGCATGGGTGACGACCAGGGCGGAGACGGAAGCGAGGTCGTACGGGAACGCTTCCGCATTCTCCTTTTGAGCCACCTTCTCTCCTTGGACCATGCCGCAGTCGACGAGGACCTTCGAGCCTGCAGGCGTTTCGAGCAGGAAATTGGCGCCGGTCACGGTTCCTACGCCCGTCACGAACGTCAGCCTCGATGCTCGATCGCCGCTCATCGGCCCATTATACCCGAGAGGCGGCGCAGAAAGCCATCAGGACGCCCGATGAGGCGCGAAAAGCGCCTGCGTCCGTTCGGATGCAGGCGTCCTTCGTAGGTGTGCGGGAGTCAACCTGGTTATACCAGGTGGGTGACCTCTCGCCGGCACCAAGATGCCGATGAATGCGGTCTCCCGTAAAAGATTTTATAGGGTTTACTCCCGCACCCTGGGTATATTGTAGTCCTCCTCAAAGGATGCCGTCAAGCGAAGGGCCGTATATCATCTGCTCGACGAGCAGATGATAGTCGAAGAGCTCCGCTTCCGAGAACCAATGGGCGATCTCGTCTTCCGCTTCCTTGGCGGAGCCCGAGGCGTGGACGAGGTTGCGCACCGAACGGCTGTCCCCGTCGCTCATCTGATAGGAATCGAGGGCGAAATCGCCGCGGATGGTGCCGATATCGGCCGATGCCAACGGCTCCGTGCCGCCGGTGACCTTGCGGACGATCTCCACGGCATGGGCGCCCTGCCAGACCATGGCGATAACGGGGCCTTTGGTCAGATAGTCGGAGAGGCGCTTGAGCAATATGCGGGTGATCTCCAGCGGGTCGTCGATGGGCGGCTTCAAGCCCTTGTCGGCATAGCCTTTGAGGGTCTTCAAGCCGGTCTTCATGCGCCATTCGGGGTCGAGCGTATAGTGTTTCTCCACGAATTCGGCGCTGGGCACGAGCATCTTCACGCCGACGAGCTTCAGGCCGATCCGCTCATAGCGCTTGATGATCTCGCCGATAAGGGAGCGCTGGATGCCGTCGGGCTTTATGACGACGAGCGTGCGCTCGTGCTTGGGGTGCTTCGTCCGGTGGGTCATGGTAGTGAGGTTGATTATAGCAGATCAAGCGGTCAGCACCTCGGCTCCCCCTTTGGTGATGAGGACGGTGTGCTCGAAGTGGGCGCTCGGCTTCCCGTCCGTCGCGACGTACGTATAGCCGTCCGGGCCGAGCTCCACGAAGCGCTCGCCGAGATTGAATATGGGCTCGATGGCGATGACCAAGCCGGGCTTCAGGACCGGCCCTTTGCCCGGCTCGCCGTAATTGGGCACGAACGGGTCCTCATGGACATGGTAGCCGACGCCGTGGCCCGCGAGCTCTTCCACGATGCCGAACCCGCCCGCGACGCCGACCCTCTCGATGGCCGCGCTCACGTCGCCGACCCGCTTGCCGCCCCGGGCGGCTTTGATGCCCGCGTTCAGGGCCCGGCGGGTGCAATCGAGCAGCGCGGCGAGCTCCGGCGCGATCTTCCCCACCGGCACGGTCACGGCCATGTCGGTGATCATGCCCTTATGCACGAGGCCGAGGTCGAGGGTGACTATGTCGCCCTCCTTGAGCGTCTTGTCGCTCTCGTTCGGTATGCCATGGACGACCTCTTCGTTGACCGAGACGCAGAGGGACGCCGGGAACGGGCGCTCCGCCCCTTCCGGCCGATAGCCTTTGAAAGCCGATTGGTCGCCGCCGGCCGCGATGAGCGCTTCGGCCTTGGCTTCGAGCTCGTCGGCGCGAAGCCCCGGCTTCACCATGGCAGCGAGCTCTCGCATGATGGCGGCATGCCGCGCCCCGCCCTCGCGGAGGAGGGCGATATCTTCCTTTGTCTTGAGCCGGATCATGGCGTTACATTACGCCAATCCCACTTTTTTCACAATATCGGCGTGTATCTCCTCTATCGAGCGCTCTCCGTCGATGTCCAAGAAGCGGACGTTGGGATTGGCGCGGTACCAGTCGACCGTCGGCTTGACGTCGCGCTCGTATGCGACGCGCCTTTTCTCGATGGCTTCCGGCCCGTCGTCCTTCCGGCCGCCTTTCTGCGCCCGGAGCGAGAGGCGCTTGGCCGACTCTTCATGCTCGACGTCGAGATATATGACCCATGGCATCTCGAGGCCGTAGAACGGGAACATCTGGTCCAGCACCTGCGCTTCGAGCAGCTTGCGCGGCGTGCCGTCGAAGACGATATGCTGCTCTCCCGTATATGCCTCGACGAGGAGCTTGCCCCACAGATACACGGGCATGAATTCGGGCATGAGCCCTCCCGATTCCACCAGCCGCTTGCTCAGCTTGGCCGTGTATTGCTCCCCCTGCATGAATTTCCGGAACTCTGCTCCCGTCTCGATGTAGAGGTCGGAGCGCCCGGGGTCGGCCTTTTTCAGAGCCTCTACCAAAAGCTTCCCCTGCGTCCCTTTCCCCGATCCTGCCCTTCCTATGAATATATATGATTGCGGTTTCGTCATGATGCGGCGATTATAACAAAAAAAGCCGCGCGGCGCGCGGCTCTCTGCGGCTAATATTCCCTCATCGCCACTTGGGCGTCGATCTTCTTGAGGAGGTCGAGGACCACGGCCACCACGATGAGGAGGGCTGTGCCGCCGACGGCGAAAGATTGGGTGCTATCCGGGGAGAATGCCTGGATGATGAGGGGCAATACCGCCACCGAGCCGAGGAAGACCGCTCCGACGAGGGTGATCCTGGTGACGATCGCTCCGAGGTAGTCGCGGGTGTGCTCGCCCGGGCGCACGCCGGGGATGAAAGCCCCCGAGCGCTGGAGATTCTCGGATATGAGCACAGGGTCGAAGGTCACTGCCGTGTAGAAATAGGTGAAGAGGACCACCATGAAGAAATAGAGGATGCCGTACGGCCAGGACGGGGGCGTGAGCAAGAGGGCCAGCGAGTGCGACCAGGAAGCGATGAGCGGATGGGCCGTCCACTTGGCGAGCGCCCCGAATATGACCTGCGGGAAGAGCAGTATGGAAAGGGCGAATATGATGGGGATGACGCCCGACTGGTTGAGGCGGAGCGGGAGATAGGTCGAGGCGCCGCCGTAGACCTTGTTGCCGCGGACCTGCTTGGCGTAGGTGACCGGCACCGAGCGCTCGGCCTCGGTCACGTATATGACGCCCGCCACTGCGGCGACGGCGATGGCCAGGACGATGACATAGAACGGCAGATTGGCCATCCCCGAAGAGATGAGCTTCTGGTAATTCTGGCTGAACGCCACCGGCAAGCGGGAGACGATGCCGGCGAAGATGATGAGCGACACGCCGTTGCCGATGCCGAATTCCGACACCAGCTCGCCGATCCAAGTGAGGAGGATGGAGCCCGCCGCCACGATGATGGCATTGACGATGAACGCGAAAGCCGGGAGGTGCGGAAGGACGCCCTCGGACTGGAAGAGGATGAGGAACCCGACGGCCTGGACGAGAGCCAGCGGCACCGCCAGAAGGCGCGAATACTGGGAGAGCTTGGCCCTGCCAGCATCCCCTTCTTCATGCATGAGCGACTTCCAGCTCGGGAAGACCATGGTCAGGACCTGGACGATGATCGACGCCGTGATGAACGGGCCGACGCCGAGCATGACGATGGAAAGGTTGGAAAGGCCGCCGCCCGAGAAGATGTTCAGGAAGCCGAAGAACTGGCTCGAGTTGAGGAGGCTGTTGAGGGTGGCGGGATTGACGCTCGGTATGGGGATGGCCGCCAAGACGCGGAAGACGACGAGGGCGCCGACGGTGAAACCGATCCGGCGGCGCAGCGTCTGGTCTTTGAATGCGACCGCCAGTTTTGTAAGGAAATTCTGGAGCATCGGGGTGCGCGCTAGGACAACGATCCGCCGGCCTTCTCGATCTTGGCCTTGGCCGAAGCCGAGGCGGCGCAGCCGGATATCTTCAAGGCCTTCGTTATCTCGCCGTCGCCGAGTATCTTGACGGCCGGGGTGCGGCCGGAAGCGGTGACGACGATCCCCTTCTCGAGAAGGATGGCCGGGGTGACCTCATGCCCTTTCTCGAAGGACGACTCGAGCATGGCCAGATCGACGATGGCGGGCTTATCGCTGATGGGCTTGTGCGGGTTGACGCCGCGGCCGCGCAGCTTGGGGAGCTTCTTGATGATATCGCGCCATTCCGGGCGGCGCTTGTTGCCCGCGCGAGCGGACTGGCCTTTGCCTCCGCGGCCGGAAGTCTTGCCGCGCTTGCCGCCGCGAGCGACGGTCATGCGCTTCTTGTTGGGGTGGATCCTTTTGAGATGATTGGTCTGCATGGCGGTATTATGAGCGGGGCGCTTTCGGAGCTGCCGTGCCGCGGAGCTCGGCGCGCGATGACTTGATGAGGCGGGAGAGGGCTTCGACGGTGGCTTTGGCGTTATTGAGGCCGTTCTTGCTGCCGGACATGAATTTGGCGCAGACGTCCTTGATGCCGGCGAGCTCGATGACAGAGCGGGCGGAGCTTCCTGCCACCACGCCGCGGCCGCGGGCCGGGAATATCATGACGCGGGCGCTGGAATACTTGGCTTCGACGGCGTGCGGGATGGTCATGGCGGCGGTCAGAGGCACCTTGATCATGTGCTTCTTGGCCTCGCGGGTGGCCTTCTCGACGGCGCCGGCGGTGTCATTGCCCTTGCCGAGGCCGACGCCGACCCTGCCCTTCCTGTCTCCTGCCACGACCGCCACGCTGAAGTTCATGCGGCGGCCGCCGGCGGTGACGCGGGTGACGCGGCGAATATCGATGATCTTGGAGTCGAACTCCGGCTTGATCCGGTCGCGGGACTGGCTTCCCGGGCGCCCTCCGCGGGAATTGCGGCCAGCCGGACCGCGAGCTCCAGGGCGCGCCGAATCGCGGAGACGGCGACCGGGAGTGATCTTTCCGACATGCGCCGGAGCAGTAGGAGCGGCGGCGGCTGCAGCCGCGACAGGCGCGGAGGCCGGCGCCGTCGTCACGTTATTCTTCTGTGTGTCGTCGTGTGGCATGTGTGATATGGTCATTAAAATTCAAGGCCTCCTTCCCTGGCCGCATCGGCTACGATCTTGACCTTGCCGGCGTAGAGGTAGCCCGAGCGGTCGAACACCGCTTTGCCGATCTTGGCGGCTTTCGCCTTCTTGGCGATATCGACGCCGAGCGCCTTGGCCTTCTCGACCGGCTTGCCCTTGTAGGAGCGGGTATCGGCAGCCGCGAGCGTCGTCCCCTTATCGTCGTCGATGAGCTGGGCGTATATGTAGCGGTGGGACTTGAAGACGGCCAAGCGGGGGCGCTCGGCGGTGCCGTGGAGCTTGGCGCGGACCCTGGCCTTGCGGCGCGCGAATATTGCTTGCTTTGTTTCTATGGTATTCATCGTATGTTATGCGGCTTTCTTGCCCTGCTTCCTGCGGATGACCTCGTCGGCATATCTGATGCCCTTGCCGAGATACGGCTCGGGCTTCTTGACCGCCCGGATCTCGGCGGCGAACTTGCCGACGCGCTCTTTGTCGATCCCGGAGACCGTCAGGGTGCTCTTCTCGGAAGTGACCTTGATCCCCTCCGGGATGGCGAGAGCGACCGGATGCGAGAAGCCGACCGCCAGGACGAGCTCCGCGCCTTTGACGTCGGCCTTATACCCGATGCCTTCGACGATGAGCTTCTTCTCGTAGGCCTTATTGACGCCGGCGAGCATGTTCCTGATATGGGCGGCATACGTGCCGATAAGGGCTTTGGCCTCGAGCGAATCGCGGAGCAAAGACAGGGCGATGGCGCCGTCGGCGACGGTCACGCCGACATGCGGGCGGAATTCCTTGGTCAGAGAGCCGAGCGGGCCCTTCACGGTGAAAGTTCCCCCGGAGTAAGAAGCTTCGGTCTTGGACGGGATCATGATGGGCTTTTTTGCGAGGCGAGACATGTGTGTGTATTACCAGATGCGGAACAGGACCTCTCCCCCGACTTTGAGCTTCTTGGCCTCGACATCGGCCAGCACGCCCTTGGGAGTGGACAAGAAGGCGTTGCCGTAGCCGCTCTTGTACGAACGGATGTCCGACGATTTCCAATACATGCGGCGGGACGGCTTGGACAGGCGCTCGACGTCATGGACCCGGGCGTCGCCGGAAAGGTAGACGAGGCCGAGCTCGAGGCTCTTCTGGACGTCCTTGCCCTTCTTCTCGACGGCGGCGAGATAGCCGGCCTTCTTGAGGGCTTGAGCGACGTTCTCGACGAACTTCGTATAAGGGACTTCGATAGCAGCCAGCTTGGCGCTGGAAGCGTTCTTGATGCGGATGATGAGGTCTGATATGGGGTCGGAGATCATGATGGTATCGATAAGGCGGCTACCAGGAAGACTTCTTGATGCCGGGGATGGCTCCCTCGTTCGCGAATTCCCTGAAGCAGATGCGGCAGAGGTCGAAATCCCTCATGTAGCCATGCTTGCGGCCGCAACGGAAGCAGCGGCGCACCACGCGCGACTTGAATTTCGGCTTCTTCTGGGATCTGACGATGACTGATGTCTTGGCCATGTGGCTTCGTGCGCCTTTCGGCAATGAAAATGGGATCGGTCAGCTTTCCGCCATCCGGCGGACATGCTTCCAATCGCTTCGCCTCGCAATACAGGGTATATATGAGGTATCTGGATACTAGCAGACCGCTGTCTGGGAGTCAACATCGCGAGCGACGGCGGGCTTATCGGCCTCTTTCCGCTTCCCTGCGCCTCACGGCATCCTCATCCAAGCCGAAATGATGCGCCACCTCATGCCAGACGGTCTCGTCGATGACGCGGCGCACGGGCACGCCGTCCTGACGGGCCGCCTCGAGGATAGGCAGCCTGAAAAGCGTGATCTTGTCGGGAAGGCTGCCGCCGATGCCGTAGCCGTCCCCGCGAGCCGTGAGCGGCACGCCCTGATAGAGACCGAGAAGCGTCTCGTCCTCCCGCAATCCCATGTCTCGGCGCATCTCCTCGGAGACGTCGTCCTCGATGGTCAGAGCGGCATTGGAGATCAGGCCGCGGTATCGCTCCGGCACCGATCCGAACCCGGCGTCGGCCACGAGCGCTTCGAATTCATGGGCATCCATGGCCCCATCCTAGCACGCCTACCAGGAAGCGTTGAACATGCTCTGCATGAGCTGCTGTTGCTGGTCGAACAGCTTCTGCTGGTCGGCGAAAAGCTGCTGCAGCACCTGGAAGCGGGCTTGGGCCTGCTTCTCTAGAGCGGCCTGATCGGCGGCGGTGAGCGGAGTGGTCGTGGAGAACGTCTCCCACTTCCCGCCGCTATAGACCGTGGATACCTGGCCGGCATAATCCGAAGGAAGGCTCATATCCACTCTCACTCCCCCGCCGGGGATCTGGTACGTATTCACATACGGGGCTGTCGCCGCATCGGCGAGAGCCGGGGCGAGGGCCGCGGCGGATGCCGCTATGGCGCCGATCGCCATGTATATCTTGATAGAGGCTTTCATGTGCATGAAATAAGCATGGTAAAGGCTGATAATGCGACCTTATATCCATTGAGTACGAACGGGAAAGACAATTGGTGCAAAGGCCGATCAATCGCCTCTTTCGCGGAGATCGACATGCCCCGGCCAGCGATGGCCGCCGTTATCCGCGCCGTCACCCGCATGGTCATCCGCATGATGGTCGCCGCTGATCAGGGCATCCCCTTCTCCGAAAGCCGCGGCGGCGCGCTTCGCCGCCTCCGACAGGGCTTGAGCGGATGCCTGGTCGCCTTGGTCGGCTCCTTCTTTGCCTCGCGGGCTCGGAGACGGGGTCGGCGAAGGAGACGGGGTCGGCGAAGGAGAAGGTGCGACGGCGGGCTGAAGAGCCGGAGAAGGGAGAGGCGTCGGAGAAGAGAAAGGCGAGGGCGAGGGGGCCACGTAGAGCACGCGGACGGCCGGCGACGGGAGCCGCTCCTCCTGCTCTGCGGCCTCGATTGGCGACGGCGCCGGAGAGGCTGACGGGGCGGCGCGAGAAGGAGATTCGGGGCGGGCTTCGGTCGGGACACGAGCAAGGACGGGGAGGCTCGATGTCGCCCCGGATATCCTGTCGAGCTCCTGCGCCTGGTCGAGCATATCGGATTGGAACCGGGCAGCGATGCTCTTGGCCGCGGAAGGATCCGACGCCTTGATCGTCGCCAGGCTCATCGAGAGGGCGGCTGTATGGGCATCGAAAAGGGCTTGTATCTCCTGCTGCTTCGAGGCGTCGAGCTGTCCTTTGGAGGCCAGCGCCTGGGCCTCCTTCATGCGCTCGACGGCGAGATCGGCGGCGAGCTGGGCCTTGCCTTCGGCCGAGAACGTCAGGGCCGTCTGCAGAGGCTCCGTGACGTCGACTTTCACTGGATAGAGCGCGTCCCCCGGCAGAGCGCCTTGGGCCGCGAATGCCACCCCTCCCGTCGAGAGGCTGACGACGGCGACTGCCGCGAGAGCGTACGACCATTCGCGCCGCTCTCTCATCCAGAGAGCCACGGAGTATACCGTCCACGGGCTCCGGATCGGCTTCCGGCGCGGCGCGGCCGGATGCGCAGGCGGCAAGAAACCGTCGCCCCCCGCCGTCGAGCGGCGCAGGACGGCGGCCTTCTCGGCATCGGTCATGCCAACCTTCTTGAATTGCCGCAAGGCCTTCTCGAAGCTTTTCCCTTTCATCCGTGTGTTATTCATGTTCGTCGATGTCGTCGTATCCCGTTATCTTCTTAAGCTCTGCCAATCCCCTGCTCACCCTGACCGATGCTGCGCCCGTCGATATGCCGAGCACCTCCCCGATCTCCGGGGGCGACAGCCCTTCGATGAAGCGGAGATAGACGGCGTGCCGATTGGAGCCGTCGATCTTGGATATCGCATCGGCGAGGAACCTGCCCTCCGCCTCGAGGCCGAGGCTGTCGAGCGTCTTCTCGTCGGGCGGGTCATACGGCTCGCCGTCCGCGCCCGTCAGGTCTTCGAGCCGGGCCGCCTTCTTGCGGCGATACCAATCTATCACCAGCCGATGGGCCACGGTGAACAAGAAAGCCCTTTCGTTCGCGATATCCTCTCCCCCGCTCAAGCTCCTCCAAAACCGCCCGAAGGTCTCTTGGGTGATGTCCAGCGCCAGCTCGCGGTCGGACACCCTCAAGAAGCAGAAACGGAACACCGAATCCGCGTCGGCCTCGTAACGGGCAGTGAAGCGCGAGCTCATATGAGAGTGGTTCATCATTGAAGACGGATAACGAGGATATCTCTTACAGCTCTTGTCAATGCGACCGCGAGCGAGTGCTTCCGTCCCTTAAACATACAACGGCCTTCCGAGCTTGTCCACGCGGCAAGGGACATGTCCGCGCTGTAAGAAACGATCGAGAGGCCCGTCTCCCGATACGCACGGCCGCGAACCGCCGGAGCTGCGCGCGGTGCCGCATAGGGGCGGCGCGCGCATAGGGAAAAGAGCCGCATAGGAAAGACCTTCATAGGAGCATTATCAATTACCAACGTTAAACCAGATACCAATAACATAACATGATGAATCAATCACATCGAGATAAGCACCGATCAGTGACCGCAAAGGGCCTCGCCATCGCAGGAGCCATAGCATCCGTCCTCGCGCTGGCATCGCCTTCGCTCGCCGCCTTCGCGGCGACTAAGGGCGAAGATAACGGCCGCGCTCTCGGGCACGCCATCGCGCCGGGGTGGAATAAGAACCACCCTTCTTTCTCCATAGCCGCATCGAACGGTCAGCCGCTGTCGGCCGACGGCCAAAAAGCCGACGGGGACGATGACAGCGCCGGAAGCGATGACGGCAGCCAGACGCCCGGGCCTACCACGCCGACATCAGCCCTTCCGCCGGTCATCAGCGGGATATCGTCGCCGACCGTCCTTCAGCCAGGCCAGACCGGCACCTGGACGGTGAGCGCTTCTGATCCGCAGAATGGGACCCTTAGCTACTCGGTCGACTGGGGCGAGAGCCCACGCTGGATGGCGTTCCTGGCCGCGCAGCCGGTCTTCGTCCAGACCGCCTCCTTCTCCCATGAATACTCGTCGCCCGGCGTCTACACCGTGACCTTCACGGTCAAGGACAGCGCCGGCCTGACCACGACGTCGTCGGTGACCGTGAACATAGCGTCCTCTTCTTCGGGACCCGTCATATCGGGCTTGAGCGCCACGTCTACGCGTCCCTCTTCGGCGACCATCGCATGGAAGACGAACGAGCGCTCGGATAGCGAGGTCTGGTACGGGACCTCCTCGCCTGTCGACACGTCCGGCGCGCCGCAGATCGAGCATGTCGGCGATGTCTTCTACCACGCCGTCCGCTTGACCGGCCTGCAGAGCGCCACGACCTACTTCGCGGTCGTCGGCTCGAAAGGCCCGAACGGCGCCATGAGCACGTCATCGGAGATATCGTTCGTCACGCCTACGCCGGCTAACGCCAAGCCTCCGGTCATAACATCGGTCGCCGGACCAGGCTCCCTGACTGCAGGCGAACAAGGCACATGGTCGGTCGACGCGTATGACCCGCAGGACCAGCCGCTGTCATACAGCGTCGACTGGGGCGACCAGCCGGCCATGCGATTCATGGCTCTCGTAGCCCGACAGCCCGTGTATCTCCAGACGTCGACGTTCTCTCATGAATACGCCGCGACCGGGACTTACACCGTGACCTTCACCGCTAAGGACGCTTCCGGCCTGACGACGTCGTCGAGCACGGCCATCGAAGTGACGGCCGCTTCGAGCACCGCATCCGTTCCGGTCATCAGCGGCCTCAACGCTTCGGCCATCGGCACCTCGACCGCGGCCATCGGCTGGAGCACCGACCAGAGCTCCGATTCGACGGCCTATTATTCGACCTCGTCGCCGGTCATCGGAGGCGCGGGGACGCTCTCTGCGAGCGACCCTTCCTCGATCACCAACCATTCGATCGTCCTGACCGGCCTCTCCCCTTCGACGCTGTACTATGTCGCGGTGCGATCGTCTGATGCCGCCGGAGCCGCCACGTCTTCCGAGATAAGCTTCTCGACGGCGGCAGCGGCCACTACGACCGCTTCGACCAGCCCGACGATATCGAACGCCATGGCTCTCGTAGGGACCGGCTCGGTCAAGCTCACGTGGGATACCGCCGATGACGCGGATTCCGAGGTCTACTACTCGACGTCCTCTCCGGTCGTCATCGGAGCGAGCTCCACCCAAGCGGTCGTCGATCCGTCGCTGGCCGCTAGCCATGAAGTGACCGTCTCCGGGCTTTCCGCAGGCACGTCCTATCGCTTCATCATAAAGTCGGTCGACGCGAACGGGAACAGCCAGGAGACCGGAGAATTCGGCCTCACCACTGCGCCGGTGATCTGACGCCGGGCACGGCGCCCGCATCCGCGCGCCCGCCGATGTAAGAAATCGGCCGCAGCCCCGTCAGCCTCTAAAGAAGCCAGCACATAGGATTATCCGCCTAATCGCACGAACAACACCATGAGAACACCCTATTACTTCATCGTGAACGGGCTCCTCGCAGTGACGGCGCTCGCGGGAGCCGCAGCCGCCGACGCGCAAGTCCAAGCCCTCATGCCGGCCCTCTATAATGCGAGCGGGCAGGAGGTCAATGCGTCGAATTCCTCCGCGCTTCCGGCCGGGTGGTACTACCTCCAGTCGGATGCGGCTGCCGCATCGAAGATCTATTACTACGGGAACGGCGTCTACTACGATCCCGCTATCGGCCTGTACGGCGGGAGCGCGGTGCATGACCCGAACGGCACCGCCGGCGTCGCGCTCGGGTATGCCGCTTCGGTCCTCATCCCCGCGAGCGCTCCCAATACCGGCGCCGGCGGCGACGCATCGAGGCAATGGCTCATCCTTCTCGTCTCGGGATTGGTGATGGCGGCCGGAGCCTCATATGTGGTAGGCGCGCTCGCCCGCGAGAGCTGGCGGCAGCGGGCATAAAGCATGGCTCGGATGCGAAAAACGACATACGCGGTCGGCGCGCTCACGATCGCTGCGGCGGTCGTGTTCGCGCGCACCCTCTCGTATGCGGCGATATACCGGCCTGACGGGTCGTTAGACGGGTCAGCGGCCCAGGACGTCCTCTCCGCGACGGCTGCAGAGAAGAAAGTGCCGGCGGCGACGCTCGAGGCATACCCTTCGAGGCTGATCATCCCCTCGCTCGGCATCGACGCCCCCTTCGAAGACGTCGGGACCACGGCTTCGGGGAGCATAGGGACGCCCGACGATTTCACCAGCGTCGCATGGTATGACCATTCCGCGATCCCCGGCAAAGAAGGGACGGCGATCATCGACGGGCACGTGGACAACGGCCTCGGCCTCGCCGGCGTCTTCAAGAAGCTGAGCGGGGCGCGGCGCGGCGACGCCATAGAGGTCGTGACCCGGTCCGGCGCGAAGCTCTCCTTCACGGTCACGGATGTGGCTTCCTACGGATACGGCGGCCTCCCTTCATACGTCCTCTCCGGCCCCGCCGGCGCCGTAGGCTCATATATCGAGCTCATCACCTGCGGCGGCGCATGGGTGCCCGACAAGAGGACATACGACCAGAGGCTGGTCGTCACCGCCCGGCTCGACGAAAAAAGATGATCCCCCATTTCATCGAAGACTTCAAGCGCGTGGAGCAGGAGGCCATCGACGACATGCGCACGCGCGAAGCCGCGGCCGTCCGGGACAAGGGCATGACGAAGGAGAAGGCTCTGCGGATCCGCGACGACCTCCGCGACATCCTGGAAGCGAGCGGCGTCGCCGTGGACGAGAGGAGCCTGCCCCGCCTGGCGCGCCATGTCCGCAACCTCATAGACCAGGAATCGTCCGACGCCGACAAGCGCAACGCCGAAGAAGTCGTCCTGAACGTCCTGAAGAAGCTGGGCATGAAGCTCCTCGCCCAGGAATACAAAAACAGGCTCCGATGAGCCTGTTTTTCGCTTCTCTTATTTCTTCCCTTTCGCAGCCTCTTCGCGCTTGAGCGGCAAGCCGAGATGGCTGAGGAAAGCGAGGGTGGATTTCGCGTCGCGGGAGGTGGTGACGATGGTGATCGCCATCCCGAAGACGTCCTTCAGGTCTTCGTCCGACGTCTCGGGGAATATGGTGTGCTCCTTGATGCCGAGGGTGTAGTTGCCCATGGCGTCGACGGAACCGCGCGACAAGCCGCGGAAGTCCTTCGTGCGCGGCAAGGCGATATGGATCAGGCGGTCGAGAAACCCGTACATGCGGGCGCCGCGAAGGGTGACTTGATAGCCGACAGGGTCTCCGACGCGCGTCTTGAACGTGGCGATGGCTTTCTTGGTGGACCGAGTGGAAGGCTTCTGGCCGGTGATCTTGGCGAGGCGATCGGCGATGAGGTCGACTTTCTTCGGGTCCTTGATCGAGCCGAACCCGCTCGAGACCACGACCTTGACCAGGCGAGGGGCCTGCATCGGGTTGGCGATGCCGAGCTCGCCCTTGAGGGCGGCGTACGATCCTTTGTTCAGCTCTTGTGTGGATGAGTATTTCATGGAAATGGCCTACCGCTTATTTCTTGGCGACGACGTTCGAAGCGTCCATAGGCATGGGGCGCTCGACCACTTGGCCCTTCTGGCCTTCCTGGCGGGGCTTCTGGTGGCGCTTGACCGTGTTGATGCCTTCGACCACGACCTTCCCTTCCTTTGGGAAAGCTTCGAGGACCTTGCCGGTCTTCCCCTTGTCGTCTCCGGTCAGTATGGTGACTGTGTCTCCTTTCTTGATATGCATATGAGTGGGGTTATACGATCTCGGCGGCCCTGGATGCGACCGTTTTGAAGCCCGCTTCGGCCACTTCGCGCGGTATCGGCCCGAAGATGCGGCCGGCGAGCGGCTCTTTCTTGCCCTTCTCGATGGTCACCACCGCGTTCTCGTCGAAGCGGATGTACGACCCGTCCTTGCGGCGGGTGGGCTTGGTCTGGCGGACGACCACGGCATGGAGGACGTCTTTCTTCTTGACGGCTTTGCGCGGCTCGGCTTTCTGGACGGAAAGGACGACGACTTCGCCGAGCTCGGCATAGCGCTTCTTGGAGGAGCCGAGCACTTTGAATATCCTGCCGATCTTGGCTCCGGAGTTGTCAGCTATGGTGACGATGGTTCGTGGCTGTATCATGGTAGTTCTGTGAGCCTATATTCAGGCGATGACGCGGAAGGACTTGCGCTTCGAGACCGGCTTGCAGGATTCGACGGTGGCCTGCTCGCCCTCCTTCTTGGTGTTGCCGGGGTCATGGGCGGCGATCTTGGTGCGGCGGGTCATGAATTTGTGGTACTTGGCATGCTTGACGTACCTGGATACGACGATCACCGTCGTATCTTTCATCTTGCTCGAAACGACCGTGCCAGTGAACGTCTGGCGCTTCGCTTTGGTGTCGGTTGTCGTCGCGGCTGTCATGTGATTGGTGATAGTACTCGATTGGTCCTGTCTTGTCGAGGGTTAAGCGGCTTTCTTAGCGTTCAGGGCGGTCATGATGCGGGCGATGTCCTTGCGGAGCGCGCGGCCCGCTTTGACGTCCTTCTCCTTCGATCCGGCCGTCCCGAAACGGAACGCGCGGAGCGATTCCCTCTTCTCGGCGAGCATCTTGGCCAGATCGGCCGGGGTCTTCGAGCTGATGTCCTTGGTCTTCATGGCTTATGCTCTGCTCACGATCTTGGTCTTCACGGGCAGCTTGGTCCCCGCCTTGCGGAGAGCCTCGGTAGCGGCCTTGACGTCGACGCCGTCGATCTCGAACATGATGCGGCCCGGCTTGACCTCGGCGATGAAGCCCTGGAGGTCTCCCTTGCCCTTTCCCATCTTCACTTCGGCAGGCTTCTGGGTGAAAGGGTGGTCGGGAAAGACCCGGATCCATACCTTGCCGGTCTTGGCGACGTAGTGGGCCATAGCCTTGCGGGCGGCTTCGAGCTGGTTCGAGGTGACGCGAGAATACGCGACGGCTTTGAGGCCATACGAGCCGAAAGCCAGGCTGACTCCGCGGGTATCGGCATGGCCCGCCATCTTTCCGGGATGCTGGCGCATGGTGAACCACTTGCGGTGCTTTACTTTCTTAGGGATGAACATGTTATTTCTGGTCTTTCTTGAATATGTCGCCCTTGTATATCCAGACCTTTATGCCGATGTCGCCGTAGGTCATATGGGCCTTCTCGCGGGCGAAATCGATGTCGGCGCGCAGGGTCTGGAGCGGGACGCGGCCGCGCTTCATCTCTTCGGAGCGGGCGATCTCGGCGCCGCCGAGGCGGCCGCCCAAATATATGCGCACGCCTTTGACCTCCCTGTTGGCCATGACCTTCTCGATCGTCTGCTTCATGACGCGGCGGAACGGGAGGCGCTTCTCGAGGGCTTCCGCGATCATCAGGCCGACGATGGCGGCGCTCGACTCCGGGCTCCTGATCTCCTCGATGTCTATCTTGACGTCCTGGCCGCCGAGGTCGATCTTCTCCTTCTTGAGGAGAGCGAGCACCTTCGTCCGGAGCTTGACCACTCCGTCGCCGGCTTTGCCGATGAGCATGCCGGGACGAGACGTCTTGACGATGATGCGGATGGCTTTCTGGTTGCGCTCGATGTCGATGCCGCCGAGATAGAACGGGCGGAGCTCCTTCGTCAGGAATTCGCGCAAGGTGAGGTCGGCCTTGAGGGCGTTGCGGTAGGCGCGGTCCGTGCCGAACCAGCGGCTCCTCCAGTCGCGGATGATGCCGAGCCTATGGGAATATGGGTGTACGGTGTGTGACATGTTAGTAAAGGAGTGAGGAGCTCATGTTATTTCTTGGTTTCGACCTTCTTGGCCCTTTCTGCCTTCTCCTTGCTCCTTGCTTCCGCGAGCGGAGCGAGCGTGATGGCGATATGGCTGGTGCGCTTCTTCATCGGGAAGGCCGAGCCGCGCGACATGGGAATCGAGCGCTTGAGGGTATATCCCTGGTCGACGCGTATCTCCTTCACGACGAGGCTCGCCTGGTCGATCTTGTGGTTATGCGACGCATTGGCGACCGCCGAATCTATGAGAGCGGCGATCGGATGGCGGGCCTTCTTCGATGCGTTGGCGAGGATGGCTTTGGCGACGGCGACTTTCTTGCCGCGCACCATATCGGCCACGAGGCGCACTTTGCGAGGAGATATCCGGTGATTCTTGAGGGAGGCGGTGATCATGGCGGTGGTCGGCGGCTATTTCTTGGTCGAGGCGGCTTCGGTGGCGGCCTTGGCGGCTTGGGCGGAAGCGATCTCGGCTTCCTTGGCCTTGGCCTCTATCTCCTTCTGCATCTTGCCGCCGTGGCGCACGAACTTGCGGGTGGGCGAAAACTCACCGAGGCGGTGTCCAACCATGTCCTCGGTGACCAGTACATCTATATGTTGTTTTCCGTTGTAGACGCCGAACGTAAAGCCCACCATCTCCGGCGAGATCATGGAACGGCGGATCCAGGTCTTTATGACGCCGGTATCGGCCGGCTTCTTGCCCAGGATCTTATTCAAGACCCGTTCGTCTACATATGGACCTTTCTTGAGTGATCGCGACATAGAAAGAAAATCAGCCCCGAGGAGCTTCATCGCATAGTAGCAGAGCCGTGTTTTCGAGTCAAGGATATCCCCTGGGATGCCGCGGCGACAAGGGTATAATAAGCTCATGGACCTCACAGGATCGAGCCTTGCCATCGCTGAAGCCGCTGTCGTCGTCATCGCCGTAGCCGCGGCCGTAGCGGCCATGGCGGCCCTTATCCGCACCTTGCGCAGGGGCGAGAAAGCCCGGTATGAGTTCGTCACCATCATCGCCCACAAGTTCCGCACTCCCCTCACCCATATCAAATGGGCCGCCGACAGCCTCGTCTCCGACGAGACGAACCCGTACCGCAAAGAGAGCCTCCAGGACATCAGGTCGTCCAACGAAGACCTCATCAGCCTGACCAGCACCCTTCTCGAGCTGACCGAATCGGATCGCTCGCCGCTATCGGCGTATTCCTGGGAGAAGCTCGACTTGTGCGCCATGGCGGAATCGGCCGTCGAAGCCTCGAAGCGCGCTTTCCACGAGAAGAACCTCTTCATCGCCGCCGACCACCCTGCCGACAGCATATGGGTCAAGGCCGACCGGTCGCGGCTCGACTTCGTCCTCGGCGTCCTCCTTGACAACGCCTGCCGATACAGCCCTCCCGGCCGCAACGTGGAAGTGCGCGTATCGGCGCGCGGCCGCAAAGCGGTCTTCTCGGTCACCGACTACGGCATCGGCATCTCCCCCGCCGACCAGTCGCGCCTGTTCACCAAATTCTTCCGGGCGGATGACGCGCGCGCCATGGACACCGAAGGATTCGGCGTAGCTCTCTTCCTGGCCCGCTCCGTCGTCCGCAGGCATGGCGGCGCCATCGAAGCCTATTCCGACGGGCCCGGCCGCGGCTCGACTTTCAGCGTCGTCTTGCCGAGGATGAGGAAGTAGAGGGTTTTGACGAAAAAAGCGCTGCCGGGACCGATGTCCTGACAACGCGGGGGGGGGGCATATCCGGCTTCACCGGCCGAGATAGAGCGCATGCTCCGAACCGCCGAGATCCCTCTGCCGGGCCGTGAGCCCCTCATATGTCTGCGGAAGGCAGATCCGGCGTACGGTTCCATGGTCCCTGATCAGCAATTCTTGGGGCTTGAGCTGCCAATTATAATCGGAGCCCTGATCGACGCAATGGGCGCCGGCGCTGCATGTGAGGACATAGTCCCCTTCCTCGGCATGAGGAAGCGGCTCATCGGTGCAGAGCCGATCGTTGTCCTCGCATGCCCTTCCGACGATGCTGACCCTGTCGAGCGGCCCGCCTTTGATGGCGCCGTCGGGGCCGAGGATGATGTGGTGATGATATGCCTCGCCTGGGTACAGCATGACCCGGGGGACCGCGTGCATGGCGATCGGGACGCCGAGGAACCGGCGGCCGTATTTCGTATAGACGTTCTCGATCCTGTTCACCAGGACCCCCGACGGGCCGGTCATGAACCGGCCGCTCTCCATGTATATCTTCGGCTTGTAGCCGTGCTTCTTCTCGAAGCCGGCGGCGATGCGCGCGCATTCGCGGGCCAAAGCGGGGACGTCGTAGTCCGGATCGCCTGGACGGTACGGGATGCCGAGGCCTCCCCCGATATTGACGTATGCGCCGGGGACCCCGAACTTCTGTACCCCTTCGGAGAGGAGGTCGAATTCCATCTGGATGACCGGCACTGCTTTTCGATGGTCGAGGTTGTTCGACAAGACCATCGAGTGTATCCCGATCGCTTCGGCCTTTCGCTCCTCTATCGCGATCCGCCAAGCTTCCATGAGATCTTCCGGCGACATGCCGAACTTGGCCCCCTCTTTGCTGAACTCGATCTGACCCGTCTCTTCTCCGGGCAGAAGGACCTTCCCCGGATTGAGGCGGCAACAGATCGTGGCCGGGAACGGGTCCGGGACCTTGCGGACGCATGTCAGATCGTCGAGATTGATATGGCAGCCGATGAGCTGCGCGAGCCGGTAGAGCTTCTGCGGGACGTTGTTCGCGCTGAGCATGATGCGCTCAGGCGGCACGCCGATCTCTTGGGAGAACATGAGCTCTGCCTCCGAGCTGCAGTCAGTCCCTGCCCCTTCGGAACAGATGAAGCCCTCGCAGATCTGGAGCCGCGGGTTCGCCTTCACGGCGAAGAGCTCGGTGAAATCCAAGCCTTCCTGGCTGAATGCGGCGTTGGTCATCCGCACGCGCTCCCGTATCTCAGGACCGTGGTGGATGATGAATGGATCCCCGAACCGTCGCCCCAACGCAGGGACATTCGTGCAGAGGAACGACAAGAAACTGTCAGATAGTACTGGCATATATGCTCCGTTATTTGATTGTGATGGCAGTTATGGCTGTAGACACAGACTGCCGATGCCGTGTCTCTCCGAAGACTACTGGCGGAATAAGCAGATGTCAATAGGCGCTATTGACTATATAGTAATAAAGTGCTATAATTGAAACATATGAGCACATTGGAATCGTTCCTTCCCCTCCTGGGCATAGCCGTAGTTTTTGTCTTTTTCGTCGCCATGGCGACGAAAGGGCTGAACCCGGGTCTCCCCAAGATGGGCAAAGGGAAGGGCCGCAAGGCCGGCGGCGATTATATCGTCGATAGCGGGAAGCGATACGCTTCCCGCACGGCCAGGAAGGCCGCGAAAGGGGCATTCCGCTCCTTGAGAAACCTCTTCCCTTGAAGAGCCTCGAATCGGAACAACCGGGCGATCATCATATGGTGATCGCCCGTTCTTTTTGCCTATTCGTACCGCAGAGCCTCTATCGGGCTCTTCTTCGACGCTTGCCGGGCGGGATAGCCGCCGAAGACGAGGCCGATGGCGGCCGAGACCGTCATGCCGAGGATGGCGCCGTTCCAGGGGAAGACGAACGTCCAATCGACATGCAGCCCGCTAGAGAGGACCAGGGCGATGAGGAACGCCAGGCCGGCGCCGAGGATGATGCCGATCAAGCCGCCGATGACGGTGAGCAATATGGCCTCGAGCAGGAATTGCCGGAGGATGTCGCGGTCCCGCGCGCCGAGGGCTTTGCGCAAGCCGATCTCGCGGGTGCGCTCGGTGACGCTGACCAGCATGATGTTCATGATGCCGACGCCGCCGACGAAGAGGGCGATCGAGGCCACCGCCACCAGGAACCAGGTCAGGGCGGACGTGATCGTGCCGAGGGTGTTGGCGAGAGTCTGCTGGGTCTCGACCGTGAAGTCGTCCTTGGTCGGGTCGGTGATATTGTGCGACTCTTCGAGGGTCAGGCGCACGTCATTGGCGGTGGCAGGCACGGCGGCGTCGGAGACCGCCTGGATGATGATGCGGTTATAGAATTTCTGGCCGGTGACGTACGTCATGGCGGTCGTGTACGGGAGCAGGACCATCGAATCGAAATTGAAGAGCGTCCCTCCCCCCGATTTCGGCAGCACGCCTTCCACTCGGAAAGTGCGGCCTTTTATCTTGATGTTCTGGTTCAAGGGATCCTGGTTATCGAAAAGATATTGAGCCACGTCGGAGCCGATGACCACCGAATCGGACAGCGAATTCACGTCGGACTGGTCATAGAACTGCCCTTCCGACGGGACCAGGTTGAAGATGTCGGCCATGAGGCTCGTGCCGCCGAATATGGTGACCTGATAGGTGTTGGAGCCATATGAGGCCACGTCGGAGCCGATGACCACCGGCATGAGCGAGACGAGGCCGGGGACGTTGGCCTTGTTCTCGAGGGCGGTCACGTCCTTCGGCTTCAAGGAATCGCTGTAGAGGGCCGAGACGTTGGTGGGGCTGGTCGATACTTGCCCGGGGATGACGGCGATGGTATTGGTGCCCAGCCCCTGCACTTCGCCGAGGATGAGGGACTGCGCTCCGGCGCCGAGCGAGACCACCAGCATGATGGCCGTGATGCCGATGACGATGCCGAGGATGGTCAAGACCGACCGCGAGCGGTTGGTGGCAAGGCCCGTCAGAGAGGTTTTGAGGAGATGGCGGTAAGTCATGTCATTTGACGTATTCGTCGTCGGCCGTCAGCCGGTTCCGGACCCTGGTATCGCTGTCGATGACGCCGTCAAGGAGCCGGATGATGCGCTCGGCATGGTCGGCGGTCGACGTCTCATGGGTGATGAGCACGACGGTCTTCCCCTCCTTCTCGTTCAGGCGCTGGATGATGGACATGACGTTCTTGCCCGACTTCGAATCGAGGTTGCCGGTCGGCTCGTCTGCGAATATGACGTCCGGGTCGGTGACGAGGGCGCGGGCGATGGCCACGCGCTGGCGCTCGCCGCCGGAGAGCTCCGCCTGGTCGTGCTCCATGCGGTGGCCGAGGCCGACATCCTCGACCGCTTTCCGGGCCCGCCCGTCCCATTCATGCTCCGGGATCGAGGAATAATACAGGGGGAGCTTGACGTTCTCTACGACAGTGGTGCGCGGCAGGAGGTTGAAAGCCTGGAAGACGAAGCCTATCTCGCTGTTCCTGATGGCGGCGATCTCGTCGCCTTCGTATGATTTGACGTTCTTGCCGTTCAGGTGATAGCTGCCGGACGTCGGCTCGTCCAGAAGGCCGAGCAGGTGGAGGAGGGTCGATTTGCCGGAGCCGGACGGGCCCATGATGGCCACGAACTCGCCTTTCCTGACGTCGAACGTCACGCCGTCGAGAGCGGTCGTCCCGGTCTCGCCGTCGTGATAGACCTTCTTCAGGTTCTTCACCGCTATGATGCTGTCGTCCTTGTCGGCCATGATCATTTCATGCCGCTCATTTGCCCGGTATATAGGTCACCACCCGATCGCCCTCCTTGAGGCCAGAAGTGACCTCGACCGTCCCGTCGGACCCTTTCAGGCCGATGGTCACCGGGACGCTGGAGTAGCTTTTGCCGTCGGGGCTGACGAGATTGACCGTCGTCGATGTGGCGCCGATGGCGAGCGAGCGATACGGCACTTCGGTCACCCCCAAGGCTTCGGCCGTCAATATCTCCAGATTGACCGTCATGCCGGACCTGATGCGGCTGTCGGGAGAGACGAAATGGAGCGTGACTTTGTATGTCGGCACCCCTTCAAGGACGGTCTCCGCCGGGTCGATGGAGACGACCGTCGCCGGGAAATCGGTGAACGCCCCGTACGCGTCGAGCGTGCTGGAGGCCATGTCCCCTACTTTGACCTTGGCGATATCGGCTTCCGGCACATAGGCTTCGACTTTGAACTGGCTGTTCTGGATGGTGAACTGAGTCTGCCCGGCTCCGACATAGTCGCCGATCTGCGGGCCGACGAGAGTGACGATGCCGTCGATGGGCGCGACGAGGGCGTCCTGGCCGAGTATGGCTTTGGCCTGGGCGACCTTCGCCGCTTGGGCGGCGATGGAATCGGCTGAATTGCCGGCCAGCTTCAGGTTGTAGCTGGACACTGCCTGATCATAAGCGGCCTGGGCAGATGTCAGCCCCGTCTGGGCGGACGTGACGGTGCTGACGGCCGCATTGAGGGCCGACCTGCCCGAATTCATGGCGGCCGTATCGGCATCGATGACGGACTGGGACAGCCCGGAATTCCCCGGCGACAAGGCGTTGACGATGGCGGAGAGGTCGGCGAAGAACGACTTCATCGTCGACAGATAGCCGTTAGCCTCTTCCATGAGGCCGGATGCGCCCGTCGTTGAAGCCGCCGCCAAGCGGCTCGACCATTTGTTCAGGACATCGGAGACGGAGACGCGCTCGTTGTTGATGGCGAGCTGCTGGGTAGCCGACTCGGTGCGGATGTCGATGGTGGGATTGGCGCTCTGCGGGTTATTGAAGAACGTATCGGCATAATTGACCTCCGCTCCTTGGGCTTGGATGTATGCGGTATGGAAAGCGACCAGCGCCGACTGTTGGGCATTGCCGAGCGCCGTCTTGGCGGAATCGACGGCCGCTTGCTGGACGGCGAGCTCGGCGGGAGTGAGGCTCCGGGACATGTCTGCGAGCGTGGCCTGAGCGCTGTCGAGCGCCGCCCGGTCGGCGGAGCTGTCGAGGGACGCGATGGGATCGCCGGCTTTGACCGCGTCGCCTACGCTGACGTCTATGGCCGCTATCGTCCCCCCTTTCTCGAAAGCCAGGTCCGTCTTCTGGTCGGGCAAGACGGTGCCGGTCACGGAAACGCGCTGGATGACGTCGCCGACGGCTACGGGCGCCGTCTGGAAGGCCGGAGCAGCGCTCTTCCCTCTCGACCAGGCATAGCCGACGACGATCAGGACGACCACCGCTGCAGCGATCGCCCATTTGTTCTTGAGAAGACGATAGCGAGATTTTTTCATGCCCTCAAGTATATCAAAAAGGCGGCATAGCCGCCCCTTCGCAGTGCGGATAACCTCCCGCGCCCCGTTATTTGGTGCCGACGATCATCTCTATGAACATCTCGACCAGGCTTTTGAGGTTCCTGGCGATGAACGAGAATGTGGGGTGATGCCCCTTGGAGGAGCTGTCGGCGGCGGCTGTCATCGAGGATGGCTAGCTGTTCTTGCGCATCAACCTTCCCGGCTGCCTGCGGGATACGATGAATACGTTCGAATACTTCTTCGGGGTGCGCGTCTTCTGGCCCTTGCCGGCGGGCTTGCCCCACGCGGTCTTCAGGCGGCGCAAGCCGCGGCCCTGGCGCTGCTCGCCTCCGCCGTACGGATGGTCGACAGGGTTCTGGGCGGTGCCGCGGACGGTCGGGCGGATGCCCATCCAGCGCGAGCGGCCGGCCTTGCCGATATGGACGAGGCGATTCTCTTCGTTGGAGACGGCGCCGATGGAGGCCCAGGCGTCTTCGTGGACCTTGCGGACCTCGGTCGACGGCATCTTGATATGGGTGTAGCCGGCGTCATTGGCGACGACCTGGCCGAACGAGCCTGCGGAACGGACCATCTTGGCTCCGGAGCCCGGCTTGATCTCGATGTTGTACACGAATGTGCCCACCGGGATGTTCTTGAGCGGCAAGCGGTTGCCGGTCTCGATAGGGGCCTTCTCGGAGACGATGAAGGTGCTGCCGACCTTCATGGACTTGGGCAGGAGGATATAGCGCTTGGCGCCGTCGCGATAGGCGACGAGGCCGATATAGCCTGTGCGGAAAGGATCATATTCGACGGTCTGGACCGTCGCCGGGATGTCCCGCTTGTCGTACAAGAAGTCGACGGCGCGGTAGAGCTTCTTATGCCCTGCGCCCTTGTGGCGGACGGTGATGCGGCCATGGGCGTTCCTGCCGACATCGCGCTTGAAGCCCGAAGTGAGCGGCTTATACGGCTCGGACGCGGTGAGATACTGCTTGAACGGCAGGGTGGTCATGTGCCGGCGGGACTTTGTGGTGGGGCGGTAGGTCTTCATTGGTTTATATGAAATCGATCTTTTCTCCCTTCTTGACGGTGACGACGGCCTTGCGGATGCCCGGCACGACGCCCCTATGGCCGCGGATGAACACTTTCTTGGCCGGGCCGTTGATGATAGCGACCTTGACGGGAGAGACCTTATAAAGGGAGGCGACAGCCGCAGCGACGGTGCCCTTGGTGGCGGATGCCGATATCTCGAAGGTATAGACTCCGCCCTGGCTCAATATGCCGGACTTCTCGGTGATGCGCGGGCGGACGATGGCAGCCGCGCCGGAAAAGCCTCCGACGGGAGCGGCCGGGCCGATCTTGGCGGCGCCGGGGTCCTTGGTGACGACTTTCGAGGATACTGTGGCGGGGGCCGCGACGGAGCGGGCGGCGCGAGGCTTCCTCTTCCCTCCCGAGAGGGACTTCTTGGAGAGCTCGGCCTGCGCCTGGATGTGGCTCTGCTCGTGCTTCTTGTCTTTTCTGAATCCGAAGAGAGGCATGGTATTAAGAGAGGGGCTTCAAGGACGCCTCCGGATCGGCGATGACCAGGAAAGAGTGGCCGAGGACGGAGACGGGGTTGATAGTGCGGAACTCTTCGACGGAGACGTTGCCGAAATTGCGGAAGCTCTTGATGACGGCCTCGGTCTTGGCAGGCAGGGCGATCAGGGCCGCGTTCGTCTTCTTGACGGCGAGCTTCTCGTAGCCCTTGATCCCTGCGAGGGCGGCCAAGACGGCTTTGGCGTCCTTCGACTTGGGAGAGGAGAAGCTGATGGAATCGAGGAATATGATCTCGCCGTCCTTGAGCTTGCGGGACAGGACCGCGCGAAGGGCCGCTTGGCGGGCCTTGCGGTTGATCTTGCGCCCGTATTCCTTCTCCGCGCGGGGGCCATGGGTCACGCCGCCGCCCACCCATATCGGGGAGCGCCTCGACCCGTGGCGGGCCCGGCCGGTGCCCTTCTGCCTCCATGGCTTCTTGCCGCCGCCGCGCACTTCCCCGCGGGTCTTGGCATTGGCGACGGACGAGCGGGAATTGGCGTTCATGAGGCGCACGACCTCATGGACGAGGTCGGCGTTCCACGGGACGCCGAAGACGCTCTCCGGCAGCGCGACCATGCCGGTCTTCTTTCCTGATTGGTTGTATACGGGGGCTTCCATGTGTGTATATATGCGGCCGCTTAGCTTATTCTTCCGAGACGATCTCGACGAGGGTGCCGCGGCGGCCGGGCACTGCTCCGGAAACATACAGGATGCTGTCGTCGAGGTCAACATGGACGACGGTGAGGTTCTTGACCGTGATGCGGTCGGAGCCCATGCGGCCGGCCATGCGGGTCCCTACCGGCACGCGGGTGCGGAGGCCGCCGCCGATCGATCCCGGCTCGCGCTCGGAATGCTTCTGGCCGTGCGAGCGAGGGCCGCCGCCGAAGCCGTGGCGCTTGACCACGCCCTGGAAGCCCTTGCCCTTGGAGATCGCAGAGACGGCGACGGTATCGCCGGCCTTGAACAGAGACGCGTCGACTTTGTCGCCCGCTTTGAGGGACGGCGCGGCGGCGCGGAACTCCTTGACCACGGCGAACGAGCCGAGGTCCTTCCATTGGCCGATCTGGGCTTTGGCGATGCGGCCGGCGGCGCGGCTTCCCTCGCCTATCTGGACGGCTTCATAGCCGTCCTTGTCCTTGGTGCGGACCTGGGTGACGACGTTGCCGCGCACGGCGACCGCGGTGACAGGAGTGGCGGAGCCGTCCTGGCCGTATATCTGCGTCATATTCAGCTTTCTTCCGAGGATGAATTTCATGGGATTATGGTCGGCACGGCGGCGCCGTCGGTATTACATCATCTTGACGTCTATGTTCACGCCGGACGGCAAGCTGAGGTTGGTCAGGGCTTCGATCACTTTCGGATTGGGGTTGACGATGTCGATCAAGCGCTTATGGACGCGCATCTCGAACTGCTCGCGGGAATTCTTGTCTATGAACGAGGAGCGGTTGACCGTGTACTTCTTGATCTCGGTCGGCAGAGGCACGGGGCCGTTGACTTCGGCGTCATACCGGGCGGCGGTGTCCATGATCTGGCGGAGCGACGCATCGAGGATCTTATGCTCGTACGCGCGGACGCGGATCCGGAGGTGAGGAGCCTCTCCCGCTTCCTTGGCCTTGCGGGCGCGGGGCGCCTTCGTTGCGGCCTCTTTCTTAGCTGTGTCTTTGGGAGTTGCCATCGGTAGTGGATGATCGTTCTCTATCGTTCGGGCTATGCGACGACCTTGGTGACGACGCCGGCGCCGACGGTCTTGCCTCCTTCGCGGACGGCGAAGCGCTGCTTGTCTTCAAGGGCGACCGGGGCGACGAGCTTGACCTTGAAGGTCACCGTGTCTCCCGGCATGACCATCTCCACCTTCTCGGGGAGGGTCACCTCGCCGGTGACGTCGGTCGTGCGGATATAGAACTGGGGCTTATAGCCGGTGAAGAACGGGGTGTGGCGGCCTCCCTCCTCCTTCTTGAGGATGTAGACCTCGGCCTCGAACTCGGTGTGCGGCTTGACGGAGCCCGGCTTGGCCAGGACCTGGCCGCGGGACACGTCGTCCTTGGCGGTGCCGCGAAGGAGCAAGCCGGCGTTGTCGCCCGCGATGCCCTCTTTCAGGGACTTATTGAACATCTCGATGCCGGTGATGGTGGTCTTGGTCGTGTCCTTGAAGCCGACGATCTCGACTTCCTCGCCGACCTTGACCTGGCCGCGCTCGATGCGGCCGGTGACGACGGTGCCGCGGCCTTCGATCGAGAAGATGTCCTCGATCGGCATCAGGAACGGCTTGTCGGTCTCGCGGACCGGGTCGGGGATATAGGTGTCGAGGGCGTTCATGAGCTCGTCGATCTTGGCGACCCACTCGGCCTTGCCTTCGATAGCGCCGGTAGCGGAGCCGCGGATGACCGGGGCGCCTTTGCCGTCATAGTGGTTCTTGGTGAGGAGCTCACGCACTTCCTCCTCGACCAGGTCGATAAGGTCCTTCTCCGGAACGAGGTCGCACTTGTTGAGGAAGACGACGATCTTGGGGACGCCGACCTGGTAGGCCAGGAGGACGTGCTCGCGGGTCTGGGGCATGACGCCGTCGGTAGCGGACACGACGAGGATGGCTCCGTCCATCTGGGCGGCGCCGGTGATCATGTTCTTTATGTAGTCGGCGTGGCCAGGAGCGTCGATGTGGGCATAGTGCCTCTTATCGGACTCGTACTCGACGTGTGACAGAGAGATGGTGACGGTCTTGGTGGCGTCGCGGACGGTGCCTCCCTTGGTGATCTCGGCATAGGCCTTCTCCTTGGCCATGCCCTTCTTGGACTGGACGGCTACGAGCGCGGCGGTCAAAGTGGACTTGCCGTGGTCGATGTGGCCGATGGTGCCCACGTTGACGTGGGGCTTGGTGCGATTGAATTCTGCTGCCATGTTATTTGTATTATTGCTTCAGAGCTTTGGCCCGCATCGTCCGGGCGTGATAGCCGTACGGCGAGAGCCAAAGATGAATCTGTTAATAGCGACTTATAAAACGCCGTGAGGCGCGCGAGGTAGAGGATAGCATAGAGGCTATGCTTGCGCAAGCAACGGCCTCTTCAGAGAGGACTCAATGCGACGATGTCAGCCGATTCCTGGTGATCGGCCCGAAGTACCCCGATGCCGGCACGATGCCGTTCGCGGACTGATATTTTGCCAGGGCCGACTGCGTAAGAGGCCCAAAGTAGCCGGTAGCATAACGGGATTCCAAGAACCCTTGTCCTATAAGGATGGCCTGGAGAATGGTGACGTCTGAGCCTCTCGAACCGACAGTGAGATCTCTCGAGAAAGACGGCGATGCCGACCGCGCCGGAGCGGGCGAAGCTGCCGATGCCCCTCCCAAGAAGCCTCGGGTGATCGGCCCGAAGTACCCCGATGCCGGCACGATGCCGTTCGCGGACTGATATTTTGCCAGGGCCGACTGCGTAAGAGGCCCGAAGTAGCCGGTCTTGAGGTTCTGCGCCAGATGGCCCGCCGAGATGAGGATATCCTGAAGAGCGCTCACGTCGCTTCCCCGGGAACCGATCGTGAGATCGCGGGTGAAATTCTGCTCTGACGCTGCGGAATATCCCGGTATAGGCGTACAGACCATTCCGGCAGGACAGCCGGGTACGGGCGCGGGGAGCGCCGCCCCGGCCGCTGTACCGGTCGCCGTCGTGAAAGCATGGTCGGGCGAAGCGCTTATAGCGCCGCCCGGAACGGTAGAGGATATGTAGTAGTGGTACAGCGTATTCGGGACGAGGCCGGACAAGATGAAGGAATGGGCAGTGACGATCTCTGCGGATGAAGTTGCGGCCGTGTATGACCCCGCAGATCGTCCGTAATAGACTTTGCCGTAAGAAGGCATGTACGTATTCCAGGAGACGAGCGCCGACGTAGGGGAAAGGACCGTCGCCGTAGGCGCGTTGTACGCAGCGCCTCCTCCGCCTCCGCCGCCTGTCGAGCCGCCGCCTCCTCCGCCTCCTCCTCCGCCGCCGCCTGTCGAGCCGCCGCCTGTCTGGTCAGTCGTCGAGGAATCGGGAGAAGCGCACTGGCTCGTCGTGAATGTCGCGTCAGAGCCATATGAAACGCCGGCGACATTCGCCGCGTATGCGCGCACATGATACGAAGCGCCGCATGCAAGGCCGTTCAATGCGACAGAGAACCCGCCGGCCTGGAAGCTTCCCGCTTCCGTGCTTGTGCCGGCCTCATACACGGTCGTGCTGCCGAACACGAACCCTCTCGCCGTGGCAGCGCTGCCCCCGATCGACGATATAGAGGACGTCAGATACGCCGACGACTCAGTGATGCTCGTTATCGTCGACTGGCCGACGGTAGGAGCCGTCACGTTCGAGGAGCTGAAATATTCATATGCGCCGATGTCGTATGCGGAGCCTTGCGGACGGTTCACGCCAAGGATGTCGACGGCGACGCCGTTCACCGGCACGCCCGCATCGACGGCGGGGCTGGTCGAAGAGATGCTGAAATCATGGGCGGCCGGATCGGTGAAGCCGGGGTTAGAGGTCAGATTGTTGGAAGTGACCCCTCCGACGCTGTTATTGATGACCGGCGTCGAAGACGAAAGGTACACGATATTGTTCTCGATGTTGACATGGCTCGTGCCGAGGCCTGAATTCACCGCATTGATGCCGACGCCGCCGCCATCCACCGTCTGGTACATGTCATAGATCGTATTGTTATACACCCCGGCACCATCGAGCGCCTCGTATCCCTGGAGCTGGACCCCGATCAGAAGGTGGTAGAGGATGTTGTTATAGACAAGGTTGCCGGTGCCTCCGAATACGCCTATGCCCGTCGAGCAGTCTCTGATGACATTGTTGCGGAATATATTGTCATTCATGCCCGTCGAACCATAGAGCTGTATGCCCTTCCCTCCCGGATTGAGCGCCCCGCAATCGAGGGTGTTGCCGTCGATGATATTCGCATTGGTCGAAAGATAGATCTCGTGCAGGAGGCCGTTGCCGCCCGGATCATTCCCGTTGTCATGGATATACGAATCGATGACCTCGTTGTACGAGGTACCGTCATCGGTCATGAGGATGCCCATAGTCGGGGCATTCTTTATCTCCATATTGGAAAGGCGCACATGGTTGGCCCCCGTCGTCACCTTCACGGCTTCATATTGCACGTTCGTCGCATCGAGCGTAAGCCCGCTGACGACGATATACGATACCCCGGCCCCGCTGAAATAGAGAGCGCGGTACGGGTTCTGCGCGAGGGTCGGCGCCAGCACGACCGTCGCGCCCGGAGCGGCCTCGACGGTCGTCGGCGAATCCCAATTGATGCCGGACGGGATGGAATTGTTGATATATTCATGATACGTGCCCGAGCTTATGACGAGCGTGTCGCCCGCATGAAGCTTCGATATGCCCTCTCCGATGGTGGCGCATTTCGACGTTATCGAGCATGCGTTCGCGTCATTGCCGGACGCCTGGTCGACGTAATACACGGAATAGCCCCCGGATGAGCATGCCCCGGTCTGGAACGACAGGATCGAGCCGTAGCTCGTGCCCATGGCATTAGTGGCATACGCCTCGAAATAGTACGTCGTGTTGCATGAGAGGCCGGCGATCTGCCGAGCCGAGGACGATATGAAGGGGCCCGTGCCGACGAACTGGCCGCCCGTCGTCGTGGCGACCGTGCCCGAGAGGTTCGAAGCCGTGCCATATACGAACCCGTGCTGAGTGATCGTGCCGTTCCCGCTCGAGACGATGGCGCCGTTGAGGGTGGCCGACGACTGGGTGATGTCAGAGACGGTCGACGAGCTCTCGACAGCCGGCAGCGTCATCGGGCACGCGGAGGTCGTGAAGCTGCCGCCCGTGCTCGAAGCGGTGCCGTACTGGTTCGTCGCGAAGGCGCGGGTGTAATAGGTCGTGCCGCACGCCAGCGCCGACGCGCCCAGAGCGAACGACCCGGTCCCGTAGCTCCCGGTCTCCGAGAGGAGGCTTCCATATGTCGTCGTCGCCCCATATTCGAAGCCGCGGACCGTCACCGTGCTGCTGCCGGTCGAGATGATCGTGGCGTTGAGGGTCGCCGTGGTCGAGCTGACCGGCGAGGCGGACTGCAGCGTGAGCATAGGAGGGCCGGCATTGGCATGGAGCTCGGCGACATCCGTGGCCGACAGGGCGCGATCGTACACCCTGACATCGTCGATCGACCCGGAGAAGAAACCCGTCTGGTTGGCGCCGATCTGGAGGTCCCTGTTCGGCGATGGGAACGACATGTCGATGTTGGTCGTGTCGGGCGCGGGCGTCCCCTCTTCGGCGCCATCCACGTAGACATGCGCCAGCCTGTTCGAACGGTCGATCACGCCCGTGACGAGATGCCAGGAACCGTCCCGCAGGTCGGTCGTGCCGACCGCTTCGACCTCGTTCGCGTTGACATCCTTGAAGGTGAAATCGGCGGCGCCGTTATCGAGCCTGACCCGGAGGATGATATATGCGCCGCCGAGAGTCTTATACTGCGACACGATGCCAGCCCAATGCACAGGGTCGACGGTCTTGACCCACGCCGAGAACGTCGTCGAGCTCGCCAACGGCAGCGCGGGAAGGATCGGCTTCCCGAGATCGAGGACATCGCTTGTGCCGTTGAACGAGAGCGCCTGCCCCGATTGGCCCGAGACCCATGCAGGGCCGGAGACCGTCAGGTCGTTGCCGAAGCCGCTGGAATCGGCGGTGGTGCTGCCCGACCCTTCATCGAACTGCCACCATCCTATGAGGCCGGAAGACGTGTCGGCGCGAGCCATCTGCGCCGAAACAAAAAACAGGAGCACCGCCGCCACTGATACATACGCCAAACGCATGAGGCTCATGCTCCGATGATTTTGTGCCAAGAGGATCATGATACGCCACAAAGTATATAGCTAGCCTAAAAAAACAAAAGCAAAATGATGGGTGCATAAAATAGGGCAAATAGCCCTGTAGTTAGCCCTCTGCATGTAAAGAGGCCTTTACAGGCGAGACCGTGTCCCCTCTAAGGCAGGCCCGCTCGAGCCATATTCCCGTTGACAGAGGTTGCCCTTTGTATCGCGGTACATCTTGACAGACAAGCCCGCCAGCGCTGCGTAGCGTATAAAAGAGAGCATCTGCAGCGCGACATAGTGCTCGCGCAGATAGAACAAGAGAAGCACCAGCAGCAGATTGGGGATCTCTACGGCATAGAAGAGCCTCTTGTCGACGACGAAAGGAGACAGGACCAGGAACGGGAGCAGATACAGGTCATACTGCGGCGAATATATGCGGTCGGTGAGCAGGAAGAGCGAGATCCCGATGAGAGCGGCGCCCAGGAATGCCCGGTCCGACCCCCCTTCCGCCGGCCAGCGCCGCCCCGACATGCCCCAAAGAGCGGCGAGATAGAGCGCGCCGAGAGCCCCTAAGCTGACCCAGCCGGTGAGCTTCCCCGTCAGCGGGTAGAGGATCCACCAATAAGTCCCCTGCGCCGGGCTGGTCGTGAGATTCGACGATATCTGCCAGACATACGGATATATCCATGAATGGAAGTCCGTCAGGGCATACGGGAGATTCAGGGCCACGACGATGGCGATGAAGAGCGCCGCGAGCGGCAGCCGGCGATGGCGCGGCGACATCCAAATGAGCGCGGGAAGGATGAAGATCGGGAAGACTTTGACCACCGTCCCTGCCGCGAGAGCCGTCACGGCCCCATACGGACGCCCCTTCAGAGCAAAGAAGACGCCTAAGACCGCGAGGAAGACGACCGGGATGTCGTAGTTATAGACGGCATAGAACAGGAACGACGGCGCCAGGATCCAGAAAAGCCACAGGCGCGAAGCCTCGATCCGGCCGCCCTCCCTTCTTGCCCTCTCGCGCAAGATCAGATAGAGGAGCCATGTCGTCGCAACCGCGAAAGCGCCGATGACGGCTGCATTCAAAGCGAAGAAGGCCTCATAGCTGTGGATCCGATACAAGCCGGCGGCTTCGTAGACGAAGCGCAAGCCGGCCGGATATTCTGGCGGGTAGCGCAGGCCGTGGGCCAGGTAGTTGGCGAAGAAATTCCAGAGGTCGCCGGGATACGTCGTCAGCTTGTCATAGAAGAACATATATGCGGCCTGGCTCCCGCGCATCAGGCATTGCGGGACGAGAGCGGCGACAGTCCCCGCCAGAGCGAGAAGGAGCGGCGCGCTCTTCCGAGCCTTGTTCATCGCTGTTTCCATATCAAGCGGCTATACATGAGCCAGTTATACGGCACGACCATGAAGAGGACGACCGCAGCCAAGACGAGCTGGCGATAGGACGGGCCGACAAGCGACGTCAGAAGGGGCCCGAACACGCCTTCGATGGCGATGGCTCCGAGAGAGGCGAGATTGAAGGCCAGGAACCCGCCGAACCAGCTGGAAAAGCCCGTCTTGCGGCGGTCGCCGAATGCCCAGACGTTGTTGAGAGCGTAATTGCAGATGATGGCCGCCTCGGCGGAAAGGGCCCAGGACAGGGCTTCGATGCCGGTAAGGCGATACAGGAGGGCGAGAGCGGCGGCATTCACGATATAGCCGGCCGACCCCGCTGCGGCATACCTGATGAAGCGCTTCGTCCGCGGGTCGGAAGCCCGGACGACGGCGCACGTCCAGAGGATATCGGCGATGACGGGAGGGGCGAACTTCGAGCGGCCGGCCCGGCGGTCCTGGAAGCGGAGCGGTATCTCCCGATAGCGCGCGCCGAGGCGCAGCGTCTCGGACAGCCACTGGAGCTTATAGCCGAAGCCGCGGCTGACGAGCCTCGACGGGTCGAGGCAGAGCGAGTCGGCGAAGCCGGCGACCCGGGTCGCTTTGAGGCCGGTGGTCGGGTCGGTCACCTGCCGGAACGCGGCATGCGGGAAGAACAGGATGAAGCGCGCCGCCCCGCCGCCGAGCGAAGTGAGAGCCTTTCGGAATGCGCTGCGGCCTGCAGGCTCGGAGCCCCCTTCCATGCGCCGCGAAGCGGCCACATAATCGGCTCCGTCGTCGAGAGCCTGCAAGAGCTGCGGTATATGCGACGGGGGATGCTGGAGATCGCCGTCGAACTCGATGACGGCGTCGGCGCCGACCTCTTCGATGGCATATCGGAAGCCGCGGCAATACGCCGCGCCGATGCCCTGGCGCTCCGGCTCGCGCAGCAGATGGATGCGGAGCGCGCCGCGCGCGGCAGCGGCCTCGACGATGCCGGCCGTCCCGTCTTCGGAGCATCCGTCGACGACGATTACCTCTATCCGCCACCGGCTGCCCGAGGAGGCGATCCCGGCGACCTCTTCGAGGAGGGCGCCGATGGCCCCGGCCTCGTTATAGGTCGGGATGATCACTGCCGCCACTTGTAGCCCGTCGCGCTCCTTCATGGTCATCGCCAGCTCGGCAGCCACATCCGCGCTTGGAGCTGGGCCTGATCGAGATGCGTCCCGTAGATGAGCGGGCTCCAATAGATATAGCCCGCGAGGCAGGCTGCCGCGATCGTCGCGGCGACGGCCAGCTTCTTGCGCGCCGGGACGAGGTCGGCCGCCCAGGCCAAAGCCAGGATGCCGAAGACGAGCGCCGCCTGATAATGGTAGAGGAACATCGGGCGGGTGATGAGCACGAAAGGCGCATAGTTCGCCAGGAATCCGATGGCGATGAATATCCCCGCTTCCCTGCGCTCAGCGTCCGCGCCCTGCGCCCGGCGCTTCGCCGACAAGCAATGCCCGAAGACGGCCAGAAGGGCGGCCGCGCTCATCCAATACGTGAACGGGTCCCCGAACAGATATATGTATGCGCCCGAGCCGACCCAGTAGAATATCGGCCGGAGCATGAGCGGCCAGCTCCACCACGGGCTTTGATACGGATGGGAAGACATGCCGTGGGCGTTCTCTTGATACATGGCGACGTTCAGATCGACGAGCTGCGCCGGAAAGCTTTCCTGATGGAAGCTCCTGCTGACGAACTGGTCCCCTGTACCGGGGCCGGAGGCAAGGGCGAGCTCGGCGGCGAATGAGCCGGCATACACCGCCGCCCCGGCGACGGCGAATGCGGCGACGAACGGCGCGATGGAGCGGGCCGCGGCCGCGACCCGGTCTCGGACGCGCTTCATGGCCGTGCCCGCGGGAAGGCGGAGAGCCTCGCGCCCCTCGAAGAGCAGGATGAGGGCCGGGAAGGCCAGCCCCGTCCATTTGACGGAGAACGCGCCCGCGGCGAGGATCGCCGACATCGCCAAGAAAGAAGCTCCGGCTCCTGACAGCCGCTTCCCTGCCCGTCGCTTGCGATATTCCTGCCAGCAAAGGATGGCGCCGAAGCCGAAGATGAGGAGCATGCTGTCGAAGAGGATGAATCTCGATTGCACGATGAGCGAGCTCTCGAACGCCGCCGCAAATCCTGCGAGCGACGCCGCGACCCGCGACAAGCCGATATTCCGGGCGATGCCGTAGACGGCGAGCGGCAGAAGGATGCCGCACGCCAGCGGCACGATCCGCAGGAGGACGAGGGAATGCGGCAAAGCGTCCCCGATGGAGCCGACGTCGGCCCCGTATGAAGCCCCCGTCAAGAGGCCGAACGCGTAGACGATGAGCTTGGCGAGGGGCGGATGGACGTCGAAGAAGAACGTCCCTCGGGAGATGTCGCCGAGGAACCGGCCTGAGTACGTCTCGTCGAACACCACTTGCGCCGGATATCCGAAATAGAGGAGATGGGTCACGGCGCTCGCCAGCGCCACCAGCGCCGGCGGCAGGAATCGTTTCATGGCCGGATTATAGCATGCGAGAAACCCCCGATGGACGGGGGTTTCTGCCTTCATGCTTCAAGCGCGCGAGATCTCAGAATCCGAACAGCTGGAGGAAAGCTTGCCATGCCGATGCCGGCTGGGTAGCCGCATTCCCGAGCGATTGCGAGGACGACGACGGATACGGGCTGCCTGACGGGCTCGACGTCGGCGAAGGTTTCGTCGAAGTTGTCGTCGTGGTCGGCGTAGGCGTTGGCGTTGGCGTCGGAGACGGGTTCGTGACCGTGGTCACCGTCTTCGCAGGCGAAGGCGACGGGGTCGGAGCCGGCGCAGGCGAAGAATACGGCTTGTTATAGGTATAGCAGACGTAACCGGAAGGACAGTTATACGATGCGTAGGAGCAGGCGTATCCTGACGGGCATGACAGCGTCTGGCCATTGACGACGCAGATATAGCCGCCGGGACAGGTGACAGAAGCCTGGTTGACTGTCGTGCCAGATGTGACAGTGAACATCCCTGAATTAGCAGCTGCAAGAGTCGGCACCTTTTCGCTGCCTCCGGTGGTGCTTCCGGATGCGGCCAAGTACACCGTCAGAGAGTACGTGCCGTTAGGGATATCGCTCGGAATATATATTCCGCCATAGGGTGTAAAACTACTGATCGAATAATTCGGCGAAAAGCCGCCTATGTTATATCCGCCCCACGAAGCGTCGTAATTCGAACCGACACCGGTCGATTTCCTCGGAGTAGTAGCGCTGGGGACGAGTATGTACACCACGTCGTATCTCCCTGCGGGCGAGACTGTGTACGTGAAGTCGATATGCTGGCCCGCCTGTATGACGCTCCCGGAATCCATCGTAAGGCTGATCGTCGGTTGCAGGCTCGAGCTCGAACCCATCAGGTTGGAATCCCAGACCCAGCTTGCGCCAGGAATCGAAGTCCAGGCAGGATAGAGCTGGTTAGACGGTATGACGGCAGACGAGCCCCTGTCGATGCCCTCGGTCCCGTTGCTGACCGCGTACACAGTGCCGTTCAGGCAATAGACGCTCGAGGTGCAAGAGCCGCCGGCGACTTTGAAGATGACGCCGCCCGGGTTGGTGCTCCACGGGAATGCCCCATTGCCGTCAGGCATGTTATCGGCGATGACCTGGATGGTGTTGTTCCCCTGGACGATATGGGAAGTGACGTCGACGATCCTCGGATTGTAGAATCCCGTCTCGCCGCTGGTGACGGCGACAGGGACGCCGTTGATCATGGCCAGATATTTGTTATCGCCAGCGATGGCCAGAAGCACCGAGCCGGACGACGGGGTCGCCATGAAGGATTTGGTGAAGGTGCGGACCTGGTCGTTCGGGCCGATAGACAGCGATGAAGTGGAGATCGGGCTCCCTCCGCCGTTATTATTGCCGGCCGGGAGATTGATCATGGTAGCGAGGTTGCCGAGACCGGACGTGATCGTGCCGACGAACAGGTTCGATGTCGAGGTCCCGAACTTGATCCCAGTGACGGCGATCAGATACGAACCGCCCGCCAAATTAGCATTGCTCACAGAGCCGTAATATGTGAACGAACGGGTCGAGCCGGCAGGGATCAGATAGCTGCCGGGCCCATCGCCAGGCAATTGGGCCGGGCTAGCGACAGAGCCAGCGAAGACTGGGGCGACATTCACTGCCTTACCAGCGAAGACGAAGGGGCTCGCAGAGGAGCATGTATATCCTACGGGGCAGCTGCTCGCGCCCATTGCGCTCGCAGCGATATACATCGGATAGTTCCCCGCGGTGAGAGAGAAGGAGAGCGTGACCGGCTGAGTGCACGGGACGTTGCTGGCCCCCGATCCGCATGAGGGCGACTGGGATCCGAGAGAGACCGCTGTATTGGTCACCATGAGGCCGCTCGAGGTGAACGTCATCTGGTTGCCGACGACCGGGAGGTAGCTCGCCACGGGGACAGGGGCCGCGTTCGCGCCTACTGCCGTCGTGCTGGCAGTGAAAAGGCTCGCTGTCGCGGTCGACCCGTCGAGGAAGCCGTTCGTATCTTGAGCGACGGTCCCATAGACGGTCACAGGGACATATTCGTTCGTCGGAAGATAGGCTCCGAGGTTCTCGAATGCTGCGTAAGCGTATGTCCCGCCTGGCGCTGAGACCATGGAAGAGGGTGTGTAGGTGCGGCCGCCGATCTTGATGGTTATATTGCTGAATATGGATGGGAAAGGCTGGCCGGTCGTGTTGATGTCGATCTTCAATGCCTGAAGAGTCGAGGTGGCCCCATTCGATCTGAGGTCGAAGACCTCGAGAGGCACATCCTGAGTCTGGCTGCCCGTGGATATCAGGATCGTGCTCGACAGAGGCGATGAGGAATCGAGCGAGGCGCTCAGCTGTGCCCCAGATGCCGACCCCGAAGACTGGGCCGTCGGGTTCGAGACGCAGCTAGAGCCGATCGCCGAAATGGTCATGGAACCGAAGAATCCCGTGGCAGGGAGCCCTATGCTAGCCTGGTATCTCTGAAGAGCAGCTGAAGTCTCATAACCGAAATATCCTTTTTGCTGCTGACCGCTCGATATGGCCTGGATGTCGAACCCGTGAGCGATGAGCCAGTTCTGGAGAAGGACGACGTCATAGCCAGTCGACCCGAGGCCGAGATTGCGAGTGAACGAATAACATCCGCTCTGATCGGCCTGCGTTATATTGACTTCGGTAACTACCGGCGCGGAGATATGGCCAGCGCTATCCGTAGCGGTGACCGTCGCCTTGTAAGCCCCCGCTTTGTAATAGGTATGTCCTATCTGCTGCGCAGTAGCGCTTTGACCGTCACCGAAATCCCAAGAGAAAGCGACCGGGGCGGTCATTGTCGATGCCTGCGCCACGAAATTGACGGTGTTTCCGACCTGATAGGAATTGCTGCTGCTTGGCGGATAGATATTGACGACGACCGGATATGACGAGGCGCCTTCGGCCGTCGATATCGTCGGTGTCTGCGTGGTCGCGTATATGGGACGGCCGAAATCTGCAAGTGCCCCGTTCACTGGCGACCATACTTCCGTGTAGTTCGGATCCAGAGTCCACTCATATTTGTACGTCGTTCCAGATGGTATGGCGGCTGACGAGAAATCGCAGCGGAAATCTATCTGGGTCTGCGTACCGGCTTTCACGGTCAAGCCCGATCCAGAATTGAGGAGGAAAAGCTGCTCCGTATCGGGGGTACCGATCCCATTGGGCCCGGAAGCCAGCTTGGTAGCCCCAGAATAGAGGCCGCAGTTAGACAGCCTGCTTATCTCATCTGCCAATGTGACATGACCGTTCTTGTCGCCAAAGCTCCACGACATCGGTATGGTCATCTTGAAGAGGAATATCATCGCATCCTTAGAGGAAGAGGCTGCGCTCAGATTGAAAGAGGCGAAAAGGGCTTGTTTTTCGCCGATAAGCAAAGGGTGCGTCACGGGCACCTGTCTGATCGCTAGCACAGGGCTTGTCGAAGCGGCGCTTTGCGCATTCACAGTCTGAACCGCGCTAGGAAGACTCAAAAAGAACGCAGAGGCGATGATGCCGAATGCCGAGATAAACGATATGGTCGATTTTTTCATTATGATGAACTTGCTACGAGCGTACTTTAATAAATGCTGTCTATATCTCCTATATCATACCACCACGGAGAAAGGCAGCCGATGGACGCCGGCTGCCTGGGTAGTGGTGACATTGTAGCTCTTGCACGGATCGGCGCAAGAGGACTTATCCACATCCTTTATTTCCTCTTCTCCGCTATCTCCTGGGCGACGTTGGCGGGCACGACGTCGTAATGGTCGAATTCGAGCTGGGCCGAGCCCTGGCCTGACGTCATCGAACGGAGCGACGTGGTATAGCCGAACATCTCCGAAAGAGGCACTTTGGCGATGATGGAGACGTTCTGGCCTTTCTGGTTCTGGCCTTCGATGAGGCCGCGCTTGGAAGCGATGGAGCCGTTGACGTCGCCGATGTATTTCTCCGGGCAGACGACTTCGAGCTTCATGATGGGCTCGAGGATGACGGGCTTGGCGCGCTTGGCGGCGTCCTGGAACGCCTGCGACGCGGCGATCTTGTAGGCGATCTCGGACGAGTCGACGTCATGGTACGAGCCGAACGTCAGCTCGCAAGAGACATTGACCATGGGATAGCCGGCCACGATGCCGCGATCCATGGCTTCGTGCACGCCCTTCTCGACGGCGGGGATGAATTCCTGGGGGATGACGCCTCCCTTGATGGAGTCGACGAATTCGAAGTCGTCATACCGCTTGACGTTCTTGGGGACTTTCTCGCCTTCGACGAGCGGCTTCATGGGGCGGAGAGTCAGGCGGACGTGGCCGTATTGGCCCTTGCCGCCGGTCTGCTTGATGTATTTGTTCTCGGCTTCGGCCTCTCCGAGGATGGTCTCGCGATATGCGACCTGCGGCGCGCCGACGGTGGTCTCGACGCCGAATTCGCGCTTCATGCGGTCCACCATGATCTCGAGATGGAGCTCGCCCATGCCCGAGATGAGGGTCTCCCCCGTCTCGGCATTGGTGCTGATGCGGAAGGTCGGGTCTTCGATGGAGAGCTTGCGGAGGGCCATGCCCATCTTCTCCTGGTCGGCCTTGGTCTTGGGCTCCACGCGGAGCGATATGACGGGATCCATGAACTTGATCTGCTCGAGGACGATGGGGTTGGCTTCATCGCAGAACGTGTGCGACGTCAGGGCGTCTTTGAGGCCGACCGCGGCGGCGATCTCGCCGGCATAGACCTTCTTGACCTCCTCGCGCTTGTCGGCTTGGAGGCGGACGATGCGGCCAAGGCGCTCTTTCTTGCCGGTGGAGGAATTATATATATAGGTGCCCGCTTCGATCGATCCGGAATAGACGCGGAAGAAGGTCAGGGCGCCGACGAACGGGTCGTTCTGGAGCTTGAAGGCGAGGGCGCAGAACGGCTCGCTGTCGCTGGCATGGCGGATGACCTCTTCGCCGGTGTTCGGGTTGATGCCATGCACCGGAGGGATATCGAGCGGCGACGGCAGATAGTCGACGACGGCGTCGAGGACGAGCTGGACGCCGACGTTCTTGAGGGCCGACCCGGTAAAGACCGGGAAGAGCTTGTTGGCGATGACGGCCTTGCGGGTCAGCGCCTTGAGCTCGTCGAGAGAGAACTCTCCCCCTTCCAGGAACTTGCTCATGGCGGCGTCGTCGGTCTCGACGATCTTCTCGATCATCTCGGCGCGATACTTCTTGGCGTCTTCGAGCATGTCGGCAGGGATCTCGCTCTCGACGACGTCGATGCCCTTTTCCCCCGTGAAGGTATAGGCTTTCATGCGCATCAGGTCGACGACGCCTTCATGGGCGGCTTCGAGGCCGATGGGGAGCTGGAAGCGCACGGCGCGCTTGTTGAGGCGCTCGAGGATGGACTGATAGGAGCGCTCGAAAGAGGCGCCCATGCGGTCCATCTTGTTGATGAAGCAGAGGCGCGGCACGTTGCCCTCGTCGGCATAGCGCCAGTTGGTCTCGGACTGGGGCTCGACGCCGGCCACGCCGTCGAAGACGACCACGGCCCCGTCGAGGACGCGCAGAGAGCGCTTGACCTCGACCGTGAAGTCGATGTGGCCCGGCGTATCGATGATGTTGAAGCGGACCTTCTTGGAGACGTCGTCCTTGCCGTCGGGGCCTTTGACGCCTCGGAGATACGTGGGATTCCAGAAGCACGTGATGGCGGCCGCGGTGATGGTGATGCCGCGCTCGCGCTCTTGCTCCATCCAGTCGGTGGTGGTCTCGCCTTCGTGCACCTCGCCGATCTTGTGGATCATGCCGGTGTAATAGAGGATGCGCTCGGACGTGGTCGTCTTGCCGGCGTCGATGTGGGCGATGATGCCGAAGTTGCGCACTCGATCCAGGGGGTAATCGCGGTTCATATGATGATGGGAGCGGTTATTAAATTAAAAAAGCGCGGCGGCTTTGGTACGCGTAGGATACAAGAAATCAGCGGAATAATCAAATATCTACGGGGTCGATGACGACATCCGGAAGAGAGACGACATCGGTATGCAGATATAGCCTGCAGGGCACGACGGCGGCAGGACAGCGGGGAGCAGGACGGCATCGAGGGACGATTCCGAGACCGTGCCGTTGCCGTTCGCGAGGCTGCACATGCCGGTCGTCGTCGAAGTCGATCCCGACGAGCAGCCGGCAGTCGTGAACGTCTGATCGGTGCTGGTGGCGCCGTTAAGGAACGCGTCGACCGAGCCGACCTGATAGTGGTACGTCGTGCAGGCCGAAAGGCCTCCGAGCGCCACCGCGTGCGACGTAACCAGGGGCGACAGATCCGTCTGCGCCGTGGTCGATCCGTACGCAGTCGTCGTCCCAAAGGCGACTTGGGACGAGGCGGCCGAGCTGGTAGTCCAAGCGATCTGTGCCGTAGTCGTGGCAGGCGTCGACATGACCGACGAGACCGTCGGCGCAGCATACGGCAATGGGCCTAACGGGAACGACGCGTTCGTGTAATCAGCCATGATATCCTCGAAATAGGTCGTGCTGGAGGCGACGCCTATCTCGTCGTTGCCGATGAGGAACGAGCTGACCGTATCCCCGACGGGGAGCGGCGCCGTGACGGTCGAACCGACCTGGTTGCCCGAGACGTCGAAGACCGCCAGCTTGGCGAGGCCGGCAGCATAGTCGGCATTGAGAGCGAACCAGTAGGTGGCGCCAGGCGTGACCAGGATCTGGTTGCTATGGACGGTCGGCGTGCCGGTCTCGATCCAGAGATGGTAGGTCGGCGCGCCCGTCCGCAATTGGAGCCCGGCGAAGTCGCCGGCCGGCGCGCCATAGATGAAGGCCAAATCGTAAGTGCTGCCGTTCACGCCCGCGTCCGGCGGACCGAGCGTCACCCAGCCGGCGATCGTGGTCGAACGGTGGCCGCTGGGGACGTATTGCTCGGCCTTCTCGTAGTAGTAGCCGTTGTCCAGGGCGATGCTCTGGGTCTGGTGACTGGCCGGAAAGACGGTCGGGCCCACCTTGACCGGCGCCAAAAGACCGTGCTGGCTGGTGGCGACGGTCATGCCGGCGGTCGACGACGTCGCGACGCCGTAATCCGTGAGGGGGCCCCACGCCTGGACGCCCTGGGTTCCCGCGTTCAGGAGAGCGGCCGTCAGATGCGCGCCTGAAGTGCTGGTCGAAAGGTCGAGGTACGTGTCGACCGGGCCGATGGATCCGCCGCTGACGACCGCGACAGACGCCGTCGCCGTCGTGGTGCCGGCCGCGTTCGTCGCCGTCAAGACATATCCGGTCGTCGTGGCGGGCGAGACCTGAACCGAACCGGTCGAGGTCGCCACCGGCCCGATGCCGCTGATCGTCACCGCGTCTGCGGACGACACGTCCCAGGAAAGGGTCGCGGACGAACCGGGGCCGATGGACGAGGGAGATGCGGAGAACGAGGCGACGGACGGAGGCATCTGGAGGCTCTGGCCTTGACCGGAGATCGCCGGGGCAAAGGCTATGAGAGACGTGACGAAGGTGCAGCCGCCGTTGCACGACGCGCCGTTGGTGAAAGTCGCCGCCGCGCTTCCCGCCGCTGGCTGGACCCGATCCTCGGTCGCGGTGGTCAGCGAGTTCATGACCCGTTGGCGAAGGACGTATCCCGCGCCTGCGTCGACCGAGGCGCTCTGGAGGCTGACGTTCTGAGTCGCACCGAACAGGTAGTCGCCATCATGCGACGTAGAGACCGCGCCGCTGCTGATCGAGTCGGCCGCCGTGTAGTCGCCATAGCCGCTTTGCCAGTAGCTGGCGTGGGCATCGACAGGATTCGTCGCGTCGACGCCGCTGATCTCGTGGGCGGCGATGTTCGTCTCGGACGTGCCCGAGCTCGCCCATGCGTAGGTCACCGTGCATGCCCCCGTCCGTCCGGCGACGGCATAGGCCGTAGCCACGCCGTCCTGGGCGTCGACGACGGTATAGGCATCGCTCGCTCCGCCCGCGCCGCAGTCGTCGGCGATGGTCGACGAGGTCGGGCTATAGTTCCTGCCGACCGCCACGGCGATGATATCGCCGGCGGTCACGGCCGACGGGAACGTCGCCGAAGCGGACGCGCCCCAAGCCGAGCCGCTCGCTGATTGGACATATGCGACCGCAGCGTCAGCGGTCGGCACCGACCCTAAGAACCCTGCGACGGCAGCCGCGACTGCCAGATAGGCCGTCCATAGCGATCCGTAGCGTCTGCCGCCATCCTTTCCCTTCTTGCCAACCGTTCTTCCCGTGACTGATATATCTTGCGACATGGATTCTCTGTTTTTGTATTCGTATTAATGGCGGCATTATACATACCGTCGCCCGGAATTCAATCATGCATGATCTTTTTCCCTCCTGCAGAGGATATCAGGCGATATCGGCAAAGCATAGACCACAGTTGCAAAACAAAAAGAAATGTGTCATAAATCAGTGCGAACCGACATATTCACAACCAATAAAAGAGAAAGAGATTCCTATGAGCACTGCTACAGCGGCGCCGACTCTCACCGATAAGGTGTCCAAGGACTGCGGGCACGGATTCGTCATCACCAGCATCGACCTTAACGGGATCGCTGGCGACGAATTCCTCGCCTTCATATATTCGAGCCTGGGACATTATCGGGGGTTTCAAGTGAGCGACGGATCGATGTTCTTCAGCACTCTCGACGCTAAAGCTCTGACCAAGCACTTGGACGAGAACGCCCATACCGCTCGAGAATTCGGGATTGATCGCTACCGGCTCATCGTCGACGGCGTCATCAAAGTCACGATGGGGATCGAGGAGGAGCGCGAGAGCGGAGAAGAGGCTCTGTCCCCCGAGAAGCGGGCACGAGCCATGGAATGGGTCGTCGCCGGCATACTGTACCACGCCCGCTCCGCCTAAAAGCCCGGCCCTGCCAGTGAGCTCAGCAGCCCATCGAAAGATGGGTTTTTTATTTTTTCTCTTCGACGAAGAGACGGGAGATGTAGTAAGCGACGACGGCTACCGCCACCGTCAGGACGATGGCATATATGAATTGGGCGATGACGCCGCTGCCGGCCTTCGGGAAGAAATGGTCGATGGCTCCGGTGATGGCGTTGTTCCAGGCCAAGCCGGCCACAAAGCCGAACGCCGCAAGGATATAGCCGACGAGCCTCTCCTTGACCGCGGCGCGGACTTTGCGCTCTTCTTCCCGGATCGCATCGAGAGACGGGTGGTCTGACATGGGAAAAGTATAGCACGCCGACAGAGCCGGAGGTCACTCCAGGAACCTGATCCCTCCCCGCGACGGCTTCTCCCGCGGCCGCCCGCTCTTCCTGCCCTCTTTGACCGCTTGCCAGCTGGATCCGAGGAAAACGATGCCCTTGCCGAAGCGGGCCGCCAAGCGGTCGGCGGCGGCATGGACGGCGCGAGACTTGCTGAGGCGCTCCGGCGGAGCGAACAAGCTCCCGGTCATGGCTTCTTCGACGGCAAGGCCATGAAGCGAGATGCCGCTCGCCCGATAGGCCAAGCCAGGGCGGAAGAGCGCCTCGAAGCGCGGCCGAAGGGCCCGAAGGACCTCTTCGGGAGCGGCCGTCGGATCGGGGAGCTCCGCTTCGCTCCTGAGATACGAGAAATCTCGGGTCTTCAGCATGATCGAAGCGCGGCGCGCGAGCCGGCCGCCGGCGCGCAGCTTCTCGCATGCGTCTTCCGCGTGCGATGAGACCTGGGACCAAAGGAACGCCGGGTCGGCAGTGGCGGGCCAGAAAGTGCGGGTGCGCTGGACGGACGCGAACCCGTGCTGCTCGGAGCCTCCGACCACCGGCTTGACGCACGCGCCCTGGAATTCTTCCCATATCTCGCGCAAAGGCTTGTCGCACCGCTCGTCCACCCAGGCCCGGTCCTTGCGGGCCAGGTCGAGAGCGGTGACGATGCCGAGGCTGCGGAGAGAGACCGTCGTGCGGCCTCCGATGCCCCAGACTTTGCCGATAGGCAGAGCCTCGAGGAAGCGCGGGATATCCCCGCGACGGATGACCGTGAAGCCTGCCGGCTTGCGCCATTTAGAGGCGATCTTGGCGGTGACCTTATTGACCCCGAGGCCGGCGCCGAATGTCACTCCGAGCTCCCGGTGAAGGTCGGCCTGGATGGCCCGGGCCATGGCTTCGTAAGTCGTATGGGACGGGCGGTCGAGGCCGGTCAGATCAGCGAAGCATTCGTCGATCGAGTATTCTTCCACGTCGTCAGCGTAGCGCCGGACGATCTCGTACATCTTGCCGGCGATATCGCGATAGAGCCCGTAGTCGGACTCGAGGATGACTGTTCCCGGATAGAGGCGCCGGATGTCGCTGACTCGCATGCCCCTGATGACGCCGAGGGCTTTGGCCTCCGGGTTAGCCGCTGTGGCGATCCCCCGCTCCATTCCCGTCACGCATGGCCGGCCTTTCAGCTCCGGCCGGCGAGTCAGCTCGCACGAGACGAAGAACGAATCTCCGTCGATATGCACTATGGCTTTCGGGAAGTCTGGGTCATGCCTGCGCATCCAGACAGTATAGGTGAACGAAGGTTCACTGTGAAGCCGGCGGCATCGAGGCTTTCTTGTCCCCTTCCATGGTCTTGCATGTGCCGACGATGATCAGGGCGGAGAAAGCCAGGATAGCGACGGAACCGATCGACCTGAAGAGCACGTTCTGGTCGGATATGATGTCCCAGATGGAGAGTATGCCGAGAAGCGCGAGTATGGATACTGCCGCGATCAGGAGGCCGAGCGTGCCCTTGCGCAGGCTCGCCCAGACAGGGCTGGGAACATAGACCGCCTCCGACCTCGAATCCATGGCCCGGCCGGCGATCATGACGATCGCGGCGACGAAGGCCAAGAGGCCGAGGGTCTGGAATGATTTGGTGATGACATCGCCTTTGAGGATATCCCAGACGCCGAGGATGGATATGGCTGCCAAGACCACCACCGCGAGGATGAAGAAGCCTGCCGCATAGTTTTTGATCGCGCTCATGTTATTGGATTAGCTCGTACGTTGTTATGCAGCAATCATAGCAGCCTTCGGGCGAGCCGTCGACTGCGTCTCTGAGCATTGACAGAGCCCGGCCTCCGGGCTACCCTTCCCGCAAATAAGCACAGAGAACATTGCTATGAGCGCTATAGACCCGTCTGACGTATACCTAGCCATCTTCGCGGCATCGGCCGTCGGCTTGATCGCATATCTCCACGCGCAGCGCTTCGTCAAAGTAGGCCACTACGACTTCATGGAGGTGCTGCGTCCGGAATGGGAGGACATCGGGACGATCAAGCAAGATATGGAGGTCCACATCCGCGGGCGGCTGAAAGCCGCCGATGTCGAGAGCTCGCTCGAGAAGCTCGAGTACGAAGGGTTGGCAGTGTCGCGATCAGTGCCATCCGAGGCGCTATTCCTTCCGCTCTCAAACCGGTGGATACGCCTGCCTCGGAAGCAATTCAGGCGGTCGGACGGCGGCACCCTCATGGGCGGCCCTGGACCGATCGCCATGACGGCGCTGACAAGGCGCTGAATGAGACAGCCTGATGACCCCAGCTCCTTCATAGGAGCTTTTTTATCGCGCGGCGCGGCGCTTTATGGCCATCGGATGCGACAACGGCCCCGCCGATCGATCTGTCGGCGGGGCCGCGGAGAGCGCTGCTCTCGGCTCCTTATTACCAGGCGAAGTGGGCGAATGCCTTGTTGGCCTCGGCCATCTTGTGGACGTTCTCGCGCTTCTTGACGGCTTCGCCTTCGTTCTTGGAAGCGGCGATGATCTCGTCGGCGAGCTTCAAGGCGATAGGCTTGCCCTTCTTGGAACGGGCGGCCTCGATGATCCATTTCATGGAAAGCGCCTGCTTGCGCTCGGGCCTGACCTCGCGAGGGACCTGGTAGTTGGCGCCTCCGACGCGGCGGGAACGGACCTCCATGGCCGGAGCCGTGTTGCGAAGGGCTTCCTCGAAGAGCTCGAGAGGATTCTCGACCTTGGCCTGCTCCTTGATGGCGGCCATGCAGTCGGCGACGATGTCGCGGGCGACCGTCTTCTTGCCCGATTCCATGACGTAGTTGGTGAATTTGGCGAGCTTGAGCGACTGATAGGTCATGTCCGGCTTCAGCTCGCGCTTGATGTTGAGTTTGCGTCGCATGGTGGTGTATTAGGCTTTAGCGGCTTTAGGCTTCTTGTTGCCGTACTGGCTGCGGCCCTTCCTGCGGGCCTCGACGCCGGCGCAGTCCAGGACGCCGCGCACGACCGAGTAACGGAGGCCGACGTCTTTGACGCGGCCGCCGCGGAGCAGGACGACGGAGTGCTCCTGGAGGTTATGCCCCATGCCCGGGACATAGGCCGTCACTTCCATGCCGTTCGACAGACGGACGCGGGCGATCTTTCGGATGGCGGAGTTCGGCTTCTTAGGGGTCTTAGTGGTGACCTTCACGCAGACGCCGCGCTTGAAGGGAGCCGGGAAGAAGCTCGGGCGGTTCTCGATCGAATTGAAAGTGCGCGTCAGAGCGACGGACTTCGACTTCCGCTTGAAACGAGCGCGATGGGACTTGGTGAGCTGATTTATAGTAGGCATGATAAATGCGTTTTTCGATCTTCCCGCCTGATGGTTCACCGTCGTCGGCCGAGACGGCCTGGACGATTACTCAAACGGGGCTGGTAATTGCGTTTTCGTGCCGTCCACGGATATCTCCGTGCGCTTCCGGCAGTGGGAGCACGATATCACGGAAGAAGGAGCTGCGCAAGCGAAAGGCTGAGGGAGCTTCTTTCAGGAGCCGATGCCGGTGAATAGATTGAAGATGAAAGGTATGACCGGGCTGACGAGCTGCCAAAGGAAGAAGACCACGATGAGGACCCAGAAAGGCGCATACGCTTCCAGGATATAGCGCGCACGCCCGTATTGAGCGGGCAGGATCGAGAATAGGAGCTTCGACCCGTCGAGAGGCGGCAGCGGTATGAGGTTGAATATCGCCAAGATTATGTTGATGACGACCACGTACGATACGACCGTCAGGAAAGGAGCCGCGACGGCCGCGTCCACAGAGACGGCCCCGCTCGCGACGAGCCGTATGACCAGGCCGAAGATCAGCGCCAGGACGAGATTCGAGGCCGGGCCCGCCGCGGCGATCAGGAACTCGCCCAAGCGCTTGTTCTTGAGATTATAAGGATTGTAAGGCACCGGCTTAGCCCAGCCGAACGCGAATCCTCCGAGAAGATAGGTGGCGAGCGGCACGATGACGGAGCCGATGGGGTCGATATGCTTGAGCGGGTCGAGGGTCAGCCTTCCCGAGAGGCGGGCGGTCGGGTCGCCGAGACGGTCGGCCATATAGCCATGCGAGACTTCATGGATGATGACCGAGAATATGAGGATGACGATGTATATGAGGGCTATCATGCGGTTGTATTTACATTCCGTGCAGCCCATGATAGCATATGGCCCACTATGGCAAAGATATGCGACATCACCAAGAGGGGCTCGATGACGGGCGGCAGGTATTCTAACCGCACCCGCGCCACGCAATTCAATCCGTGCGGGACGGTGCGCCGCTATCCCAATCTCCAGAAGAAGACGGTCTTCGTGCCCGAGCTCAAGAAGTCGGTCCGCCTCACGGTCTCGGCGCGCGGCCTCCGCACCATCGCCAAGAAGGGCGCGTTCCGCGCTCTCCGCGACGCCGGCATCATATAGGCCCGATTTTTTCGGCCCTGACGGAGGACCCGTCGGAGACGATCCTGACCGTTCCCCCTTCCCTGATATCGAACCGATGATCTTCCATGAAGCCGGCCAAAGGGTCGGCTTCATGCTTCTCGCCCGCAGCTCCGGCTTTCCCGCCGTTCTTCCCGACGGGGCGCGCGTAGACGAGGAAGCGGGGCGCGGCGGCGGAAAGGAATTCGCGCGCCAGATTCGACGCCAGAGCGCTCGTCGAGACGATCAGGACGTCGGCGGGGGCGAGACGTGATGCGACGCTCTTCTGGATTTTGACGCTCGCCGAACCGCCCAGGATGGCGCTGGTCCGGCCATAGCGTATGGCGACGAGCATCATCGGCGGGCTGGCACGGGAATAAGCGAAGCTCTCCGCGGGCGCCGGGAAGAGCGCGTCCATGGCGACGGAGCCGCCGAGATCGATCGTCTGCCCTGCCGAGACCGGCTTGACCGGCGTTCCCTTCGCGGCGAGCGCGCTGAAGAGCGCCTGACAGGCGGGGTCGGTCGAGCTCGCCAGGCCGAGAGAGACGGGGTCGAGCGATGGCACGAGCGCCGCGCCGACCGCATACCGCTCCGTCACCCCGACGAGGCCGGCGGCATGCGCCGCGTCGGCGCTCGTGAGCACGACGGCGTCTATCCGCCGGGAATAGAACGGCAGAGCTTCCGTCAGCCCCCTGACCACGGAGCCGTTCGAACCGCCGTCTATGAGGATGCGCCTATCGTCGGGCGTCCTGACCAGCACGGATGGGGCGCCCGGCGTATCGAAGACGTATATCTCGAGCACAGGCGGGCGTATGGAGGCATGCCAGACATAGCCGCCGATCGAGGCGAGCGCAGCCGCGCACGTCGCGATGGCGATCACTTTATTCGATGCGCCTTTCTCCATGCACGATGACAGCATATGCCGGCGCTCCTCAAGGAACGCTCAAGCCGCTTTCAAATCTCCATCAAAAAAAGGTAAAATCAACCTATGCCATCGGCTCATTAATCGACAGCTAACATCACACATGAACACCATGAGACAATTCACTCCGCGAGAATTCAAGATCCCCGCCCTCACCGGCATATCGGCCACGACCGTCGAAGAGCACATCAAGCTCTATCAAGGCTACGTCAAGAACGCTAACGCCATCCAAGACAAGATCGTGGAATATCGGAAGGACCGCGAAGCGAACGCGTACGTCATCGGCGAGCTGCGGCGCCGCCTGAGCTTCGAATACGACGGCATGCGCAATCATGAAGTCTATTTCTCCTCGCTCGAAGGAGGGCCGGCTCCCCTCGCCGAAGGGAGCCCCCTCCGCGCGGCCATCGAAGCCGATTGCGCCCCGTTCGATGAATTCATCGCCGGCTTCAAGGCTATGGCCGCTTCCGTTCGCGGCATCGGCTGGGCTGTCCTTTGGTATGACCGCACCGACCGGCGCCTGATGACTTCTTGGGTCGACGAGCAGCATCTCGGCCACTTCAACGGCTGCGCGATGATCCTCGGCTTGGACATGTGGGAGCATTCCTACGTGGCCGACTATCAGCCGTCCGGCAAGAAGCGCTATATAGACGACTTCTTCGCCAACCTGAACTGGGCAGCCATCGAAGACAACTTCAAGCGGGCGCAAGGATAGCGCGGGGGAGGCGCGTCACGCGCGGGGCGGAGACGGAAGCGGAAGCCTGTCTCCGCCCTTTTTGGCGCGCGCTTTGATGGCGAGGTATCCGCCGGCGAGCGCCGCATAGAACACGGCCACCCACCAGAACGGGAACGGCGGGACATACGCCGCAGCGAACGGCACTCGGGCGAAATGCCAGACCATGAAGAGCTCGTACGAGAGCAGGAGGTGCGCCGCCCAGCCGGCGACCTGCGACAGGGCGGCCGAGACGAAGCCGGCTGCTCCGGTCAGGAAGACCGCCAGCATGGTAGCGGGGATGAACGGCAAGACCAGGATATTGACGGCTGCGCCTATGAGCGATATCTGCCCCATCATATAGAGGATGTAGGGGGACACGAAGACCTGGGTGGCGAGGGTGGCCGCCACGGTCTCCCGTATGCCGAAACGCTCCGGGACCCAGCCGAGCCTGGCGCCGATCGGGCCCGCGAGAAGGACAAGCCCGACTGTCGCCAAGAACGACAGCTGGAAGGACGGGTCATGGAGCAGGACGAGCGGGCTCTCGATGAGCATCACCAGCGCGGCGAACCCCAACGCTCTATGGACGCTGTAATCCCGCCGGATGAGGTCGGCGACCAGAGCGACGATCCCCATGAAGCATGAGCGGATTACGGTGGCTCCGCCGCCGACCAGGATCCCGAAAAGGGCGATGCCCGCTCCGCCGATGACGATGCCCCAGACCCGGGGCAGGAACGACAGGATGCGCCGCATGGCCACCGCGACGACGGTGATATTGAAGCCCGAGAGCACGACGATGTGGATGAGCCCGACCGTCCTGAAATCAGCGAGCAAGTCCTTGCCGAGAGCAGCCTTCTCCCCTACCACCAGCCCAGCCGCGAGGGCTGCATGCGGCTCGCCGAGAGCCGACTCGAGATGGGCGACGAAGGAGCGCTTCAGGCCATAGAGGATGGATGTCAGCGACGCGCGCGAGCCATCCGACGAGACGACGGCGCTCTTCATCTCATAATAGATGTCGTCTTTCGCCAGATAGCCGCGGTAGTCGAATGACCGCCCCGAGCCGCCGGAGAAGTTGAACGGCTCGGAGAGCTTCCCTTGGAACGCGACCTCGTCGCCGTATGCGAAGCGAGGGAACGGCTTGGCTTTGGCCTTCACCCTGATGCCGCCGCCGCACTGCTCGCTCGTCGAAGCGATGGCGATCCGCGAAGCCGCTATGACGAGGACTTGCCCGGCTTCGTTCATGGAAGGATCTTCGGCGACGACTCCTTCCCCGCGCACCGCTTGTTTCAAGCATGCGCCGGCGTCAGGATGCGTCTGCCAGAAAGACGCCGCCACCCGCACGAGCGCGGCGGCGACGAGGATGCTCCAGAACGCTGCCGGCCCCTTCTTCACCGGCCGATCATACGCCCCTTCGGTTCAAGGCATGAGAAAAGAAAGCTCAAGGAGCCTTCAAGGAAGATTCAAATCTTCATGAGGACTTGAATGTCCGGATGATCGCCTCTTCATCGGCCCGATCGAGGGATTTCCGATAGAGCGCGCCGGCGGCGCCTTTGACCCTCTTCTCGCATTCGGCCCACGTTCGATGGATTGCGATGACGCCTCCGACTTTGCTCACGTACGAGTAGGCTTTGGCGCCGGAACGCGATGACGACGCCTTCTTGGCCGCCGCGGCAGCGGGATCGTGTGAAACGTCCGCGATATCCTTCACCTGATATCCTGAAAGCGGGCCTGCATAGAGCCGCAGGGGGGTACCGTCGGCGAACGATGTGGCGATGGCGTCGCAGCGCTCGTTGCCGGCGATGCCGACATGGCCCCCGACATACCGCCACTCGGCCCGCCGGACGGCGGCGAGCGCGTCGAGCCGCATCCAGAGGTCTTTATTGAGAACGTCGAGCTTCGCCTTCGTCCGCCAGCCGTTCTTCTTCCAGCCTGCGACCCATGTGGTGATGCCATTCACGACATATGACGAATCGGTATGGACGAGCGCCGACGACCCTTCGGGCACGCGGGCCAGCCCCTCGATCGCCGCCGTCAGCTCCATGCGGTTATTAGTGGTATGCCGGTCGCCGCCGCCGAGCTCCGCGACCGCCTCTGCGCCCGACGGGCCGGAGACGACGATGGCCGCCCAGCCGCCCGGGCCGGGATTGCCGCGCGACGAGCCGTCAGTGAAGATGAGAGCGCCTGAAGATTGCATGCTTAGGAATATATCACATCTTCGATGCGCAGCCGCAACTCGGGCCGGCCGCGGAACATGGACTTCTCGATGGAAGCGACGAGGTCGACAGGAGCGCCGACGGCGACCTTCCCGGCCCACTCCTTCCCCGCTCCGAAGAAGGAGATGGCGGGGATCTTCTTCCCGTCCGATCGGGCAAAGCCCACTTCGATATGTTCCTGCGCTTTCCCGAACGCCCTGACCGAGACGGGCGTCGCTTTCCGGAACACGAAGACCGGCTTGGGATTGCCGGTGCCGAACGGGGCGAGAGCAGCGATGCGGCGGTGCAGGCCATCATCGATGTCGTCCATGGAAAGCTCGGCGTCGGCTTCCTCTCCCTCATCGCCGCCTTCCGCGCCGCGAGCGCCGCTCTCCTTCTCCGCCGCGGCGACGATATGCCCGTCGAGGAAATGGATATGGTCGCGGCTGGCTTCGAAGCCGCCCGAGTGCTTGTGGCCGCCGAATTTGAGGAGCACCCCTTCGGGGACGGCGCGCATGATCTCCACGACATGCGAAGCGCCTTCGGAACGGCACGACCCCTTGATGCCGCCGTCGCCGTCGCGCCCCCAGAGGAAGACGGGCCGCGACAGCTGCTCGGCGCATGCGTTAGCGACCAAGCCGAGGAGCGACGGGCGCCATTCGGGGTTCCCGAGGACGATGGCCGACGGCAAAGCCGAACGGTCGTCGCCATAGCGATCGTGCAGGATCCGCTTCACTTCCTTCGAGAGGGCGGCGACCACTCCTTTGCGCTCGCTGTTGACCGCGTCGAGCCGGTCGGCGAGCTCCCGCGCGTCCTCGTCGGTCCGGGCCGACAGGAGGCGGAAGGCGTCCATCGGCTGGCCCATGCGCGATGCGGCGTTGATGCGGGGCGTGACCATGAAGGCGATGTCGTCCTCGGTGAGATGCCGCTGAGGGATGTTCAGCTTCTCGAGCAGGCGGACCAGCCCTTTGCGCGGGCTCTTGCGCAGGACTTCCAAGCCGTAGCGGGCGAAGACCCTGTTCTCTCCCGTGAGCGGCACCATGTCGGAGAGCGTGGCGATCCCCACCATGTCGAGCAGCCATTTCTCGTGGCCATCCTTCCAAGGAAAAGCGGGTGCGCCTGCCGCGGCCCCTTCCGCGTTCTTCTTGATGACCGCTTGGATGAGCTTGTAGGCCACGCCCGATCCGCAGAGCCCTTTGTCGGGATACCGGCAGCCATCCTGCTTATGGTCGACGATGGCATAGGCTGAGGGAAGGGCCTGAGGCGGCTCATGATGGTCGGTGACGATGACGTCCATGCCCTTCTCGGCCGCCAGGCTGATCGGCCCGGCGTCGGTGATGCCGCAATCGAGAGTGACCAGCAGGCGGACGCCTTCGCCGGCGAGCTGGGCGACCGCCTCGTCGTTCAAGCCGAAGCCTTCGTCATGGCGATGCGGGATGTATATCGAGAAATCGGTGAAGCCTATGCGCGAGAAGAAATCCTGCCATATGACCGCTCCGGGGATGCCGTCGGCGTCGTAATCGGAATATATGGCGATGCGCTCGCGGCCGCGGATGGCCCGGACGATGCGCTCGGCCGCTTTCTCCGCATCCTTGAGCAGATACGGGTCGTGGGTGTGGGCGGCATAGTCAGGCTCCAGGAAGCGCTGGGCGGCGGCGGCATCGCGGATGCCGCGATGGAAAAGCAGCCCCGCTATGAGAGGCGGGTGGGGGGCGAGCGCGTCGAGCTCGGCCGGAGACAGAGCCCTCTTCAACCGGTAGGCTGGCATCGCTCAAGTATAGTATACTTTCGCCATGGATACGTGCGTCTTCTGCAAGATCGCCCGCAAAGAGCTCCCTTCTCATGTCGTCTACGAGGACGACCGCTTCTTGGCTTTCCTGGACATACATCCCCAATCGCCCGGCCATGTCCAAGTCATCCCGAAAGAGCACCATCGCTGGGTCTGGGACGTTCCGGATGCGGGCGCGTATTTCGAGATCGCCAAGAAAGTGGCTCTTGCCCAGCGAGCGGCGTTCGGCACAGATTGGATACTGTCAAAGACCGTGGGCGACGAGGTTCCCCATGCGCATATCTGGGTATTCCCTAATAGCGGCGTCGCCGGAGACAAGATGGACTTCGAGGCGAACGCGAAGAAGATCCGCCAGCATATCTCCTAGCTTTTCGGCGAGAGCGAATGCCCGAGCCCGATGGCGCTCGAGAGCACGAGCAGGATGAGAGAGAGGCCGATATAGGCCGGCGACCCGATGTCCGGCACCAAGAACCCGGCGATGCCGGCGACGACGAGGATGAGCGCTTCGCATGCCAGGAAGCGCCCGCCGCGGGCATTGACCCGGCGCCAGTCAGCCGGGGACTTGAACGCCTCCGCCGTCCGGAAGCCATATGCCCGGTTCATGGGCACGGCCCCGAACGCCAGCGGCAGCGCCAAGACGAGAAGCGCTGCGCCGATGATCATGAATGCGGTAGCGAGCGTTATCACTTCTCAATGATAGCGCCTGTACGGCGAGTGTAAAGCGGCGACAAAAAAGCGCCCCAGCATAGGCTGTGGCGCGCTCTCATTGTTCATTCCGACGATGTCCGACGCTTCACTTGAGGACGGCGCCCTTGACGATAGTATGCCGGACGCTGCCTGGGAATGTGACGCCTTCGAAGGGGGACCATCCGCATTTTGTCTTGAGCATGCTTTTAGCTATCGTCACGGGCTTAGACGTATCGATGACAGTGAGCGAGCCTACATATCCGACCTCGATCCTTCCATACCCATTGCCATAAGACGGATCAAGGAACTGGTTGAGGAATTGCGCGGGAGCGAAGCTGCATATCCGCGCGATGTCTTCAGGCTTGAAGCCGTGTTCTGCCATGAGCCATGTCACGAATGGCCCAAGGGTATCGAGATGAGGCTGACCGGAAGCGCCTTTGATCTTGTCGCTCACGGTATGCGGCGCATGGTCGGTAGCGATCATGTCGATATCGCCCTCGCGCAACGCCGAAATAAGGGAGAGGCGGTCTTCGGGCGACCGAAGCGGCGGATTCATCTGCATCCATGGACGGTTCGCATCCGTGATCATCGACGTATCGAAATACAGATGATGCGGCGTGACCTCGCAGGCCACTTGCACGCCCCGCCGTTTAGCTTCGACGATGTCCTTGATGCCGGAAGCGACCGAGCAATGGCAGAGCTTGCCCTTGCCGAAGTAATTCTCGATCAGGTATATGGCTTTTTTGACCGAGCTCGTCTCCGCCTCCGGGGGCCGTTTGAGCTCATGGAGCTTCTCGTGCTCATTGAGCTTGAGGATGGCCGAATCTTCGCAGTGATGGCTGACATGGCAGCCGCGATAGCGTTTCGCAGCCTCTTCGATCTCGCCCCAGGACGGGAAGAATATGATGTCGTTCTTCCCCGTCGTCCTCGCATGGCACATCTTGTATGGCACACGATGGGACAAAGGCATGGTCTGCGGACCGATCATCGCGTAGAGCGTCACCGGTACGCACGACGAGGCCGTAAGGAGGCTCTTTTCGGCATAGCTCTCATCGTCGATGGGCGGCTTCGGATTATTCCCCATCTCGGCGACGTGGACGACGCCGCCATTGACCGCGGCCTCTCCCGATGTCTTGAAGTCCTCTTTGTAGATTTCCTGTCCAGTGGCATCCTGCCGTCCGTGCGTATGCACATCGACAAGACCCGGGAAGATGAGACTACCTGCTGGCAATGCGATATCTGCCCCGGGATCATAAGGTCCGATGCCGCATATGAGGCCGGTCGCACAGTCGATGGTGATGGTTCCTCTGAAGGTTCGCTCCGGATTCACACATAATCCAGATACTCTCAATGTTCGTTCATTCATAGTTTTTACCTTTCCAAGGCCGATACTACGCCGCATGAACAAAAATGCAAGCATCTCTCTTGAGAATGCTTGCTGGATGATCTATCCGTCAGAATAGCCTTTGCCCTTCGCAGATTGTGCTGGCCAAACGCCACGGGCGGAGGATGGCGACAGACCCGACCGACGCCGCATCCGGATGGCAATAGGATAGGAGCCTCATGTCGTCAGGCCCGAGCACCCCGCCCCCGGCGACGATCGGTTTTCTCACATAGCCGCGCGCCCTATCGAGCCACCCGATGACCAGAGGGAGAAGGGGCTTGCCCGACATCCCGCCGCCACCTTTGAACTTCTTGAGGGGAGACTCCTTCGACCCGAATATGCCTTCCCAATCGATGCGATCCGGCAATGACCCCCATGGGAGCGTATTGCTGACGAATATGGCATCGCACCGGTCATGCTTCGCGATGGCAGCGACAGCCATCGGATCGGCGAGGACGTTGAATTTCAAGCCGATCGGCACTGCCGGAGACAGGATCTTGTCGGCGGCATCAAGGAAATCCTTTTCTTCGCCTGCCGGCTTCCCATGATCCAAGCCTACATTAGGGCACGAGCGATTGACCTGTATCCCGACCTGGCAGCGCCGGAATTCTTTGAACCGTTTCATGAAGAGCTTCAGAAAAGAGACCCATTCCTCGAGGCGCTCTTCTGGGGTCGTGCCGATGGCCATGAAGGAGAGGAAGAAGCTATCCCTTCGGTCCTGCCAGCGGCCCGTATCAAAGTAGAATTCCGCTCCGAAATTCGAGAGCCCGACGGCATTGAGAGCTGCCCCGTGGAGCCAGCTCCGCAGACTGACATGTATGCATTCAGGGAAAAGATCGACTGGAGTGATGCCGTCCTCCTTGAGGGGCATATTACCTTCGTTGCGGTTGAGAGTGACTGTCTTCGCAGTGAAGGTGACGCCGTCAAAGCTGAATCTCTTGCCGAATATAGCTCGGTAGAAACTATGAAAAGGATACCCTTCCCCGAACATGCCCTGCATGCCCGACGCTCCGATGATGGAGCCGAAGTCGATGCCTCGTAAGATCATATGACGATTCCTTATTTTTTGATTGTGATGGTTTCCGCGGGAACACTATCACCGCCCTTCCAGAGCGTCAATCCCGGGCAGAGCCCCTGCGGCGAGGAAGTCGAGCATGGCGCCGCCGCCGGTGGACACGAATGTGAATCGGTCCTCGATGCCGAGCTTGGCGATGGCGGCGAGCGTATCCCCTCCCCCCACGATGCTCATAGCCCCCGTGGCAGTGGCGTCGGCGATGGCCTGCGCGATAGCCTCCGTGGCTTCCGTGAAACCGCCTTCATAGAGGCCGAGCGGGCCGTTCCAGAGGATGAATTTGGCCGCTGCCACCTTGCCGGAGAGAGAGCGGACCGTCTCCGGTCCGGCGTCGAGAATGGATTCCCCGGCGCCGACCGCATCCGCATTCCTGACGGAATGGTCGCCGATGACGACATCGGAAGGGACGATCACGTTGGGCGCCGCCACCGCAGCAGCCACTCCCTCGGCGCTATCGGAGACTTTCGATGCGCCGACATCGAAGCCTTTGGCTTTGAGCGCGTCGTTCGCCAAAGCCCCGCCGACGAACACCTCGTCGGCCTCGCGCGAGAAGCGGGCGATGAGAGGCAGCTTGGTCTCGAACTTCGCTCCGCCAAGGATGAACAGGAACGGGTGCGGCGGATGGAATGCCGCGCTCAAGCTCTCCACTTCCTTCTCGAGCTGGAGGCCCGCATACGACGGGAGAAGCGCCGGCACGCCCACGATGGATGCATGCGCCCGATGGGATACCGAGAAAGCGTCGTTGACATACAGGTCGGCGAGCGACGCCAGCTCGGCGGCGAACTTCGGGTCATTCTTCTTTTCGCCCGGGTTCTCGCGGATGTTCTCGAGAAGGATCGCTTCTCCGTCAGAGAGCCGCTCCGACGCCTTGTAAGCGCCTCGCATGCTCTTCAAGAATGAGACCGGGCAGCCGAGGGCCTTCAGCCGCTCCGCGACCGGAGCGAGGGTCGGGGCTGCAGCCCCCTCCCCCTTCATGCCGTCGGATGTCTCGATATGGCTCACGAGGATGAGGCGCGCCCCTTTCTCGCGGAGATAGGATATGGTCGGAAGCGCACGGCGGATGCGGAAGTCGTCGGCCACCGCCCCGTCCTTGACCGGCACGTTGAAATCGACGCGCACGAGCGCTTTGACGCCGGCGAGATGAGGGATGTCTTTGATGGTCTTCATGAGGTGGGAGCGATCAGGCCTCGTCGACCGCCTTGAGGAGCTCGGCGAAGCCGGGGATGTTGACGCTCTCGCGCCCGACGAGCAAGCCGTCAGCCCGGCCGATGCGGATGATGTCGGCGGCATTGCGGAAATTGACCGACCCTCCGTACAGGACCTTGAGCGAGCGGCCGGCTTCGGCGCCGAAGAGGTCGGAGAAGGCTTTCTTGACGAAGATGACGGCCTCGGCGACCTGGTCGGGAAGCATGGCTTCCTTGGCGCCGATGGCCCAGACCGGCTCATAGGCGATGACGACGTGCGAGGCGTCGGCAGCGGCGGCTCCGGCGAGCGACCCCTCGATCTGGGCCTTGAGCGCCGCGAAATAGGACCCGCTCTCGTCGCGGGACTCTTCGCCGACGCAAAGGATGGCCGTCATGCCGGAGGCGACGGCCATCGAGAGCCTCTTCGAGACCGTCGCATCGGTGTCGCCGGCCTTGCGCTCTTCCGAATGGCCGACGATCGCATAGCGCGCCCCGAGAGAATGGAGCATGGCCGCCCCGACTTGGCCAGTGTGAGCGCCGGATGCGTCGACAGAGACGGACTGCGCGCCGAGCTCGTAATGAGGGGCCGCTGCGCGGGATGCGCATGCGGGAAGGAACGGGAACGGCGGGCAGACGACGACGCTCGCGTGGGCGAGAGCCGATGCGCGGGCGCGGGCGGCGCGGGCGATCTTCTTCGCCTCATCCGCCGTCTGCGGGTTCATCTTCCAGTTGCCGACGATCAATCTTCTGTGTGTCATGCAGACGATTGTATCATACCGCGCTCACTGGAGCTGTCGCCATGAGATGAGCTGATACTGGGTGGACGCGAGCGGGAACGACGGCGGAGGGCCGTAGAGGAGGTTGTTATCATAATAGATGTTGCGAGCGCTGTAGCCGGTGTTGTCGGTATAGGCGAACCCATAGCGCTGGTCGGTGGCGATCATGCCGTCGAGGGTGATGGACGAGCGGTCGACATAATCGACGCCGCCGATGTCGCAATAATAGGGGTAGTAGTAATACCTCCCGACGCGCCCGTTCTCGGACACCAGCGCACCGTCGATGGTCAGATTATTGGCGCTCACCAGGCCCACATTCACGTTGCCTTGGGCGATGAGGCCGAGGACGTCAGTGCCGTCGGTATTCGTATACAGCAGATCGTTATTGATGGTGATGCTCGGCTCTCCGCTCGGCCCCGGATCGGGCAATATCCCCGCCGCGATGGTCAGACGGGCCCCATTCACCTGCCCTTGGACCCATAGATTGTCCTCCGCGAAGACCACCCCCGACGGAGGGAGCGCGTAGACGCCGGTCTGGTTCGCGGCGGTCTTGTACAAGACGTCGGTCTTGATGCTCCATGTACCCCACTGGGCCTGATTGCCATAGTTCGAGCAGCCGTTGGGAGGGCTCACTAGAGCGGTGACGACGTACATCGTGAATGTGCCGTCGGTATTCAGGACCATGAGATAGCCGTAGCCGTTCGTAGTGACGAGCTTGCCCCTGTTGTTGGTATATGTGTACTGGGACTTCGGGAAGTCGTATCCTTCTCCGCTGGCAGTGGTCTGCAACTGCTGGAGATTGACCGTCAGCCCGGTGAAATCGCTCGCCGGCACGGGAAAATCGCGCCCTGCCGTGAAGACGTCCGGCCGGCTGGGCTCTGCGGTCGGCGGCTGAGGGTCCGCCGGCGTTTCCGATGTCCAAACCCCCCATTCCGTCAAGCCGGTATCGGGGTCGGTGTATGTCCTTTGGGCGCTCGATATCGTGTTGTAGGCGGTGCCATCGAAGCGGATGCCGCCGTTGGCGGTGACGGGGCCGTAGACGCTCGTCCCTGACCCGAAGCGCAAGTTATCGTTAGCGACCACTGAATACTGGGCGAGCGACGGCTTGGCGAGCACCGCTTGGACCATCTTGACGATGCTCGGGTCTGCCGTCGTGCTGGCGGTCGACGTCACGATGACTTTAGTGGACCCGACCGGCGGCGGCGTTATGGAAAGGCTGTACGTCCCGAGAAGGACGCCGTTTTTGTCATAGAAATCGTGGACATACGGGCCGGGGACGCCAGTGCCGTCTTGATAGTCGGTCGGATACTGGGCGAGGTGCCATCGATAATAATCGATGCCCGCTTCGGCGATCTGGAAAGCCTGTTCGCGAGTGGCCACCGTCCTGATCTCTCGGATCAAGGCGGCTCCCCAATTGACCAGGCCGAGAGTGATCGTGATGGCGATGGCGGCAAAGACGATGACCGATACCAGGATGTCCCCTTCCCGCCGCGACCGCCGCTTTTGCAGATGTTCCGTCATGGTCATAGATTCGTCTTCAGGTTGCGCAAGCTCGCCTGGACGCTGTAATCCCGAGTCGTCGAGGCCGCTCCGGCGCCCGACCGCAGCACGAGATCGACCTTCACCAAGGTGACCGCAGTCGGATCGACGGGGTATGACAGCGGCGAGCTCGTGCCCGTGTAATTCTCGTCATAATAGGAGAAAAGCGGCGTAGCGGCGCCGTTGGCGACATTGTAGACGAGGCTCGAGGTCGACTGCTTCGAAAGGTCATACCCGACAGGGTTGCCTGACGGAGCGACTGCGCTCCGGTAGAGGACTCCGTTGATGAGGCTGTACGATATCTCTTGGGCAGGGCCGGACCCTACCGGAGCAGAGAAGAAAGTCACCGAGCTCGTCCCGCACGACGCGAGCGCGAACGCTCCGTTCGCGCCTTGGGCCGCGGAGCGCAATTCCGACAGCATCGTCTTCAATATGATCTGGGCGTCTTGAGCCGACTGGTAGGATCCGGATATCGTGCGCTGGCCGGAGAATACGCTCGCTTCGAAGAGCCCCACCGCCACCATGACCGATGCGAATATGGCCAGGGCCACCAACAGCTCCGTCAGGGTCATCCCTGCCGCCATGGCCGGCTTTCCGCTTTGTCTTTGAAGCGCGTTCTTCATGTGATCATGATACCTCACTGCGGGCTCAAGCTCACCGTCTCGCTTTGCCATCCGCTTCCGACCGTGACCTGGCTGACCGACTGCGCGTATCCCGATTTGGAAACGGTCATGGTATACGTGCCGGCAGCGAGCCCTTGGAAGAGGACTTCGCCCGGAGGCACGCACCCGGACGTATATGTGAACGACACGTCGGTGACGTCAGGCGTGACGGTCGCCGTATCTGTCTTGAGATAGGCCATATATCTGACATATTCCCCGGTGTCGTTCGCCGAGCTGATGGCGATGCCTGGCGCGCTGTAATAGCTGTTCGGCGTCCCGTCCGGGCCCAGGAAGGACCACGGGCCGTTCGGGCTCGAGCTCGGAGCGGACGCCACTTGGAATGCGACCGGGGCCGGACCGGCGAGAGCCGGCTGGTTAGCCGGAAGCCAGCTCAAGGCATACAAGCTGCTCGTCGTGCCGGTGTCGAACGTCGAGGATTCGAGGGTCGCCGTAGCCGCCGTGTCATATTGGCCGAACGTCTGGGCGAGGACTATGCTCCCCGTCGTCGTCGACGTGTCCACGCCGTATCCTTGGTCATACGCCGAGGGATCGGCATCGAACGAGCTCTGCCCGGGGCCATGCGACCAGTCCGTCTGGGCGAAATATCCCTGGCCGGTCGTCTTGACCGAATCGTAACCGCCCTGCCCCGTGAGCTCGACCGTGGCTTCCGAAAGGGGCAAGCCCGTGCCGCCGTCGTCGACGATCGCCATCAGGCTGTCGGGATCCGAAGGGACGACCACCAGCTGGACGCTTTCCGCGGCTCCGGGGCTCAGAGAGAAGGGGCTCGAGGGGGTGATCCCGGCCGCGTCATAGCTCGCGTCTTTCGGAACGAGCGTATACGTGTCCCAGACCATCGACGTCAGCGAGAGCTTCCCCGAAGGGTCGGTGGCCAAGTCCTGCGAATACGAGGGCACTCCCGGGCTCGTCTCTTTCGATCCGGTCAGATTGAACGAGAAATTTCCGACAGGCGCGCATGTGGGGCCGATGCTCTGGAAATCGAGCTCGGACAGCTTGTCGATGGCCAAGCTCACTTGAGTCGCCTGGCCGTCTACCACCGTAGCGTCGATCTGATTGGGGTTCGGAGTCCCCGGCGGATAGGTCCGAGCTGTCGTATAGCCGGCTTTGGTGGCGGTGATCCGATAGGCATTGTCCCCGGGAGGGACGCCGATGATGTCGAGGAGGCCCTCGTTATTGGTGGTATCCGTATCGGTGATCGACGATGTCGCCGTGCTCTGGACCGTCACCGTCGCCCCTTGCACCGGAACGCCATTGGCGTCGAAGACCTGGACGACCAGCGCCCCTCCCGATCCTGCCGTCTGCAGGTTCGCAGGAGAGACCTGCCCCGTCAGAGACACTGGCTGGAAGCCGCTGCATGAAGGGCAGCCGACATCCACCTCGACGATCTTGCTCGAAGCTTGGATGGTCGACGTCGAGAGATTGACGTTGCGGATGACGAGCCCCACGTCGAACGTGAATCCGCCCCGGGTGAGCGTCTGGCTCTGCGGCAAGACGCCTTGCGGGATGCCGTTCGTCAGCCCGACGGACGTGTACGGCATGTTGCGGATGATCTCCATCTGCTCGTCCGCGAGCGCCACCGCCAAGAACCGCGACTGGCTGGCAGTGGCGAGCCTCATGAGATCGACATACGCGGCAGCCACGGCGGCCGCGACCACCAGGAATACCGCCGTGCCTACCACTATCTCTACGAGCGTGAATCCGCCGCGATGTTTCATCAGTTGATGGCGCTGGTGAGCGAGTAGATCGGCGATATCATGGAGACCGCGAAGAATCCCACGGCTGCGCCGATGATGACGATGAGGATCGGCTCGATGACCGCCGACATGTCCTTGGTCTTCTGGTCCACGTCCTCTTCATAATAGCGGGCTACGTTGAGCAGCATGTCCCCGATCTTTCCCGTCTCTTCGCCCACGCTCAGCATCTCGGCGAAGAAGACCGGGTAGAGCTTCTCGTTGGCCTCGAATATCTTGGACATCAGCTCGCCGCGCTTGATGGCGTCCTTCGCATTCTTGAGCACATCCTTGAAATAGACGTTCTGGACCACGTTCGCAGTGATATCCACCGACTCCACGACGTCGACCCCCGCCGACAGGAGCGACGAGAGCGTCCGCGCCGTGCGGGCGGTGTTGACTTCATGCGCCAACGGGCCGACGACCGGCGCCCTGAGAAGGACGGCATGGAGGGCGCGCTTCCCTGAAGGCTTTTTCGACCAGCGCCAGAGCCCGGCAGACGCGAGCGCCAAAGCCAGCAGGACCCATATCCCCTGCCCTCGGATGAGGGTGCTCGCTCCGAGTATTATCTGGGTGGAGATAGGGAGAGGGACATTGAGGTCCGTGAACGTCTTCATGAGGGTCGGCACGACGAATATGAACATCAGCACCGCCACGACGATCATCACCAGGAAGATGACGGCCGGATACATCATCGCGCCGCGGATGCGCCGCTCGAGGGTATAGGAGCTGTTCATCTGGTCGGCGACCGCTTTCAAGGAAGTGGACAGCGACCCGGACTGCTCTCCGGCATGGACCATGGAGACGAACAGGGGCGAGAATACTTTAGGGTGCTTAGAGAGGGCGTCGGCGAAAGTCGTCCCCCGATCGATCTCCGCGATGAGCTCGTTCAGGACTTTTTTGACGGGCTTATTCTTCGACTGCCGCTCGATGACCGACAGGGCGCGCGAGAGCGCCAAGCCCGCCTCGAGCATCAGGCCGAGGTTGCGCGCCAGATTGATCTTCTCGATCGTCTTTATCGACCCGAACAGGCCGCCGAGCGTTATCTCCATATGCAGGCCTTTGCCGACCCTCTTCTCCTGGACGGATATGACCTCGTCGCCGGATTCGCGCATCATCCGATAGAGCTCGTACCGGTCGTCGGCGTCGCGCTCTCCGCTGTATATCTCTCCCGTAGGCTTCTTTGCTTTGAATGCGAAATGGGCCATGGCTTTGTTATTCCGACACGACGCGCAAGACCTCTTCGATGGTGGTCAGGCCTTGGACACATTTGAATATGCCGTCCTCGAGCATGGTCAGCATGCCTTCTTTCTTGGCCTGCGCCTCTATCTGCTCCGATGTGGCGTCCTTCATGATCATATCCTTGATGGACGATCCCATCTTCAATATCTCATGGATGCCGACGCGGCCCTTGAACCCGTCGTCGTCGCCGCCCGGGACCGCCTTCCAGAAGCGGATGTCTTTCCATCCGTCGCTCGCTTTGACGATGCTCTCTTTCTTGAGCGCGTCCAGGACGCGGTCGAGATCGACCGCCGCCTGGAGCTTAGCCAGCTCGCCGTCCGACAGCGAATATTGGGACTTCGTATCGGTCAAGCGCCTCACGAGGCGCTGGCCGATGACGATGTCGAGGGTCGAGACCAGGAGGAACGGCTCGACTTTCATGTCGAGAAGGCGCGGGATGGCGCCTGCTGCGCTGTTCGTGTGGAGCGTCGACAACACCAAGTGGCCGGTCAGAGACGCGTTGACGGCCAGAGCCGCCGTCTCGTTGTCGCGGATCTCTCCCACCATGATGATGTCGGGGTCCTGGCGCACCAGAGTGCGTATGCCCTGGGCGAAGCTGAAGCCGATCTCCGGCTTGACCTGGGTCTGGTTGATCCTCGTCATCTGGTATTCGATGGGGTCTTCGATCGTGGAGATGTTCACGTCAGGCGTGTTCAGGATGTCGAGCATGGTATAGAGGGTCGTGGTCTTGCCGGAGCCGGTCGGGCCGGTGGTGAGGATCATGCCCGTGGTCTTATTCAAGGCTTCGTGGATGCGCTCGAGGGCTTCGCCATGGAAGCAGAGGTACTCGAGGGTGAATCCCGATATGTTCTCGCGCAGGAGGCGCATGACGATCTTCTCGCCATAATAGGTCGGGAGTATGGACACGCGGAACGAGACCTTCTCGTTGTTCATGTCCACTTTGAAGCGGCCGTCTTGCGGCAAGCGCTTCTCGTCGAGCTTGAGGTTGGAGAGCACTTTGATGCGGGCCGAGACCGATGGGCCGGCTTGGCGCGGCAGGACCATGGCGTCGTGAAGGAGGCCGTCGATGCGGTAGCGGACCAAGACCTGCTCCTCCATCGGCTCTATATGTATGTCGGACGCGTTCTGGAGGATGGCATGCTTGATGAGGGTGTCGACGATGCGCACGACCGGCAAATCTTCGGCGATCTTCTTCAGATCCGCTTCGGACGAAGAGTCTCCTTTGTCTTCCGACAGCATCTTCAGCGTCTCGGTCTCCTTCTGGATGATGTCGCCGAACTCGGCTTTGAGCGATTTCTGGTATTGCACCAGGGCATCCTTGACCGAATCGCTGTCGGTCAGGCGCGGCACGATCTTCAAGTTGACCTTCTTCTTGATGAAATCGATGGCCGAAAGGTCGTCGACGTCGAGCATGGCCACCTCGAGCGAGACGTCCGTCTTCTTGAAAGCGACGATGTTGTGCGAACGGGCGATCGGCTCGGGGATGAGAGACAGCGTCTCGAACGGGATCTTCTTGCCTTTCAGGTCGACGAAGGGGATGCCGAGCATATACGCCTGCATCCGGCGGAGATTGTCCGGAGTGATCTTGCCGGCCTTGACCAGCACGTCGCCGAGGCGAGCCCCCTTCTTGTCGGCCTCTTCCTTGGCGCCCTCAAGGTCCTCTTTGGTCACTAGGCCGGAGTCCAGGATGAATTTGTATAGCTGGGTGTCTTCGACGAGCATATCGCATTGATTATATCATGCCCGCGGCTGCATCAGCCGCACTCATTCGAGCGATCTGTTGCGCAAGACAGCCTTTTCCGATTCAGAAAGCTGCAAACCTTGCAAGACAGCGTATTTTATCCCCGACTTTGTTCCTGACATAAAGGCGATTTTACCATTCAAATAAGGAACGCGGATACCCAACCAACCATTCGATTCACTCGCTACGGAAAAGTGACTACGTTCATAGTCATTTTTCGATAGTAGGCAAAAAGAAACAGCTCGAAGGACAGGCTATCTCTTATCAAGACATTCTTCATGCTTCGAGGGATGGAAATCGCGCAAAGCATTGACTTGCCAACGTCCTGGAGTAAGGTACGTATAAGCGTTCATTGCAATAATACGATTATGAATCCATTCACCGAGACATTCTTTTGCGTCACACGAGAGTCGAAATATCGCGTGACAGTACCATCCGATCTTAAATCAAGGCCTATCGTCCAGAAATGGGCGACGAAAACCGCCTCGCTCGACCTGAGAGAAGACCTGAATGTGCCGGTCACCGGCACCCTTCGGCACGGGTATTACCTCGGAATAACGGCTATCGGTCTATTCCAATATGATATACCTCCCCGATACCCCGAGCTGATGCCATTCGACGCTATCCCCGGCGCTTCAAGGGGCAGACATTCCCAGACAACGCCGCTTATCGGCATGTTCTTAGGCGGCGACAAAGCTGATGAGTGCTTTGCGGGAATCGATGGAACGGAAGGAGGCTTCCAACCAGCCTGGTGGAATCAGACCAAAGTGGTGCTAGCTGCGATAGGCACTGAACATCCATTGGTCACGATATCCGTCGGCCAAAATAAATTTGGCTTGCCGAGATATCTATGGTGCGAACATGAGCCGCTCCCTTTTACGGAGTTGCAAAGGTCCAGCGGTTTCTAAAAACCGCATCGACCCTTCAGGCAGTCATACGCGACTGCTTTTTTATTGCAATAATCTTGAATTATGGTATAGTATCCCCATACCGGTTCGGCTCGCGCCGGACTTATTCGTTAAAAGGCCGAAAAACTTAATAGACAACCGCCGAAAAGGCGGATAATAACAGCAAAATAACATGTTCGATCTTAAGACAATCAATAGCGTCGTGGCCCAGCTCGAAGAGGAGCGCGGCATCCCCCGGGAAAAGACTTTGGAAGCCATCGCCATGGCTTTCGCGACCGCATACAAGAAAGAATACGGCAAAAAGGGCCAGATTGTCCGCGCCTCGTTCGACGAGAGCAGCGGCGCTGTCGAATTCTGGCAGGTCAAGATCGTCGTCGACCGGGACCAGGTCATCATGGAAGGAGACGAGGAGATGGCCCACGAGGAGCTCAAGGACGCCGATATCGAAGACATCAAGATCCGCTATAACCCCGAGCAGCACATGCTCCTCGAGGATGCCCGCCGCATCAAGAAAGACGCCCAGGTAGGCGACGAGCTCGTCTTTCCCCTGGAAACGAAGGCTGATTTTGGCCGCATCGCAGCCCAGACCGCCAAACAAGTCATCATCCAAAAGATCCGCGAGGCCGAGAAAGTGTCCGTCATGGGCGAATTCGGCCAAAAAGAGGGCGAGATCGTGGCCGGCATCGTCGAGCGCGTCGAGCGCGGCATGGTCCACGTGGACATGGGCCGCGCCGTCGGCATCATACCGTATGAAGAGCAGATCCCGAGCGAGCGCTGGAAGACCGGCGACCGCATCCGCGCCTACCTCTACGCCGTCGAGGAGACCCCGCGCGGCATCGTCCTCAAGCTCTCGCGCGCCCATCCCCGCTTCCTGGCCAAGCTCTTCGAGACCGAAGCCCCCGAGATCGCGGCCGGCACCGTAGAGATCAAGGCTATCGCCCGCGAAGCAGGATCCCGCTCCAAGGTCGCCGTCGTATCCCATGACCCGCACATCGACCCCATCGGCTCCATGGTCGGCCAGCGCGGCGTCCGCGTATCGACCGTCACCAGCGAGCTTTCCGGTGAGAAGATAGACATCGTCGAATGGAACGAGGATCCCGCCCTCTTCATCGAGGAAGCCCTCTCTCCGGCCGAAGTGGTCTCGATCGAGCTCGCCGAGGAGGAGCATCGTGCCATCGTCACCGTCACCGAAGACGAGCAGTCGCTCGCCATCGGCAAGGGCGGCCAGAACGTCCGCCTCGCCGCTAAGCTCACCGGCTGGAAGATCGACATCAAATCCTCCGGCGGAGACGCGCCCGACGAGGAGGAATCCGACGAAGAAGACGAAGCCGCTCCTGCTGCTCCGACGGAAGCCAAACCCGCCGAATAGCCATCGCCGGCATATCTGATAGAATCAAGGGGCCGCACTTTTATCAGCAACGTGCGGGCATCGATAATACAACCGATCACATGAACCCCCTCCATACCATAGAGCCCGGCTCTGCCGACGAGATAAACGTCATCGTCGAGATACCTAAGGGCTCGGCCAACAAGTACGAGATCGACAAGAAGTCGGGCCTCATCAAGCTCGATCGCGTCATGCACACCGCGCAGGATTTCCCTTTCGACTACGGATTCGTGCCCCAGACCCTCTGGCATGACGGGGATCCTCTCGACGTGATCATCCTGTCCACGTACCCCTTCCTGCCCGGCATATTGGTCGAAGTCAGGCCTGTCGCCATCATGAACATGAACGACAGCGGCGACGACGACGACAAGATAATCGCCGTGCCGTCATCAGACCCCCGCTGGAACGACGTCAACGACCTCAAAGACCTGAACGAGCACACTTTGCGGGAGATCGAGCATTTCTATTCCACTTACAAAGAGCTGCAAGGCAAGAAAGTAGTGGTGCACGGCTTCAAAGGAGCCGATGAAGCCAAGAAGGCTTTCGCCCTCGGCGTCTCGAAATATAAAGAAGACAAAAAATAACATGAAAAGAACAATCATCATCGCGGCCGTCGCTTTCTTGTCGTTCGCAACGGCCGCTGCAGCCCGCGCAGACGACCAGCAGCCAGGCCTTCCGGACCAGCCTGATCAGCCTTCTCAGCAGCAGCCTGCCGAAGGCCTTGGGCCGATTCCCGGCATCAGGGACCAGATACAGAGCCAATACCAAGACCGCATCGAGAACATGCGGAACAACCGCGATTACCGGAACATGATGCTCGACGATGGCGGACACGACGCTTCCGGAACGCCTCCCCTTCCCGACCAGCGCCCTTTGCGGCCCGAAGACGGGTTCGCAAGCGGCACCATGATGATGCAAGGCCGAGAGGACGGTTCATCTTCCACCAGGAGGTTCCCGCCCTTCATGACCCCTTTCATCCGCCGCTTCGCTTCGACGACCGACTTCGCCTCGACGACTCTCATGCGCCGAGCCGAGCAAGAGCGCGGCTCGTCCCGCGAGATGCGCGCCGACATGTTCGCGCTGACCCAGAATAACCTGGTCGAGCAGCTCACCCGAGCGCTCGACAACCTGGTCCAGATCCGCGGGCGCATCGCCGACCGCATCCAGACTGAATCCCAGAACGGCCACGACATGACGGCCGCCATATCCCTTCTCGCCATCGCCGACGGCAAGCTTGCGTCAGCCAAAGCCGCCATCCAGACCATAGCCGACTACCAGCCCGTGGCCACGTCGACGGCAGGAGTGACCGCGACGACGACCGTAGGGGTCGATCAGGCGCGCAGCTTGGGCGATGCCGCCATCCAGGCGGTCAAAGACGCGCGCGGGTCGCTCGTCGACGTCGTCACCTCGATCGCGCACGCTCTCGGCCAAGACGGGCAGGAAGCCTCCTCGACCTCATCCACTACCAACCAATAGGAAATTCGTCTATAATAAGGGCTCATAAACACCTCACATCCATGGATCAAAATCCCCCATCGACGGACACAACGAACGGCCAGCGGAACGGCTCGAACAACGGCGAGAAGAAAGTGGGGCCGATCATCGCCACTTTGGTGATCGTGCTCGTCCTCATCATCGCCGCCCTTTATGTGTTCGCGTCCCGCATCACCCAGCCGAGCCTTCCTACGGACCAATCGGACGGATCGGGCCAGACCGTCCAGCCTGTGACAGGGACATCGACGAGCGTCGATTCGCTGAAAAGCGACCTCAACGCCGCAGTCAACGGCCTCGACCAGCAGAATTTCTAGCGACATCGAGAGAGATGCGCCGTAAAAAGCCCCTGTCGGGGCTTTTTCTTGCAAATATGGATATCCGCCTGTACACTCCTGCCATGGCGAACAATACCGAACACAAAGACAAGAGATCGTACGGCTCCGCATCGGCTTCCGGGCTCGACAAGTCTCGCGTCGAGATCGAAGGGTCGATACCCGCGGAAATCTGGGAAGCGTGCCGCGCCGAAGCGCTGAAGAACATCAACGGCTCGGTCTCCATCGACGGATTCAGGAAAGGGTCCGTTCCCGAGAACGTGCTCATATCGAAAGTCGGGGAGCAAGCCATCCTCGAAGAGATGGCCGAGATAGCTTTGCCCAAGGCATATCTCGACATCCTCATAGACCACGGCATCGACGCCATAGGAAGGCCGTCGGTCCGCATCACCAAGCTCGCTAAAGGGAACGCCTTGGAATTCAAAGCCGTCACCGCCGTCGCTCCCAAGGTGGCTCTCCCTGATTACAAGAAGATAGCGGCCGCCGAGCTCAAGAAGCCTACGGCGGAGGAGATAGAGGCGACCGATGCCGATATCGAGGAAGCGGTGCTGCGCCTGCGCAAAGCCCACGCCTCTCACGAAGGCCACGATCACGCTTCGATGACTCCCGAGGAGCACGAGAAAGCCGTCATGGCGTCCCTCCCGGCATTCGACGACGAGTTCGTCCGCGGCCTCGGCGGGGATTTCAAGGACGTAGCCGACTTCAAAGCGAAGGCCCGCGACATCATCAAGCAGGGAAAAGCTGACGCTGCTCGCGAGAAAGCGCGCATACGGCTGGCCGATGCGTTGACCGACGCTACGAAGATCGACCTCCCCGACATCCTCGTCGAAAGCGAGCTCGACCGCACCCAGGCTCAATTCTCGGCGGATGTAGAGCGCATGGGGGTCTCTTTCGAGGATTACCTCAAGCATTCTAAGAAATCCGTCGAAGACATACGGAAGGAATGGCTCCCGCACGCAGAGAAGAAAGCCAAGCTGCAGCTCATCCTGAACGCCATCGGCGCGGCGGAGAGCATCGTTCCTGACCCTGGAGAGGTGGAAGCGGAAGTCGAGCATATCGTATCCCACTACAAGGACGCCGACCGCGAGCAAGCGGCGGAATACGCTCAAACCGTCCTCGCCAACGAAGCGATATTCAGATTCTTGGAGAAGATCGCCGGGTAAGGCGCTCCGGCAGGATAAAGCCGGTGAAACTTCCTATCCGGCGAATGCAACGAGCGAAAGAGCCGCGATAACGGCGGTCTCTGCGCGCAGGATCTGGGGTCCCAAGCATGCGATAAGGACTCCTTTTCTATGAAACAGGGCCGCTTCCTCTGGCGACCAGCCCCCTTCAGGGCCTATGAACAGGGCGATGGCGGCGCCCTCCGGCAATGATGCCCGGCTGAAGCGCTCCCCTTCGGTATGAAAGGCGACCGGCCGGGCGCCTTTTCGCTCGGCCGCCGCGAGCGCTTCCTCTATCGTCGCGATCGGGCTGACGAGAGGGACGTCTCCCCTGCCGCTCTGCTCGCTCGCCTCTATCGCGATCTTTCCGAGCCTCTCCATATTCAACGAGCGCTTCTCGCTCCGCTCCGCGAGCACGGGGATTATATCCGTAACGCCGAGCTCGACGGCTTTCTCAGCCGCCAGCTCGAAATTGTCTTTTTTGATGACGGCGGCGCAGAGCATGACCGCGCGCGACGGCATCGACCTGCTCGGGTGGCGGCCCTTCATGTCGAACGCCACGCGATCGGCTCCGTCGAAACGGGCTATCACGGCCTCATGATCGGAGCCGGAGCCGTCGAACAAGACGACTTCGTCCCCTTCGCGATAGCGCAATACTTTGCGCAGCTGGTCGGCCAGCGGCCTCGAAGCGACCGCCAGCTCGGCACGGTCGCCGATAGGCTCTGAAACGAAGAAACGATGCAGGCGCATGCTACCGGGCGGTCACTTCTTAGCGCTCGACACGACCTCGTCTATGATCCCATATTTCTTGGCCTCTTCAGCATCCATGAAGAAATCGCGATCGACGTCCTTCTCTATCCTAGCCAATGTCTGCCCGGTGTTCTTGGCGAGCATCTTATTGAGCACTGCGCGGGTCTTGAGGATATGCTTGGCGCTGATCTCGATGTCGGACGCCTGTCCTTCCGCTCCGCCCAGAGGCTGATGGATCATCACTTCCGAAGTCGGCAGAGCCAGGCGCTTGCCTTTGGTCCCTGCCGACAGCACCAAAGCCGCTCCTGAAGCGGCTATGCCGACGCATACGGTAGATACGTCGTTCTTTATATATTGCATGGTATCGACGATAGCCAAAGTCGCCGTGACAGACCCTCCCGGCGAGTTTATATACATGCTTATCTCTTTTTTTGGGTCTTCGGACTGCAAAAAGAGCAGCTGAGCGATGATCAGATTGGCGATATGGTCGTCGATCGGCCCTCCCAGGAATATGATATTCTCCTTCAGAAGCCGCGAATATATGTCATAAGCGCGCTCGCCGAAGCTCGATTTTTCGATGACTGTGGGGATGAGTATGGACATTCGGGTACTATAGCACAGCGCGCTTTACATTCAAGTCTATCCCGTTGTAGTATGTGGTTGTTACCAATTTTTAAATTTCGATCACCCTTTACGGTCTTGTGTGAACAAAGATTATGGCTTCCCGACGAATGGATATCGCTCAAACGGCTCATAAAATGGTCATTTCACCTTAATTCGTAGAGGGCGATCTACCGCCCATGTCACTTAAATTAGCAGCAGTATTCCTCTCCATCGCAGGAGCGCTTGGGGTCGCGGTCGGCTATTACCTCCGCTATCTCATCACGTTGAGCAAGAAAGGCTCGATGGAGCTGGAGATCAAGGAGATGCTCCTTACCGCAAAGGAGGAGGCCAAGAAGATAACCGCCGACGCCGAGAAGAAGGCGGGCGATACGATGGCCGCCGCCACTGCCGAGATAAAGGAGAAAGAGAGCAAGATAAGCCAGACGGAAGGCCGCCTGATAAAAAAGGAGGACTTGCTGGACAAGCGCCAGTCGGATCTGGACAAAGAAGTCGAGATCATCAAGAAGAAAGCCGATGAGATACGACAGATAAAGGAGAAAGCCGACAAGCTCGAAGAGGACCGGCTTAAAGCCTTGGAAAAGGTCGCCAATCTCACGTCCGATGAGGCGAAGAACGAGATCATGTCTATGATCGAGAAGCAGAACGAGCAGGATTTCCTCGTGCGCATGAAGAAACTCGAGACCCAAGGAGAAGACATGCTCGAGAATAAGGCTAAGGATATCCTCGCCATGTCGGTCCAGCGCCTCGCGTCATCGGTCGCTTCCGACTTCATGTCATCGACGGTCGAGATACCGAGCGACGACGTCAAAGGAAAGATCATCGGCAAAGAAGGCCGCAATATCAAGGCTTTCGAGCGGGCCACCGGCGTCGAGGTCCTGGTTGACGACACTCCCGGAGCCATCACCATATCGTCGTTCGACCCTGTCAGGCGCCATATCGCCGGCATCGCCCTGCGCGAGCTCATCAAAGACGGCCGCGTCCAGCCTGCCCGCATAGAGCAAGTGGTCGAAAAAGCCAAGCAGGAGGCCAATAAGACCATAAAGGAGAAGGGCGAGCAGGCCGCCTATGAATGCGGCGTCCTCGGCCTCGATCCGCGGATATCGCTCATCCTTGGCCGCCTCCACTTCAGGACCAGCTACGGCCAGAACGTCCTTCAGCACTCGGTCGAGATGGCCCATATCGCAGGAATGATCGCCGAAGAGCTCGGCGCCAACGTTCAGGTGGCCAAAGCCGGCGCCCTCCTTCACGACATAGGAAAGGCGCTCGACCATGAAGTGGCCGGGACCCATGTGGAGATAGGCCGGCGCATCCTCCAGAAGTTCGGGGCTCCCGAGGATATCATCAAAGCCATGCAGGCTCACCACGAAGAATATCCTTACGAGACCATCGAATCGAGGATCGTTCAGACCGCCGACGCCATATCAGGAGCCCGGCCCGGGGCGCGCCGCGACAATGTCGAGAACTATCTCAAGCGCCTCGGCGACCTTGAAGCTATCGCCAACGGCTTCCCCGGCATAGAGAAATCCTACGCCCTCCAAGCCGGCCGCGAGATCCGCGTCTTCGTCAAACCGGAGGATGTCGGCGATCTCCAAGCCAAGGAATTAGCGCGCGAGATAGCCTTGAAAGTCGAGAAGAACCTGAAATATCCTGGCGAGATCAAGGTGACGGTCATCCGCGAGACCCGCTCCATCGAATTCGCCCGGTAATTTGCCAAAAAATCATATCGGTGTGCTTATTTATAGCCCCATTGCAGGCCATTGCTTAAAATATGGCTTACTATATAATATGCCCACAGTACGTTGCTCGACGCATCGAGCGCCGAGACCAATTATAAGCATTAATATTCAAGCAAAATGAACAAAGCTAGCATTGTTGATGCGGTTCATGGAGTTCTCGGCGGAACCAAGGTCCAGGCCGAGCAGGCGGTCGAGACTATGATTAATACCGTCATCGACGCCTTGAAGAGGGGCGATGAGGTCTCTATCGCTGGTCTCGGCATCTTCTCCGTCAAGCAGCGCGCAGCCCGCGAGGCCCGCAACCCGAGGACTGGCGAGACCATCAAGGTCCCGGCCATGAAGGTCCCGAAGTTCCGCGCCGCCAAGGCTCTCAAGGACGCGGTCAAATAAGCACAGAAACTTCTCGGAAGACAAAAAACCGCCTATTTTGGCGGTTTTTTGCATTATCGCTTTGTGTGCGGGATAGGAGAATCGGACTCCTGATCTCAGTTTGGAAAACTGATGTTATACCATTTAACTAATCCCGCGCCGCTTGATGCTACCAGAGATTACCATATTTCTCACAAAGTTCGCTTGTCGGAGCGCCGGGATTCGAACCCGGAGTCACCTGTACCCAAAACAGGTATGTTAGCCGTTACACCACGCTCCGGCGCTAGGACCTATCGCTACGGCTCGCCTATGGTATCACAACACGACGTCCTTTATCCATTTGACTCGCGCGCAGCGCTTGGACATGTCCATGTACACGCATAGGACGTGGAAGCTGAAGCGCTCTTCCGTCCCCATCCCCTGCTCAAAGAAGAACGTCTGTATCATCCTTCTTATCCTTCTCGCTTTCTCCTGATGCACATTATCTTCAGGCCGATGATCGCCTGACCCGACGGCAACAAGAGGACGAGTCACGCTTTTGACTTCAAAGAAGCACACCTCGCTTCCCTTCATCGCGATGATGTCTATCTCACCCCATTTCTTAAGATAATTTCTACGCACGACCGACAACCCTTCCCTTTCCAAATATCTCGCCGCGATATCCTCTCCAAAACGCCCTACCGTTCTAGTGTTCAGCCCATTGGCATCGATGATCATATTATTATGATTTTATCTTTATAAACGGCTCACTGAAGCCGCGCTTTGTTAAGGACCACGATAAAAGCCTTACTTAACGATAATTAGCCCTAATTTATGTCTTTTATAAACAAAGTAAACAGCGTTATCCACAGTTTCTAAAATTGAACCCTTATTTATAGGCATTTATTAAGGAATCCAACCGGCGACCTAAAAAGACTGTCTTTTTAGGTCGAAACGGACGATGCGACGATGTGCGGGTAAGGAGAATCGAACTCCTACCTCGTCCTTGGCAAGGACGCGTCCTACCACTAAACGATACCCGCTTGAACCGATGCTTTTTATAGAGCGATGACTAGTATAGCCTAATTCCGCTTTTTTACAAAATATCGCGCCCGATTTTAGGAACAATTGCTGGGATCAATGTGCCCCCGGAGGGATTCGAACCCCCAACAACAGTTCCGAAGACTGTTGTGATATCCATTTCACCACGAGGGCGTGAGACAATAGTAACCCAAGTATCCATAAATCGGAAATTATAGTAGACTGTTTCTATGAAAACGGCTCAAAATAGCCTTATTCCCGCAGAGGTAGCGACGATCGCCGAGACTTTGGAGAAAGCAGGCTTTCAAGCATACCTCGTAGGAGGCTGCGTGAGAGATATGCTCATAGGCAGAAAACCAAAAGACTGGGATCTCACCACGAATGCCCTGCCCCAGGACATACAAGGCCTATTTCTTAAGACGGTGTACGAGAACTCGTTCGGGACCGTGGCGGTCATAAACGAGAACCCTTCCGATGAGACGTTGAGGTCTGTAGAGATAACCCCCTACCGAATGGAATCAGGATATTCAGACCAGAGGCACCCCGATAGCATATCATTCAGCGATAAGATCGAAGATGACCTAAAAAGACGCGATTTTACTATAAACGCTATAGCTGCTGGCGTCTCTAAAGACGCCATAAAGGACATCGTTGACCTATTTGGCGGCATTTCTGATATCAAGGACAAAATAATAAGGACCGTGGGCGATCCGGTGGATAGATTTACTGAGGATGCATTGCGCATGGTAAGAGCGATACGCCTTTCAGTGGAAATAGGTTTCACGATTAACATCGACACTTATAAGGCTATAAATAAGCTTAATTCGAGTATAAAAACAGTTTCTGCAGAACGAATTAGAGATGAATTTACACGGATCCTCATGTCTGATGAGCCAATGAAGGGATTGCTTATGCTTCACGAAACGGGTCTCTTAAAGCACATGATACCCGAATTAGAGCGCGGGATTGGCGTTATTCAGCCACAGGCACACGCTTATGACGTATGGGAGCACCTTCTTCGCAGCTTACAGCATGCAGCTGACAAGGAATACCCTCTTGATATCAGGCTTGCCGCTCTATTTCACGATATATCAAAGCCAGAAACTAAGGGGTTTTCACAAGAAACACATCAACCTACGTTTTATGGCCATGAATTAAAAGGTTCACGTGAAACAAGGCGAATACTCGAGAGGTTGCGCTTTTCACGTGCAACAATCGATAAAGTAGTTAAGCTAGTCAGGTGGCATATGTTCTTCGCCGATACTGAGACGATAACGCTGACTGCGGTACGGAGAATGATAGTAAATGTTGGAAAAGATAACATTTGGGACCTGATGAACCTTAGGATATGTGACAGGATTGGAACCGGGAGGCCAAAGGAAAATCCTTATCGCTTGAGGAAGTACCGCGCAATGATAGAAGAGGCCCTTAGGGATCCGATATCGGTTAGCATGCTGAAAATCGACGGAGCAGGGGTGATGAAATCGTGCAACATCGAACCGGGTCCAAAAATCGGTCATATACTTCACGCGTTGTTCGCTGAGGTGATAAATGACCCGAAGCTTAATACGCTAGAGTATTTAGAGAAAAGAGCGATAGAACTGTCAAAAATTCCAGACAATAAGCTTATGATCCTAGGCGAGGAGGGGAGGAATATAAAAGATTCGGAAGAGGAGAAAGATGTAGCGAAAATAAGACGGAAATACTACGTCTCATAGAAGATTAGACTGTCCTTTAAAAATACTGCGGTTATCCACATCCTGTCCTTTACAATGTCCTTTATAGGAAATACAATTGTCTCCAGAGGGATTCGATACTGCACATTAAACAAAGAAAGAAGACCTGGGTAGGCTCTTCACTCTAAAGGTTCTTTTGTGGATCTTATCGCAATCCTTCTGTTGCTAGGGAAAATGTCAGTGTAGCTTGTCTCACACACAACATCGTTCTTCATCAGGAGAACTTAGATATTTTGGCAGCGCACACGGACACCTAAATCGAGATCGTGGGATCTGAAGGAACAGTTCGGGTATGCACCTGTAAGATTCATTAAAAAACCTTAAAAAGCCGCGCCGCGGAATCCGATCTTTTCTCAAGGAAACCGCATATGACGCGGCTTTACTTTACCTGCTCATTCCATAATAAGCCGTCTTGCTACGCAAATCGGCCGAATATGTTCAAAAGGTCCGATTTAGCAAAATATGTGTCATAAAGTGACATTATAAAGCCAGCATTTTTACTTTATAAAGCCGTGTTTAGCTGCGTAATCTACCCAATATAAATATCAATAGGGCAATGGTCAGAACCCATTATTTCATCTAAAATCCTGGCCTTGTCAATTTTATTTAACGCCTTCTCAGAGGCAAAGAAGTAATCGATCCTCCATCCGACGTTGCGCTCTCGAGCGAAGGTCTTCATGTCCCAGTAGGTATACGCGCCTTTAGATCCGGGATGGAAATGCCGAAAGACATCCGCATATCCTTCTGTCACAACGCGATCAATCCAGGCCCGCTCTATGGGCAAGAAACCGGTATTCTCCTCATTCTCTTTGGGGCGCGCCAAATCCACCTCTTCATGGGCCGTATTGACGTCGCCACAGAATATCACTTCATAGCCTTTCTTCTTCAATGCGACGATGTATCTCAAAAATTCGTCGTAATACCCGAGCTTGTATTTCAAACGGTCAGGACCGCCTCCGCCATTTGGAAAATAGATATTAAGGAGGGCCAGCTTATCGACCCCGATGCCGAGGCTGTCATTGTGATAGAAAAGGCCGAGGAATCTGCCTTCTTGGTCATATCTTTCGACGCCAAGGCCGTATTCCACTTCATCCGGCTCGATCTTCGAGTAGACGGCGACCCCGCTATAGCCTTTCTTGACCCGTGAATGATCGAAATAGGAATGGTAGCCAGCAGGGGAGCGCACGCCGGGGTCGAGCTGATCGGGGTGGGCTTTTGTCTCCTGAAAGCAGAATATATCGGGGGATTCGTTGATGATCCAGTCGAAACCGCCTTTTTTGGCGTTGGCACGAAGGCCGTTCACATTCCAAGATACGATGCGACGCATCATATGGGCATAAGTATAGCAGGTCGGCCCTATTTACGATTGTGGAATTGCTTGTGCACCCTTTTGAGCTCCGAATCGGTGATATGGGTGTATATCTGGGTGGTGCTGATATTCGAATGGCCGAGGAGCATCTGCACGGAGCGCAGATCGGCGCCATTCCCCAGAAGATCGGTCGCGAAGCAGTGCCTGATGACGTGGGGCGTGACCTTCTTTGATATGCCCGCTTGTATCGCCAGCCGTTTCACCAGACGCTCCACAGAGCGCTTATCAAGGGCGATGTCGTCGTCCTTTTTGGCCGTTCTTGGCCCTGTCTGGACGAAGAGAGCGTCATCCACATCGGTCCGTTTATCGAGATAGGCTTTCACGGATCTCCGCGCCTCATCAGATATGAATACGACCCTGATCTTGTCGCCTTTCCCGCGGACCGAGAAGCTGTCGGCATCGAAATCGACGTCGCGGGTCAACGAACAAAGCTCGGAGACGCGCAAGCCGGTGGAGAAGAGCAGCTCCAATATGGCCTTATCCCTCAACGATTTCAGGTCTTTCCCCGCAGGAACGGAGAGCAGGCGGCGGAGCTCTTCCGCCGATATGAGATCGAGATGGCGGTCGCCCACCTTGGCAAGCTCGATATGCTCCGGGGAAAGCGACCTCACGCCGCTCTTGGCCATGAATTTGAGGAAGGCTCGCAAGGCGATGAGGTAATAATTCTGGGTCTTTTTCTTGAGGGTGCCTGTCGAATCCTTGTCATCCCGCTTTTTGCTGGGCTGGCGGTTGAGCCAGAGCCTGAAATCACGGACCATTTCAGCCGTTATGCCCTCGGCATCCTTCGGTTTTGCGTGCGAAATGAAGCGGGTAAGGTAGTCGTCGTATACTTTGACCGTCCGCAGCGAACGGCCCTTCTCGATCTCAACATATTCGAGAAATCGCTGTTTCATATCCTTGATATTGTGCGACATATGGATATTATTGCACTTTCAATGGTTTCATGCTATGATGCCGCCATGCTAACTACGAAACAGAAGACTCGCGTCATCAAAGGAACGGCCATACACGACAAGGACACCGGCTCGCCGGAGGTCCAGATCGCCCTTTTGAGCAAGAAGATCGACGAGCTCACGGCCCACCTGAAGAAGCACAAGAAGGATAACCACTCGAGAAGGGGCCTTCTCGGCATGGTCGCCGACCGCCAGACTCACCTCGCGTATCTTCGCAAGAATTATCCTCGCCGATATTCTTCTATCACGAAGAAGCTCGAGCTCAGCAAATAACGCTCGCAGGCCAAATGGCAGTCATAAAACACAAAGAGCAGCGCGTCGGCATATTCATAGACGCGCAGAACCTCTATCACAGCGGCAAGAACCTCTACCGCTCGAAGGTCAATTTCGGAGCCATCGTCAAGGATGCTCTCGATGGGCGCCGCTTGGTGCGCGCCATGGCTTATGTCATAAAGACGGAATCCGGCGAAGAGTCGGCATTCTTCGAGGCGCTCGCCAAGATGGGGATCGAGACGAAAGTCAAAGACCTGCAGATCTTCAGCTCGGGAGCCAAGAAGGCGGACTGGGACGTGGGCATGGCCATCGACGCAGTGGCGCTCGCCCCTAAGCTCGACGCGGTCATACTCATGACAGGCGATGGCGATTTCATACCTTTGGTCAAATATCTTCAGATGAAAGACGGATGCCAAGTCGAGGTGGTCTCCTTCGGGAAATCCACGTCGTCGAAGCTGATAGAAGCGGCCGACCATTTCATGGATCTCGACGCTAGCCCGGGCAAATACATATTGAGAGGAGGAAGGAGGTAAAGCGGCACGTACAATACGTCTAGATATTCTTTGGCGGTTTCCCGTCTTCTCGCTATAATGGCGGCATGAATGACGAGCTCAGCGCAGGGAATAGCGGACCGGCAGAAGACGGCGCCGGCTTTCCGCGTCTGGCGCCCGCGCCTTCCCCCGAGCCCGATGACACGGAAAGGGACGGGAGGGTATTCGACATCTCTCCGGATCTGAACATATCCCTGGTCGACGACAGCCGCACGGCGGAGCCTTCTGCAGCGCCCAAGCCGGCTACGCCCCCGAAGCCCCCGAGACCGCCGCTCTCTCCGGTCCCTCCTCCTTCGGCTAAAGCGCCGATCCCGCCGCCCAAGCCTCCTGCGCCTGCGGCAAAGCCGGCTGAGGCCTCACAGGCGGCAGCACCGGCCCAGACCGACTGGCCATTCGCTTTCAAAGGATACGACGTGAGGACCAACGAGAAGCAAGTCCGACCGGCAGCTTCGCTCGGAAAGCTCACGGCCCCGACGCCGAGCGCTTCCGAGCCGCTGGAGATGAAGGCGCCGCCAGAGATGAAGGAGCAGCCGTCTTCAGCCCCGATCCGCGTCCCGAACCCGCCGCCGAAACAGCCCGCCCAGCCTAAGCCGCTCAGCAAGTCCGCGGCGCCGAGCGCGCCGGAAGGCATGGCGGGATCGGAATCGGACCTGAGGCCCTTGCGCACATACGAGAGCGATGTGGCTGAAGTCCTCGCTCAACGCAAGGCCTCTGCCGCTTCCATCGTCATCGCTGAGAACAAGAAGGCGAGCGGGGAGGAGCGGCTTGGCAGTTCCGAGCCAACCGGCGGCGGGCATGCCGGGATCAAATCGGCGATAGCGCTCATCAGCCTAGTCTTCATAGGCACCGGCATCATCGGAGGATATTACCTATACAGCAAGAGTCCCCTTGCGGCGACGAGCGTCCCCGTAGCGAGCCCATCGGCAACGCCCACGCTCGTGCCAGCAGACTCTCAAGCCACCGTATCCATCGACGGGCTAGCCCCTAACGGCATCCTGGCGAAGATACAAGCCGAGGCATCGGCTGCCCGGCCCCCCAACAGCATCGAGCAGATCATTCCCGTCAGCGGAACAGGGCGCTCCGAGCAGGCGGTATCGGCTCAAGACATGCTGACCGCCATGAATATACCCGCCCCCGATATGCTCGTGCGCACCCTGGCTCCCGAATGGATGCTCGGCGTATACACCGATGGGAGCGGGGCCCGATCGGCGTTCGTAGTGGTCAAGACCGATTTCTTCCAGAATGCATTCGCCGGCATGCTCCAATGGGAATCCACTATGGCAGACGACCTGAAGCACTACGTGTATCATGGCGCGCCCATATACGACATCGCGACGCAGCAAGGGTCACCGGCAGCGGCCGCAGCGCCCGCGTCGTCGTCGCCCATATCCGCCCTTCCGATGAGCACGACGACTGCGACTACGACGGCCCTTGCCTCGTCGACGGCCCCGACGAGCGCTTCATCGACAGCCTCGACGACGCAACAGACGAACCAGACCGTTCCTATATTCTCGACCATACAAGGATCTTTCAAGGACGAAGTCATCAAGAACAAAGACGTGCGGGCATACGTCTCGAGCCAAGGCCAGACGCTGTTCGTATACTCGTTCATCGACCAGTCCACCCTCGTCATGGCGGGCAGCGATGCCGCCTTAGGAGAGGTGATATCTCGCATTGAAAACGCGGCTTTTGTGCGCTAGTATAGAGCCACAATGAATACAAAGAACCTGACGCTATTCAAGGAAAAGCTCTCTGCCGAAAAGGTCGAGCTGGAGACCCAGCTGGCCGGCATCAGCGAGCGCAATCCTTCGAACCCCAACGAATGGGATGCTACGAGCGGGGGAATGGACATAGATGCAGCAGATGAGAACGAGGTCGCCGACAAGATGGAGGAGCTCGAGGAGAACAGCGGCATCGCCCAAAAGCTCGAAGCCCAGCTCAATGAGGTGAAAGCGGCGCTCGAGCGCATAGAAAAAGGGACTTACGGCGTCTGCGAGATATGCGGGAAGGAGATCGCCATCCAGCGGCTCGAAGCGAATCCGTCCGCCCGGAATTGCCGAGAGCACGCGGCCTGACCGTTTGAGCTTTCCTTCATCGCGATTTTAATATTATTTGAGCATGCTTTGAGCGCGCGCTTGCTACGATGCGCTCATGAGCGTAGCCAAATGCTATAGCGCGCAATTGATCGGCCTATCGACGGCCATAGTCACCGTCGAAGTCGATATATCCAACGGGCTGAACTCCCTATCGATCGTGGGCCTCGGAGACCGGTCTGTCGAAGAAGCCCGAGACCGCATATCCGCAGCCATAAAGAACTCTGGGTATGCGTCTCCCAAGCAAAAGAACCAGAAAGTGGTCATATCCTTGGCGCCTGCCGACGTCAAGAAAGAAGGCCCGTCATTCGATCTGCCGATGGCATTGGCATACTTAGCCGCTGCCGGGGAAGCGGGGATCGGCCTTGAGGGGGTGCTTTTCTTCGGAGAGCTATCGCTCGAAGGGAAAGTGAGGAGAGTGACGGGCCTGTTGCCAATATTGTGCCAGGCTGCGGCGCTCGGGTTCAAGGCCGCATATGTCCCGTCAGCCAATCTCGGGGAAGCCAGCATGGCCGCCGGCATTGATATATACGGAGTATCGTCGCTCAGCGAGCTTCTCGCGGGTTTGCAGGGCCTTCGGCCGCTCCTTCCGGTCAAAGGAACGCTGTGGTCGGCTGCCGGAACGCGGCGGCGGCAGCCTCGAAGCATGCCTGATATGCGCCATATACGGGGGAACGAGACTGCCAAGCGCGGCCTGGAGATAGCTGCGGCGGGCGGCCATAACATGCTCATGTATGGGCCCCCTGGCACGGGCAAGACCATGCTCGCTCAAAGCTTCCCGTCTATACTTCCTCCGCTGTCTATCGAGCATGCCATAGAGGTCACCGGCATACATTCGGCGGCGGGAGCGCTCGTAGACGAGCTGATCACGGACCCCCCGTTCAGAGCTCCGCATCATACGGCTTCGTATCCCGCCATCGTCGGCGGCGGATCATTCCCGAGGCCCGGAGAGATCACCCTGGCCCACCGGGGCGTGCTATTCCTGGACGAATTCCCCGAATTCGACAGATCAGTCCTCGAAGCGCTCCGTCAGCCGCTCGAAGAGCGGTCGATCACCATATCGAGGGCAAAGGGGTCAGTGACATTCCCGGCTCAATGCATCCTCATCGCTTCGATGAACCCGTGCCCTTGCGGAAATCCGAAGGAAAGAGGCTGCACTTGCACGACCGGGATGCTGCTGGCATACCGAAGGAGGGTGTCCGGACCGATCATGGACCGGCTCGACATCGCGGTGAATGTGGACAAAGTGGATTACCAAAAGCTTTCGGCCGAACGCTCGTCTGACGAGAGGTCGGCCGACATACGGGCCCGAGTGATAGCCGCCCGCACGATACAAGCCCAGCGCTTCGCCTCGCACAAATCGCCGAAACTGTTCAACAGCGAGCTGGCTGCCGACGACATAGACGCCATAGCCGCCGTTGAAAGCGCTGCTCGCGCCGTCCTCGTCGATGCTTCAGAGCGCCTCGAAGCGTCAGGCCGCTCATTCCATAGAGTCATAAAGGTCGCCCGCACCATCGCCGATCTAGAAGGCAGCATGTCTATCACGGAGACGCACGTGCTCGAAGCGCTCCAGTACCGCCAAAAAGCTGCCGTGCGCGTATGACAAGCATGATGCGCCCGCGCTATCCGCACGAGCTATCTGCACAAAGCCGGATCGCCGAAAGGATTCTGGGCGCCGCGGATCTCGAAATGGACATGGGGGCCGGTGGTCATGCCGGTCATACCGATATAGCCTATGACCTGCCCTTGTTCGACATGCTGGCCGGCTTTGACAGCCGTCTTTTCCATATGCGCATAGAGGGTCTGCGATCCATTGCTATGGGATAGCATGACGAAGTTGCCGTAGCCGCCATTGGAATTCGCTCCGTAATATCCGTTCGATTTGCTGACGGTGACCGTGCCGCCTGCCGCCGCGAGGATAGGAGTCCCGTACGGGGCCGCCAGGTCGACAGCGTCATGGCCATGAAGGCCTTGCGTCAAGGTCGATCCCGGCAACGGGCATGAATAATATCCTCGAGGAGCCACCGGCCAATTCCAGACAGGATCAAGCAGCGGCTCGAATGACGGGACTTTCTGGTGAGACGTTATGTACGAGCGCGATTCGCTGACCGATATGCTTCCGTGGGGGATGATGAGCTGGTCGCCGGCGACGATGACCGGTGAAGAAGGGTCGATGTCGTTATACGTGAATATGTCGCTCTCGCTGACTTTGTATCTGCGGGCGATCGAGCCGACGGTATCGCCGCTTCGAACAGTATAAAAAGCCCCGTCAACGGGGAGGATGACGAGCTGTTGTCCGGGGTGGATAGAATCGCGCGACATGCCGTTCGCCTGCTTGATGGTATCCACCGATATATCGAACATCGCGGCGATGCCGGAGAGAGTGTCGTCAGCTTGTACGGTGTATATGCTTATCCTGGTGTTAGGGGGCTCGACATTCGCCGTCGCGGCAGCCGCGATCTCCGGAGACAGGGCATTCTTGTCGATAGGTGCTACGGCGAGGAGCTCGTCTGCCGCCGAGGGATCCGGGTTGGCGACGCTCTTCAAGGCGACGATCGAAGATTGGGAGTCGGTCCCCGAGACATCGGAGGCGCCGGTATCGGCAGAAGCTTGCTGGTCTCCGACAAGAGACGATAGGAACGAGAGGATGCTGGCATGCGCAGTGGCTGAACGGGAAAGAGCGAAGCCTGAGGCGGCTACGACGAACAAGGCTGCAGCCAATATGGTCCGGACACGGGGGCTGCCGTCATTATTTTCCCTATGATATGGTCGTTGCATTTCTTTCTGGCAGAGCGGTTCCTGTAGATCCACGGTCATTCTCCTATCGAGGCCCTAATGAATAAGTGGCTCTGCTGAGCCATCTTTTGATTGACATTCGCGGGCTGTCATTTCAGGGTATCAGGTAGGCAGCTAATGTCAACGCTATATGTTTATAACAATTTAATTTGAAAATCTGTCAAATATTGTGTCACTATAATAGCCCGGTTCTGCCATCGCAGACGCACCGAGCGCTTTTTTGCTACTATATACCCTCATGCCAGGCCTGAACCAAGAACAGCAGCGCGCAGTCGACGCCACGGAAGGCCCGGTGCTCATCGTCGCAGGCGCCGGATCGGGGAAAACGAGGGTCATCACGCACAGGATCCTTAACCTGATAAGGAAAGGGGTCTCTCCGGGATCGATACTCGCGATCACTTTCACCAACAAAGCAGCGAAAGAGATGCGGGAACGCGTCGAGGCGCTATTGGCCGGCGAAAAAGGCCTCAACAGGCCGCTCTCGATGCAGGAACGGCCTTTCGTATCGACTTTCCATGCCCTTGGCGTCTATATCATCCGTGAGAATGCCCGGATCCTCGGGTTGACCCGCCATTTCCATATATACGACCGGGCAGACTCCCGACGGGCGATCAAGGAGGCGATGCGCGAGGCCGGCATGGACCCGAAGGAGCACGACCCCGGCTCATTCCTCAACCGGATATCCATGGCTAAAGGCGATGGGGCGACCCCGGCCTCATACAGAGACGCGGCCGGCGGCTATGCTCAAGAGCTGACCGCCGATATCTGGGAGCGCTACGACTCCATCATGGCCAAAGAGCAAGCGCTCGATTTCGACGACCTCTTGGTCAAGACGGCCGCTTTGCTCGAGCGCCCGGAGGTGCGCAGCCGCTACGCTTCCATGTGGAGATACCTTCATATCGACGAATATCAGGACACTAACAAGATCCAGTACCGGATCGCCGAGCTTCTCGCATCGGAAAGCCGCAACATATGCGTGGTAGGGGACACGGACCAGAACATTTACAGCTGGCGCGGCGCCACCATAGAGAACATCATGCGCTTCGAGAAGGATTATCCGGAGGCGACGGTCATCACTCTTGAGACCAATTACCGCTCGACGAAGACGATCCTTGCCGCGGCCAATGCGGTCATCGCCAAGAACGCCATGCGCAGGAAGAAGACGCTCCGCACCGACAATCCCGCCGGCGAGAAGATCGTCCTCACGGCTTCATACACGGAGAACGACGAAGCGCGGGCCATCGCCGATGCCGCCCGGGCGCTCATCGATTCGGGCACGCCGGCGCGCGAGATCGCCGTCCTTTATAGGGCCAACTTCCAATCGCGCGCCATCGAAGAGGCCTTCATCAAGAAGCACGTGCCGTACCAGCTCCTCGGCGTGAGATTCTTCGAGCGCAAAGAGGTCAAAGACGTCATCTCCTATATCCGCGCCGCCCTGAACGGCAACGAGCCGGCAGCGGCCGCGGACATCGCCCGCATCATCAACACGCCTCCCCGCGGCATAGGGAAAGCCACGGTCGCCAAGATCCTCGCCGGCGCCGAAGAAGCCCTGCCGGCGGGCATGAAGCAGAAGATCGCCTCATTCCGCTCTCTGCTCGCGAGCATACGGAAGGAAGCGGCCGAGAATAAGCCGGCCGATGTGGTGAGATTCGCCATCAAAGAATCGGGCATGGAGCGCGCATTCAGGGAAGGGGACGCCGAGGACGAGGAGCGGCTGCTCAACATCCGCGAATTGGCGTCCGTCGCCGCCCAATACGAGGACATGGAATCCTTCTTGACCAATGCGGCGCTCGCATCCGACCAGGACGAGCTCAAGGAAGACACGGATGCCGTCAGGCTCATGACCGTCCATTCGTCGAAAGGCCTCGAATTCGACCATGTCTTCATCGCCGGCCTCGAACAGGACCTCTTTCCATACAAGCACATCGGCGAAGCAGGCCCGAGCCCCGAAGAGGACGAAGAGGAGCGCCGCCTCTTCTATGTGGCGCTGACCCGCGCCCGCAAAAAAGTGCATATGAGCCATGCTCTCGTCAGGACCGTATACGGCAGCCAGCGCGTCAGCTCGCCGTCGGAATTCATAGCGGACATCGATCCCGCCCTCATAGAGGAAGGCGCTCCGGAAAAGCCGTCGGGGGTCAAAGCCATATTCATCGATTTCTGACGGGCGCTCGTGTATAGTACCGCCATGTCATTGAGGGCAAAGAAGTCGCTCGGCCAGCATTTCCTCGCTTCGAAGGGGGCGCTGGCGAAGATCATCGAAGCCGCAGCTCTCCACGAAGGGGAGACGACCATGGAGATCGGCCCCGGCACGGGCATATTGACCGAGGCCCTTCTCGGGACGGGGGCGCGCGTCATAGCGATAGAGAAAGACCGCCGGGCGATGGGCATCCTCGAGGAGCGCTTCGCCGGCGAGATCGCCGACAAGCGGCTCAGGCTCATAGAAGGCGACGTCTTGGAGACCGACCGGGCGGCGCTCGGCCTTTCGGAAGGGACGTACGCCGTGGTGGCGAACATACCCTACTACATCACCGGCGCCATCCTCGGGTCATTCCTCGAGAAAGGGCCGCGGCCGAGCCGCATGGTCCTTCTCGTCCAGAAAGAGGTAGCCGAGCGCATCGTGGCCCGGGACGGCAAAGAGAGCGTGCTCTCGATATCGGTGAAAGCGTTCGGCCGGCCGCGCATCGTGGCCAGGGTGCCCCGCGGCGCATTCGTCCCTCCTCCCACGGTCGATTCGGCGATCATCGCCATCGAAGAGATAGCCGGCGCGCCCTTCGGCGGCGACAGCGCGCGCATCGGCCGCTTCTTCGCCGTCGTCAAAGCCGGCTTCGCGCATAAAAGGAAGCTCCTCAAGCGGAACCTCGAGGCGGTGGCGGATGCCTCTTCGCTCGAGAAAGCATGGGGAAGCTTCGGCCTTTCGACCGATGCCAGGGCAGAGGATGTCTCTGTCGAGACATGGCTCGGCATCGCCGAGAGCCTTTCTTGTTGACCCGAGGCGGAGCGCCTACCGCGAAGGGACGGAGGCAGCCAATCCGGAAAGGGCCGAGGATACTTGAGAAGCGAGCGGCAAACGGCCAAGAAGGGCAAGGACGCTCGAAGCGTCGAGCTTGAACGACGTGCCGGTGAGGATGAAGATGCCTTCGGGCGGCGGCCCGCTGCTTCCTTCGCATTCAGTGGACGAATCGAGGCATATCGCATACGGAAGCAAGGTCGTCAGCACGTATCCGCTGGGCGCTACTATGTCGTAATTCGCGTAGAGACGGGTGACGCCGGGCTGATAGAGATAATGATGGATGCTCTTGTCGACATAGCTCTTCACCGATACGACCTCTCCTCCGGAGCACGAGCACATGCTGCTGATGCCTTCGAGAGCGCCCCCGTCGAAAGTGTTCGCTTGGGCTGACGCGCGAGGGGGAACGGCCAGAGCCGCTGCATAGAGCGCGATGATGGCGATGAAAAAGGGCGCATATCTCGACATGCCGCCGTGTGGGCCGCTGTTTCTTAGAAAATAAGACGATCTGTCGTGCAAAGTCATTTTATTAGAGTGAAATATCCGTAATCAAGGCTCCTTCCCGCTTGCGTCCCGACGCTGAAGGTGACGACGTAGCTGTCGGCCGCCTTGTTCCCAAAGAACGCCGCTGCGCCGGGCAATTGATCGACGCTGAACGAAAGGGTGCGGCCATCGAGAGAAGGGACCGATCTGATTATACCAAGATCGGAATATATCGTGTTGCCCGACCGATCGAGCGCGCTGGCGGTCACTGTCACAGACCCGCCCGAAGATGCTATGGACGGGCTCACAGAGAGGAGAGAGGGCCTGGCGTCGCTCACGGTCCCTATGATCACTCGCCGAGCAGGGCCTGACGCGGTCGAGCCGCGGCTGTCGCTCGCCCAGACGCTATATTCGCCGAACGGCACCCAAGGCACGGTCACCGTGACCATCCTCGTCGACGATGCGGATGCCGATACGGAATGGCTGGGGCCGAAATTGACGGTAGTGGAGGCGTCGAACCCGTAGCCGAAGAGCGTGAGGCTATCGCCCGGTTTCACGGTCTCATGGGAGATGTCGTAAAGAGCGATATCATCGGCCGAGACGGGAACGAATGCCGCCCACCCCGGGATGATGCCTCGAGCGGCATCAGCCGACAGCTCGGCGTCGCTGGAAGCGGCGGGGGATGTGCTCGTCGCAGGCATCATGCCGGCCCCGGCAGAGCTCGGAGAAGGGGAGGGCGCAGATGCGGCCACGCCATAAAGCGCATTCAGCGCGCTCAGAGTCAAAGCCCCGACATAGCCCGTGCCGGAAGAGAGGCCGGCGGGCGCGAGGATGTCGGCGGCATGCTCTTCTTGGAACCGGGTGACCGCGGCGGCGGTCAGCGGGCCGAAATAATCCGTCTCTTGCCCGGAAGAGCCCGGGCCGGAAGGGGCGACCTCGGTGGCCGGGCTCTGGTTGAGAAGGAGCTGGAGCGCCCGCACGTCCGGCCCGCTCGACCCTATGGTGAGCGGCCTCTGGAACATGGCCGCGTCGGCCATAGGGACGAAGGTGAGAGCGGACGCCAGAGAGGCTGCGGCGACAAGGAGCTTCTTGTTCATGCGCACGATTATACCACGGCGATATATGTGAATAGCGGGAACGGCGCCGACGGCCCATTCTTGCTATAATCTACAAGGTATCATGCGCCACCAGAGCAAGCAGACGTTCATAATCTCGGCAGTATGCGCATTGGCCGTCGCTGGCGCTGCGTGGTATGTGTTCGGGAACGGGAAGGGCGCGCCCGCCGCTCGGCCTTCAACGGAAAACGTGCAGGCGGACGCGGCGACAGTCCCGACGGATAGCGAGTGGAGGAACGAGTTCTTCGGTCAATCGACATCGACCATGACGACATCTCCCGCCAAAATCGGCTCGACGACCCAAGCGCTGACGCTGACAGACCGTCTTGGCAGGGATCTTTTCTCGAAATTCGTGGACTTGAAGCAGGCCGACCTCATCGGCAACGCCGATGTCGTCGACCAGACCGCCGACAATCTGGTGACGGCGAGCTATGGCCAGGTCAAGCCGAAGACATATTCTCAAAGCGACCTCATTTTGACGGCCGCGACGGGCACCGCAGCCTTCCAGGCATATGGGAATGCCGTCGTTTCCGTATTCAACTCCTACAAAGCGTCCCGCAACGGGTCGGCGATCATGCAGGACTACCTGACGAACAGCGACCCTTCGATCCTCTCTCAGCTCGACCCGGCCATAGCGGAACAGAAAGCGATGATCGCTGAATTGCTCGCCATCCCCGTGCCCCTCGCTTTCGCGGGATACGATATCGACGCGGTCAATGCCATGAGCTCGCTCGAGGCCGGAACGGAAGCGATGAGGTCGACCGGGGCCGACACCGTCAAAGGCATGGTGGGCATCGGCATGCACACCAGCGCGGCGCAATCGCTCGTCGACGCCTTGGACGCTATCGCGATCAAGCTCCGAGACAACGGGCTAGGATTCGGCCTCGATTGGTCCGTTATGAATCCTTTGCTTAATTGATATCACCATCATGAACCAACAGCAGCCTCGACCCGCTCCCATGAAGAAAGCCCTGACGCTCGCAGCCGCGTGCGTCGTCGTGGCATCGGCCGCATTCGCCGTCCGGCCGCCGGAAGCGCATGCCCAGCTCGGCTGCTCGGTCTCCGGCGCCTTCAGCGCCATAGGAGGCTCGCTCGGCATCGGCTCCTCCGGCGGCGGGCTCAGCAGCGTGCCGGTATCCGACAGCCAGGTGCAGAGCAACACGAGCTCCATCAAGAACGTCCAGTGCACATGGAACGGCATAGCGTGGCAGCTCGCCCACACGGTCTTGCACAGCCTGACCGGCAGCGTCGTGAACTGGATCAATTCCGGGTTCCAAGGCAACCCTTCCTTCATCACCGATCCGACCGGCTTCGCGCTCGACACGGCAGATCAGGTCACGGGATCGTTCTTGGCCAATTCGGGCCCTCTGCAAGGCTTGTGCTCGCCATGGAACGTAGACATCCGCCTCAACTTGGCTTTGCAACAGGCCCAGCCGGAGAATGACCGCTACACCTGCACCCTCGGGACGATCATCAACAACGCCCAGAACGCGACGATCAACGGCTACAGCATGCAAGGATTCCTGAACGGCGATTTCTCGCAGGGAGGATGGCAAGCGTTCATCTCCATGACGACGGAGCCGCAGAACAACCCGTATGGAGCATATCTTCAGGCAAACAGCGACTTGGCCCAAGCGATCGGTCTCAAGCAATCGGCGATAAGCCAGGACCTCCTTCAGGGCAACGGCTTCCTCTCGTGGCAAAGCTGCAAGGATACGCCGGTCCCTGCCGGGCAGGCATTCAACGATCCCGAGCTCGGGACGCAGGTATACGCCGGGAGCGGAGCGACCACGACGACATGCACGACCCAGACTCCCGGGTCCGTCATCAACAGCTCGCTCGTCAACGTATTGGGGCAGTCGGCGAACGAGCTCAACCTCACCAGCGACATCAACGAGGTGGTATCGGCCCTCTTCTCCCAGCTGCTCATCAAGACGCTGAACGGCGGCCTGCTTTCCACCAGCCAGCCGGCGGCAGGCTCGGCCGGCGCGACCCAGTCGGTCATCAACCAGCTCTCCAATGATCCGGCATACCAGCAGAACGGCGCGGCGCTCCAAGGGGAGATCGTCAGCGAAGCGAATACGTCGCTGACCGCTGCCCAATCGGCTCAATCTTATTATCAGCAAGCGGTCTCCGCCCTGAACAGCGAATCGGGCCTTTATTCCTCGACGCAAGCGTGCCTCTCCAATTATGTGTCCCAAGCGGCGGGCGCTCAAAATACCCGATACACCGGCACGACCCTGAACACGTCGTATCTGCAATCATTGCTCCAGCAGATCAACGAGCCTATCGCGAACCTCAACGACCAGATCGCCGCCGCGCAAGCCAAGCTCTCCGCTTCTTCGGACGCCGTATCGGCATATCAGAACATGGTCCTTCAGCTCCAAAGCGCTTCGTCGCTCCAGCAAGCGAACGACCTTAGCCAGCAATTCACCGCCCAACAATCGGCCATCGATCCTACGGTCCTCAACGTCTCGACGGCGAGCGCATACCTCGATACCACCAATAACTGGATAAGCAAATTCGAAGCCGATAGGATCCCGTACAGCAAGGCATGCCAGAATCCTTACACGTCGAATTAATCGATGACCAGACGCCGCTACATACAGATAGCCTGCCTCCTCGCTCTCATCGCGGTCTTTATGGCCGCGCCGGCTACAATGCAGGCCCAGGTTAAAGCGGCCGGGTCCGTATCGAGCGCGACAGGGAACATAGCCAGCCTATTCGGGTTGAGCATGTGGGACTTCATCGCCCAAGGCATCGCCAATGTCGGCTACGAAGTCCAGACGATCGCCGCATGGGCCCTGTCGCTGGCGGGATTGGCGCTGAACTATTCCGTGCGCCTGACCCTCCATATACGCGACTTCGTCGACGCCACGCCCGCCATATTCTCGACATGGAGAGCGCTCCGCGATATATCGGGCCTCTTCATCATCTTCTTCCTCTTGTATGCGGCATTCCAGATGATCCTCCAGATCGAGAACCCGAAATGGAGCGCTCTCATCAAGAACATCGTCATGGCGGGCATCGTCATCAATTTCAGCTTCTTCTTCGCCGGCATCGGCATCGACGCGTCGAACATCGTCTCGACCCAGCTGTATAACGCCATCGCTCCGGCCAACAGCATCGCCATAGCGAGCTCCGCCGACTTGAGCCCGACCAACGTCACCAGCCATCTCGGCGACGGAGGCCTCGCCGACATATTCATGTCCGCCCTCAAGATCCCCGACCTCTATAACACGGCGGGGCAGGGAACGGTGTCGGCAGGAGCCCTCAATAACGGCGGCTCGTGGACGGCCCCGATCAAAGTCCTCATCATCGAGGTCATATCTATCATCATCATGCTCACGGCGGCATTGAGCTTCTTCTTCGCCGCAGTGGCGTTCATCGTCCGCTTCGTCGTCCTCATCTTCCTCCTGGCATTCTCGCCGATCTGGTTCATATCGTTCATCGCTCCCCAAGTCGAGGCGTACACCAAGACCTGGAAAGACACCTATAAGAGCATGCTCCTCTTCATGCCGGTCTACTTCCTGCTCATGTATCTCGCCTTGAACGTCCTCTCCTCGGGAGGGCCGCTGTCGATCCTGCAGACGTCGGGCTCGGGAGCCGCCGCGACGGCCGGAACGGCGACGGCAACGACGGCCGCGGCCGGGTCGCTCGTAGCCAGCGCTCTTGCCGCCGGCGGCTCTGCAAGCGTCAGCAACGCCTGGTACACCCAATTCCTGGCGCTCGGCATCAACGCGGTGGTCATCATCATCCTGCTCAATATGCCGCTCCTCGCCGCGATCTCCATCGGCGGCAAGGCGGTCAAGTTCATCGACACCAAGAAGTGGGGCGCGCAAGGGATATGGAGCAAGGTAGGCACGCGCACGATCGGCAAAGCGGCTGCAAGGCTGAACGACAGCGAGACGATGCGCGGGATATACGCAAGGAACCCGAACTTTGGATTGTTGGCGTCGAAACAGCTCTCTAAGGTGAGCTCCGCAACCTTCGGCGGCGACAAGGGCGGCTATGATGCAGCCTTGAAAGCGAGGACGAAGGACCTTGAAGGCTTGGACAAGAGGATCGGCACAGCCAAGAGGGAGAACTATAAGAGCGATGATTCGTTTAAGAAAGCTGAGGCGAGAGCCAAGGGCCTACAAAGCACCTTCCAGACGTCGCTAGCGTCTGTATCTCCGCTGACGCTCATGATGCAAGACCCTGCGAATATGAGCCATATGTACAAGACGGCGAAGACGAAGCGGGACAAAGAATCCGCCAAAGTCCTCGGAAAGGAGAAGCGCTCTTTGGAAGGAAGAGTGGATGACAATAATACCCAGATAGCCTTCATAACCAAAGAGATCGCGCGCGGCACCGCCGACAACGGCAGGCCGCTTTCCGCCGCCGAGATCCAGAACATGAGATCGCAAAGGGAAGCGCTCCAGAGAGCGAACGAGGATATGAGAACGAAGCTCGATAAGATAGAGGACGACCTTTCAAAGCTGAAGACCGGGACGAGCATAGACGATATCGCGAGCAAGATCGAGGGACTGGAAGGGAAGATCGGCGATAAATAATATAAATAAATGCTGTACACCCCAGAACAGATAAAGAAGAGGTTCGATTCTTTGCCCGAGGAGGTCAAAAAGGTCGTCGACTCTCCCGAAACGACCCAGAAGATAGCGGCAGTGGGCCAAAAGCACGGCCTCTTGCTCGACCAGGTCGCAGACTTAGTAGACGAGACCGGCCTGGTCATTCTCGGCCTGGAAAAGTCGTCCGATTACACCAACAATATAAGCGATGTCCTCGGCATAGATCAGCAAAAGGCGAGAAGCATCGCTACGGACATAAACACCGAGGTATTCGATGGGATAAAAGCCAAATTAAGAGAGGAGGAAAAAGCTGCCGCTCCCATCGAGCAAGCCGGCGGGTTCGAGATAGAGAAGGACGCCCAGGCGGCTGGGAAGCCGACCGACGACGACGCGCACGCGGCCGCCATGACGGAGACCGACCGGATCAACATGCTTTCCGACATAGAAGCGCCTACATCCGCCGCTCCGGTCAATAGGCTGGCTCCCCAGCCCACCCCGGCCCCCAAGAGCGAGCCGCTCGTCGACAGGCTCCTCTCGGCCCCCGCAGGCCGGACCGCCCTATCTTCCGTGAAGGATGCGGCTCCGCAAGCGGCTCCTGCGCCCCTGAAACCGAAGCCGGCGCCCGTATCTTCCTCAAAAGCGGACCCCTATCGGGAACCGATCGAGTGAAAGCCTTTGAGCGCGCTTCCGTGCAGGCCCGCAAGGAAGTATAATAGAGCCGATGCGCTTCCAAGTGCCCCAATTCATTGAAGTGGAGGATAAGATCTTCGGTCCTCTCACCTTGAAACAATTCATATATCTGGCCGGCGGCGGGGGATTGTCTTTCGCCATATACGCCGTGGTCAGGAATCTCACCATCGCCCTCCTCCCGATCGTCGCCATCATGGCGGTGTCGGCGGGCCTGGCATTCTATCGCATAAACAACAAGCCGCTCATCGACGTGGTGGAGGCGGCATTCAAATACTATACGGGCGGCAAGCTCTTCATATGGAAGAAGGAGGACAAGCCGAAGCCGCAGACGGCGGAAGCGGCCGCCAAAGACGTCAAGAATTACGCGTCCATCATGGTCCCCAAGATATCCGACAGCAAGCTCAAAGACTTGTCATGGAGCTTGGACATCAAAGAGAGCATATACTCAGATAAGAAACAACGATAATGCCCGCTCCCCAGAAGACAACCCAGAATTTCATCCCCATCCAGGAGATCCGGGACGGCATCGTCGTGCTCAAGAATGGAGGCATGCGTTCGGTCGTGCTCGCGACCTCCCTCAACTTCGCCCTCAAATCGTCCGACGAGCAATCGGCCATCCTCCTCCAGTTCCAGAATTTCCTCAATTCCCTCGATTTCTCCCTCCAGATCTTCGTCCAGTCCAAGAAGCTCGACATCCGACCCTATATCGCCCTTCTCGAAGACCGCTACAAGGAACAAGTCACCGACCTCATGAAGATCCAGGTCAGGGAATACATCGACTTCATCCGGACGTTCGTCGAATCGACCAACATCATGTCGAAGAGCTTCTTCGTGGTGGTGCCCTACGACCCGCCGGCCATCGGGAACAGCTCCAACCCGATCGCGAAAGCGCTGCCCATCGGCAGGAAGCGGAGCGACGGATCGGCCGGGGCGACCCCCGACGAGCGCTTCCAGGAATACCGGAGCCAGCTGGAGCAGCGCGTGGCGGTCGTCGAGCAAGGCCTGGTGCGATGCGGCATACGCGCCGCGGAGCTCGGCACGGAAGAGATCGTCGAGCTCTTCTACAAGCTCTTTAATCCCGGCGAGACCGAGAAGCCGATACAAATAACATGAGCATCTTCAGCAACCTCTTCAAGAAGAAAGAAGCGTCTCCCATCGTCTCCATCCTGCCGGAAGAGATCTACCAGGCCGGCGTGCTCGAGCTCAAGGACGTCATCGCCCCGTCGGCCCTGAAGATAAGCCCTAAAGAGGTCAATCTCGGCGAGAAAGTCGGCCGCACCCTCTTCGTCATATCGTATCCGCGCTTCCTCGACGAGAGCTGGTTCGCCCCCATCATCAACCTGGACAAGGTCTTCAACGTCTCCATCTTCATCCATCCGGTCGACACCGCCCGGATCCTGCGCCACTTCCAGAAGAAAGTGGCGGAAGTCCAGAGCCAGATATCCACCCGGGAAGACAAGGGGCTGGTGCGCGACCCCGCTCTCGACACCGCCTATCAGGACCTCGAGACCCTGCGCGACCAGCTCATGCAGGCCCAAGAGCACCTCTTCGACGTGGGCGTCTACATCACCATATTCGCCGACAGCGACGGCGAGCTCGACAAGCTCGAGTCCGAGATCAAGTCCATCCTCGAATCCAAGCTCGTCTATCTCAAGCCGGCCCTCTTCCAGCAGGAACAGGGCTTCAAGAGCGTCATCCCCATCGCCGACGACCAGCTGAACGTCCATTCCAAGCTCAACTCGTCGCCGCTCTCGAGCGTCTTCCCGTTCGTGTCGTTCGACCTGACTTCCGACAAGGGCATCCTGTACGGCATCAACCGGCACAATTCCTCCCTGGTGCTCTTCGACCGGTATTCGCTGGAGAACTACAACTCCGTGACTTTCGCGGTGGCAGGCGCCGGAAAATCGTACTGCACGAAGCTGGAGATCCTGCGCACCCTCATGTTCGACGCGGACGTCATCGTCATCGACCCGGAGAAGGAATACGAGTACATGGCCGAGGCGACGGGAGGGAAGTACTTCAACATATCCCTCAATTCGGAGCATCATATCAATCCCTTCGAGCTCCCGGCCGTGGCCGAGGACGAATCGGCGTCCGACGTCCTGCGCTCGAACATCATCAATCTGGTCGGCCTCTTCAGGATCATGCTCGGCGGCCTGTCCCAGGAAGAGGACGCCATCATCGACAGGGCCATCACCGAGACCTATGCCTTGAAGGACATCACCGCCGAATCCGACTTCACCAGCGTGGAGCCGCCGCTCCTCTCCGACTTCGAGCTCGTCCTGGCCGGCATGGAAGGCGCGGATTCCCTGGTGCAGCGGCTCTCCAAATACACCAAGGGCACCTGGTCCGGCTTCATCAACCGCCCCTCGAACGTCGAGATCAACAGCAAATTCATCGTCTTCTCCCTCCGCGACATGGAAGACGAGCTCAAGCCGGTGGCCATGTACATCGTCACCCATTACATCTGGAACTCCATCCGCAAGCTCCGCAAGAAGCGCCTGCTGGTCATCGACGAGGCATGGTGGATGATGAAGTCGGAGGATACGGCCTCGTTCCTCTTCAGTCTGGCCAAGCGCGGCCGCAAGTACTATCTCGGCCTGGCCACCATCACCCAGGACGTGGACGACTTCATGAAATCGCCGTACGGCCTGCCCATCCTCACCAACTCGTCCATCCAGATACTGCTCAAGCAGTCGCCGACGATCATCGACCATATCCAGCAGACCTTCAACCTGACGGACGAAGAGAAATACCTCTTGCTCGAGTCGGACGTAGGGGAGGGGATATTCTTCGTCGGCCTCAAGCATGTGGCCATCCAGATCAGGGCGTCGTATACGGAAGACCAGATCATCACCACCAATCCTGCCCAGATGAACCAGATCGAGCAAGCCAAGAAGGAGCTCGAAGCCGCGGGGCATT
>JAGWLA010000007.1 GCA_028865095.1 Patescibacteria group bacterium | reverse complement strand
TTGCTGCCGGACTTGGATTCGAACCAAGATACTCGCCTCCAAAGGGCGATGTCCTACCGTTAGACGATCCGGCAATCGTTCTTGCAAGACCATACTACCGCAGTTCGGGCCTTTATTGAAGGCAGCCGCGAGGCTTGCGCCCGGAACCTGCATCGAGTAGTCTGACGCCAGCAGCACATCCAAAAATTATGAATGACACCCTGCCTGCCCCTGTCGGGGCCCTCGCTTTGTCCTACGACAAAGCGTCCATCCTGGCGCGCTTCCCTTTGCGGGCGGCGTACCAGATGACCATCACGTCCGCTTCGGCGGGCGGCCGAAGCACCCTTCTTGAAGGGCTTAGGGCCGCCCTCGGCGAAGGATTCGCTTATGTGAGCGCCGGGAGCTTCATGCGCAAGATCGCCGCGACGCTCGGCATGTCGATCGAGCAGTTCGCCGAGCACGCCTCCAGGAATCCTGATTACGACGCCCGCTGCGACAAGATGATGGCCGATGCCGCCCTCGAAAGCGAGCAGTTCGTCGGCGAGGGCCGAGTGCCTCATATCATGGCGCCGCGGGCCTTCCACGTCAGGATCGTCTGCCCTGTCCAAGTGCGGGCCGAGCGCCGCTTCCTTCAGCTCCGCATGCAGGCGCGCGATCGTCGGGCGAAGCGCCGGCTGAAATACGTCGAGACGCTCAAAGCCGTCCTCGACCGGGACATCACGGACGCCGAGCGATACGAGGCGCTCTATCCCGGCTATGACTGGCCGGACGAGCATTTCGACCTTGTCGTGGAGAACGAATGCTTGTCCCCCGAACAGACTCTGGAGAAAGTCCTTGCAGGCTTCTCGGAGCACCGGAAGCGCTTCAACGGGTCATAGCGCGCGGCACGGGCACAGCCGAAAGGCGCCAGAACCGGCATGCATGCAGCGTGCCGGCTTTTTTATTCTCTTCTATTCCCCGCCGGCGTAGCGCGCCACGGCCAGCTCCAAAGGAAGCGCCTTGATGGCGGCGCGGCGAGTGCCTTCGGCGGCCTCGAGCATGGCCGAGAGCAGAGAGGGAGACATGGCTTTGGCCGCGGCGTGCTTCTCGATGAAGCCCATGTCGTCAGGCGAGACCCTCTCGGCGATGGACGCTTTGGAGGACGGCGAATTCTGCAGCAGGAATATGAGGCGCATCTTCTCGAGGACGAGGGACATGAATATATCCATGGATATCCCCGCATCCTCGGCCGTGCCGATGGCGGCGAGGGCGCCGTCGGCGTCCTTGGCCATGGCTTTGGCGATGAGCGCGTCGACGAGGCTCGCGTGCGGCGCGCCGGTGACGGCTTCAGCGGTCTCGCGGCTGATCGCGCCTCCTTTGGAGGCCGCCATGACCTTCTCGAGCGTGCCGAGAGCGTCGCGGAAAGAGCCGTCCCCGAGCAGGGCGATCAAGTCGGCCGCCCCAGGGTCGAGGCTGACGCCTTCTTTCTTGGCGACCGCCATGATCTGCTTCCGGATGACGTCTTTGCCGGGGGTGCGGAACGCGAAAGCCTGGCAGCGCGAGACGATGGTCTCCGGCACTTTATCGAGCTCGGTCGTGGCGAGGATGAAGATGACGTGGGCCGGCGGCTCTTCCAAGGTCTTCAGGAGGGCGTTCCAGGCATCTTTGGAGAGCATATGGGCCTCGTCGATGATATAGACCTTGAAGGGCGAGGAGAACGGCAGGACCGCGACGTGCTCGCGGAGCTGGCGGATGTCGTCGATGCCGCGGTTCGAGGCGGCGTCGATCTCATATATGTCCTCGTCGGACGCTTTGGCCTCGCGGGCCAGGATGCGGGCCACGCTGGTCTTGCCGGTGCCGCGCGAGCCCGAGAAGAGATAGGCATGGGCGATCCTCCCGTTCTTCACGGAGTCTTTGAGGGCCTCGACCGTCTGGTCTTGGCCGATGACGTCGGACCATTTTTGCGGGCGATAGGTTCGATAGAGGACGGTCATGGCGTAAGTATACCCGATTTGAGGCATCGTTCAACGACCGCCTCGACCTGCCGCACATCCTCCGTCTCCATGAGCTCGGCGCGCAGCTCCTTGGCGCCGTCCCAGCCGGAGACATAGGCCTTGAAATGTTTCTTCATGACGGCGAAGTTCTTCAGGCGCTTCCGGCCGCAATAGGCCTTATCGAAAAGGCGCGCATGCTCGAGCATGACCTTCAGGCGCTCGGCGGGAGCCTTCGGGTCGGCGTCGGCCAGGGCGCGCCTCCGCCGGGCGACCTTCTCGAAGAACCACGGCTTGCCGAATATGCCGCGGCCGATCATGACGCCGTCGCAGCCGGTGGCGCGGGCTTTGGCGGCCGCTTCTTCGATCGACACGACGTCGCCGTTGCCGATGACGAGGGTGCGCTCCGCCTTCGGGACGCCTGCCTGGATCCGGTCGCGCAGCTCTACGATATCCGGCATGAGCTCCCAGTGAGCAGGGACGTCCGACATCTCTTTGCGGGTGCGCAGGTGGACGGTCAGGGCGGGAGGCCTCTGCTCGAGCAGGAGCGCGAGCCATGCCATGTCGAGCGCGTTATAGCCGAGGCGGGTCTTGACCGAGACGGGGCCGCCGAAGCCCGCGCGCGCGGCTTCGATGACGGCCACGGCGTTCCGCGGGTCTTTTATCATGGCCGAGCCGCCGCCCTGCTTCTCCACGGCCCGATCGGGGCAGCCCATATTGATGTCGAGGCCGTCGAAGCCGAGCCGGGCGGCAAGGGCGGCCGCCGTCTTCATGGCTCCGGGATGCCCGGTGAAGAGCTGGGCCACGATCGGCCGCTCTTTTGGGGAGAAATCGAGGTCGTGGCGCAGGCGCTTCCTGCCTTCAGGCGACGAAAGGCCGTCAGCCGAGACGAACTCCGTCCAGGTGACGTCGGGCCGGCCGTATCTCGCGAAAAGGGAGCGGAAGACGGAGTCGGTCACGTTGGCCATGGGGGCCAGGACGAAGAAGGGGCGCGGCAGCTTCGACCAGAACGTCTTCTTCGTGCTCATGCGTGAATATAATCACGCATCACTTGATCTTGGCAAGCAGCTTGATGACGTCGGCGTCGCGGTTGTCGCTGCCGAGGACGACGATGGCGTAGGTGTCTTTGGCCGCCCCCGCGGCGAAAAGCGAATCGCCGGTGGACTTGGCCTCGTCGGTATAGCCGTTCTTCCCTCCCAGATAGTAGGACCAATTGAGGAAATGGGTGGGATTGACCCAGGTATGGGTCCTCACCGTCTTCGTCTTGAGCTCGGTGATGGCGATGACAGAGGGGTCGTTCTTCAGCAGCCAGCCGATGATGATCGCCTGGTCGCTCGCGGTCGATTCGTTGAGCGGCGACAGCCCTGACGGATCGGCGAAATAGGTGCGGTACGCGCCGATGGACTGAGCGAACTGGTTCATGGCGGCGATGAAGCGGCTGCGGCCATAGCTCTGAGCGAACGCCTCTGCGGCGTCGTTCGATGAGACCATGAGCAGAGGATAGAGAAGGTCGGAAGCGGTATAGGTCTCTCCTTGCCGGAACAAGGCGGTATTGCCGTAGGTGGCCATGACCTGCGCCGTGATGGGTATCCGGGCGTCGGGAAGGATGAGCTTCCGGGCCGTTTCGGCCGTCACCAGCTTGGTCAGCGAGGCGATCGGCAGGAGCATATCCTCGTTATAATGCGCCGCCACGGCGCCGGTGGTGAGGTCTTTGACGATATAGGCTTTGGCGGTGACGCTGCTATCGGCGCCGGCCGGAAGCGAGCGCGCAGCCGCGTCGATGATGCTCTCTTCCTGGTCGGCGGTATAGCGGACTTTCTTGGCCAAGCCGGATATGGTCACGACCGCTCCCTGTAAGCCGGCGCGCGCCGCGATCGTCGCGTCCGAAGCGTCCGCCGCCTGGACGGCGCCGCCGAAGCGGGCGACCGCCGGCTCGAGGGCGCTCCATGCCCAGCCCGCGCCGCGGGCGATGCCGAAGCCGGCGAAGATCGCCGCCAGCCCCCCGAACACGATGATAGAGAATTGCTTCATAGGGATAGGGTCACTTGGCGAGCCGGTAGAAGACGTTCGACCCGTAGCGGACGTCGATGTATTCGAACCCGGGGAGCTGGCCTTTGGCGCGCCCGGTCGCTTCGGCGTTCAGCCAGAAAGCCCGGAGGTCGGCGAGCTCGCCCGCCAATCCTCCGGCATCGTCGAAATAGATGACGGTCAGGCTTTTCGAGGAAGTGGCCCCCTGCCCCTCCGCCCCCAGACCGTCGGCATAGAGCTCGTATTCTCCCCCGTCCTTGGCCAAAACGGCCTGGGAGGATATGCCCGCCGCCTGGGCATCCTCCACGAAGGCTTGCAGGGCGGCGAACTCGGCCGACGACGTCGCGAACGACCCGAGGATGCCTGCAGCAGCGGTCCCGCCCGAAGCCAGCGCCGGCATATAGTAGAGGCCGAGCCCCGGAGCGGGCTGGGCGGGAGCCTCTTCGAAGATATAGCCCCTGTCGTCCGCGTAATAGCACGTCCCGCTCGGCTGCATGGCGCCGGAATCGTCTTCATTCGGGAACCCTGGGCAGATGACCGCGGCCGGGACGCGCTCGGTCACCGAGACGTCGAGGGCGTTGCCTTGCCCCCGCGACACGGATGCCGTGCGGATGCGCGGCGACGACGAAGCGACCGCTTCCGCGACGTCGGCATGCGGATATATCCAGACGTCTGAGCGCGGGAAGAGGCCGGCGTATGTCCCGTCCAAGGCCCCCGCGGCGGCGGCCTGGATGGCCGGCACGATGTCCGGGTCGGCGCCATAGACGTTGATCGTCGATACGGTCATGAAGCTCGCGCCTGCCAGGCGCACCGCCACGAACGCCCAGGAAGCGAGAGCCGCCAGGCCGGCGGCCGCCCCGATCGCCGCCCTCGACCGGCGGCGCCTCGCGAACGAGTCCGACTGGCGGGCGCGATGCTGTGGCCTTATCGCAGCATTCATTCCCTAGCGCGCGCTGATCGCGCCCTTTCCGAGATATCTGACCAGGACATCCGGCACTTTGACCGACCCATCCGCCTGCTGGAAATTCTCGACCAAGGACACCAGGATCCTCGGCGTCGGTATGGCAGTGGCGTTGAGCGAATGGCAATAGCGCATCGTTCCGTCAGCCCCTTTGTAGCGGATGTTCAGGCGTCGGCATTGGAAATCATGGAAATAGGAGGCGGACCCGATCTCCCGGTACTTTCCCTCCTTGGGCACCCACAGCTCGATGTCGTACTTCTTGACTTGGCCGAGCCCGAGGTCGCCGCCGCAATTGATGACGGTATGGTACGGGATGCCGAGCGACTCGATGAACTCCTCGGTGTTGCGGTTGAGCTCCTCGTGGAGCTTGACCGACGCCTCATGGCTCGCCTCGCAGAGGATGAGCTGCTCGAACTTATAGAATTCGTTCACCCTGATCAGGCCTTTGACGTCCTTGCTGTGCGCTCCCGCTTCCCGGCGGAACGACGGCGAGAAGCCGAGATAGCGGATCGGCAGCGACTCAGCCGGCAGCACTTCGTCGGCATGCATGCCCATGAGCGGCACTTCGGCGGTGCCGACGAGATAGTCCTTGTCCTGCGTCTGGTATATGTCCTCTTCGCCGTCGGGCAGATAGCCGGTGCCGTACATGGTGAGCTTGCGCACGATGACCGGCGGGATGACCGGGACGAAGGACCTCTTCGAGAAGAAGTCGAGGGCATACTGCCATATGGCGAAGCAGAGCCGCGCCCCTTCGCCGGTCAGGAAATAGCCCCGGAAGCCGTGCACTTTGGCTCCGCGCTCGAAATCGGCCATGCCGAGGGCGGTCATGAGCTCGATGTGGTCCTTCGGCTCGAAAGAGAAAGCCGGCTTCTCTCCCCAGGCTTTGACCTCCTTATTGTCGGCATCGCTGTCGCCGTCGGGCACGCTGACGTCGGGGATGTTGGGCACGCGGAGCATCAGGTCCTGCCATTCGGCCATCACTCCCTTGAGCTCGGCCTCTGCGGCCTCGTAAGCGGCCTTCACGTCCCTCATCGACGCGATCAGGGCCGCCCGCTCCTCGGGCGAAGCCGACGCGATCTTCTGGCTGGCGGCGTTCTGCTCCGCGCGCTTGGCTTCCGACGCGGCCATGGCGGCGCGCCTCCGGTCGTCGATGGCGATCAAGGCTTCGACGTCGAGCTTCACGCGCTTCTTGGCCGCCGCGGCCGCCACGAGGTCCTTGTTCTCCCGTATGAATCTGATGTCCAGCATATGCCGCACATGATAGCAATTATCGGCCCGGAAAAGAAGTGCCGCGCGTGCTATACTAGGGCATCGTCGCATGGCGCCTGCCGCGCCTTTTTTATTCGCGCACGCTATCTCATCCACCATCGCATGACAGCAGACTCAACCGATGCCGAGGCCATCGGCATCGTGCTCCGTGGCGCTTATCCGCCGACATTATCCAACATGGACAGCCCGCCCGCCTCTCTCTATGTCCGCGGCCGCTTCCCCGCGCCCGACGGCCAGCGCTACCTGTGCGTCGTCGGCTCCCGCCGGTGGACGCGCTATGGCAAAGACGCCGCCCACCGGATCATAAGCGGCCTGCGGGGATATCCGATCTCCATCGTCTCCGGGCTCGCCGTCGGCATCGATTCCATCGCCCATGAAGCCGCCCTCGAAGCCGGCTTGCACTGCGTGGCCTTCCCGGGGTCGAGCCTCGAATGGGACGAGATCTATCCCCGCGAGAACGTCGGGCTCGCCCGGGAGATCGTCCGCGCCGGCGGCGCCCTCCTCTCGCAGTGGGGGCAGGGCTATCCTACCGGGAAATGGTCGTTCCCCGCCCGCAACATCCTGATGGCCGGGCTCTCCGACGCCGTCATGGTGGTCGAAGCCGGCCGCCGGTCGGGCTCGCTCATGACGGCGCAACACGCCGAGAAGCAGGGCCGGGACGTGCTGGCGGTCCCTGGACCCATCGAGGCCGCCAATTCCTACGGCCCGCATATGCTCATCCGCCGCGGCGCCGGCCTGGCCGCGTCGGCGGATGACGTCCTCGAAGCCCTCGGCTTCCCGGTCGTCCGGGGAAAGCGCCCCCGCGCCATCGACACCAGCGGCATGGACCCGCTCTCCGCGGCCATCATCGCCGCCGCCCTCCGGGAAGAGGCGACGGTCAGCATGCTCATCGAGCGGTCCGGCGCGCGCCCTTCCGCCGTGAGCGAAAAGCTCTCTCTTCTCGAGCTGAAAGGGCTCATCATCATCGAGAACGGCGTCGTCAGCCTGGCCTGACCGGCCGGGCTTTTCCTCCGCGAGATTTGCGCATCGTTCCGTTTGGGTGTAATACTTAGCCGCAATGAGATTAGTCATCGTCGAATCCCCTTCGAAGGCAAAGACCATTTCCAAGTATCTGGGCCCGGGCTTCAAGGTCCTGGCATCGGTCGGCCACGTCCGCGACCTCCCCAAGTCCAACGCCAAAGCCATCGACATCGAAGGCGGCTTCGTCCCGCACTATGAGGTCGTCCCGAAGAAAGAAGCCGTCATCGCCGAGATCCGCCGCGCCGCCGGCAGCGCCGACGAGGTCCTCATCGCCACCGACCCGGACCGCGAAGGAGAGGCCATCGCCTGGCACCTTCAAGAGCTCCTGACGGACAAGAAGCTCGGCGGCTCCGTGCCCAAGAAGAAGATCGAGCGCATCACCTACCATGAAGTGACCAAAGAGGCCGTCGAAGAGGCTCTGAAGCACCCGCGTCCCATCGACGAGCGCCTCCGCGAGGCCCAGGAGGCGCGCCGCGTCCTCGACCGCCTGGTCGGCTATGACCTTTCCGGCCTCATCTGGAAGAAGGTCCGCTACGGATTGTCCGCCGGGCGCGTCCAATCCCCGGCCCTCCGCATCATCATGGAGCGCGAGCGAGAGATCAGGGCATTCGTGCCCGAAGGCTACTGGACCATATCCGGCCGCTTCACCACCGCCGCGGGAGCGCCGCTTTCCCTGACCTGCGCCGAAGAGCCGCGCGACGAGAAGGAAGCCGAGCGCATCCTGGCCGTCGCCCGCGCCGGGACATGGAAGATCGCGGACGTCGAAGCGACCGAGGCCAAGCGCTCGCCGCGAGCCCCGTTCATCACCTCCACCCTCCAGCAGGCCGCCAGCTCGCGCCTCGGCTTCTCGCCGTCCCGGACCATGGGCATCGCCCAGAAGCTCTACGAAGCCGGCCATATCACGTATATGCGCACCGATTCCACGGTCTTGAGCTCCCAGGCGCTCGGCCAGATCGCCGCCGCCATCGAGAAGGGCTACGGCAAGGAATACCTCCAGTTCCGCAGATACAGCGCCGCCAGCAAGAACGCCCAGGAAGCGCACGAGGCCATCCGGCCCTCCAAGATGTCCGCCGCGTCCGCCGGGTCGACCGACGAGCAGAAGCGCCTCTACCGCCTGATCTGGCAGAGAGCCATCGCCTCCCAGATGGCCGACGCCCGCATCGCCCGCACCAAGATCGTCGCCTCCGTCTCCGGCGGCGGGGCGCCGATCCCCGAGTTCGCCGCCACCGGCTCGCGCGTCATATACGACGGCTGGCTCCGCGCCGACCCCGAATCCGGAGGCGAGGACGTGAGCCTGCCCCCGTGCGCAGCCGGCGAGCCGCTGGCCCTCGTCTCGGCCGACGCCGAAGCCAAGCAGACCCAGCCGCCCGCCCGCTACACCGAAGCCGGCCTCATCAAGGAGCTCGAGAAGCGCGGCATCGGACGTCCTTCCACCTATGCCTCCATATGCCGCACCATCGAGGAGCGCGGCTATGTCGAGAAGGAGGGGCGCGCCCTCAAGCCGACCGACACCGGCGACGTCGTATCCTCGTTCCTGGAGGAATACTTCCCGTCGTACATCGGCGACACCTTCACCGCCGAGATGGAGAACGAGCTCGACGAGATCGCCAACGGCGAGCGCACCTATACCAAGACCCTTTCCGACTTCTACGGCCCGTTCTCGAAGGAGGTCAAAGCCAAGGAGAAGCTCGCCAAAGCCACCTCTCTCGGCGCGGCCGACCCCAAGTTCAAATGCCCCGTCTGCGGCAGCCCCATGGAGATCAAGCTCGGCCGCAACGGCAAATTCCTCTCCTGCTCCCGCTATCCCGACTGCGACGGCGCCCTGACCATCGACGGCGTCGAGTTCAAGAAGGACGAGCCCATCGGCACCGACCCTTCCACCGGCCTGCCCATATTCGTCCTGAACGGCAGGTTCGGCCCGTATGTCCAGCTCGGCGTCAAACCCGAGAAGAAGGCAGCAGGGAGAAAGAAGAAAGGAGAAGGGAAAAAGGAGAAAGGAGAGGCGGCCGCCCCGAAACAACCTAAACCGAAGATGGCATCCATCCCCAAAGGCAAAGACCCGACCTCTGTGACCGTGGCCGACGCCCTCGTCTATCTGAGCCTGCCCCGCTCGCTCGGCGCCGACCCCGCCACCGGCAAGGAAGTGACCGCCTCCATCGGGCGCTTCGGCCCGTACGTCGTGCGCGACGACGACTTCCGCTCAGTCAAGCCGCCGCTCGACATATACGCCATCACTCTCGACCAGGCCCTGGCCCTGCTCGCCCAAGAGAAGAAAGCCCGCGGCTTCGCCCGCAGGAAGAAAGCCTGACGGCCGCGGCGCGCCCGGCTATAGGCTGAAATTCTTCAGGGAATAGATGTCCTCGTTCTCCTCCTGCTGCTTGTCGGCAGCAGGACGGTCGTCCACTGCCGCGCCTTCCGCCGCGGGAACCGCGGCAGCGCCCGCCTCTCCGGCGGCCGCCCCGGCATGCTGGCTGTTCAGCCGCTCGAGCAGGCCCTTCAGGTCCGCCGGATCGAAGAAATCGATGGTCAGCGTCCCTCCCTCTTTGTGCTTCTCGATGCGCACCCGCGTGCCGAGCGACTCCGTGAAGGTCCGCTCCATCTCCATGATGACCGGATCGAGGTATTTCTCCTTGTTGCGGATGCGCTCCGTAGCCGCCCGGCGGGCGAGCGATTCCGCCTCGCGGACGGTCAGCTTCTTGGCCATGATCTCTTTGAAGAGCACGCTCTGCTCCTCCGGCTTCTCGGTCAGCATGAGGAGCGGCCTGGTATGGCCTTCCGATATCTTCCCTTCCTCGAGAGCCGTCAGCATGTCGTCGGGCAGCGAAAGGATGCGCAGGGTGTTCGCCACGTATTCCCTGCTCTTGCCCACTTTATCGGCCACTTGGGCCTGCTTCAAGCCGAATTCCTTGGTCAGGCGCTCGAAAGCCCGCGCCCGCTCCACGGCATTGATGTCTTCGCGCTGGAGGTTCTCGATGATGGCGATCTCGAGCTTCTCGCGGGCGCTCTCCTCGCCGCCCCTGATGAGGACCGGCACTTGGGCGAGGCCCGCCAGCTTCGAGGCGCGCAGTCTGCGCTCGCCGGAGATGAGCTCATATTCGACGCTCATGCCGCCCCCTTCGGCCGACTGACGGAAGACTTCCTTGCGGGTGACCACCAGCGGCTGGAGCACCCCATACATCCGGATCGATTCAGCCAGGCTCTTCAGCGCCATCTCGTCGAATTCGCGGCGCGGCTGATACGGGTTCGGGCTTATCTTCTCCACTTCCACCCAGAAGATGGCATCATTGGCGAACGGCGTAGGCATATATGGCCACATTGTAGCATAGCTCTCCGGCGCATATAATAGGCCCATGAAAGCCGCCGGATATCTCTTCGCCGTCCTCGCCGCTGCCGGGGCCGGCTGGGGCGCCGCATGGCTCGCCGCTGCCGGCTTCAACGAGGCGGCCATCGCCGCGGCCAACATCCCCCGCACCATCAGCTTCTCCCAGAGCGCGGCGGCCGTATCCGCTTCCGACGCCATCGAGACGCCCGCGGCGGACGCCTCTTCTCTGACGGCTCCCGTCTCTCCGGCTTCGGCCGTCACCCCGCCGATCAGCGCGCCCGTTCCGGCCGCTGCCTCGTCATCGACCGTCACCGTCCTCATCGGCGGCGACTTGATGTTCGACCGGTACGTGCGCATCCTCGGCGGGAGGCACGGCTATGACTGGCTCTTTTCCGGCATCGCCCCGCTTATGAAGAGCGCCGACATCGCCGTCGCCAATCTCGAAGGCCCCATCGCCGCCACGAGCTCCGCCACCGTCCTTGCCGACGGCGAGATCACGACCGAGCTCTCGTTCGTCTTCGAGCCCGCGGTCGTCGGCGCCCTGGCCGACGCCGGCTTCGGCCTCGTCAGCCTGGCCAACAATCACACCTACAACCGCGGCGCGGCCGGCCTGGCCGAGACCAAGAAGTGGCTCAGCGACGCCGGCATCGCCTGGTTCGGCGACCCTCTCAACCGCCCAGGCGATTATCGCATCGTCACGGCCAAGGGCATATCCATCGCTTTCGTCGGCTACCATGAATTCAGCCCGGGACTCGCCGCCGTCCTCTCCGACATCCGGAAGCTCCATGCCCGAGGCTATCCGGTCGTGGTCATGCCCCATTGGGGCGACGAATACGCCACGACCTCCGACGCCCTCCAGCGGAAGATCGCCGCCGCCATGGCCGCCGCCGGCGCGTCCGCCATCGTCGGCGCCCACCCGCACGTGGTCGAAGACAGCCAATGGATCGGCGGCGTGCCCGTCGTCTACTCGGTCGGCAACCTCGTCTTCGACCAATATTTCTCGTCCGACGTCATGCACGGGGAGGTCGTCGAGCTCGATTTCGCCAAAGCCACCTCCGGAGCCGCCGTCCTTAGCGCGGTCGAGCTCCACCCCGTCTCCTATAAGGAGGGCCAGGGTCCCCAGCCCGACGGCGCCGCATACCCGCTCCCGCGGCCCGGCGTTTGATTTCGGGCCTGCTTTCGCCTAGAATTGGCACCACATGCCGGGATGGCGGAATTGGTAGACGCACACGACTCAAAATCGTGCGGAGCAATCCATGGGAGTTCGATTCTCCCTCCCGGCACATGAAGGAACACCCGGCGAAAGAGCCTCTCGCGGTGCTCGCCATCGTAGGCCCTACCGCCTCGGGCAAGAGCGATCTGGCCGTGGCTGTCGCCCGCGAAGTCGGGCGCCGCAAGCTCGGCGGCTATTCCGGCGCGGAGATCGTCTCGGCCGACAGCCGGCAGGTCTATCGCGGCCTCGACATCGGCACCGGCAAGGTCACCCGGAGCGAGATGCGCGGCATCAGGCACCACCTCCTCGATGTCGCCGACCCCCGCCGCGCGTTCACTGCCGAGAAGTATCGGCGCCTGGCCCTGAAAGCCATCGCCGGCATCGCGGCCCGCGGCAACCTTCCCATCGTCTGCGGGGGCACCGGCTTCTATATCGACGCCCTCTTCTCGGACGGCCTTCCCGCGGCGGCGCCGGATCCGAAGCTCCGCGCCCGCCTGTCCGGGAAGCCTCCTGAAGAGCTCCTCGCCTTGCTGAAGCGCGCCGACCGCGCGCGCTGGGAAACCATCAGCGCCAACCCGTCTGACTGCAAGAACCCCCGGCGCATCATCCGCGCCATCGAGGTCGCCTCCGCCGGGAAGCGGACCACGCGTCCGCCGCACGAGCGCTCCGACGGCCAGACGTACAGCGTCTCGTATATCGGCATCCGGCTTCCCAAAGAAGCTTTGGCGCAGCGCATCCACGACCGCCTCGCCGCGCGCCTCCGCCGCGGCATGGTCGCCGAGGTCCGCCGGCTGCACGAGCACGGCCTGTCCTGGAAGCGCATGGACGAGCTCGGCCTCGAATACCGGTACCTTTCGCGCTATCTCCGAGGCCTGACGATGAAGGGCGCCATGGCCGCCACGCTCGAGACCGGGATCCGCCGCTACGCCAAGCGCCAGATGACGTGGTTCATGCGCGATCCCCGCATCACATGGCTTTCCCGCGCTGCTACCGGTAGAGATTTGACAAAACTCATCAAAAGTACTATAATTCTACCAAACCGGCGCGATCACCTGTTGTGATCTTCATAGCCGGATGATGGAAAATTGACAAAAGAATAATGGAAGGAGGTGTTCGAATGAACACGACCCTCGAATCCGATGCCAGCGTGCATGAATCGCTGACCATCGCTGGACTGGCGGCAGAGCATGTCTCTCCCCCAGTCAGGAAGTGCCGGCACTCGATCGTGCTGATCCCCGGCATGTGGTGCACGGCGAAGACCTTCGTGCCTTTGATGCTCGATCTGAGCCTCAAAGGATATGAGTGCTTCGCCCTTAGTCTGGAAGGCCATGGCAAAAGCCAGAGCTGGAAGGACTTGGGGAAGCTCTCTCTGGACGACTACGTCGCCCGGGCGAGACAGGCGATAGCGGTCATCCGCCGCTTATCCGGGGATAAAGTGGTCATCGTCGGCCACTCCATGGGCGAGCTGATCGCCGCCCGGATAGCCGACTTGGAGGCGATGCATGTCGTCGCCCATATCGGCATCACCAGCGCGCCGCCGCGCCGGGTGTTGATGGGCTTCCGGGCCATGCTCCGGATGCCGAAATACATCGGAGCCATGGTCGCCGGAAAGGCGTTCAAGCTCTCGAGCGCCGACGCCCGGCGCTTGCTGGGCAATTCCCTCTCCGAACAGGAGACCAGGGACATGGTCCAAGGGTTAGTCGCCGAATCCGGCACCGCCGCATTCGACATCACAAGAGGGTACGAGGTGAAGAAGATAGCCTGCCCGGCACTCCTTATAGGAGCGTCGGATGACGCGATCACCCCTCGCCAACGCCCCGTAGCCAAGCGGATCGGGGCGGAGTTCAAGGAGGTGGAAGGCTGCCACATGTTGATGGTCGGCAAGAGCCTCCCGGCCCTCTCGCGCACCATGCATGAGTGGTTGCGCTGCAGGCTTGCCAAAGCCTTCAGAACGGACCTGTGAGCCATCGGCCAGAAGACAACCGTCTTCTGGCCGATTTTTCGTCTTCTGCCGGATCTTCCAGAACAGTTTGACAAATAAGCGATAGTGCGTTTTAATGCTAAAGAACCTGCATCATTATCATGAGAATACTTATCGTAGACGGCGACCCCTCGGTCGCACGGGCGTTGATACGCCTCGCCTCTTCCATCCTCGTGAGCTTGGGCCAGCTCGACTCCCTGCTCGTGGAGATGCCGAGCGAGGACATGGCCCTCGCCGAACTGGATAAAGCGGACATGGTCATCATCAGCATGGATTCGCTCCCGAAGGCGGAAGTCATCAGGACCGCACTGGAGATGGGGATCACGGTCGCCCTCTTCGGCGATGAAGAAAGCCTCGAAGAGATCGGGCCCGAGACGCCTCTGCTCAAGACGCTTCCCTGGCCAGGGCTTCCTTACCAGAAGCTCATGTCCATCATCCGGGAGCTCTGCCCCGGCGCCGCAGGAGGCGACGACCAGATCGCCTTCGCCGCATGACGGTAGCAAAAACACACCAAGCCGCGGGATATCCTTCCGCGGCTTTTTATGTATGGATATGAAAAGAAAGAGGCGTCGATCATAGATCCGACGCCTCCTCACGATTTCCCTCACACGAGGGTTCGTTTGTCTCGGCAGGTTTGGAGCTGTACGACCGATATATTACCCGCCATCCCTTCCCCCGTCAAGGACAAAAAAGCCGGCCCGAGGGCGCGGCTAACGGCTGGCGCTGACGCAGATGTTCGATGGGGCCCACATCAGCTTGCCGCCGGGATACAGGAGGTATACGGCGCCCATGCGCTCGAATTCCTGCGGGAATGCCTGCCGGACCAATTCCACCATGATCTGCTCGATCATCGCTTGGACGCGCATCGCGTCCTCCTGGACGGCTTGATGGCAACGTTCTACCTGCCCAGCGTCCTTACATGTCATGATCGCGGCATGCTCGATCTCCCTCTCGCTGGGCACCGGGCACCTCTCATAGACCCGCGCTTTCAGGGTCTGCAGCCGGGAGAGCTTCCGGGCGAGCGACACAGAAAGATGATACTTGAGCGGGACCGCGTCCGGCCGGGTCGTCACTATGAACTCGTCGGACGGCAGCTCGTCGATGCGCATCCGATCCTCGAGGATGAGACGCACGATGGTTATCAATGACCACACCGATCTCACGTTTTTCATACTGCCTCTATCGTATAACGGATCGCCGCCGGTTCAAAGCTGGTTTGTCCCCTTCCTCTTCAGATATCTCTTCCCTTTGATCTTCTCCGGCAAGTAGCTGGACTCCTTCGAGCCGGGGTCCTTCGGGTACATCTCATAGCCCTTGTGATAGCCGAGGGACTTCATGAGCATGGTGGGGGCGTTGCGCACGTTCAGGGGGATAGGCTGGTTGCCGAGCTTCTTCACGTCATCGAGAGCCTCGAAGTAGGCGTCGTAGGCGGAGCGGTCCTTGGCGGCGAGGGCGAGATAAGCGGTGCCGTGGGCCAGGTTGATCTGGGCCTCGGGCATGCCGATCGAGTCGACGGCGGCGAAGCAGGCATTGGCGACGACGAGGGCGGTAGGCTGGGCCAAGCCGATGTCCTCGGAGGCGAAGACGACCATGCGCCGAGCGATGAACTTGGGATCCTCGCCGCCTTCAAGCATGCGCGCCAGATAGTAGAGGGCGGCGTCGGCGTCCCCTGCCCGCATGCTCTTTATAAAAGCGGAAATGGTGTCGTAATGCTCGTCCCCTTTCTTGTCGAAGCGGATGAAGGCGTGCTCGAAGGTGCTCTTCAGGTTCTCGAGGGTGATGGAGCCGTAGAGCCGGCGGCAATTCTCCACGGCGGTGATGGCCATGCGGGCGTCGCCGTTGGCGAGGGCCGCCAGCCATTCCAGGGCATCCTTGGGCACCTTGATGCGTGTGCGCTTGATGATGGCCTTGAGGTCGGCCTCGGACAGGGACTGGAGGACGAAGACCCGGCAGCGCGACAAGAGGGCGGGAATGACTTCGAAGCTCGGGTTCTCCGTGGTGGCGCCGATCAGGGTCAGCTTGCCGCTCTCCACGTACGGCAGAAGGAAGTCCTGCTGGGCCTTGTTGAAGCGGTGTATCTCGTCGAGGAACAATACCTTGGGCCGGCCCTCGAGCAAGGTGTCGGGTTCCTCTATGATCTTCCTGATGTCCTCCTTGCCCGCCGAAACGGCCGACAATTCATATATGCGGGCATTGACCGCCTTGGCGTAAATCCTGGCAATCGTCGTCTTGCCCGTGCCCGGAGGGCCCCAGAGGATGAATGAAAAGAGGTGCTTGTTCTCTATGGCTTTGCGCATAGGCTTGCCCGGGCCGACCAGGTGCGTCTGGCCGATGAAGTCTTTGAGCGCCGTCGGGCGGATTTTGTTCGCGAGGGGTTCCATGAAACTAATCAATATTCTTAGTAAACCACAGAACGACCCTTATTAATCCAGCCTTCGCTTCAATTAGTCTATTAATGGCATCCTTCAATGTTCCTAACTTATACTCCTCCTTAATGAAAGATTCCATAGAATCCCCTTCGCTACTCAAGCCTTTTACTACCTCATTTAATTCTACTGAGTACTTCTCATTCTTTACAGAGAAAAATAGTGAGATCAGTAATCCTAGGAGTAAAAACTCAAAAATCGTCTCGACGATAATGGAGCCTTGAGATAGTGGCGAAATGGCAGAAATAAAATTAGGTGGAGCATGAAATAGATTACTAAAACTGTAATAGAAAAAGTCAAAAGTGATTGGATACTGAGAAAATGCAAACAGACTATGGTCAATTTTAAAAAGAGCAAAATTTACTACACCAAAAGTTAGCACCGTCGCAACAATAAGCAAAATTAGGCTAATGGAATATGACAAATAATTTAGCTTACTATTTTGATAGATTTGAAGTTTCTTTGACACAAACAAGCAAGCCCTATTATACAAAACTGATTGCTGAAGATTTGTTATTAATGCATCCTTTTGTTTAGTGTCTAGGGATTCAATCGGTAAACTCTTTATCGTTGGATCCAAAGCAAAACTAGTCGGAACCGCCTTTCTAATCGCTGGGAAAAACTTTAAATACGTCTTAAAGACCATGGACGGCTGAAAAACAGCCAAGAATTTTCGTACATACAAGATAGTGAGGACCAAAATCAGTATCCCGGTCGTACCCCAAAGAATCGAATGGTTACTGGAGTATACAGATAATACAAAAGTAATTAGGTACACAGCCAAAATAACCACATTAAACTTAAAAGTTCTAAAGAAAGTGATAACTGAATTAATGAAAGCAAAAGCTAATACCCAGCTTCGTTGTTTAAAAATAAAATAAGGTATTCCAAATAGAATCAGAATCAAGGGATAAAATAATACGTAAAAGAAATTCTTCAAAAAAGTTTTGTTCTTAACAGTCACTAAGATCAACGCTAAAAGTCCTAGCAAAATAAGAAATTTGAAATCTAAAACTGACGCAAATGACGGAAAAAATCTGTTTACAAGATAGTTATCGATATCAAAAACAAAGATTTTAACAAAAACATATATCCAAATTAGTGGCGCTAAAATCTCAACGAGGATGTTTGATATTTTTCCCCACATTGTCTTTGGTTTGGCAGCAAACAACGACGAAGAGCTAGCAGTCTGCAACTCTGTATTATTAGCCAAAACTTCTTTTTTTATATTTGTATTTTGCTCGTTCATTTTAGTGTTTAAAAGCCACATCCAACTCCTTTCTCCATTTCTCATAATTAGCCCGCGCCGCATCTTTGGCTGCCGACGAGGTGATCCTGTCAAACATCCAATCGAGCTTCCCTTTGACTTTCTCATAACCATCTTGTTCCGCACGCTTTCTGACGAACATTTCCGCATTCGTCTCGAAATAACTAACGGAATCCGCGTCTTTCAAAGCATTCTGTTCTTCATCGCCACCCTCTTCGTGCCTGCTTATGAGATGTTTGACCTTATCAATTATATCATCGTCAGCACCCTCCTTTTTTAGAAATTCAGCCATAAGACGTGCTCGGTCCTCTTCATGTTGCCTGATGAAATCCTTGTTCAAATACTGCCTATCACGTTCTTTCATGATACCCCTCTCGATGTCATGAGAATAAGCAGCTATTCTGTGAGCCGTTGTGTAAGCTGGATAGAACTTTTCCATCCAATAGACCGTGCGCTCAAAATGGCGCTTTTGTTTATCTTGAAAAGCGTCGTCGACACATTTGACCGCTTTGTCGTAGAGAGTCATTAACCATAATCCTACTCTACTTCGAGGTTTTGTCTATTTCATCCCCCACACCTCCACAAACGTCCCCACATCCTCCGAAAAAGCGCCGTCGGTGGGCCAGATCTTCTTCGACTCGATGAGCTCGAAGCCGGTCGCGGTGAATTGGTCGTGGGCGAACTGGCGGGAGACTTTGTATTCGAAATCCTCGCTTGCGGCCGTCTGGCGCAGGAATGTCTGCAGAGCCGGATTGGCGTCGGCTTCGGGAATGGAGCGGATGAGATGCTCGTAATAGTCGAGGGTCGTCTTCTTGTCCGGGCTGTATATCTCGCCCAGAAGGACGATACCGCCGGGCTTGAGGGCGTTCTTGGCCTTCTCGATATAGGCACACTCTTGTCGGCGTCTTTGACGTGATGATAGGCGAACATGGATATGACCGCGTCAGCGCCGGTGCCGACGTCGGCGGCGAGGATGTCCGACTGCTCCACGGTGATATTCTTGGCCTTGATCCCCTGCTCCAGGGCCTGCTCCAGAAAATCCTTGTTGATGTCTATGAGCCTGGCCGAAGCCACCTCTACCCGGTCCGAGACCAACCGCGTGTCTTTGCCCGTGCCGCTGCAGAAATCGGCCAGGGAGACGTCCTTTTTGCCGCCCAGGTATTTAACTGCCATATCCACGAATGCCTGCTGGGCGCCCACATAATCCGGCCGCATATGCTGGAGTCGGTCGTAGCTACCTGGCGTTTTGTCGTAGAGGTCGATGTAGGGAATATCTCCAGTTTTGAGTATCACCTCGCTCCGATCTCTTCCATGAGCTTGCGCTGATCTCGATTGGCCAATTCAGCGGCCTCGGTGATCACTCGTATCTGCTCCTTGGGCGAAGCGGTGCGGAAAAACTCCGAAAATCCTCCGGTTTCTTTCGTTTCAGGCTTTTTCTTGAAGAAATCTCGTATTTTCATAGCAATTTTTCCAGGTCATCTCTAGTATATGTCTCCGGGATATAATGGTCAATTGTCTTGTTCTCCAAGGTCATGTTGTCTACGGATTCAACAGCATTCGTGGTATAATCCTTTCTAACAACGTACACCATCACTTTGGTGCCAAATTCTCTCGAGATCCTATCGACAGTGTCTCTTGCGCTCAAAAACTCTTCTATGAAGGCATCTTTGGGGATATTTCTTCCTTCCTTCTCTTCTCGGGCTTTAGTGAATTCCCATGCGATATCTGGCTTTTGGTACACATAAAAGATGAGGATGATACGGCCATGGTCTAGAGATCGCCTGATATTGGAAACAGCCTTCTCATGCTTCGTGAACGTGCTGTCTAAGATAAATGACTGTCTACTATGCAAGAGTAGATCATGCATCTTTTCGACGACGAGCGATATCGCTCCCTGAAACAAACGTGAATTGCTTCCTGTGTATCCCGGCATGAGCTGTCGAATTTCATCGCCATCTATTCTGACGATATGTCCACCATTATCTTTCTCGAGTATTTTGATTATCCCTTTTGAGAACTCAGTCTTTCCAGCGCCAGGCGAACCAGCCATGAAGACAGAGACGGGAAATTCTTCCGGCAGATAGATAGCTGGATCCGTAAGCTGTTTAGCCAAACGGATCTTATTCTTCTTGGCAAAAAGAAGTGCTTGCTCTCTGATCTCATCATTGTTCATGTCAACAATTATACCTCATACACCCACCCGGGCTGCCATTTGAAATGGGTGGTGAGGAGGGTCTCGTAGGGCGTGCCTTCGAGGAGGTGCTGGATGGCGTATTGGGTGGCGCGGTGGCCGATGACCATGACGCGCTTCCCTGCGTAGTCGCGCGCGAGGTCGTCGAGGAAGGACTTCATGCGCGCGAAGATGAGGGTGAGGGGTTTGGCCATGATTGACAAACGATACAACAGGGCTAATATCTGGTCCAGGATCTACCGCTATGAATGAACTGTTGAGAGACCTTCCGGGACAGGGCGTGGTCATATATCACGTATCTGCCGAAATCATCCTGTCATTGCGCCACCGCGTGCTCCGGCCCGGATTGCCGCCCGAGACGGCGCGCTTCCCCGGCGACGAGCGGGACGCCACCTGGCATGTCGCGGCGTTCCCGCCAGGACCGCACGGCGACGAAGGGCCCGTCATATCCTGCGCTAGCTTCTTCGACTGCCCTTATCGCGAAAGCAACGGGTGGCAGCTGCGCGGCATGTGCACCGATCCCTCGTATCGAGGGTTCGGCATCAGCCGGATCCTTTTGGAAGTCGCGGCGCAGACCATCGTCGCGGATTCGGGCGTCCGGCTCTTTTGGTGCAATGCCAGGATGCTGGCCATCGGCTTCTACCAGAAGCAGGGCTGGAAAGTCGATTCGGAAGAATTCGACATACCGACCGCGGGGCTGCACAAGAAGATGTATAAGCGCTATTAATACCACCATGCGCGCTCATCGCCAGACGCCAGTCCGGCGATTTTTTATCGCTTCTTCTCGTCCGCCACCCGCCAGATGACTTTGGCGGCATAGGTGCGATAGGGGGACCAGCGGGCGGCGAGGCGGTCCATGACGCGGTCGCTCGGCATCGCCTTCAAGCCGTAGAGGCGCATGATCCCTTTGCGCAGGCCGAGGTCGCCTTTCGAGAAGACGTCTTCCCTCCCGAGGGAATGCATGAGGATCATCTCCGCCGTCCAGGGGCCGATGCCTTTGACGGACGTCAGGATCTCGATGACCATGTCGTCGGGATGGGCGCGCAGGACGGCGAGATCGAGAGCGCCGGTAGCGGCGGCCGCGGCCAGGCTCTTCAAGGCCGCCGCTTTGGCCCCGGAGAGGCCGGCGGAGCGCAAGCTCCGGAGCGGGAGCTTCAAGATGGCGTCCGGAGAGATGCGCTTCGCGCCGGCTTTCCCTTTCAGCTTCCCTTCCAACCGGGCATATATGGTCATAGCCGCCTTGCTCGAGAGCTGCTGGTTGACGATGGCGAAGACCAGGTCGCCGAAGAGGTCGCGGGACGGGACGATGTCGTCGATCCGATGGCGCCGCGCAGCCTCATAGAGGATCGGGTCGGCTTTCTTGAAATGGGCTTTGGCTTTGCGGTACATGGCAGCATTATAGCTTGACGGAGCACATGGCGGGAGTAGTATCAGACGAGGTGAACGTTATGAGAATACTGATCAAAGGCCTGAGGGTATTCTTGCCCGAAGGAGCACACATATACATACAACAAGGCTGGGCCAGAGGCGATGCGTGGCAGACGAAAGTATCTGCGGGACCGCTCGCAGAGATGCGCGCCGACGGCCTTCTCGATATCATCCTGTCTCCGGCATCCGTCACGCTCGGAGAGATTGACTGGAATTGCGGATATTTTGCGGATCCGAGGAGGACGGTCGCGTCGCTGGACGACCAGTGGATACGCCGCCAGCAATTCAGGATCATGATCAGCGAGGATCGATACTCGGTGCGGCGCTGGGGCTTGAGAGCCATACGAATCGACGATCCGGAAGATCGGGTCACGATACTGTGCTCATGCCTTCAGCCTTCATCGGCCATCGATAAGGACGGATAGCGAGCACGGGCCGCCATCGGCGGCTTTTTTGTTGACAAGCCGTTGCATAGAGGTAATATCGTGGCTGGCAGTAGAAAGGTGCCGCATGATGAATATGAACAACGATAGCGACGATGGCAGGCTCTTCACGCCTGCGGGACGCGACATGATGATACGGGAGATGACGCGCCTCTACCCGAACAGGAAGCTGGAAAGAGCCGAGGGCGGCTTTGTGGACGCGAGCTCCGGCGCTCCCATGCCCCTCACAGACGAGGAGATGCTCGTCCAGTACCAGAAAGCCCTGCTGAACCCTTCATGGGTGAGCCGCGAAAGCGGTCCCCAATGAGGCCTCCGGCTAACGGATCGGCAGCATACGATATGAGAGCGAGCGGCAACATGCCGCTTTTTTGTCGCGCGCTACGGCCTACGATTGCTCCAGGAACTGCCCCGACTGCCGGCTCCAGAGGGTGGCATAGAGGCCGGGGCGCGCCACCAGCTCGTCGTGGGTGCCGTCCTGGACGATCTTGCCCGCGTCGAGGACGATGATGCGGTCGAGGTGCTTGATGGTGGAGAGGCGGTGGGCGATGACCAGGGCCGTCTTGTCCTTCATGAGCTCCCAGAGGCCTTCCTGGATGTAGCGCTCCGACTCCGAATCGAGCGAGCTGGTGGCTTCGTCGAGGATGAGGATGGGCGACTTCTTCAGCATGGCCCGGGCGATGGCCACGCGCTGGCGCTGGCCGCCGGAGAGCTTGATGCCGCGCTCGCCGACCAGGGTGTCATAGCCGTCCGCGAGGCCTTCGATGAATTCATGGGCGTGAGCCAGCCGGGCGGCGGCGATCACGTCCTCGCGGGAGGCTTCGTCGGCGCCGTACGCGATGTTATCCGCCAGCGACCGGTGGAACAGGAGCGGGTCCTGGGGCACGTAGGAGATGGCCCGGCGCACCGACGCCTGAGTCACCGCGCCGATGTCCTGGCCGTCGATCGTGATCCGGCCCGCCTGCGGGTCGTCGAAGCGCAGGAGCAGCTTGGTGATGGTCGATTTGCCGCCGCCGCTCGGCCCGACCAGGCCGACGCGCTGGCCTTTCTCGATGCGGAGGTCGAAGCCCTTGAGGAACGGCTCCTTCCCTTCCGCGGCGGCGGCGTAGGCGAAATCCACCCCTTCGAAGGCGATGCTCGCCGTGGCCCCGCTGGTGCGGAGCGGCGCGGCGCCCGGGGCGTCGTTGATCCGGGTCGGCTCGATGAAGAGCTGCTCGAACTCCGCCGCTTCGCCCACCGACGACTCGATGTTGCGATAGATCCGGTTCATGTTCCAGAATATGCCGGTGATCTGGGAATAGTAGGCAAAGACCACCACCAGGGTGCCGGCGGGCAGGCCGAGGGTGAAGGCGAAGAAGATGGCCGCCGCCAAGCCGGCCGTATTGGTCAGGACGAAGACCGGGGATATGGCCATGTCGAAGCGCAGGTTCTGGAAGTCCGCCGCTTTCCGGAACGCGGTGTCATAGCTCTCGACGAACGGCCCGAAGCGGCGGCGCTCCTCTTCCTCCTTAGCGAAGGATTTGACCGCGAAGATGTTGGTCAGGGCGTCGGACAGGCGGCCGGCGGAGCGGCTGCCGGCTTCATGGCGGACGGCCACGAGCTTCGAGCGCTTCCGGATGATGGGCAGTCCCACCGCTGCGGCGATGAGGATGCAGCCGAGGAGGAGGAGCGGGATCCACGGAGAATAATGCCACAGGACGATGACGGCGAAGATGAGCGGGAATATGTTCGTGACCACGTTGAACGTCAGGGTGTCGGTGAACGTCTCGAAGCCGCGGGTGAAAGCCGTGGCCATCTTGGTCAGGGAGCCGACGAAGCGGTCGGTATAGAAGCCGTAATCCCGGGACATGAGCCGGGAGAAAGAATCGTTCATCAGGATGTCGATGCTCCGCTCTTCGAGGCGGATGAGCTGATGGAGGCCGATGCGCCAGGCGATCTCGCCGGCCGCCCACAATGCGGCGAACGCAGCCACGTACGGCCACGCCTGGGCGAGGGACGTCATGCCGCCGGACGTGAAGAGGTTGACGATCTGGGCCACGATGAGGGGCGGCACGAAGAAGACCAGGACCGACCCTATGGCCGGAAAGAAGAACGCCGCGGACGCCCTCCACGGCTCCGCCCGATAGCGCCCGAAATATGTGCGCAGGACGCGCTTGACCGCTTCCGCGGTGATGGCTCTTTCCCTATGCATAAGAAGCGTATTCTAGCATGCCCGAAGGCATGCGCTGAAGGTCATTCGCCGATCGAGACAGGGCTCGGCGGCAGCGGCGAAGCGGTGCACGCTTGGCTGCTCTGGGCGCAGGCGATCTGGATATAGGTGCCGGGGCCGGCGTCCGAAGCTTCGGGCGTCCAGGCGAAGTCCCCATTGTTGGCGGCTGAGGAAGCGATCTGGCGGACCAGCACGTACTTCGCAGGCTGATCGGAGACCTTGCGGATGAGGTCGATAGACACGGTCGGGGCGGCATAGTTCTGGGACGACCAGCGGATGTGCTGGAGAGCGCCCACCGCAGCGACGTTGCCGGCATCGAGAAGGGCCAAGGATGCGGGCTTCGACGCGTCGGCTGAAGGCCGGGCGGCCGGGTGCGAGCCCTGGTAGAGCGACGTCGCGCCGATGGCGACGGCGACGGCCAGGAGGAGCCCTGCGGCCAAGAGAGGATACTTATTATTGTCCGAACCGGCATTGGTCGTTGTCATGATGTTGTGTATGTATAGTAACGTAAGTATGCTACCATACTTAATGCTTATCTGTCAAACTGCGGGCGATCGAGGAATCGAACCTCGGACAGCGGTTTTGGAGACCGCAGTTATGCCACTTAACTAATCGCCCCTATGGAAAAGAGGGCATCTCTATACTACCCTATTTCTTCGCCTCCTTGAAGGCGACGTGCTTGCGCAGCTTGGCCGAGTATTTCTTGAGCTCGATCTTCTTCTCGACTTTCTTCTTGTTCTTGCGCGTATAATAGACCTCGCCGGTCTGCTTGTTCTTCAATATGATGAGTGAGTCTTGGGACATGGCTGTGGGTCAAGGGACTATATCATATGGCTATCCCCCTTGCAATATGGAGCACCGGACAGCAAAAAACCCGCAGATCATAGATCTGCGGGTCGCGATTGGATAGCGGATCAGCCTACTGCCGGCGGTCCGTAGGCATATGTTTCCCACGGCTTGAGATCCAAGCCCCGGGAATATATGTAGTATACCCCTTTGGGAAGCGTGACCTGCACCCCTTGCTGGCCTTGCGGGACGGCCACCGTGGTGCGGATGCCCGTCGCCTCGTCTTCGATGATGAAGGAGGTGGCCTGGTTCCCTACCTGATCGGTGATCGATAGATAGGCGGTTTGGTCATGGCTGCAAGTGGCCATGACCATCGGGACCTTGCCATAGCCAATATACGAATATATATGGACGCTCATGTCATAGGTATCGCTGAACGCGGCGATGTCATCGGAGCCTCCGATCAGCGCCCTGACGAGCACGGTGTCGATCGGCACTTCCTGGGCCCCAGCGGAGAGGCTATATGCATGCTGCGCATAATAGACCCCATTGTCGGTGAACTGATACGACCCGATGACCACGACGGCATTCCCTGCCAGATCAGACGGGAAGCTGAACCCTCGCAAGTAATCGACAGCGAGGTTTTGGCTTATGTATTGCCCGGCAGCGTTCGTATAGACTATGCGGGCCGTGACGACATTCGTCATGGCCACATAGACGCCGGATGCCAAGCTCATCTGTATCCGCTCGGCATACTCCGGCAGCACGAGCTGCCCATACTGGTCGCGGATCGGGATGCCGCCATTGTAGCCTTCGAATAATTTCGTCGGCGGCGATGCCGGGCTTCCCTTCTCGGAAGGGACGTAGCCCATGATCGCGTTCTGGTCGGCGCTGTCATAGAACGCCACCGATATCGAGACCGGGGCGCTTGTTGAGAGGGTGGGTATGTTGACCCACCAATTGGTGATGACCCCCATGATGTCTTGCAGGGACTTCACCTCGTTGGTGTAGGCGAAGAACAGCTGCGGGTCGCTGCTATTCGCGGAGGCCGTGTCGGTGAACGACACCAGCACCCCTTCCACTTTCTTGAACATATGCCCGACGAGCTCATCATGGTTGGTGAGCGAAGCCAGGCTATCGACAGACAGCGCTGAACCGCCAGTTGATGCCTCTTGGGCATGCGCCATGGCGGCGATGCCGCAAGCTGCGAAGAGGCTGCCGAGGAGATGCTTGATTTTCATATCGTTTCTTTCGTTCCTTTCATTTCTTTCGTTGTTTTGCGTTGTTTCGCCTTCGTCTCCGTTCAGCGGAATGTGATCCCACTGATCCGGACTTTCACAGCATTCGCGGCAGCTCCATTGTGGAGCGCCCCTTCGCTTTGGCCCGTTTGAACAGGTCGGGCTTCCGTTGAGGTTTGTTGTTGAGGGGCGGCGATCTGGCCGCTTTTGGGCAACAGGGCGATGACGGCGATTGCCGCCAAGCCCACGACGATGACCATTGTGCTTATTTTCATAACGAGGTTTCCTTTGTCATTGCCAGCCGTACGCCCATACAACAGGTAGGGGCTTTGGTTCGCTATGCGGCTTTCAATGAACAATCAAAAAGGGCTACAATGCGCCCTGTGTCTATATACTAACATGTTTATTATATAAAGTCAATACTCTCTTTCTTTGCCCCGCGGAGCGAAAACGCGCTATCATTCACGTATGAAAGGCTTCCTGCGCCGCTTGTGGAGACACCGTTTCCTCATGTACGACCCGCTCATATCGGTGACGGTCTCGCGCGGCCGCCTGCTTTCCAACCTCGCCGCCTTCCAGAAGAGCGTCGGCGGGCGGCGCATCGCTCCGGTCCTCAAATCGAACGCCTACGGCCACGGGCTCTTCGAGACGGCCGCCGTGCTGGAGCTCCATGACCATATCCCCTTCTTCGTGGTCGACTCGTATTTCGAGGCGGTCGCTCTCCGCGCCAAGAGC
>JAGWLA010000006.1 GCA_028865095.1 Patescibacteria group bacterium | reverse complement strand
TTCGGTTTGGTCTGTTTTGGTTTCCTGATGCTTTATTCTGGTATGCGAACACTTTCCTGATTAATTGTAAAAAGACCAAAGGAAGGAATGTAAATTGTTGTATCATTCCTCCTCTCAAACACAGTTCTAACATCCTCCACGACGGCACCCCTGAAGGTATTATTTATAACCGACGAGTCCATGCCTTGAATATGCCTAGGAATGGGTGTTTTTGTGGCATCCTCGGTGGTATTTGTGATCGCTCCGATTTCTTCCAAAGCCACGACGATTGGCGATTTCACTGCCTCGACGATTTTTCGCTCCTTGGCCATGGGGTGAGTATAACAAATCCTGACCCGTGCACCCTCCACACCAGTTGACTAATGGCATCTGGTGGCATAGTCTTCTGTTAAAACCCGAACATCACACAAACCACATACATATAGGAAGGAGCTAGCTATGGAAGTTACCGATGGTACGCTCAACGGAATTCAACGCCCTGACGAGAAGATCGGCGAGATCCTCCTGGTCTCTTGCCGGAAAGTCAGGCCGATGCCTAACCAGCCCAGAAAGTATTTCAATCCGAAATCTCTACGGGAGCTTGCGGATAGCATCGAAGAAGTGGGACAGACGACCCCTTCGCCCGTAAGAAGGCTCGATCCGCCGGAAGACGGGTTCGAATTCGAGCTCACCGACGGAGAGCGGAGATACCGCGCCTGCATCATGCTCAATCGGTCCCTCAAGATCCAAGTCGATCCCGATTGCAGCCCGAAGACCCAGTTCAAGAAATCGGTAGCGGCGAATTTCGGTCGAGACGAGCATACACCGATGGAACGAGCCTATGCCATCAAAAGATTGCGCGAACTAGGCGAGACGCTTGAGGCGGTCGCGCGGATCATGGGGTGTTCCACTGGGACGATAGTGCAGTATTGCAATCTTCTCAAGCTCGACCCCGAAGTCCAGCGGCTTCTGGAACCGGAAAATACGCCGGAAGAGAAGCTCATCAAGCTGTCGGTGGCCCTGATGCTCACAGATATCAATATGCCGCTGCAGCTGGAGCTCGCGAAGCAGATAAGCGAGTCGGCTCTCGGCATGAGCCAGGCGGCCAACCTGATCAGGAATACTCTTCGCGAGAGAGGGATGACCCATAGGACGATGATGCCGAACAAAGAGTTCTCCCGCATTGCCACCACGGTCAAGAATTCTCTTTCGAGCCTGACTGACTTCAATCAGCTCTCAGAGGTGCAGCTCGGCCACATCCTCAAAAGCAGGGGTTTGCAGGAACGGATGGCTTTTGTGGAAAAGATCGAATCTTTCGAGAGGATCCTCAGGGAATTCAAGGGAAAGATCAACCGTTCTATGTCGGGCACATGATGGGTCATAATCGCCGCGGAATGCATCTCCGCGGTTTTTTGTACTAAAAAAGCAACAGATATGAGCTGTTGCTTCACGGTCATTGTTTGATGAACGAGCGGAAATGCGATCGAAGGCCATCGACATCTTGGCGCATAAGAGGGTCCGTTCCCATGATCCGAGCGGCTTCCTTATGGGAAGATGCCGATATGGCCCCGTATGGCAGAGCGAAGAATGGGCGCATGGAATCGAGGCTCATGCCCAGATCTTCCGCCATGATGAACACTGTGAGGAGACGGGCCCATCTTGTCTCGGCGCTTTGCTTCTCTGACCCCCGTATCGCCGCTTCGGATAATTCATATGCGAAGGCGATGAATGCGATAAGCGATTCGGCCTGCGGCTGCAACCGGCCGTTATTCATCGGCCGCCAGTTCGCATAGGCCGGCGATGCGCGGACGTGCAAGAGGCGCCCAGCGTCCCATTCCTTGAAGGCCTTCAGGCCTATGAGCTTTCGAGCCCTGCCTGCCCCGATAGGCGTTGACCTATCGGCAGCGTTCGCCTCAGTCCAGATCTTCTCGAAGAGGCCGAGGTCTTGGCGCAATATGCTCAACGTCTCGGGCGATAGCTTCAGATCGGGGAAGCGCTTGGCCAGATTCCTCCATACCAATTCGATGATCTGGCGCACTCGCTCCCGCGTGAGCTTGACGCGCGAGGATACGATCTCAAGCGTCATATAGAGACGGGCAGTCTCTTCGGTCAGTCCGTACATCTGCTTGAAGATCCGGCGCTCTTTCTCTGGCACTGAATCAAGGGCAGATAGCAAGGATGCCAGTTGGGAAGCCGATTCTTCGATGGCTTCCTTTTTGAGGATCTCCTCGATCGGGCTCGCCTGAGAATCTGAGACGAAGTGGTCGATCCTCTTTCCGTCTTCGCCGTCATCGTATTCGTTCGGCTGATCGAATGAGAATGCGGCATGGCCGACTCCATCGAATGCTTCCTGCACTTTTTCTTCCGTGCAGCCGGCGCTTTTCGCGATCTCTTGCACGCTCGGCCGTCGTCCCAGTCTTTGACGTAACTCTACTGCTTTGCTGCGGATCTTTTTCTGCAAGTTCTGCACATGGACCGGCAATCTCACCTGCGACGCCTGGTTCTCTATGGCTCTTGTCATTGCCTGCCTGATCCACCAGAACGCATAGGTCGAAAAGCGATAGCCCTTCCTCGGTTCGAACTTTTGGAACGCCTTCATAAGGCCGATGGTGCCTTCCTGGATCAGATCGTCTCTGGAAAGGCCTCGGTCCCTGTATTTTCCGGCGAGCGTCCAGACGAACCGGAGGTTGCAGATGATGGCGCGCTCTTTCGCTTCCTGGTCTCCCCTCATTCCTTGTCCATGGAGCTCGTTCAGCTCGCTCCGAGAGAGCAGTTTATGGCGCTTCACTTCCTTGAAGTAAAAATCCCCGGGAGCGAAGTCTTTCTCGCCGTTATGCCCCGGATCGACTTCGAGCTCTTCAGCCATCTTCCGTTCTTCCGCTTCCAGCATCGCCATGTCGGCGAGGCTCGGTTCTGCCTGTTCGAGCAACCGCTTGTCAGCGGTCGAGACAACGAATGGATCTTGAACAGAATCCGATCCATTGCGCGTGCACACTATATCGGTATCTGTGTCCATTTGTCGTTCCTCCTAGGTATTCATTGTTGAATTTACAAAAGACAGACAAGCTCGTTTTTCGACAAGCCTGGCTCCGCGTATACATTACTCCTATGAGCTCTTCTGTCAATTTCCTGAAAAGATACATAGTATGCCTGTACCTTAATGATATAATCATCCCCATGAAAGGCCAAAAGGAGATCGAGGCGAGGTGGCTGAACTTGGACCCTAAGAAGGTCTTGGAGGATCTCGGCAAGATAGGGGCGAAGAAGGAGGGGAGCTTCTTCTTCAAGGAATGGATCTTCTTCCATCCCGAATGGCGGAAGGACAACCGCAGGATACGGGTGAGGACCGACGGGACCAAATCGTGGGTCACATACAAAGCCAATGCCACGTGGGCGGTCGACAGCACCCAGGAGATCGAAGTGGAGGTCTCCGATGCCGGGGAGTCGGTGGCCCTCATAAAGGCCATCGGCGTGCCGCTCATACGGTACCAGGAGAAGAAAAGGGATACCTTCGCCTTCGACGGCATCACGTTCGACATGGATCTTTGGCCCAAGATCCCGATGGTGCTGGAGATCGAGGGCCCGTCCGAGGACAAGGTGAGGGAAGGGGCCTCGAAGCTCGGGCTCAAATGGGAGGACGCGGTGTTCGTCGACCAGGCATATGTGCACAGGGACTATTACGGCTTAGACATATTCAATGTGAGCGACTATCGGTTCGAGGCATAAAAAAGCCCCGTGCTTCGCGCTTCGGGGCCGTGGCGTCGTGCCGATTAGGCGGGCACAGGGTAGCATTCGACAGGCTTTTTTGTTGACACGATGATAGTCGGCGTGTTTTCATTAGGAAAACCTTTTAAAGAAAGAGGTGAGTTCTATGTTAAGCATTATTGTAGGCGCCAAGCTCGTCGCGGCGCTCTGTTGTTTCGCCGGAGCGGTATCCGCCGTCATAGGATCGCTGGTCATACGGTACGACTTCAGATGCGTCCCGACGGAACAGGAGGTCAGCGACCTTTGGCGGCAGGCCTATCTGGAGAAAGACCGGGCCACGCACGAGCTGTTCAAGAGGCGCGCATTCGAAGCGGAAGATGACCGCCGAAGCGGAGAAAGGCCCGATCTCACGGGTCCAGTCTTCGTGGCGGCGGGGGCGCTGCTGCTCGCGGTGGCCATATGCAAATCGGCTCTGTGAAGCAGGACCGGTCCGGGGCATCCGTTGGATGCCCTTTTTTATCGCGCAGGGCGTGCCTTCGTGGCCGGCGGCCGGTATGGTAGAATCGCCATACGAAGCAAGATATGCCGACCCAGAGCGCACAACGCACGGCCGACATCGAGGCGTGGCGGAAGAGCCTTCCGCCGTCGCGGCTCGCGCGTCCGTCCACGCCCCGCAACATGCTCAAGTACGCGTTCTGGAAGGCGTACGCTCCGCTCCACCCGTATGTGCGCGACGCCCTCCTGTCGCTCCATGTCGTGCGCCATGATTGCCGGCAGCGATTCCTTCTCGGGAAGCTGGCGCCCGGGGTCTCCCCGCAGGCCCTGGCCGACAGGCTCATAGCGCAGGGCTTCGGCAACCATTTTGTGGCCTGGGAAGATGCCGGGGAGCTGGTGAGCCTGCGCAAGCCGGACGGCTTCAGCCATCAGTACCATATCCGCATATTCGACGACGGGGAAGTGCGCGGCCACTACGAATATACGACCGAATACAGCCCGCTCATGCATTACAAAGCGGTCCGCCAGGAGCCGCGCACGGAAGAGTTCAGAGCGTTCCTCGGGGACATGGTGGCGCCGGCGTAGCGTCTGCTATATACTCGGTCCATGAAGTGGGCCCTTGGCGAGGACAAGATCCGGATCATATTCGACGCGAGCGTCATCCTGAAAGGGCTGCACGCCGCATCCGAGCTCGTCGGCGGGGTCGCTCTGCTGTTCGTCAGCCCGTCCCTGGTGCTGCGGCTAGCCACCGCTCTTACGGCGGACGAATTGGCTGAAGACCCCAATGACCCTTTCTCGAACTATCTCATGCATGCCGCCAAGCAGTTCTCCGTGCCGTTCCAGCATATCGCGGCGCTCTACCTGGTGAGCCATGGCCTGGTGGTCGGCTTCCTGGTAGCGGGCCTTCTCGCGAAGAAGCTCTGGGCCTATCCGGCGTCGGTGGCTGTGCTCATGGCCTTCATCGCCTATCAGGGATACCAGTACGCCCTGCACCCGTCATGGTGGCTGGCTGCGGTGACGGTCCTCGACGCGGCCGTCGTCCTCCTGACGCTTCATGAATATCGCTACATCAAGAGCCAGAGAAGCGCGGCGGAATGATGCGGCTTCGCCTTGCTCCTTTCCCGGCGCTCTCGTATAATCAGCTCCTATGAACACCAAACGCATCGCATTCTGGATCGGCTTCCTCGTCGTGCTGGCTCTCGTCATATGGGGGCTGGTCGTCGCCATGAATAAGTCGTCTGCCGGCGCCAACGCCAATCTCGGTGCTCCCGCTCCGATAACGGCCGCCGACCATATGCGCGGCCCGGCCGGAGCGCCCGTCACTTTGATCGAATACGGCGACTTCCAATGCCCGGCCTGCGAGGCGTATTATCCGATCGTCGAACAGGTCTTGAGCCATTCGTCGACGACGGTCGACTTCGTCTTCAGGCACTTCCCGCTGCCGCAGCACGCCAACGCGCCGCTCGCCGCCCAAGCCGCCGAAGCGGCCGGCATGCAGGGCAAGTTCTGGGAGATGTTCGACGTGCTCTTCCAGAACCACGCCGACTGGACGGAGCTGGCCGACCCGCACCAGATATTCGACGGCTATGCCCAGCGCCTCGGCCTCGACATGACGAGATTCAAGGCGGATATCGATAGCCCGGCGGCCAAAGAAGCCATGCAGCGCGACCTCGCCGAAGGCGAGCAGCTCGGCATCGACGCCACCCCGACGTTCTTCGTGAACGGCAAGGCGATCGAGAATCCGCAGAGCTACGGCCAGTTCCAAGCCATCATCGATGCGGCCGCTCACTAAAGTCCCGACGGCCGCGACGGCCCTCTTGCTGGCGGTGGCTCTGATCGGCCTCCTCGACGCCTCGTACCTCACCATCGAGCATTATCGCGACGTCATCCCGCCGTGCGCCGTCGGGAGCTGCGAGACGGTGCTGACGAGCGCCTATTCGACGGTCTTCGGCGTGCCGGTGTCGCTCCTCGGCGCGCTCTATTATCTCCTGATCGCCGGGTGCGCGTTCGCATGCCTCGAAGGCAAGCACGGGAGCGGAGGGACGCATGAGCCGTTCTTGAGGGCAGCCATCTTCCTGTCGCCGCTCGGTTTGCTCGCGTCGGCGGCCTTGGTATCGATCATGGCCTTCGCTCTCCACGACTATTGCCTCTATTGCCTCGGATCGGCCGGCACGTCGACGCTCATCTTCGCCATCGCGGCGTGGATATGGGCGCGCTATCGCCCCCGGGGGCCGGCGCTCCCTGCGGCCGGCGCTCCGCTCGCGTGAATATATGACCGAGCCGCGCATCCTCACGACCGGGCCGAGCGACGGCTATGAGCTCCTCGACAGCGGGGAGGGGGAGAAGCTCGAGCGCTTCGGCGGCTTCGTCCTGGCCCGGCCCGACCCGCAAGCCCTTTGGCCCAAGCGCCTGCCGAAAGCCCGCTGGGCGGCCGCCGACGCCTATTTCACCCGCGACGAGAAGAGCGCCGACTGGGCTTTCCGGAAGGAGCTGCCGGCGTCATGGCCGGCCTCGTTCGCCGGCCTGAACATGCTCATCAAGCCGACGGCGTTCAAGCATACCGGCCTTTTCCCCGAGCAGGCCCCGAATTGGGAATGGCTCCGGTCGCTCGTGGCGAAGCGCGGGGCCCGCGGCCCGCGGCCGTCGGTCCTCAACCTCTTCGGCTATACCGGCGGCGCCACCCTGGCGTGCGCATCCGCGGGGGCGGAAGCCGCCCATATCGACGGGTCGAAGTCGGCGGTGTCGTGGGCCCGCGAGAACGCGGCCCTCTCCGGCCTGAAGGATGCGCCGATCCGCTGGATCGTCGAGGATGCCCGGACGTTCGTCGAGCGGGAAGCCCGGCGCGGCCGGACGTATGACGGCATACTCATGGACCCTCCGGCGTTCGGGCGCGGCCCTTCGGGCGAGGTCTGGAAGATCGAGGAGCATCTCCTCCCGCTCATCGAAGGATGCAGGAAGCTCCTCTCGCCGGACCCGCTCTTCTTCCTGATCAACGGCTATTCCGCCGGCTATTCCGCCATCGCGTACGGGAACGACCTCCTTCCGCTCGCCGAAGACTATGGCGGGACGATCGAGATCGGCGAGCTCGCCGTGGCAGAAGCGGGCGAGAAAGGCAGGCTCCTGCCGGCGGGCATATTCGCCCGGTGGTCGAGGGAGTGAGGCGCGGCGGTTTGTCGGCGCGGCGGTTTCGATATATAGTTCAGCCATGAAGATCCTCGACGGGCGAATCGCCCGCGCTTCGCTCATGAAAGGCCTCGCTGCGCGCTTCGCCGCCCTGGCGGCGCGCGGCGCCCCGGCGTCGCTCGCCATCGTCCAAGTCGGCGCGCGCCCGGACAGCACGGCATACGTCAACGCCAAGAAGCGCTTCGGCACGGAAGCGGGCGCGGCCGTGAAGCATATCCTCCTGCCGGAAGGGGTCGGCGAAGCGGAGCTCGTCGCCGAGATCCGCGCCCTCGACGCCGACCCGGCCGTCGGCGGCGTCATCGTCCAGCTGCCGCTGCCCGACGGCCTCAAAAGCCGTCAGGCGGCCATCCTCGCCGCCGTCAGCCCGGCCAAAGACGTCGACGCCATCACCGGCGCGAACGAGCTCCGGCCGGCGACCGCCCGGGGGGTAGGGGAGCTCCTCGATTTCTACGGCATCGGGCTGGCGGGCAAGAAGGCCTGCGTCATCGGCCGGTCGGCCCTCGTCGGCGCCCCGACGGCGGAGCTCTGCCGGGAGCGGGGCGCTTCCGTGACCGTCTGCCATTCCAAGACCGCCGATCTCGCGAAAGAAACGGCCGCCGCGGACGTCATCATCGTAGCGGCGGGCAAGCCGGGCCTGGTCGGAGCGGCCCATGTCCGTCCCGGCCAGACGGTCGTGGACATCGGCATCAGCAGGGAGGGGGACGCCCTCGTCGGCGACGTCGACGCGGCCGCGGCGGCTCCCATTCTGGGGCCTGACGGAGCCCTTTCTCCGGTCCCGGGCGGCGTCGGGCCGATGACCGTCCTCGCTTTATTTGAGAATCTCGCAGACCTATGCGAAAATAACCATCATGAATAACATACCAAAAGCGTTCTGGAACGTTTCGATCGCGACGATCGGCTTGCTGGCTTTGTTCCTGCTCGCCGCCGCCGTCGCCGAGTTCAAGTCCATAGAGTACGTCGGGGCCAACCCGAATCAGACTGACACCATCACCGTGAGCGGCACCGGAGACGCCCTGGCTACGCCCGACGTCGCCACGTTCTCCTTCTCGGTGACGGAGACCGCCAAGACGGTCGCCGACGCCCAGAGCGCCGCGACGGCCAAGATCGACAAGGCCCTGACGGCGGTCCGCGCCGGCGGAGTGGCCGACAAGGACATATCGACCCAGTCCTACACCATCCAGCCGCACTATGAATACCAGAGCACGGCGTGCGCCACCGGGATATATTGCCCGCCCGGCAAGCAGGTCCTCACGGGCTATGACGTATCGGAGACGATCCAGGTCAAGGTGCGCGACCTTTCGTCGGCCGGCTCCCTCTTCTCGTCCATCGGATCGGCGGGCGTTCAGCAGGTGAACGGCCTCGATTTCACCATCGACGACCCGACGGCTGTCCAGGCCCAGGCTCGGGCGAAAGCCATCGCCGACGCCCAGACCAAGGCCCAAGAGCTCGCCAAGGAGCTCGGCGTATCGCTCGCAGGCGTCACCAGCTTCTACGAGAATAACGGCCCGGAACCGATATATGGCATGGGCGTGAAGGCCATGGCCGCTTCGACCGGCGCTGTCGCCCCGTCTCCCCAGGTGCCCGTCGGCGACCAGAAAGTGACCGACATGGTATCGATAACCTACCAGATACGGTAATATCCGACCTTTATCCCCATGCATCCGCTGCCGGCTCTTCCGCCGGCTATGCGGAGTGATATAATACGCGCATGGTAGACACCTACTCTCTCAACCCGAACCCGATCCCTTCCCCGAATAAGTCCCCGGCGGACAAAGACAAGACGATGAACATGATCGTCGTGGCCGCCGCCGCGATCGTCATCCTGGGCCTGGCGTATTGGTGGACGACTTACCAGGCCGGCGCTCCGAAAGCGGCCGACCAGCAGGCGGACATACGCGCCAAAGTGGCCGCGCTCTTGAGCTCCGCGCCGGTCAAAGCCTCGCCCGAGGAGATAAACCGCGTGGCATCCCAGCTCGCCCAGTCGCAAGCGACCGCTACCGACGCCCAGAAGCAGAAAGTGGCGTCATTGCTGCAGAATAAATAATATTAGCCTCACCTTAATCTCGATATGAAAACCACCACCTCAACATTCGCCAAGATAGGCGTCGCCGCCGGAGGCCTTCTTGTCGCCGCAGCCCTCTCCGTAGCGGCCCAGACGTCGGGATGGACGGCTGCTCCGTCCAATCCTCCCGGAGGCAACGTGGCTGCGCCGATCAATGTCGGCTCTTCATATCAGGCGAAGACGGGCCTCCTCGGCTTGAGCAGCCTTCAGTTCAATCCCGGAGGAGCATCGAACGTCATTGCCGGAGCGGTTCTGACGGCCGCAGACCAGTATGGCACGGTCCAGTGGGCGACCAGCACATCCGGGCAAAGCTGCCCGAATGGGCAGTACGTCACCGGGTTCAACGTCGATAACACCCTTATCTGCGGAGGGACTCAAGTGTCTCTCGCAAGCGTATCGCTCAACGATGACGAGCAAGTGTATGTCAATTTCACAGGGAATACGGTGACGCTCACCAATATGACCAGAGGAGGGGCCACTTTGATCAGCTACCATTTCGGGAGCCCGAGCGGCATGCCTCAGGATGGCAAAGCCCTTCAGCTCACCAATGTCGTGGGCAGGAATCAGCCGACGATCATCCAGCAGCCGAGCTCTTCGAACAATTACACCACCATCGTCAAGATATGGGATGGGCAAAGCGGCGCCTCGACATACTCATTCGACCTGAATTATCAGTGATAGCCGGCCTACAAACCCCCGCTTCGGCGGGGGTTTTGACTTGCGCGGCGGTGCTATGATATGATGCCTGCACGTCCCCCGCAGGGGTTTTTTAATAGAAACACATGAATCGCATCGCTAATTACATCAAAGACACGCGCGCCGAGATGAATCACGTCAACTGGCCGACCCGCCAGGAGACCATCCGCTTCACCGTCCTGGTGGTGGCGGTGTCCATCGGCACGGCTCTCCTCCTCGGAGCGTGCGATTTCGTGTTCTCCCGCCTCCTCACCCTCCTTTTCTAGCATGGCCAAACAGCAGACAACCGGCGAGCGCAATTGGTACGCCATACACACGTATGCGGGCTATGAGAACGCGGTCGCCCGCAACTTGAAGCAGCGCATCGAGTCGCTCGGCATGGAAGACAAGATCTTCAGCGTCATCGTCCCGACCGAGAAGAAGATCAAGGTCAAAGGAGGCAAGCGCGTCGAGGAAGAGGAGAAGATCTATCCCGGCTATGTCCTGGTGGAGATGATCGTCACCGACGACAGCTGGTACGTGGTGCGCAACACGCCCCGCGTCACCGGCTTCGTGGGGTCCGGGCTCTTCCCGGTGCCTCTCGACGCCAAGGAGATCGAGTCGCTCTTCGCCCGCATGAACAAAGGGGAGACCGAGCACGCCATCGACCTCGTCCCGGGCGACCTGGTCAAGGTGGCCGACGGCCCGTTCAAGGACTTCGAAGGCAAAGTCGGGGAAGTCGACACCCAGCGCGGCAAGATCAAGGTCCTGGTCTCCATGTTCGGCCGCGAGACCCCCGTCGAGCTCGATTTCTTGCAAGTCAAGAAGGTTTAAGGTAGTCTTTTCATTCACGACACTCATATGGCAAAGAAGATAATCAAGAAAGTGAAAGTGATCGCTCCGGCGGGCAAAGCCACTCCTGCGCCCCCGCTCGGCCCGACCCTCGGCCAGGCCGGCGTCAACATCGGCGATTTCACCAAGAAATTCAACGAAGCCACCAAAGGCATGGGCAACGACATGATCCCGGTGGTCATCAGCGTCTACGAGGACCGCACCTACGATTTCGTCCTCAAGACCCCGCCGACTTCGAGCCTCATCCTCAAGGCTATCGGGAAGGAGAAGGGATCGGGCAAGCCGAACCTTTCCAAGGTGGGCACGCTCACCAAAGCCCAGCTCAAGGAGATCGCCGAGCGCAAGATGCCGGACCTCAACGCCAACGACGTCGACGCAGCCATGAAGGTCGTCGCCGGCACCGCCCGCCAGATGGGCGTGGACGTGAAATAGCATGATCTAGCGCGTTCCAGATCGATCCACAGGCCACCCTAGATACAGGGTGGCCTGTTCCGTGCGCCCTATAACGGTAACCATTCTCATATGATCATCACACCCATACGCACCAGGATATTCATGGAAGGGGAGCCTCTCGGCCCGTTCATACGGCAGCATGTGCCGCGCCTCCGCGAGAGGAGCATCCTCGTCGTCACCTCGAAAGTCGTCGCTCTCGCCGAGAAGAGGACGGCTTCGGCCGAAGCGCCGGGAGGGAAAGCCGGCCTCATAAAGAAGGAGTCGGACGCGGTCATCAAGACGAAGCATATCCATCTGACGCTCAAGGACGGCATGCTCATGGCGGCCGCCGGCATCGACGCGTCGAACGCCGATGGCAAGCTCATCCTCCTGCCGCGCGACAGCTTCAAAGCGGCCCGCGCGCTGCGCGCGGAGCTCATGCGCGCATATAAGCTGAAGCGCTTAGGGGTGCTCATCACCGACAGCCGGACTTTCCCGCTCCGGGCAGGGGTGATCGGGCTCACGACCGGCTTCGCGGGCTTCGAAGGGGTCAGGGATTATCGAGGCATGCCGGATATATTCGGCCGAAAGCTGGCTTTTTCGCGCACGAACGTCGCCGACTGCCTGGCGTCGGCGGCGGTCGTAGAGATGGGGGAGGCGGCAGAGCAGCAGCCGCTAGCGGTCATAGAAGGGGCGACCGCGGCTTTCACCGGGGCGAAGATGGGGAGGAGGTCCGTCAGCATCCCGATCGAGGATGACCTCTACCGGCCGCTGCTCCGGCCTCTCATATACAAGGCGCGGGCGTCGAAGCTGAAACGATAGCGGCTCTCACTTCACCGGATAGTCGACGTCGTACTCGAGGAGGAGGGCGCCGTTCTCGGCTTGGCCGGCGCTCTTCAGCTTCAGGGCGTAGTTCATCTCTTCGTCGAACAGCCTGACGCCTTTGCCGAAGACGAGGGGCTCGACGGTGAGATACAGCTTGGCGACCGCGCCGGCCTTCATGAACAGGGAATAGATGTGGGAGCCGCCGCAGACGGCCGCTTCCTTGAAGCCCCGGGCTTCGAGCTCGTCGAGGAGCTCGCGCGGGCCTTTCTGGGTGACTTCGACGCCGTCGAAGGACTTGGAGCGCGAATAGACGATGTTGACGCGCTCCTTGAGGGGCTTGCCTATGGTGGCGTAGGTCTTGGAGCCCATGATGACCGCGCCGGCCTTCTTGGTCAGCTCGACGAAGCGATGCTTGTCTTCCTTCGACGTCCAGTTGAAGGGCGAATGGGCCTCATCTTTGGCGATGTACCCGTCGGCGGTCATTGCTGCGATGATGAAACATCTCATGGGATTTGTCACTATATTGTAGCATGGCTCCCGCTGTGGTAGCGTATCTAGACACATAGGATGGCTATCAAAAGATACAGCTCGAACGGCGGGATATTCGGCATCGGATCCAACTTCAAGGATCGGTTCGTGCCGGATTACAGGAGGCTCAAGAAGCTCGTCGACCACTGCAAGGGCATCGGCCTCAAGATCGTCCTCACCCAGGGCACGTACGACATGGTCCATATCGGCCATGCCCGCTATTTCGAGGAGGCCAAGAAGCACGGCGACCTCCTGGTGGTCGGCGTGGACAGCGACAAGAAAGTGCGCGCCCGCAAGGGGCCCGACCGGCCGCTCGTGCCGCAGGCGGAGCGCCTGGAGATGGTCACCCACCTCCGGCCCGTCGACATCGTCACCATCAAGGAGCACCATATGCCCCAGTGGCATCTCATCAAGACGGTCAGGCCGGACGTCCTCATCGTGACCGAAGAGACGGTGCAGAAATACGGCAAAGCCAAGATGAAGCGGATGGCCGCGTATTGCGGCGTGATAAAGACGCTGGAGCCGATGGCGACCACGTCGACCAGCGCCAAGATCCGCCGCATGCAGCTCAAGCTCGCCAAGCGCTTCGAGAAGGCGATCATCCCGCGCATGGCCGACATGATCAGCGACGCGCTGCTCGGACGAGCCCATGTCAAAGCAGGGAAATAGCACGACGGTCATCCTTGCGTACGTGCCGGTGCTCCATGAGGGCTATCGGCGCTTCTTCGAGCGGCACCAGGAGGCCCGCTCGCTCTATCTCCTCGGGACCGGGGTGACGGCGGAGTACAAGGCATTGACCAAGGATATCCGCGCCCTCGATCCGGCCCTGGTGGCCGAGTCGCTCGCGGCCTGGAAGAGGTTCGACAGGATCGAGGTCGCCGACGAAGCGGCCTTGAAAGAGCTGGCCGCTTCGGGCGCGAAGATCGTCATGCCGGACGAAGAGGTCATGAGGGACATCCGGGACAGGCTCTTCAGCCGCGCCGACGTCGAGCTCGACCGGATATTCTTGCGCTGGGACAAGCATAAGTCGTTCGAGAACCGCCCGGTAGAGGCGGATCAGACGGTGTCGGCCGACCGGGGCGACCAGGAGATGATCAGGCTGCTCAAGAAAGAGGCCGAGAAGAGCTCCGATATCTGGAGGCAGATCGGCGCGGCGATCGTCAAGGACGGCGCGGTGCTGGACATGCTGCATAACCATGCGGTGCCTTCCGAGCATATGCCGTACGTCGAAGGGGACCCGCGGTCGGACTTCTCGAAAGGGGTGAATATCGAGCTCTCGACGTCCTTCCACGCCGAAGCGAGGCTCATCGCCGAAGCGGCCCGGCGCGGCCAGTCCCTCGAAGGGGCTTCGATGTACGCGACCACCTTCCCGTGCCCGGCGTGCGCCAAGCTCATCGCCTATTCCGGCATCAAGAAGCTCTATTATGCCGACGGCTACGGCGTCCTCGACGGCGAACGCATCCTCAAGAGCCGGGGAGTGGAGATCGTGTTCGTGAAGGCGGGCGACGGAGACAATAAAAGCCCCGCCTCCTAGAAGGCGGGGACAGTCATACAAGGAACAGGTCAGGCGAGCCGGTCTTTCACCAGGGCTTGTTCATCCAGGGACAATGACTCGAACGGCATCCCTTGCCGCATCTTCTCGAAGACGATGGCGCGTGCGACGCCGGCAGCTTCTTCCTCCGGGGTCTTGCAGAAAGGGGACTCGACCCGCCCGGTTCCGTCGGGGATCATAACGTGGATATGCAGGTGTTGGATCGTGCCTGCGGATTGAGTGGCGTCTCCGTTACGGATCAATATACCGGAGAATTCAAAGCCGAATTTTGCGCCTAATTCGAAGATGATGTGCTGTACCTCCAGCCATTCCTCATCGCTGAGGGAGGTTATGCTTTTGACATGCTGCCGCGGGATGATGAGGAAATGGAGCCGGGTATTCTTCTCTGGCGGCCTGCAATGCTGGACCCGCATTCTGACCGCAGATCCGACTTCGACGGGCACGTTGTATGTCGGGTCAGGATTGCAGAACGGGCATGCGCCGGCGAGGGCGTCTGCCACAGCTTTGCAATATTGCCCATATTTCCTCGAACGGGCTATGCATGCCAATGTCGGGGCATCAGTGATGCCGGGGATGACGAGTATTTGATTGTTCACAAGAACTGGTCTTTCTTTGGTTGAGGGTTCATAAGGAATCTACCCTCAAGGCATATCTCTGTCAATCTTTTTTTCTGTCGTCCTTCGCCTGGCCGAACTTGAAGCGGAACGCCTCGCCGGGCTCGAGGGCGTCGAGGTCGGGCTCGATCAAGTGGGCGTGGATATGCAAGACGGTGCTGCCGTAGGTGCCTTTGTCGGGGTTGCTCCCGAAGCGCATGGCGATGCCGCCGCCGACGATGCCTCTCTTCAAGGCCTCTTCCTTGAAGAGGGATATGAGCTCGGCTCCCGCCGCAGGGTCCATGTCTTTGATGTGCTCGATATGGGTCTTGTATATGGCGAGCAGCTGGTGCTTGACCTTCTCGTAGGGCCATTGGTTGTCCGTGAGCAGCCAATAGTCGCCTTCCTTCAGGATGGGCTTCTTGTGGTACTTCTCGAGGTTCTCCCGGCAGAAAGGGCAATGGCCCTGGGATGCGATCTCAGACATCACTTTCTTCTGGTCTTCGCGGCGGATATGGACGAGATTGATGAATTTGTTCATGTCGCGCGGGCCGATCAGATCGCCACGGGGATCTTCTTGATACCCGGGTGCGGGTCGTAGTCGGAAAGGGCGAAGTCTTCGCGGCGGAAATCGAAGATGTCCTTCTTGTCGGGATTGAGCGTCAGGGTGGGGAGGCGGCGCGGCTCGCGGGAGAGCATGGTGTTCACCGAATCCACCTGATCGACGTATATATGGGCGTCGGATATGCTATGGACGTATTCATAGGCCTCGGTGCCCGTCGCTTGGGCGATGGCGGCGGCGAGGGCGGCGTATTGGATGAGGTTCTGGGGCATGCCGACCGGCACGTCGCAGGAGCGCTGGAACATGTGCAAGGTCAGCCTGTTCTCGATGATGCGGATGTGCATCCAGCCGTGGCAGGGGCAGACGACCACTTTCTGGGTCAGCCCCTCGCCGCGCATCATGTATTGCGGTATCCACGGGGTGATGAAATGGGTGCGGAGATGGGGCTGCTCCTTTATCTGCTGGATGACGGCTTTGACCTGGTCGTACGGCCGTCCTTCGCTGGTCGGGAAGTCGTGGAAAGCGGCGCCGTAGGAGCCGGGGCCGAGGTCGCCTTCTTCGAGGCCGCGCTTCTCGCATTTCTCCTTGGTCACCCAGTGGCGCCACCAATAGCAGCCGAACTGCTCGAGCTCTTTCTGCGTCCGGGCGCCGTTGATGAAGCCGAGGATCTCGCCGATGGCCTGCTTCCAGATGGTGACCGGAAGGGCCTCGCTCTCCTTCGGGGCGAGATTGCGCTCGGTGATGAGGGGGAAGCCGTTCTCGAGCTTGAAATGGAGGGGAGCCGGGCCGATGAGGGTCAGGGCATCCACGCCCTGCTGGCTCGGCGTGCGCACGCCCTTCTCGAGGATGTCGCGCAAAAGGTGCTGGTACTGGCTGTCGGGCGTCCGTTCGGAATAAGGCTTCATGGTCATGGCGGTGGGCTGTGCGCCTCCGGATTATATCATGGGCGCCCGCTTTTTTTGCGGCTCCAATCTCCTCCGCGGTGGCGGTTGCGCGGGGAGAGGTTGTGCCAGTCTTGAGGGTCGGAGCGCAGGCATATCTCGTCCCACATGAGCTTCGCCGTCCGGGTATAGAGGCGCGGATAGACGTTCTTCCTGCGGTGCTGCTCCCACGGCTCCCCGAGCTTGTGGCCCTGGACCGCGAGCTCCTTGAGCTCGAGCTCGACGTCGAGATTGTCGGCGTCTTTGACGATCCTCGATTCCAGGCTCTCGCGCTTCTCGTACTCGTCGAAGAGGGCGGGCGCTTCCTTCTCGAACGAAGTGTCGGCGAACATGTCCAGGACGGCTGCTTCTACGTCGCGCTTCACGTATTGTCTCGTCAGGTAGTTCACGTCGCCGGTCCTCGACTCGGACACGTCATGCAGCAGGGCCAGCCTCGCCACTTTGCCGGCGTCGGCGCCCTTCTCGTGCGCGGCGATGGCCAGCGCGATCCATGCCATCCTGAAATGGTGTTCGGCCAGGTTGGCCACGCGCGGGCCCGCGAATTGCTTCCAGGTCCTGTCGATGTGGCGCAGGGCGCCGAGCTCGTAGAGGAGGTCGATCTCTCGGCGGAGTGCAGGCTTTTTCTTCATATGGATATATCTAGCTTAGCTTATTTTTTTATGCAATGCGACGTGCTACTATGATTCCGTGCTTACGAATTCTACAAAGAGGATATGGTCGAGCTTCGTGTAAGCGACGGCTGTCCCGGCACGTCCTCTTATTCAAAGTCTAATATATCCACATGAAAGACCCGCAGATCAAGAAGCTCATAGAGGCCGAGAAGAAGCGCCAGAGGAAGGCTGTGAACCTCATCGCTTCCGAGAATTACGTGTCCAAAGACGTGCTCGAAGCCCTCGGCTCCGAGCTCACCAATAAGTATGCCGAAGGCTATCCCGGCAAGCGCTATTACGGCGGCAACGACATCATCGACAAGGTCGAGAGGCTCTGCGTCGAGCGCGCCCTGGCCCTCTTCAAGCTCTCTCCGCACGAATGGCACGTCAACGTCCAGCCGCTCTCCGGCTCCCCGGCCAATGTGGCCGTCTATGCGGCTCTCGTGCCGCCGGGAGGCAAGATCATGGGCATGTCGCTCGACCATGGCGGCCATCTGACCCACGGGCACAAAGTGTCGGCGTCCGGCAAGTTCTGGTCCCAGGTGCCATACGGCATCGACCCGGTGACCGAGACCTTGAACTATGACCAGCTCCGCGAGATGGCCATCAAAGAGGCGCCGGCCGTCGTCGTCTCCGGCTATACGGCCTATCCGCGGGCCATCGACTGGGCCCGCATGAAGGAAGTCGCCGAAGCGGGCGGCGCCCTGCTCATGGTGGACATGTCGCATGTGGCGGGCCTGGTCGCGGGCGGCGCGTATCCGTCGCCGTTCCCGCATGCCGACGTCGTCACCACCACCACCCACAAGACGCTCCGCGGCCCGCGCTCGGCCCTGATCTTCGTCAGGAAGGACATGCGCGAGCTGGACAAGAAGATAGACAAAGCGGTCTTCCCGGGCATGCAGGGAGGCCCTCACATGAACCAGATCGCCGCCGTGGCGGTGGCTCTGCGCGAAGCGGCGAGCCCGTCCTTCAAGCGCTATGCCGCCCAGACGGTGAAGAACGCCCACGTCCTCGCGGCCGAGCTCAAAGCGCGCGGCTGGAGGATCATCAGCGGCGGCACCGACAGCCACCTCGTCCTCGTCGATACCTGGATGAGCGACATCGTCAACGAGAAAGGCGGGGGCGGCGTGCCAGGCAAGCTGGCCAGCGAGCGCCTCGAGAAGGAGGGCATCATCGTCAATAAGAACGCCATCCCGTTCGACCGCCGCCCGCCGGCGGATCCTTCGGGCATCAGGCTCGGAAGCGCCGCCGAGACCACCCGCGGCAAGAAAGAGAAGGATTTCAAGAGGATCGCCGAGAGGATAGACGCCATCTTGAAGGGCAAAGGCGCGAAACGGCCCCGATGAAGGAACAGATATCACACGCATTGAAGGAAGCCGTGGCGCCGCTCGGCATCGACGCGCTTTCGGTGCGCGTGGGCTATCCGGAGGACGCGTCCCACGGCGACTTCGCCACGAACGTCGCCATGGCCAACGCCAAGGCGCTCAAGATGCCGCCGCGCGCCCTGGCAGAGAAGATCGCTGCGGCGTTCGAGAAGGCTAAGCCCGACATCGTCGAGTCCGTCAGCGTCGCCGGGCCGGGCTTCATCAATATCGCTCTGAAGGGTAGGGCGGTGGCCGAGGCCGCTGCGCGCATAGGCGCTGGCCTGGACGGAGAAGAAGGCGGTCTCTCGACGCCGCTTTACCCAGGTAAAGCGCGCTTTACCGACGTAAAGCAGGTCGGCGAGAAGGATGCAGGGAAGGCCATGAAGGTGATGGTGGAATATACGGATCCGAATCCCTTCAAGGTCTTCCATATCGGCCACTTGATGTCGAACGCCATCGGCGAATCCATCGCCCGGCTCATCGAGTCCGGCGGCGCTCGGGTCATACGAGCCAATTGGCAAGGAGACGTCGGCCCTCATGTGGCGAAGGCCGTTTGGGGGGCTTTGCGAGCCGGGCCTGAACAGGGAAGCGACATCCGATCGAAAGCGGCATTCTGGGGCAAGGCCTATGCCGAGGGAGCCGCTGCGTACGAAGAGAGCGCTGCCGCCAAAGCCGAGATCGACGCTATCAACAAGAAGATATACGAGCGGAGCGATCCGGCCGTGAACGCCCTCTATGACCGGGGCCGCGCCGAGAGCCTCGAGGCTTTCGAGGGGATATACGCCCGCCTCGGCACGAAGTTCGACAACTATTTCTTCGAAGGGACGGAAGGCCGGAACGGCGACGCCATCGTCAGGGAGCATATACAAGACGGGGTGTTCGCGGAGAGCGAGGGAGCGGTCGTCTTCAAGGGCGAGGACCACGGCCTCCACACCCGCGTCTTCATCACCTCGCACGGCTTGCCGACCTATGAGGCGAAGGAGCTCGGCCTCAACGCCGAGAAGTTCAGGCTGTATCCCGACCTCGGCCGGTCCATCATCGTCACCGCCAACGAGCAGAGCGATTACTTCAAGGTCCTGCTCAAGGTCATGTCGCTCATATATCCGAAGATCGCGGAGCGGACGGAGCACATCAGCCATGGTTTGATGCGCTTCGCGTCCGGCAAGATGTCGTCGAGGAAAGGCAATGTCATATCGGGGGAAGCCCTCATCGACGAGATCAAAGCCATGGTCAAGGAGAAGATGGCCGGCCGGGACATGACGGATGCCGACGCCGACGCGGTCTCCGACCAGGTCGCCATCGCCGCCATCAAATACACCATCCTCCGCCAATCCGTCGGCAGCGACGTCATATTCGATTCGGCCAAGTCGATATCCTTCGAAGGGGATTCGGGGCCGTATCTGCAGTATTCGGCGGTCAGGGCGAGGTCGGTGCTGGAAAAGGCACAGGAGCAAGGAGAAAGGAGAAAGAAGGAAGGAGGAAGGAGCAAGGAGAAGGGAGAAAGGAGCAAGGAGGAAAAGGGGGTCAAGCTGCCTGAAAAGGCTGGTCTGCTCGAGAAGCTTCTGGTCCGATTCCCTGACATCGCTGCCCGCGCCCGCCAGGAGTATGCGCCGCAGATCGTCGCGACCTATATCACCGAGCTGGCGGCCGCGTTCAATTCCTTCTATGCGGCGGAGGTCATCATCGACCCTGCCGACCCGCTCTCGCCGTACCGCATCGCCCTGACCCGCTCGTTCCTCTCCGTCATGTCCGACGGCCTCTGGCTCCTGGGCATCGAAGTTCCCAAGAGGATGTAAAAGCGCTAGAATAGGCCGCATGAACGAACAGAGACCGGCTAAAAGCGCCCACGCCGAGCGCGAGGAGAAGACCCTGGCTTTCTGGAAAGAGAAGGGCATATTCGAGAAGACTTTGGTCAAGCCGTCGCCGAAAGGCGAATTCGTCTTCTATGAAGGCCCGCCGACCGCCAACGGCCACCCGGGCATCCATCATCTCGAGGCCCGGGCCTTCAAGGACGCCATCCCGCGCTACAAGACCATGCGCGGCTATCATGTGCGCCGCAAAGGAGGCTGGGACACCCACGGCCTTCCCGTCGAGCTCCAGGTCGAGAAGCAGCTCGGCCTGAAGTCCAAGAAGGAGATCGAAGCCTACGGCGTCGCCGCCTTCAACGAGAAATGCAAAGAGAGCGTCTGGCAGTACGTCCGCGAATGGGAAGAGTTCACCGCCCGGATGGGCTATTGGGTGGACCTGAAGGACCCCTATATAACGTACACGCCGTCCTATATAGAGTCCGTATGGAACGTGGTCAAGAGCGCCGACGGCAAAGGCCTCCTCTATAAGGACTACAAAGTGGTCCCGTGGTGCCCGCGCTGCGGCACGGCGCTCTCGTCGCACGAATTGGCGCAAGGGTATGAGGATGCGAAAGACCTCTCGGTCTACGCGAAGTTCAGGGTCAAGGCCGATAAGAAGACGCATTTCCTGGCGTGGACGACCACCCCGTGGACCCTTCCCGGCAATGCGGCTCTGGCGGTCGGCAAGGACATCGACTATGTCGAGGCCAAGGTCGGCGACGAGTATCTCATCCTGGCCAAGGACCGGCTCGCCCTGCTCGAGGGCATGAGCTATGAGATCGGGGAGACGAAGAAAGGCTCCGAGCTGGCGGGCCTCGGGTATGAGCCGCTCTATCCCTTCTTGAAGGATTCGGTGGCCGGCGCCGAGAAAGACAAGCTGGCCAACGCCTTCAAGGTCTATGTCGGCGATTTCGTGACGACCGAGGACGGCACCGGCATCGTCCATATCGCGCCCATGTACGGTCAGGACGACTTCGAGCTCGGCACGAAGAACGGCCTGCCCAAGCGCCATCTCGTCAACGACGACGGGACGTTCATGAAGGAGACGGGCTTCTTGGCGGGAAAATTCGTCAAAGACGAGGCGACCGACGTCGATATCGTCAAAGACCTCGCCGCGCGCGGGGCCCTCTTCCGCAAGGAGAAGCACGCGCATAGCTATCCGCATTGCTGGCGCTGCCATACGCCGCTCATCTATTTCGCGCGCGATTCATGGTATATCGCCATGTCGAAGCTGCGCGACCGGCTGGTGAAGGAGAACGGAAGCATCCATTGGGAGCCCGGCTATATCAAGGAGGGGCGCTTCGGGGAATGGCTCCGCGAAGTCAAAGACTGGGCCATATCCCGCGAGCGCTATTGGGGCACGCCGCTCCCGGTCTGGACATGCGGCAGATGCGGGGCGCGGAAGCTGGCGGGCTCCGCCGAGGACGTGAAGAAGAAGCCGCGCAACGCCTACTACGTCATGCGCCATGGCGAAGCCGACAACAACGTGATGCGCATCCTCGATTCGGAGGAAAGGGACGCGAAGGATCCGTCGCATCTCACCCAGAAGGGCAGAGAGCAGGCGAAGGAAGCGGCCGCCGCCCTGAAGGCCCTGAAGATCGACCTCGTCTTCGTCTCGCCTTTGGCCCGGACCAGGGAGACGGCGGACATCTTGAAGGCCGAGCTCGGCTGGAAGGACGGCCAGGTCATGGTCGACGACAGGATCAGAGAGATGGGCATGGGAGCCTGGAACGGCCATAGCATCGACGAGTTCTATGAGCGGTGCCATCTCGGAGAGCGGTTCACGGAAGGCCCGGAAGGCGGGGAAGACTATGCGGATATCAAGAAGCGCATGGGCGATTTCCTCTATGACATAGAGGGCAGATATGAAGGCAAGACGATCCTCGTCGTCACTCACGAGACGCCGGCATTCCTCCTGATCGCGGCCGCCATGGGCATGGATCGGGCGCAAGCCCTCGCTTTCAGGGGCGCGAAGGACTTCATCGCCAATGCTGAAGCCCGGGAAGTGCCGTTCTCCGTGATGCCCCACAACGCCGAGTACGAGCTCGACCTGCACAAGCCTTTCATCGACGCCGTCACGTTCCGCTGCGCCTGCGGCGGCGAGATGGCGCGGGCGAAGGAGGTGATGGACGTCTGGCTCGACAGCGGCGCCGTGCCGTTCGCCCAGGACCATTATCCGTTCGAGAACAAGAAGCGCATCGACGGCGGCTGGCTCAAGAAAGCCGCCGGCTATCCGGCCGATTTCATATCGGAAGCCATCGACCAGACGCGCGGCTGGTTCTACACCCTGCATGCGGTCGGAGCCCTCATGGGCAAGGGCGCGGCATATCGGAACGTCATATGCCTCGGCCATATCCTCGACGCCAAAGGCAAGAAGATGTCCAAGTCCGTCGGCAACGTGGTCGACCCCGCGGCGATGATGGACGCATATGGCGCCGACGCCCTGCGCTTCTGGATGTATTCGGTCAACCAGCCGGGAGAGTCAAAGAACTTCGACGAGAAGACGGTGGACGAGATCGTGAAGAAAGTCTTCAATCTGGCGGCGAACGTGGCCAGCTTCTATGGCATGTATGCGGACGGCTCTGTGCCGCCGTCGGCCGCTTCGGGGCATGTCCTCGACCGGTGGATCGTGTCGCGGCTGAACGGGCTCGTCGCGGCCGTCTCCGAAGGCTTCGACGCGTACATATTCATGGAGCCTGCCCGGGCCATCCGCGATTTCGTCGGCGACCTTTCGCAATGGTATGTCCGACGCTCGAGGGACCGCTTCAAGGGCGACGACAAGGCCGACAAGGATGCGGCGCTGGCCACGACGCGGCACGTCTTGATCGAGCTCTCGAAGACGATGGCGCCGCTCGCGCCTTTCTTCGCCGAAGAGCTCTACCGCGCCGCCGGGGGGCCGCTCGAGAGCGTGCACCTGGAATCGTGGCCGGCCGCGGGAGCGGTCGACGGCGCCCTTCTCGAGAGCATGCGGACGGCCCGGGAGATCGCTTCCAAGGCGCTCGAGGCCCGCATGGCGGCCAAAGTCAACGTGCGCCAGCCGCTGGCGTCGTTCTCGACTCCCGAGAAAGGGCTCCCGGAGGAGCTGGCTGCCGTGGTGCGGGACGAGATCAACGTCAAAGAGATCGTCTTCGGCGCCGCCCAGGACGGGCTCGACACGGCCATCACTCCCGAGCTCAAGGAAGAAGGCGAGCTGCGCGAGCTCGTGCGGGCGGTCCAAGACCTGCGCAAAGAGAAAGGCTTGAAAGTGGGCGACAAGGCGGCTTTGAATGTCCCGCCCGACAAGATGGCCCTCGCCGGGAGGCACGAGAAAGAGCTCGCCCGCGCCGCGGGCATCGAGCGGATATCTCCGGGAGCCGAGCTGTCGCTGGAGTGACATGTACGCCATCCATACCACCGAAGGGTTCGTGATCGGGTCGGCGCCCTACGGGGAAGCGGGGAAGATCGTCTCCCTGCTCACCCGCGATTTCGGCTTGGTGTCCGCCGTCGCCCAGGGCATACGCCTGGAGAGGTCGAAGCTGCGCTATCACGTCCAGGACCTCTCGTTCGGCTCCTTCTCGTTGGTGCGAGGCAAGGAATTCTGGCGCCTGACGAGCGCCTCTCCTTCGGCCGCGCCCGCGCGGCCTCCGCATCCCGCCGGGCGGGCGCTCCTCGCGCGCGTCGCCGCGCTCTTGCGCAGGCTCCTTCACGGGGAAGGGGCGGACCCGGGCCTTTTTGAATGCGTCGACGCCTGCGCCCGGACGCTCGCTGCCGGGGGGATAGGGGCGGACGGCCGGCTTGAGACCCTCGAGTCGGTCACGGTCTCCCGCATCCTCCGGGCCCTCGGCTACATCGCCGCAGGCCCGGATGCCGGCGCCGAGCCCGCGGGCCTCGGTCCGGCCGACCTCGACCGGCTGTCGGCGAAGAGGGCGGAGATGAACAGGGAGATCAATCGGGCCCTCAAAGCCTCGCATCTCTGACGGCGGGGTATGCTAGAATATGAGCCGTGCCCCTCTCTGCAGACGATAACAGGATCGAGGACCTGAAGAGGTCCATGTATTCGAGGACGGCGCCCGACGTCCGTACCCGGCGCAAGCTGCGCTTCACGGCGCCGACGGACGACGTCAAGAGGGATTGGGAGCATCCTCCCGAAGAGGGAGACGCCCCAGCCGAGCCCGAGCGCCTCTATGAAGACCATTCCATGTCTTTCTTCACCAAGCTGTTGATAGGGTCGGCCATCTTCTGCCTTGCGGCGGTCGGCATCGGCGCTTACCTGTTCTTCAATGGCGCGAACCTTATATCCGCCAACAACATCAATATCGCCATCAGCGGCCCCGTCTCGATCCCGGGCGGCTCGCCGGTGACGCTCGCCATCACGGTGACGAACAAGAACAGCGTCGAGCTCGAGCTGGCCGACCTCGAAGTGGATTTCCCGGCGGGAGCCACCGACCCTGCCGATACCACCAAGTCGCTGCAGACCTATCAGAAGCTGCTCGGCACCATCGCCCCGGGGGCGTCGGTCACCGAGAAGGTCAGCGCCATCATCTTCGGCCAGGAGAACCTCCAGAAGGTCATCGCCGCCAAAGTGACGTACGGCATCAAGGGCTCGTCCTCCGTCTTCACCAAGGAGCAGACATACGACGTCCTCATCAACTCGTCGCCGGTCACCCTTTCGGTCTCGTCGTTCAACCAGATCACGTCGGGCCAGCCGTTCGACATCACGGTGGACGTCAAATCGAACTCGCAGGACACCTTGAAGAACGTGCTCCTGAAGGCGACGTATCCTTTCGGCTACTCTTTCTCGTCCGCCTCGCTCCCGCCGCTCTCCGACAACGCCACCTGGGCGATCGGCGACATGCCCCCGGGCAGCGACCGCACCGTCGTCATCCACGGGGCGCTGGCCGGCTCCGACAGCGACCTCCGGGCGTTCCATTTCACGGTCGGCGCGCGGAGCTCGAGCGACCCGCTGGTCGTCGCCACCCCGTATATGGATGCCGAGCAGGACATCACCATCGAGAAGCCGTTCGTCTCCTTCGCCACAACGATCAACAACAACAGCGTGTCGGGGCCGTACTCGGCCACGTTCGGCAAGCCGCTTCTGGTCAGCATGCATTGGACGAACAACCTCCCCGAAGCGCTCACCAATGCCGCCATCACCGTCCATCTCTCGGGCTCCGCCTATGACCCGTCCCAGGTATCGGCAGGGAGCGCCTATTTCCGGTCGTCCACGAACGACATCATATGGAACCAGCAGAACGACAGCGACCTCGCGTCCGTGCCCGCGGGCGCCAGCGGCGACATCGCTTTCTCGATCACGCCCGCCGACACCGGCTCCGCGCTCCACCAGATCGTCGACCCGGAGGTCGACATGGCGGCGTCCGTCTCGGCGGACCGCACCAGCGAGTCGGGCGTCCCCCAGCAGACCGCCCCCGTCACCAGCGTCGTCAAGATATCGTCGAACGTGACCCTTTCCGGAAGGATCGAGAGGAGCCAGGGGCCGTTCGCCAACGCCGGTCCCGTGCCGCCGGTCGCCGACCAGAAGACGACCTATACAGTGGTCTGGACGGTCGACAACACGTCGAGCGCCGTCGGCTCGGCCGTGGTGACGGCGACCCTGCCTCCGTACGTCTCGTGGCTCGATGCCGTCAGCCCTTCCACGGAGAACGTGACCTATGACAAGAACAGCGGCACGGTCACCTGGGATCTGGGCACCATCGACACATATACTTTGAGCTCTTCCCAGAGGAGGCAGGCCTCGTTCCAGGTCGCGTTCCTTCCGAGCGTCGACCAGGTCGGCACCGAGCCGACGCTCGTCAACCAGGCGGTCCTGACGGCGGTCGACAATTGGACGGGAGCGACCCTCCAGAGCTCGCAAGGCTTCCTGACGACGAGCTTCAGCACGGATCCGGCCTTCGTCCAAGGCGACCAGATCGTGACGAAAGGCAAGTAGGCGGGCGGCCCTTCCCGGGCGCGGCGCTTCCTCGGCCGGAGATTTTCATATACAATGGCGTCATGTCCGATATCCGCGACAAGATGGAGTCCCTTATCTCGCTCTGCAAGCGCCGCGGGTTCATATTCCAGGGATCCGAGATCTACGGCGGCCTCGCCGGCACGTGGGATTACGGCCCTTACGGCACGGCTCTGAAGAACAACATCAAAGCGCTCTGGTGGAAGCGCTTCGTGACCGACCGCGACGACATGTACGGCATGGACGCGGCCATCCTCATGAATCCGCGCACCTGGGAGGCGACCGGCCATGCGAGCGGCTTCTCCGACCCGCTCGTCGAGTGCAAGAAATGCCACCATCGCTTCCGTCAGGATCAGCTCGCAGACCCGGAGAGATGCCCCGATTGCGGAGGCTCTTTCGGCGAGGTGAAGCAATTCAACATGATGTTCAAGACCCAGGTGGGCGCTACCGAGGATGCCGCTTCGATCTCCTACTTGCGTCCCGAGACCGCCCAGGGCATGTTCGTGAACTTCAAGAACCTGATGGATTCGCGCCACCCGACGCTGCCGTTCGGCATGGCCCAGATAGGGAAAGCCTTCAGGAATGAGATCGCTCCGCGCGACTTCCTCTTCCGTTCGCGCGAATTCGAGCAGATGGAGATCGAATACTTCATCGACCCGAAGGACTGGGAGAAGGCTTTCGAGCATTTCCGCCAGGAGGTGCACGCCTTCAATGGCGACATAGGCCTCGGGCGCGACCATGTCCACGAGCTAGAAGTCCCCGATGCCGACCGGGCTTTCTATTCCAAGCGCACCATCGACTTCGAATTCGATTTCCCGTTCGGCAGGAAAGAGCTCTATGGCTTGGCGTATCGCACGGATTACGACCTCGCGCGCCACTCCGAATACAGCAAAGTCGACCTCTCGTATTTCGACGAGGCCGAGAAGCGCCGCTTCGTCCCGCACGTCATCGAGCCGTCCTTCGGCGTCGACCGCTCGCTCTTGGCGGTCCTGTCGACGGCTTATACCGAGGATGAGATGGGAGGCGAGAAGCGCGTCTTCATGAAGCTCGCTCCGTCGGTCGCGCCGGTGAAGGCCGCCGTCTTCCCGCTCCTCAAGAACAAGCCTGAATTGGTGGCCAAGGCGCGCGAGATATACGCCATGCTCAAAAAAGCGCTCGGCGCCGTCGAGTTCGACGACAATGGCAACATCGGCAAGCGCTATCGCCGCCAGGACGAGATCGGCACGCCGTGGTGCGTGACGGTCGATTTCGACACGGTCGAGAAGGGCGCCGGCGTGACCGTCCGCGACCGCGACACAGGGAAGCAGGAGCGGGTAGGGGAGGCGGAGCTCGTCGCCCGGCTGTCCGGCACTATAAGCTAACCGCTCTATCCGCATGCATATCAAAAAGCTCGCGCACTGCTGCCTCGTCATCGACATCCCGTCCGCGCACGGGAAGAACGTCCGCATCCTGACCGATCCGGGCATGTACAGCCTCGAGCAGCACGACAAAGTCGACGGCGCCGACATCGTCCTCATCACCCACGAGCACCAGGACCATTTCCACATCGAATCGCTCAAAGCCCTGATCAAGCGCTGCCCCGACGTTTCCGTCATCTCCAACGACACGGTGGGCGCGCTCCTCGCCAAAGAAGGCATCGAGCACCGCATCATGCTCGACGGGAACGCCATCGAGGCAAAAGGCGTGAAGATAGAGGCCCACGGGTCGCTCCACGCGGTCCTGCATTCGTCCATACCCCAGAGCTCGAACGTCGGGTTCCTCATCGACGGGAAGCTCTTCATGCCGGGCGACGCCTATACCGATCCCAAGAAGCCCGTCGACGCCCTGGCTCTCCCCACCGCCGGGCCGTGGATGAAGATGTCGGAAGCCATCGATTACGGCCTTCAGCTCAAGCCGCGCATAGCGTTCCCGGTCCATGACGCCATGGGCAGCGCTTTCCAGAACGGCTTCATCGGCAGGATCCTCTCCCAGAACGGCGTCGAGTTCGTCAACCTCGAGAACGGCGCTTCGCTGGACGTGGCATAGGCTCTAAGCTACTATTCTTGGCATGAAGCTCTCCAAGACGGTCCTGCCGAACGGCATGCGCCTCGTCCTCATACCCATGGCCGACAATCCGTCGGTGACGGTATTGGCCGTGGTCGAGACCGGCTCGAAGTACGAGACGAAGGGCGCGAACGGCATATCCCACTTCCTCGAGCATATGGTCTTCAAGGGCACGGCCAGAAGGCCGAAAGCGTCGGACATATCGCGCGAGCTCGATTCGATCGGCGCCCAGTACAATGCCTTCACCGGCCAGGAATTCACTGGCTATTACGCCAAGGCCGATTCCCGGCATCTCGGTGCCGTCCTCGACGTCGTCTCCGACCTCTATACCGACCCGCTCTTCGACCCGAAGGAGATGGAGAAGGAGAAAGGGGTCATCGTCGAAGAGATCCGCATGTATCGCGACCTGCCCCAGAAGCACGTCCAGGACGTCCTCATGGAGCTCGTCTACGGCGACCAGCCCGCGGGCTGGAACATCGCCGGCACTGAAGAGAACGTCCGCTCGTTCAGCAGGGAAGAGCTGGCGGGCTATCGGTCCGGCCACTATGTCGCTTCGGCCACTACCGTGGTGGTGGCGGGCTCGTTCGACGAGAGCGGCATACGCGACCGGGTCGAGAAAGCCTTCGCCAGGGTGCCCGGCGGCGCCAAGCCCGCCAAGCTCCCTGTCCGCGAGGCGCAAGCCGCGCCCGCCCTCCGGATCGAGCTGAAGGAGACCGACCAGACCCATATGGCCATCGGCCTCCGATCGTTCCCGGCCGGCGACCCGCGCTCTCCGGCCATGCAGGTCATGTCGGGGGTGCTCGGAGCGGGCATGAGCTCGCGGCTCTTCGCCAAGATGCGCGACGAGCTCGGCATCTGCTATTACATCCGGGCATCGAACGACCCGTATACCGACCATGGCCTCTTCGTCATATCGGCGGGAGTGGACAACGGCAGGGTCGGCGAGGCCCTCCGCACCATCCTGGCCGAATGCGCCGCTCTCCGCGACGCCTTGGTGCCGGACGCGGAGCTCAAGAAAGTGAAGGATTACCTCGCCGGCACGACCATGCTCGAGCTCGAGACCTCCGAAGCGAGGGCGGAGTTCGCCGCATTCCAGGAGCTCCTCAAAGGGAAGATCGAGGCGCCCGACGGCATCATCGCCAAGATCCAGGCCGTCACCGCCGAGCAGGTGAGGGACATGGCCCGCAGCGTATTCACGGACGCCGGCCTCAATCTGGCCCTGGTCGGCCGGGCGAAGGAAGGAGACCTCGCGCCCCTGTTGAGATTCCCGTAGGTGCGCTACAATACGGCTATGCCTGAATCCTCTCAAAGCCGCGGAGCCATCGTGAGCACCGGCACCATCATCAAGTTCTTCCTGATCGGGCTCCTCATCCTGGCCCTCTATTATCTGTCCGACGTCGTGCTGGTGGTCGTGGCGGCCATCGTCTTCGCGTCCGCCATCGAGCCGCTGATACGCCGGCTGGTCCATTACCACATCCACCGCGTCGTGGCCGCCATCCTCATATACGTCGTCGTGGCCGCATTCCTGGCCGGCCTCCTCCTCTTCTTCGTGCCGGTGGTGGCCAACGACGCCATATCGTTCTTGAGCAGCGTGCCCAAGACCATATCGGTCGAGAGCCTTTGGAGCCCGATCCGCGACATCGGCACGACCATCAGCTCGTCGAGCCTCGGGCCGAGCACCATATCGGTGGGCGACTTCATCACCGGCCTCAAATCGCTCCTCGTCGGCACGTCGGCGGGCGCCTTCCAGACGGCGAGCGTCATCTTCGGCGGCTTCCTCGGCTTCGTGCTCATCGTCGTGCTGTCGTTCTATCTCGCGGTGCAGGAAGAGGGGGTGGCGGACTTCCTGCGCATCGTCACGCCGGTCAAGCACCATGAATACATCATCGGCCTTTGGAAGCGGTCGCAGCGCAAGATCGGCTACTGGCTCCAGGGGCAGATCCTTCTCGGCCTGGTGGTGGGCGTCCTCGTCTATCTCGTGCTCATGGTGGTCGGCATCCCGTACGCCCTCATCCTGGCGGTCCTGGCGGCGGTCTTCGAGATCATCCCCGTCTTCGGCCCTGTCATATCGTCGGTGCCGGCCATCCTCATCGCCTTCGCCGACAAGGGCGTGGGCACCGGCCTGCTCCTGATCGGCCTTTACATCATCATATACCAGTTCGAGAGCCAGCTCTTCTATCCGCTGGTGGTCAAGAAGATCGTCGGCATATCGCCGATCGTGGTCATCCTGGCTTTGGTCATCGGCGCCCAGCTGGCCGGCATCCTCGGCGCCCTCATCGCCGTGCCCCTTTCCGCGGTGCTCATGGAATATCTCCACGACAT
>JAGWLA010000003.1 GCA_028865095.1 Patescibacteria group bacterium | reverse complement strand
TAAAAAAGGACCCTCGCTGTTTCCCTGAAGTGATTCGGGGAAACAGACGAGGGCCTTGAGAGCAGAATTCACCATGTGAATATCCTAGAGAGCGTTACAAGACACCAAAGCACGAACAAGAAGCGGTTGTTTGTCAGGATCGATCTCACAACTTTATTTTCATAATCTGGCCTGGGTCTGATATTCTGTATCGCTCTACAGCCATATCCAACCGTTGAAAGCAACGCGAATACCAACAAGGCATCACGCGAGCCTTCGCCAGACAAATTCTTCAACAGTGTCACGCCTAAAAAAGCGAAAAAGTAAAAGAATGTGAAAATCGGCCCAACAAGACCAGTCCAGTAGACTAGCCCGACTAGCAATCTCTTCATCATAATCAATCTTTCTGAATTCAACGAACCCCCGCACTCCGCCCATGACGCGCGTCACGGAAACAACGGCTTGCGAGGAACTGAAAAATAAGATAACATAGGAAAAATAAATCGTCAAATATGGGCAAAGACTACTACAAGATCCTCGGCGTCGAGAAGAGCGCCACGCAGGACGACATAAAGAAAGCCTTCCGCAAGCTGGCGCACCAGCATCACCCCGACAAGAACAAGGGCGACAAGGGGGCTGAAGCCAAGTTCAAGGAAGCCAGCGAGGCATACGCCGTGCTCGGCGACGAGAACAAGCGCAAGCAATACGACGCGTTCGGCCAGGCCGGGCCCGGCTTCAACCAGGGCGCCGGCGGCTTCGGCGGCTTCAACCAAGGCGCCGGGTTCGGCGGCTTCGACTTCTCGCAGTTCACCCAGGGCGGCCAGGGCGGCTTCCACTTCAGCCAGGGAGGCGTCGAATTCGACCTCGGCGACCTGTTCGGCGAGTTCTTCGGCGGCGGCGGGAGGAAGAGGGCCAAGAAAGGCCGGAACATCACCGTCGACGTTCAGCTCTCCTTCAAGGAGTCGATATTCGGCGCCGAGAAGGAGGTCCGCGCCGACGGCGCGAAGCTCGTCGTGACCATCCCGCCCGGCATCGAGAGCGGGCAGGGCTTGCGCGTGGCGGGCAAGGGCGAGCTCGCGCCGGACAAAGACGGCGCGCCCGGCGACCTCATCGTGCGCGTCTGGGTCGAGGAGGACCCGGTCTTCAGGAAAGAAGGCTTCAATCTCGTCATGGAGCTCGACGTGAAGCTGACGGCCGCATTGACGGGCGGCTCGGTCGACCTGCAGACCCTCGACGGCCCGATCGAGCTCACGATCCCCGCCGGGACCTCCCACGGCGAGATACTGCGCGTCCGCGGCAAAGGCGTGCCCTACGAGACCCGCGGCGTCTTCACGGGCAAGGCGCACGAGAAGCGCGGCGACCTGCTCATCGTCACCCGCGTGGCCATGCCGCGGAAGCTCTCCAAGAAAGCCGCCAAGCTCATCGACGAGCTCAAAGGGGAGGGGATATAGGCCGCAGACTTGACTTGATTTTTCCTATGTAGCGTGATATACTGGCGTACCAGTATCGTTGTTTGACAGTGATGCATATCACGGACGACGATCGACCTCACCGACCTACAAAGCCGCGAAGCGGCAGGAGTGAAAAATGCAAGAACAACATGAAGCGGAGATAATCCAGCTGCAGATAAGCAGAAAACCCGTGACGCTCGTCAGGAAGCCGGGGAACAGAATATCCATCACGATCCCTGAACTGCGCACGATCGGAGGGCATCCGTTGGGTTCATGGGAATGGAGGAGCCTTGACGGGCTCACCCGTCGGCTTCAGTCGATGAATGGCGGCCGGATGCCGCATTACCATTCGTTCCGGCCAGAATACGTCTCCAATGGGAGATTCACAACGTTCGTTTGGGTGGAATATTCGCTCCGTGACGGAAGCGCCTTGGTCACCATGGGAGACATCGTAGGGTGCAGCTTCAAATCGCTGGACCAAGACCCTCACACGGCTCTATTAGTCCCTATGGGGTGGGCATGCGAAGTGGTCAGTCTGACGAAAAACGGGATCACCGGTTTTGTCAGGCCAATGGAAGTGATCACTTCGAATGGGGAGATCGGCAAGATCAGCGGACGCCCCTCATTCGATCGGTTCGAATACGCGCACAAGCTCTGAATAAGTGGAATGTCGAACGGCTCTGGGTCCTATCCCCGGAGCTGTTTTTTATTTCGGCGCCATCTGCTATCATTCAAGCGATGCCGAATACCAGCAAAAAGACCCTCATATCGGGCGTGAAGCCGACCGGACGGCCGCATATAGGAAACTATTTCGGGGCCATGAAGCAGTTCGTGGACCTGCAGGACAGCGGGAAATACGATTGCCGGATCTTCATCGCCGACTATCACGGCCTCAACTTAATCCAGGACGCGGAGGAGATGCGCCGCCTGACCCTCGACCTCGCCCTCGACTATATCGCCATCGGGCTCGATCCTAAGAAGACGAGCATATTCAAGCAATCCGACGTCCCCGCCCATACCGAGCTCTGCTGGATCTTCGATACCATCGTGACCATGCCATATCTGATGCGCGCCCACGCCTTCAAGGACGCCGAGGCCAAGGACAAGGAGATCAACGTCGGCACGTTCAACTATCCCGTCCTCATGGCCGCGGACATCCTCCTGTATGACGCGGACGTGGTGCCGGTGGGGCAGGACCAGAAGCAGCACATCGAGTACGCGCGCGACATCGCCCTCAAATTCGACAACATATTCAGGAGCGAGACGTTCAAGCTGCCGACCGATCTCATCATGGAAAGCGTCGCCGTCGTCCCGGGCACGGATGGCCGCAAGATGTCGAAGAGCTACGGCAACACCATCCCGCTCTTCGCTACGCGCGAGGAGATAACGAAAGCCGTCATGTCCATCGTCACCGATTCGTCGGGCGACGTGCCGGTCAACGTCTACAACATCCACCGATTGTTCAGACCCGAATCCGAGCTGAGACCACTTTATGAGGCCAACAAGGGCAAATATGCCAACCTCAAAAAAGCCCTCGTCGAGGACATAGACGCCTTCATCAAACCCATGCGCGAGCGGCGCGCGGAGCTGGCAGACGACCCCAAGAAGGTCATGAGGATCCTGAAGAAAGGTGCAAAGGCGGCGAACAAGGCCGCTGCGAAGAAGCTGGAGGCGGTCAAGAAGGCCATCGGCGTCATTTGAACCTTCATTCATGAAGCTTTGCAAGCAACGATACATGGCTTTGGACACAAAAGACAGAAAATACATAGCTGACCAGATGCACACGATATCGTCGCATTATTTCGGCATCTTGAAAGAGACGTTCGATGACCGGATAGGGATGCTAGCTGAATTGATCCAGGACAGGCCGACCCTGAATGAGGTGCGCGATATGATACGGCAGGAGACGAGCCCGATCGAAGCGCGCTTGACCCGGATCGAAGGCACTCTCGACATCTGACACGCATGCCCTTCACCGTCAAAACCCAGTCCTTCGAAGGGCCGCTCGACCTCCTGCTCGACCTCATCGAGAAGCGGAAGCTCTTCGTGAGCGATGTCTCCCTCGCCAAGGTCACCGACGACTTCATCGGCTATGTCGGCCGGGCCGGGGCCATGCCGATGGGGGAGTCGGCCCATTTCATCCTCGTCGCTTCGACCCTTCTGCTGATCAAGTCGCGGTCGCTCCTTCCCGACCTGGCCCTTACCCAGGAAGAGCAGGGCGACATCCGCGACTTGGAGACGCGGCTCAAGATATACCAGCGGATCAAAGACGCGAGCGCCCAGGTCAAGACCCTTTTCGGCGCCGACATGATATTCGGGAAGTCGCAGGCGCCGGCCATCCGGCCCGTCTTCGCTCCCGACCCGGCATTCACCCTCGAACGCGCCCTGGCTTCCGTCCGGAGCCTCATCGACCGCCTGCCCAAAACCGAGCGGCTGCCCCAGGTGACCGTCAAGAAAGTGGTCAGCCTCGAAGAGACTATCGCCAGCCTGGCCGAGCGCATCCAGAGCCAGCTCAAGCTGAGCTTCCGGCAATTCGCGTCGGGCCATAAGGGCGAGAAAGTCGGTGTGATCGTCAGCTTCCTCGCCATGCTGGAGCTGGTCAAGAACGGCGTCCTTCACGTCACCCAAGACGCCGCTTTCGGCGACATCACCATGGAGACGCGGGATGTGGGCGTGCCGCGCTATTGAGATTGCTATATACTGGAGCCATGGACATCCCAGCAGCCATCGAAGCGATCCTCTTCTGGAAAGCGGAGCCAGTCGCGGTGAAGCGGCTCGCCGAGCTCCTCTCGACGGAAGCCGCGCCTGTGACGGAAGACGCGGCGAGAGCCGCTCTCGCGGAGCTCCGCACGCGCCTGGCAGGGAGAGGGCTCGCCCTCGTCGAGACCGACGGGGAAGCCATGCTCGGCACCTCCCCGGCCTTTTCTCCGCTCATCGAGCGCCTGACCGCCGAAGAGCTGTCGCGCGACCTGGGCAAAGCCGGCCTCGAGACTCTATCCATCATCCTCTATCAAGGGCCCGTGAGCAGGGCCGAGATCGACCATATCCGCGGGGTCAATTCGCAGTTCATCGTGCGGAACCTGCTCGTCAGAGGGCTGGTCGAGCGGATGGAGAACCCGGCCGACGCCCGCAGCTACCTCTACAAGACCAGCATCGAGCTCTTGTCGCGCCTCGGCCTCTCCCGCGCCGAGGACCTGCCCGAATACGAAAAAGTGCGCGCCGACATCGCCGCGTATAAGCAGGGAGCCGACCAGCCATGACCGCCCGCCGCGCGCACATCGACAGGCTCTTCTTCTGGTCGGTCATATCCCTCGCCGTGGCCGGCTATCTCATATTCCTGTCCGCATCGCTTGGCCTGCTCGCCCAGAACGGCGCCAGCTTCGGCACCGTAGCCTTGAAGCAGACCGTGAGCCTCCTCATCGGCTTTGCCGTCTTCTACGCCTTCTCGAGGATGCCGTACCAATGGCTCAGGAAATACTCGCTCTTCATCCTGATCGGCGCCGTCTTCCTCAACCTCCTGCTCTTCGTCCCGCACCTCTCCCTCTACCACGGCGGCGCCGCCCGCTGGATCAACATCGGCCCCCTGTCGTTCCAGCCCTCGGAATTCCTCAAAGTCGCCTTCATCGTCTACCTGGCCGCCTGGGTCCGCTATGCCAAGGACCGGATCAAGGACATGCGCTTCGGCCTTCTGCCGTATGCCGCCATCATGGCCGTCCTCGGCGGGCTGCTCCTCGCCCAGTCGGACACCGATACCTTGGTCATCATCGGCGGCACTGGGGCGGTCATGATGCTCATTGCCGGCATGCCGATCAAGCACGTGGCCCTGGCCGGCCTGCTCATGGTCGCCGTCGTGGCCGGCGTCATCGCCCTGCGCCCCTATGCCCTGGAGCGCGTCAAGACCTTCCTTTCGCCGAGCGCCAATTCCCAGGGCTCCGGCTATCAGATCAACCAGTCGCTCATCGCCATCGGCTCGGGAGGCATCGTCGGCAGGGGATTCGGCCAGAGCATCCAGAAGTTCGGCTACCTGCCCCAGCCGACGGACGACTCGATATTCGCCGTGGCGTCGGAAGAGTTCGGCTTCCTCGGCGCATCCACCCTCATCGCCTTGTACGTGCTCTTCGCCGCCGCCGCTTTCAGGGTAGGGGCCCGGTCGGCCGACCAGTTCGGGGGCATGCTCGCTTCAGGCATCGGCATCCTGGTGGTGACCGAATCATTCATGAACATGGCCGCCATGATGGGGCTCTTGCCGCTCTCGGGCGTGCCGCTCCTCTTCGTCTCGCACGGCGGGACCGCCCTCATCATCACCCTCATGGCGGCGGGGATAGTGGCCAATATATCCAAACGGCGGGAAGTGCTATAATCGAGGCCACATACCATGAAGATACTCTTCACCGGCGGCGGCACTGGAGGCCATTTCTATCCCATCATCGCGGTGGCCGAGGCTCTGCGCGAGCGCGTCAAAGCCAAGAAGGTCCTGCCTCCGGACCTCTACTTCATGGCGCCGTCCCCGTACAACCCGCGGGCCTTGTTCGACAACGAGATCCGGTTCGTCCGCGTGCCGGCCGGCAAGATGCGCCGCTACTTCTCGCTCATGAACCTGATCGACCCTTTCAAGACCGCCTACGGCTGCCTGGCCGCCGTAGCCAAGCTCTATTCCATATATCCCGACGTCGTCTTCGCCAAAGGGGGCTATACGAGCTTCCCGGCCCTCTTCGCGGCCCGGATGCTCCGCATCCCCGTCGTCATCCACGAATCCGACTCCCATCCCGGCAAAGTGAATTCCTGGGCGGGGAAGTTCGCCCGCAAGATCGCCCTATCGTACCCGGCGGCGGCGCGCTATTTCAGCCCCAAGCTCCAGGACAAGATCGCCGACACTGGCAACCCGATCAGGGCGGAGATCGTCACCCCGCTATCGAACGGCGCCCATGACTATCTCGGCCTCGAGCAGGGAGTGCCGACCGTCTTCATCCTCGGCGGGTCCCAGGGAGCGGCGAAGATCAATGACGCCGTCATCGAAGGCCTGCCCGAGCTCCTCAACCGCTACCAGGTCATCCATCAGACGGGGAAAGCCAACCTCAAGGAGATCGAGCAGACGACGTCCGTCATGCTCAAGGACCACCCGTACGCCTACCGCTATCACCCCTTCGACTACCTGAACGACCTTGCCATGCGCATGTCGGCCGGCGTCGCCGACGTGGTGGTGTCGAGGGCAGGGTCGACCATATTCGAGATCGCGGCATGGGCGGTGCCGTCCATCATCATCCCCTTGCCGCGCTCCATCAGCCATGACCAGACCGAGAACGCTTTCGCCTACGCCGCGACGGGGGCCGCTTCCATCATCGAGGAAGACAACCTCCACGCGCACATCCTGATCGAGGAGATCGACCGGATCCACGGCTCTCCGGCCATCCAGAAGGCTATGCGGGAGAGCGCCAAGGCTTTCGCCCGCGTCGACGCTGCCTCGAAGATAGCCGATGCCCTGCTGGACATCGCCCTTGAACACGAGAAGTGATGTCTGGTATAATAGGCCTCTAAAAACGTCGAGCAATTAGCAGCGCTAACCATATAGAAACAAGCATATGCAACCAGAAAGCGGCATCAAGACATGGCAGTGGGTGGTCACCGCCATCGTCGTCATCGTCCTTATCGTCATCGGCATCATGGTCTTCGGCAACAAGGGAGCCCAGGCTCCGGCCCCAGGCTCCTCGTCGACGGCTTCCACCGCCTCGACGAACGCTCCCGGCGTGAACAACATCGTCATGGCCGACCAGTATCCCGGCAACGTCGCATATCTCTCGTCCGTCCAGCTCGCCAGCCCGGGCTGGGTAGTGGTCCAGAAGGATAACGGCGGCGTCCCCGGCGCGATCATCGGACAAGCGTACGCCACCGCCGGCATCAGCCCCGTCAAAGTCTCCTTGAGCGAAGCGATGGTCGACGGAGGCACGTATTATGCCACTCTGTATTCGGCGAGCAGCGCCACGAAGTTCGACCCCGCGGTCGACAAGCCGCTCACCGATTCGAACGGCAGCACGATCACCCGCGTCTTCCACGCCTCTGCCACTGCCAGCGCCAACCTGAAGGGCTAGCATAGCAGATCGATCCGATCGCATCGGACAGGAGCCGGCCACTGGCCGGCTTTCTGTTTTGCGCTATAATACGGCCATGAAGAAGGATGTTAAAGGCAGCCCGGCCGGCAGGGTCGTGACGCGCTTCGCCCCGTCCCCCACGGGCTATTTCCACGCCGGCTCCTATCGGACGGCCCTTTTCTCATGCATATACGCCCGCCAGCACGGCGGCTCCTTCATCCTGCGCATCGAGGACACCGACAAGGAGCGCTCCAAGAAGGAGTACGAGAAGAACATCGTCGACAGCCTCGAATGGATGGGCCTTTCGTATGACGCGTTCTACCGCCAGTCGGAGCGGACGGAGATATACCGCCGGTATATCCAGCGCCTGATCGATTCTGGGCATGCGTATGTCTCGAAGGAAGCCGGCGGGAAAGAGGGCGGCAGGGAAGAGGTCATCCGCTTCAGGAATCCCGGCCGCACGGTCGCCTTCGACGACCTCATCCGCGGCCATATCGAGTTCGACACGGCCGAGCTGGGCGATTTCGTCATCGCCAAGAGCATGGATGAGCCCGTCTTCCATCTGGTGGTGGTGGTCGACGACCGTGAGATGGGCATCACCCACATCATCCGCGGAGAGGACCATATCTCCAACACTCCCCGTCAGATCCTCATCTACGAAGCCCTCGGCGCCACCCCGCCGGCATATGCCCATATCCCGCTCCTCTTGGCCGCCGACCGCTCCAAGCTCTCCAAGCGCAACGGCGCCAAGCCGGTGACCGCCTACCGCGACGAAGGCTATCTTCCCGAAGCCGTGGTCAACTATATGGCCCTCCTCGGCTGGCACCCCGCCGACGACCGCGAAGTCGTGCCGTTCGGCGACATCGTCAAGGAGTTCTCCCTCGAGCGCGTCCAGAAGAGCGGCGCCATATTCGACGAAGAGAAGCTCGCGTGGTTCAACCGCCAGTACCTCCAGCGCCTCGACGACGGCGCCTTCCTGGCAGGGGCCCGTCCCTTCATGCCCGCCTCTATCGCCGAGGACGCCGCCGTCCGGCTCGTCCCCCTCCTGCGCGAGAAAGCCCGCTGCTATGCCGACGCCGCCCGCTTGCTCGCGCCCGGCGGAGAGCTCGGCTTCGCCGCCGCCCTGCCCGCATATGACCCTGAGATGCTCCTCTGGAAGAAAGCCCCCGACAAAGCCGCCGCGGCGGCCCATCTCGCCGCTGTCAAAGCGGCCCTGGAAGCCGTCCCTGCGGCCGGCTTCTCCGCCGACGCCGTCAAAGCGGCCGTCTGGCCGTATGCCGAAGCCAAGGGCAGGGGAGACGTCCTCTGGCCTTTCCGCATCGCCCTGACCGGCCAGGAGAGGTCCCCCGACCCTTTCGCCTCCGCGGCCGTCCTCGGCAAAGAAGAGACTATGGCCCGGATACGCGCGGCCATCGCCCAGCTGGGATGAGGCCCTTATCCTCTCTCTCCGCGGCCATGGCCATGGCGGCTGCAGCCGCCATGATAGCGTCGCCGTTCGCCGCGGCCGCCTCCGCCGCCGACGACCTCCAGTCGAAGATCGACCAGCGCAACCAGGACATCCAGTCTTTGCAGGCCGAGATTAGCGGCTACCAGAAGCAGCTCGATTCGTTGAGCGGCCAGGAGAGCACCCTCGCCGACGCCGTCCGCTCGCTCGACCTCACCAAAGCCAAGCTCCAGACCGAGATCGCCGTGACCGGCGACAAGATCGCCAACGCCGACGCCGAGATATCGCGCCTGGAATCGGGCATCGGCGGCGCGTCGAGCTCCATCGCTTACGACCGGCACGTCATCATCCGGTCGTTCCAGGCGATGGACGAGCAGGGAAGCGCTCCCCTCGTCGCGATCATCCTGTCGGGCCGCTCTTTGTCGCAAGTCCTCGGGACCATCGACAGCCTCGCCCGCGTCGGAGCCGACTTGCGAAGCCGCATCGCCGACCTTTCCGACCAGAAGCGCAGCCTGGAATCGAACAAAGCCGCCACCGAAGCGGCTAAAGCCGACCTCGTGACGCTCGAGGGCCAGTTGAGCGCCCAGAAGAGCGCCATCCAGGCCACCGAAGCCGAGAAAGCCTCTCTTCTGGCCGACACCAAGGATTCCGAATCCCAATATCAGCGGCTTATCGCCCAGAAGCAGGCCCTTCAAGAGGCCTTCCAGCAAGAGATCCTCCAGTACGAATCCCAGCTCAAAGTCGCCGTCGACGCGTCGCTCCTGCCGCCGACCGGCAGCGCGCCGCTGTCCTGGCCGCTCGACGACATCTACGTCACCCAATACTTCGGGAACACGCCTTTCGCCACCGCTAATTCCCAGATCTACAACGGCCACGGCCATGACGGCGTCGATTTCCGCGCCTCCATCGGCACTCCCGTCAAAGCCGCTCTCGGCGGCGTCATAGTCGGCGAAAGCGACACCGACGCCATCCCCGGCTGCTATTCCTTCGGGAAATGGATCATGATCAAGCATCCCGACGGCCTCTCGACGCTCTATGCCCACCTGTCCTTGCAGACCGCCGCCGTCGGCCAGGAAGTGGGGACCGGCCAAGTCATCGGCTACAGCGGCAACACCGGCTATACCACCGGCCCGCACCTCCATTTCGGCGTCTACGCCACCCAGGGCGTGGAGATCACCAAGTTCACCACCAGCCAGCATTGCAAGAACGCCACCGTGCCCTTGGCGGCCTTATCGGCATACTTGAACCCGCTCTCATATCTCCCGCCATTGCCGCCGCAATGAGATACGCGGTATACTAAAGCCATGAAAAAAATCGCTCCGGCAGGGGAGAGGGGCCTGGTGAAGCTGGTGGTCATGATCGTCATCGCCCTGCTCGTCCTCAGCTATTTCGGCATCAATCTGCGCAGGCTGGTCGATTCTCCGACCAATCAGGACAACGTCGCCTATATCGCATCGAGCACGGCGGGCGTCTGGAACGGCTACCTCAAGCAGCCGGCGACGTTCGCTTGGGGCATATTCGTGAGCTATATCTGGGATCCCGCGCTCCAGGGCCTCATAGACCTCAAGAACCACAAGCAGACGCCCGACTTCGGCAGCTCAACCCCCGCATTGCCGAGCCCCCAAGCCTCGCAGTGATCTATAAAGGATAATAGCCGTATGGCTATCAACATATATTGTGCGACATACAATAGACCCAGAGTGTTGAGAGCCGCAGCCTCGAAGGATCGTCGCCGTCAAGCACCTCAATTCTTAGGCTATCCCCTACTCCATTTGCATCAATGCCGCCGGGGCCGCCGGGCCACTTACTCGGCGACTCAGATGGAGCATGCATGCGTAGCAACTGAAAGTAAATTGCATCAAGCCCATCTAAGTGGTATTATGGAAAATGTGAATAAAGTCACTTTTCAAGCATCATTGCCTGTAACCTTTCTTCGTGAAGGTGATCAATTCGTGGCCTATACTCCCGCTTTAGACCTATCTACATCAGGAGATAGCTTTGAGCAGGCCAAAAAGCGCTTCGGAGAGGTAGTTCAAATATTCTTTGAGGAGTGCGTGAGGATGGGAACACTGTCTAAAGTCTTAATTGATTTGGGTTGGGTAAAACAAAATAGCGAGTGGAATCCTCCTACAGTCGTGGCGCAGGACACACAAATGGTTAACGTTCCGATGCCGGCTTAGCGCATGCCCGGCCTCGTTCCAACTGATTGGAAACGATTTGAGAAATTTCTATCTTTTGTCGGTTGTACACTGCTTCGTGAGAAAGGCGATCATAGAATTTGGGGTCGAACAGGCTTAGTAAGACCGGTAGTATACCCTAAAACTTCAAAGATTCCTGTTTTCGTCATTCGTAACAATCTGCGAGTGCTTGGAATTTCAGTTACTGAATACCTCGACATCATGGGAAAGGTTTAATGAATCTGAAGTTATCATCAGCATTGCGTGATACTATGAATTCTGAACATGCCACAGCGGTCCTGATCGTCTCGCCCGAGGGCATCCCCCTTGTCAGAGACCCTAAGAAGCCGGCTCCTCGATATTGGAAATTGCCTGGCGGAAGGAGCGAGGATGGCGAAACGCCCGAAGAATGCGCGGTGCGGGAGATCAGAGAGGAGCTGGGGATCGTCCTGGATCAAGACGATCTCGAAGTGATCGAACAGCAAGACCGGGGCAACCATACGCTCACTTTCTTCAGAGCAAAAGCTGCCGATCTCAAGGGGCTCAAGACAGCCGGGGACGAACGGGAGGAGATCGAGGTCTTCACATTAGCGGAAGCCGCCAGACTGCCGGACCTTTTTCCGAATCATGCAAGGATCATGCAAAGAGAGATCGAGCTTACTTAGTCTCGTATCATATAAAAAGATGCCCCGCTGTCCGTTGCGAGGCATCATGGGAATCGGGATGAGAGACGGGGCAACGGTCCACTTCCCTTTCCTTAAAAACAAACACCGCGAGGCAGACCGAGCGGTGTGTTGGAAAGTTTTAGGCGTTGGCCACGGTTGCTTCACCGGGTGGACGTACCACCGTTATGGAGATCGTTCAGCCTCTCGATGATCGCTGCCAGCTCTTCCCTGGATGCCGACCGTTCGGCGTTCGGCCCGGACAGCGCATGCTGTCCGAAATTCGGGTCTTCGAATACCCTGCCATCGACCTGGACCGGCTTATCGTAACGCGGCCTGAAGTGCCAGTGCACCTGCCGCTTTTCCGGGTCGCTGTTCATGAGGCATGACCAATTGAACATGAACGCTCCGAACGCCTTCCTGAAGGAAGATTCGAGCTTTTTGACGACTTCGAGCCAGTCTTCATTTTCCTTCTCATTCAGATCGGCCAGATTCTGGCACGGCCGCTTCAATGCGACGACGCACCTGCCAAGATAGAGCTGATCATCCAAAAGGACGACTTTCCAATGTTCTGTTTCAAATAGCACTACGTTATTCTCATTCATTCTTATTCGTAATAACATGTAATCAAATATCAGTCAAATTCAGACGGCAACACAAAAGGCCCCTTGCGGGGGCCTCTGTGCTTTTATAACCGGACGATAGCTTATTTCTGGGCCAAGCTGCCTGCGTGCGACCAGCACTTCTCCGAGGAAGACCACGGGCTCGTGCCGTACTTGGCGTAGAGGTATTTGGCGAAGGCGACGTTCCCTTCGAGGGTGTATATGTCATACCCGAGCTTCTTCGCCTCTTCGGCGTGATAATACTCGTTGATCTGCATAACGCCCACGTCTCCGTGGTTGACCTGCCCCCTGATGACGTCGCCGTCCTTGTCGAACTGACGGAACGTCGATTCGCACGAAGCGACCTCGATGAGGATCGGCTCGTCCTGGAACTGGCTCTGGACGTATTCCTCTACAGCGTTCGTATGAGATTGTATGGTGCTTGTGGCAGCCGGGCTGGATGTCGCGGCAGGCCCGATGAAGGACTGACCGGCGACGGTGGAGGTGGCGGCATTCGCCTGCCCTGCTCCGTAGAGCGAAGACAAGATGAATGCGGCACCCGTAGCGATTTCAACCATTGCAATTAAAAAACGAGCCTGTAAGCATGACGCTCACTTAGCTCATTTTGTAAGTACTAGTATAGCAGATACCGTCTTTTAAGTCAATACCCCCTACCCTATTATATGGCTATGTTGAGCCATATTTTTGACATGAAAAACCCTTATTTTAAGCCGCCTTATGGAAAAGCCTCGGATAAGCGCTATATCTTGCGCCAAAAAAGGCCATATGGTAAGCTGTTCCCACTATGGCTCACAGGAAAGCAGAAGGATCTACAAAGAACGGCCGAGACTCCAACCCCAAATATCTTGGGGTGAAGGTCAATCATGGCCAGAAGATCGCCGTCGGGCAGATCATCCTCCGTCAGCGCGGCACAGAGACCCTCGCCGGAAAGAACGTGGGAGCCGGCAAGGACCACACTTTGTTCGCCCTGAAAGAGGGAACGGTCTCGTTCTCGACCAAGCGCAAGACGAGCTTCAACAGCGACATTGTCAGGAAGAAGATAGTCGCCGTCATATAGGCGGCTGCGGGCCGCTCCGGCCTATTCCTTCTCTATGACCAGGGTGAAAGCGGCCGATCTTCCGGCCGCTTCGACCGTTATGGCGTGCGGGCCGACGGTCTTGAGGGGCTGGTCGAGCTTGATCGACGAGGGGTCGATGGAGAGCCTGGTCTGGGACGCCACGACGGCCGCGACCGCTTCCTTGTGGAGGCCGGCGAAGAGATGGCCCTTGTCGTTGGCTTTCCCTTTCATGGCGACGACGGCCCCGTCGAGGTCCTCGAGGCTCTTGATGAGGAGGCCTTCCTTGACCTTGCGCTCCCCTTCCGCTTTGGCTTTATCGGCTTCGACCCTCTTCAAGGCCTGCGGGGTGGCGGCAATGGCATCCCCTCTCGGGATGAGCATGTTGATGGCGTAGCCGCTCGGCACGTCTTTGACGTCGAACCGGCGCCCGAGCTTGGCGATGTCTTTGAGCAGTATGATCTTCATGGCATTGCTTTGAGGATGTCGACGGCCTTCTGCATCTGGAGATCCTTCCCTGCCGCGATATCGGTCGACGACGCCGTGACCTGGTAATCGGGATCGAGGCCGTCATGCTGGAGGTTATGGCCGTCGGGCGTCAGCCAGCGGGCCACGGTCACTTTGAGCGAGGTGTCGTCGGTGATCGGGAGGAGCTCCTGGACGACGCCTTTCCCGAAAGTCTTCTCGCCGACGAGCTTGGCGACCCCTTGTTCCTGGAGCGCTCCCGAGAGGATCTCGGCGGCGGACGCGGTCCCGCCGTTCACCAGGATGAGCATGTCGAGATTGTTGTTGAAGACGTTGTAGCCCTTGCTACGGTAGACCTGCGGAGGGCCGTTCGGGCCGAAATCCTCGGTCACCACCACTTTGCCCGCCGGAAGGAACCACGAGGCCATGTCCCAGGCGGCGTCAAGATAGCCGCCCGGATTGCCGCGGAGGTCGAGGATGAGCTTGTGGTCGCCCGAAAGGACGAACTGGCGCAGGGCGTTCCTGAAGAGGTCGGGAGACTGGGCCGTGAAGCTATACAGGCTGATCAGGAATATGCCGTCCGGCTTGGCGGACGCGTCGAGCGTCGGTATGTTGATGGTATCCCTGACGAGGGTCTTGTCCACCGGCTTCGACGCCCCTTGCGGGAGGAAAGTGATCTTGACGGAGCTCCCCTTGGGGCCGCGGATGAGCTGGACCGCTTCGTCGACGCTCATGCTGTCCGTCGAAGTGCCGTCGATGGCCAAGATGGCGTCGCCGGTCTTGACCCCGGCGCGGGCGGCCGGCGAGTCTTTGATCGGGGCGATGACCATGAGCTGCTTGTCTTTGATGCCGATCTCCATGCCCACTCCCTGGAAATCGCCGGCGATGTCGTCCTGGAACATCTGGGCCTGGACGGGCGGGAAGAATACGGTGTACGGGTCGTTATAGGAATCGGCCAAGCCCTGGATCGAGCCCCATATCCTGTCCTGGACCGAGGTCGACGCGGCGTCGACGTCCTTCTGGGCGAGGAGGTTCCAGGTCTTCCAGAACGGGGCGAACTGCTCGGCAGAGACAGCCTGGTCGGCCGCGGCCGCCGGAGAGCGAGACGAGCCGTGGCCGTCCCCGACAAAGAAGCCGGCGCAAAAAGCGATGGCCAAGGCCGGGATGCCTATCAGGACGTATATGAGCTTCTTGTCTGACATATCCATGCGCGTCGTATTCGTGTGCGGCATATTATCGCATAAAGCGCCGCGCAAACCAAGCCGGCGAGCTTGTGATGGGCGTCCGGCCATATTATAATTCACGCCATGACAACGACCCGCTCCGCCCGCGGACTGACCTGGATAGACCTCGAGGCGCCCTCCGAACAAGAGATCGCGGCCGTCATCCAGCGCTTCGGGATCAATCCTCTGGTCGGCGAAGAGCTGCGGAGCTCCTCTTCCCTGGCCAAGGTGAGCCTCTTCAAGCGCCACCTCTTCGTGGCCCTCACCGTGCCGGTCCGGGTGAAGGCGGGCGGCGCGTACGCCATCGGCAACCGCGAGATCGACTTCGTCATCGGCGACGACTTCCTGGTCACTTCCAGGGCCGACACCGTCGAGCAGCTCGAGAACTTCGGCAAGATATTCGAGGCTAACGCCATCCTGAGCGGCGGCGCCGAGGGCGGCATCGAGCACGGCGGCCATCTCTTCTACTATCTGGTCATGAAGCTCTACGTGGGCATGGTCGAGGACCTCGAGAACATCAAGGACGACCTTTTGGACGCCGAGTCCCGCATATTCACGGGCGACGAGCGCCGGATGGTCGCTGCCCTGTCGAAGCTCTCCCGCGAGCTCATCGACTTCCGCCAGACCGCCCGCGTCCACCGGGACATATGGACCGAGATGCTCGAGGAAGACAAGAGCCTCTTCGGCAGCGGCTTCAAGCCGTATATCGGCCGCCTGGGAGACGAGTTCGACCGCATCCACGAGCTCATCGCCAATTGCCGCGAGCTCCTGACCGACCTCCGCGAGACCAACGATTCCCTGCTCAACACCAAGCAGAACGACATCATCCGGACGCTGACGGTCATCAACTTCATATTCATCCCGGCGACGTTCATCGCGGCCCTCTTCACCATCCCCGCGTCGTACGTCCCCCTGATCGGCACCGACGCCGGCTGGACCGTCATCCTCCTCGTCATGGTGGCGATCACCGTGGTCATCTGGGCCTTTATCAAGCGCAAGGGCTGGCTGTGATGGACATCCTGCTCTACAACACCCTTTCCGGGAAGAAGGAGCCGTTCGTCCCCTTGAAGGCCGGCGCGGTCGGCATGTACCATTGCGGGCCGACAGTGTACGACGACGCCCATATCGGCAACCTCCGCTCGTACGTCTTCGCCGACACCCTGCGGCGCGCTTTCGAATATAACGGCTATGCGGTGAAGCAGATCGTCAATATCACGGATGTCGGCCACCTGACGAGCGACGCCGACGAAGGAGAGGACAAGATGACCAAGGCCCTGAAGCGGCTCGGCAAGCCGCTCGACCTCGAGTCCATGAAGGAAGTGGCGGGCATATACGAAGGGCATTTCGTCAGGGACCTCGGCCTTCTGAACATCGAGACGCCGACATCGCTGCCGCGGGCCAGCGAGCACGTACAGAAAGACATCGAGCTGATCGAGGCGCTGGAAGGCAAAGGCTTCGTCTACAAGGCCGGCGACGGGATATATTTCGACACGGGGCGCTTCCCCGGCTATGGCGCCCTGGGAAAGCCGCGCGGGCAGAGCGCCGACGGCAAAGCCGAAGACGGCAAGGCCCGGGTGGTCAACCCGGAGAAGCGCCACCCGGCCGATTTCGCCGTCTGGAAATCCGACCCGAAGCTCGGCTGGGAGAGCCCATGGGGCAAAGGCTTCCCCGGCTGGCATATCGAATGCTCTGCCATGTCCCGCGAATACCTCGGCCAGCCGTTCGACATCCACACCGGCGGCGTCGACCATATCCCCGTCCACCACAACAACGAGATCGCCCAGTCGGAAGCGGCCTACGGCGAGCCTCTGGCGCGCTACTGGATGCATAACGCCTTCCTCACCATGAATGCGGGCAAGATGGCCAAGTCGGCGGGAGGCGCCATCACCCTGGGCGCGCTGGCGGAGAACGGGATCGATCCCCTCTCCTACCGGTATTGGCTCATGACGGGCCATTACCGCTCGCCGATGGATTTCTCATATGACGCCGTCAAGGCGGCCCAGAACGCCTACAGGCGCCTCCTGGAGGCGGTAGCAGGCTACCCGGAAGGCGGCTCGGCCGTCGAAAGCGCCCGGAAGCGCTTCGCGGAAGCCATAGGGAACGACCTCGACATGCCTGCCGCTATCGCGCTGGCCTGGGAAGTCGTCAAGGACAAGGCTATCCCTGACGCCGATAAGCGCGCGACTTTGCTCGATTTCGACCGCGTCCTCGGGCTGAAGCTCGGAACAGCGCCCCGCTCCGCCGGAGACGTCCCGAGCGAGGTCACGGCTCTCGCCGAAGAGCGCGAGCGCGCCCGAGCAGCCAAGGATTGGAAGAAGGCCGACGAGCTGCGCGCCGAGATCGAAGCCCGCGGGTTCGAAGTCAAAGACGCGGGCACGGGCTTCTCTCTCGTCCCGAAGCGCTGAACGTCATTCCTGCTGCGCGTTCTCCCGAAAACGGACGAAATCCCTCACTTCCGCCTTGACCTCCGATAATTCATCGGCGATATCCTGCCGGCTCGCCTCTATCTTGTCCTCGACGTCGGACAGCCGAGAATAGATGCGCGACTCGGCGGCGTCGATCCTCTCTTCGAGGCGCTCGAAGCTCCTCCCGATGGATACGGCGATGTCGTCGCCGTTCTTGTATATCACGCGCTCTATCGTCTCCACGTCCTTCTGTTCTAATGCCATGTCGTATATATGCTTACTCGCTTTGATAATGGCGAAAGGATACTCTCGAGCGGCTCAAATACCGGTGAAGATGCCTTCAAATAGCCCTCAAGAAAGGCTCAAACGCGCTTATTCCCTCTCCACATCTTTTCCACGGAACGAGGAGCTCCGCCGCGCTCTTGCTCTCTCCGCGCGCGTGCTACAATAGCTCCATGAGCCCCCTATCGCCGTATATCAAGGCGAAAGACCTGAAGATCCCTCCCCAGAATCTCGAGGCCGAGCAGGCATTGCTCGGCTCCGTGATGATGAACGGCGAGGCCATGCACGACATCGCCGACATCGTCAGCGAGCATTCTTTCTATTCCAGCCACCACAAGTCCATATGGCAGACCCTATTCGAGCTCCACACCAAGAGCACGCCGATCGACATGCTCTCCGTGTCCGCCCGCCTGAAGGAGAAAGGCAAGCTCGATGAGGTCGGCGGCATGTCCTACCTGACCGAGCTGGTCAACGCCGTCCCCTCTTCGACCAATGCCGCCCATTATGCGGATATCGTCGAGAAGAAACACATCATGCGCGAGCTCATCCGCGCCTCAGAGTCCATCATGAGCCTCGGCTATGACGAGGAATCGGACCTCCACGACATCCTCGAGCAGGCGGAGAAAGCCCTGTACACGGTCACCAACAAGAGCGGCTCCGGGAAGTTCACTGCCCTGAAGGACACGCTCGACGAGGCTTGGGAGCGCCTCGACCATCTGCACAAGACCCGCGACGAGCTGCGCGGCGTGCCCACCGGCTTCGTCGAGCTCGACAACAAGCTTTCGGGCTTCCAAAAGTCCGACCTCATCATCCTGGCCGCCCGCCCTTCGATGGGAAAGACGTCTCTCGCCCTCGATATCGCCCGCAAAGCGGCCGTCAACCACAAGGTGCCGATCGCCATATTCTCCCTCGAGATGAGCTCCCAGCAGCTCGTCGACCGCATGCTCTCGGCAGAATCCCAGGTCGACGCCTGGAAGATCCGCACCGGCCATAACCTGTCGGTCGAGCAGGACTTCAAGGCCATCGGCGAAGCCATCGGCCGCTTGTCGGAAGCGCCCATATACATCGACGACAGCCCCGGCAACAACATCCTCAAGATGCGCGCCGTGGCCCGCCGCCTCAAGAACGAGGGCAAGCTCGGACTCATCATCGTCGACTATCTCCAGCTCATGGTGCCGACGAATGCGGGCAAATACAACGACAACCTGGTCCAGCAGGTGACCGAGATCTCGCGCTCGCTCAAGCATCTCGCCCGCGAGCTCGAAGTCCCCGTCTTGGCCCTTTCCCAGCTCTCCCGCGCGGTCGAGCAGCGCGGCGGCAAGCCCCGCCTCTCCGACCTCCGCGATTCCGGCTCCATCGAGCAAGACGCCGACGTGGTCATGTTCATCCACCGCGAAGCGGACCAGGACCAGGGCGGCAAGAAGGAGGAAGCGGAGATCCTCATCGAGAAGCACCGCAACGGCCCGACCGGCATCGCCAAGCTCTACTTCGATTCCAAGAAGACGACCTTCTTGTCCATGGACAAGGCGGATTTCGGCGGGTTCGAGAGCGTCTAGCGTATGGACAGCCTCCACCGCCTCGAAGAGATATTCGCGCGCTTTCCGGGCATAGGCCCGCGGCAAGCCAAGCGCTTCGTCTATCACCTGCTGAACAAGCCTGACGCGTCGATCAAGGAATTCGTCGATCTCGTCCAGGAAGTGAAGAGGTCGACCGCCGAATGCGACCGGTGCCACCGCTTCTTCGCGGCCAACGGCTCGAAGAAGACGGCGTGCTCCGTCTGTTCCGACCCTTCGCGTGACACGTCCCTCCTCATGGTCGTAGCCCGAGATTCCGACTTCGAATCTATCGAGCGGTCGGGCGCCTACAAAGGCCTCTATTTCATCCTCGGCGGGACGGTGCCCATCCTCGACAAGGAGCCCGAGAAGCGGATCCGCCTGAAAGCCCTGCTCGCCCGCCTCGCAGAGGATGGCTCGCCGGCGCGCGAGATCATCTTGTCGCTCAACACCACGCCCGAGGGCGAGAACACCGCCGAGCTGGTCAAAGCCGCCCTGCCGAAAGAAGGCCTCCGGGTGACGGTCCTCGGCCGCGGCCTCTCCACCGGCGCCGAGCTCGAATATGTCGACGGCGACACCATCCGGAATGCCCTGCTGAACAGGCATTGACGTTCCCGGAACCGGACTCCGCTCCTCGATAACAGAAAGGCCCCTGCAGGGGCCTTTCTTCGTCCTCGACGATTTCCTGCTGGAAATCGTCTGCGGATGTATCTCAGAGCAGGTCCGGTTCCTGGACCAGGAGCGCCCTATTTCAGAGCGTCGATCTTGACCTTGAAGAACGGCTGGCGATGGCCGTTGCGCTTCCAGCCCGAGCGGCTCTTCTGCTTGTATTTGACGACCAGGACCTTGGCGGCGCGGCCGATCTTGGTGATGGTGCCCTTGACCGAGGCTTTGGGGATATAAGGGGCGCCGATAGAGGTGTCTTTGCCGTCATCGACGAGAAGGACCTTGTCGAAGACGACCGTGTCGCCCTCTTTGTGGTCGCCGGAAAGCTTCTCGATGGTGATCGTATCGCCCTTCGAGACCGTATATTGCTTGCCGCCCGTCTGTATGACTGCGAATTCCATAGTGCGTACCACTATACAGCAACAGGCTTTAGAATGCAATATATGGGCCTATACGGCCTATTCTAGGGCTCGCAGAGGCTCATTCGTCCCCTTCCGGCCTGTCGATGAGGGTCGGCTCCAGCCCCGGCGTCTCCCCCGTGATCCGTAAGACGTCCTTGTCTACCTTCTTGAACTCCTTGCTAGAATTGTTGTAGTGATTGACGACCGTGGAGAGGGATACGCCGATCTTCTCGTGGTATTCCTCGTACTTCTTCAAGTGCGCGCCGAGCTGGCCGACATGCTTGATGATGTCCTTGGCGGTCTCCTCGATCTGCATGGCCTTGAGGCCCTGAAGGACGGTCTGCAGATAGGCCAGGAACGAGGTCGGCGAGACGATGATGACCTTGTACTTGCTGGCGGCCCGCTGGATGAGGTTGTCGGTATCGTCTGCGGAAGAGCCGATCTTGTTGACCAGCAGGTCGTAATAGATGGCCTCGTGCGGGATGAACATGAAAGCGAAATCCATGGTCTTCTCGTCAGGCCTGACGTATTTCGACGTCTCCTGGATGCGCAGCTTCAAGTCGCTGACGAAAGCCTTCTCCAGGCGCTCCTTCTCGGCCGGGTCGCGGGCATCGGCCATCTTGTTATAGTTCTCCAGCGAGAACTTCGAGTCCACCGGGATGACCTTGTCCTTGACGAAGACCGCCGCATCGACGATCTCCCCGTTCTTGAACGGATACTGCATCTGGTATTGGCCGGGGGCGAGGACGTTCTTGAGCAGCGTCTCGAGATAATATTCGCCGAGGATGCCGCGGTGCTTGGGATTCTTGAGGATGTCCTCGAGCTCGCGGAGCTGGTTCTGGACGGACAAGCTCTGCTCCCCTATCTTCTTGACCTGGACGATCTCGCTGGTGATGTCGCGGATGAGGCGGGAAGATTCGGATAGCTGGGTGCGCATCGAGTCCTGCATGTGCCGCGCCGATTGGTCGATCTTTGAGTCCACGGTCCTGGTCAGGTCGCCGACTTTCCGGTCGACGGTGCGGTTCAATTCGTTGACTTGCTCGAGAAGGAGCTTGAGGCCGTCGCTCCCCTGCCCTTCGGCGGGCAGCTTTTCTGTCTTGCGGCGTATAAGCACGAGAACAAGAATGGTATTAGTCAGCGCCAACAAGACAGCCGCGGCTATTACGATTAAAGTTTGCATTGCACATATTATACATGTTAGCTTTCGGATGGGTAGACCAACGCAAAGAAATGGTCCATTGGATACTGGCAGGCTTGACCTAACCATTATCCGAGTGAAAGAGACGTCTTTCTTGCCTGGCGATAATACATAGATGGGCCGTAGTAAAAGGAGAACCCGACGAGTGAGGCCCTTACTACTCGGACGGGGCATGAAAGGCCTTACGCCCAATGAAAGCCCCTCCCGAGGGGCTTTTGTGTGCTAAGCTTAGCAGCATAATTACAACTAATTAAAGCCATGACCCTCCACCAGACCATAAAAGACCAGATCAAGGACGCTTTGCGGGCCAAAGACACCATCCGCCTCGACACCCTGCGCGGCCTCGTATCGTCGTTCCAGAACGAGATCGTCATGGGCAAAGCCGCCGCCGACGAGGCGGGCCTCCTGCCCGACGACAAAGCGCTGGCGCTCGTCAAGCGCTCGGCCAAGCAGCGCAAGGACTCCATCGAGCAGTTCGTGAAGGGCGGCCGCGAGGACCTGGCCGCCAAGGAGCGCGAGGAGCTGGCTATCCTCGAGTCGTTCCTGCCGGCCCTCATGCCCCGCGAGGAGATCGCCATCATCGCCAAAGCCCGCCTGGAAGCCCTGAAGGCGGCCGGATCGTTCGACGCGAAGTCGCCCGCTTCCGCCGGCAAGCTGACGGGCGCGCTCATGAAGGAGCTCGCCGGCAAAGCCGACGGCGCCGACGTCAAAGCGGTGGTGGACAGTCTGTTGACAAAGTAACTTTTTAGGCGTATGATTGGGAGGAAAGGAGGTCGTTCTATGGATGCCCTAGAAGTGCGAACCCGAAAGGCGCGGCGGCTTTCATTGCTTGAAGAGCTGAAAACAGCTGCGCGCCCCGAGAGGCCCTTCAGGATCCCTGTCGTTCGAGGCAATACGTTCTCCTTCAGGGTCGAGGTGCGAAGGATGTCCTTGAAGAACCTCGAATTCCAGTGGCAATAAAAATGATGCGAGGGCAGTCGGCCGGATCCGACTGCCCTTTTCTTATGCTCCGGCCGGCCCGGCGAGCTCTCCGGTCATATGCCGAACAGCCGGTGGGCGTTGGCGACCAGGGCCTTCTCCACGTCGGCGACCGGCAGCTTCTTCAGGGCGGCGATCTTCTCGGTCACGAAGGACACGAACGCCGGCTCGTTGCGCGCGCCGCGATGCGGCACGGGCGCCACGAACGGGCAATCCGTCTCCGCATGCATCATGTCGAGCGGCACATATTCGACGAGCTCGGCGTACTGGCGGGCGAAGGTGATGACCCCGGTGAATGAGAGAGTGAAGCCCAAGTCGAGGAACCGCCGTGCCTGCTCGGTCGTGCCGGCGAAGAAATGGACGTTCCCTTTGACCCGCGCCCGATCCTTCAGGACGGCGAGGGCGTCTTCGTACGCCTCGCGGATGTGGAGCATGAGAGGCTTCCCCGCTTCGTTGGCGAGGTCGATCTGGGCCTCGAACGCCTCCCGCTGGAGAGCCCGCGTATCCCCTTCGAGCCGGTAATGGTCGAGGCCGACCTCTCCGACGCCGACGGCTTTGGGATGCTTCAAGAGCTCCCGGTACGGCGCCGGGTCGAACCGCTCGCCGCGCGAGGAGAACTCCATCCCTCCTTCTCCCAGCTCCGCGGCGTCATGGAAGGACGCGGACGTATGGATGGGATGGAGCCCGACGATGGCATAGGCCCCTTCGGGATAGGCCTCGGCGAGCTCGATCGCTTTCCGAGAGGTATCGAGCTGGGTGCCGACGGTGATGAAGGCGGTCCCGGCATCGAGGGCCCGGCGCGCTACGGCGTCGCGATCGGCGTCGAAGGCCGAGAAATTGAGGTGGGAATGGATGTCGATGCGCTTGATGTCCATGGCGATGCGGCGCGCTTCAGGCTTTGGCGAACGGCTCGAGCTCGACGATGAAGGACGAGCCCTTCCCTTCTCCGGGCGATTCGGCGCGGATGGACCCGTGATGCGCCTCGATCATCTGCTTGGCCACGAAGAGGCCGAGGCCGGTGCCCTTGATGTTGGTCTTGTTGGCGTTATGCGCCCGGCTGAACTTCTGGAAGAGGTGCGGCAGGACCTCGGGAGCGATGCCGATGCCGGTGTCCTTCACCGTGAAGACGAAGCGGTGCCGCGCCCGGTCGAACGACAGGGCCGTGGAGACCGAGCCCGACGGCGTGTACTTCATGGAATTGTCGATCAGGTTGGCGATGACCTGCTTGAGCTTGTCGCGGTCTGCCGTGACGCGATAATCGGCGCCCGTGTCCTCGGCCCTGAACGAGAAGGCCAAGCCGGACGCGTCGATGGTCGGCTTGAGCTCCCCGATGACGTCCTCGACGAGCTGCTTCAAGTCGATCGTCTCGAACGCGTACTTCATGGTGCCGAGCTCGATGCGGCTGACGTTCAGGTAATCGTCGACGATGTGGGCGAGGGTGCTGGTGGAATCATATATGCGCTCCACGCCGGCGCGGGCCTCCGCCGGGAGGGCGCCCATGTCCCCCTCCAGGAGGAGCGAGCTGTAGCCTTTCATGGCCGTGAGCGGGGCGCGCAGCTGGTGGCTGGCGAAGGAGACGAATTCCGACTTCTGGCGGTCGAGCTCGGTCAGGCGCACGTTGGCCTTCTCGAGGTCCTCGGCCAGCTTCTGGATGCGCTCGCGCTGGGCGACCTCGCTATAGACGCTGCGGACCAGGAAGACGCTGAAGACCAGAGAGAGGGCGAACATGCCGAATTTGATCACCCAGTCGGCCACATCGGCGACGGATTGCAGGAGATTGAACAAGAAGACCATGACCATGGCTCCGGCGAATATCTGGGCCGCGATGATCTTGACGCTGAAGAGCCGGTAGCGCAAGACCCCGTAAGCCATCAAGAAGACGTAGAGGATGATGAAGTAGTTGCCGAAAGGATAGGCGTCGATGACTTGCGGGAAGAAGTTCGTGAGGCCCCCTCCGAAACCGATGACCGCCGCGATCAAGGCGCTGGCGATCTGCGCCCGCTTGGCCCGGTCCGTCGTCCGGCGCTGGGCCCTGACGAACAGCACGATCGAGAGCGCCACGTATGCCGTGAAGAAAGCCGGGAATATGATGTATGCGGGCCCGGGGATGATCCAGTAGAAATCATACTTGGGCGCCATACCCTCCTTGAAGAGCGGCGAGAAGCTGAAGACGGCCAAAGCGAGCGCGAGCGCATACGAGGCCTTCCTCCAGGCGAGGTTCTTCGCGCCGACCAGCTCCGAAGCGAACGAGAAATACGAGACGGGGATGAATATCGCCGACACGTCGAGGAGATACTGCCACCAGAGGGCCGCATGGGCGCTGGACGATGACGCTACCCCATAGAGCCCGAGGCTCCAGAACGCGATGAATATGGACGCGGCGAACCAGCGGGATATGACCGGCGACCGGCGGTCGCTGGCATACAGAGAGAGGCCGAAGCCGATGGCCGCGAAGAACGTGATGAGGCTGGAGATGCTGAAGAGATTCATGGCGTCATGGACATGACGGGCCACGCGCGGGAAAGCGCATACCGTTCGAGGCGGCGGTCGGGGTTGACCGCATGGGGCTCGTCGGCCATCGAGAGAAGCTCCCGGTCCGAGTAATGATCGGCGAACGCGGCGGTGCGGAGCCCTCCTTCCGGGGATCTCGAGCGCTCGCGCTCGAGCCAGCGGGCCTTGGCGCCGCCGTAGACAGGGTCTTTCACGTCGGCGAGGGCGCCGTCCACGAATACGAGCTCCGTCGCGGTATAGCGATCGGCTCCGAGATGATCCGCGCAGCGCGCCACGATCGGGTCGATGGCCGCCGACAATATGACGGCTTCATACCCTTTGCGCTTGTATCCCTCGATGAGGCCCGCCGCTCCGGGGTATATCCGCGGCCGCAGCTCTTCGGAAAAGAAGCGGTCGAATATGGCGCCGACATCCTTCTCCTTCATCCCGATGAAGGCGTCGAGGGCATAGCGCAGGATCCTGGCCGGGGAATCGACGATGCGCGCGGAGTAAGCGACGAACCAGAGCCAGATGACCGCGTACCGGAAGATGCCGATGTAGCCCTCGCGGCGGAGGAAGCCGAGGAGATATCTCTGGCTATAACCGTCGACAAGCGTCCCGTCGAGGTCGAAGACGGCGAGAAGGTGTGCCATATGGTCCTCATTCTACCGCGTACGGATACTCCTTGCCAGAGAGGCTGGCGATCCGGAGCATGATGGCATGGGTCGCTTTCGCATAATCCCCCTCTTCGAGGGGCCTGCCCTTGTATTCGGGGAAATGCATCGGCTCTCCGACATGGAATTCGACGATCTTCTTGAGACGAGGCTTCTTGTCGTGCTTGGACATGACCTCGAAAGTCCCCTTGATGCCGACCGGCACGACGGGGACCCCTTTGCCGAGGGCATAGCGGGCGACGCCTTTGAATGCTTTGAGCATCTCTTTCTGGTGCGGCGACCGGGTGCCTTCCGGGAATATCCCTACGACGCCGGATCGGTCGAGGTGGGCATGGACGAGCTCATGCAACGACCCTTTCTCATGCTCGTGCCGCTTGACTTTGAATTGGCCGGTCAGCTTCATGAGCGGGCCCCAGACGGCATGCGAGAAGAACTTCTCGGCCGAGAGATAGTGTATCGGCCGTTTGGAGACCGCGGTGAAGCACAGGAAATCGAGATAGCTCTGATGGTTGAAGGCGACGATGGCGGGGCCGTGCTCGGGAACGTTCTCCAGGCCGCGGACCTCTTTGACCCATATCGTCCTGATCAACGGGCCAAGGGTCCATTTGACGGCCCGATAGGTATGCCGCACGAACCAGCGATGGGGCTTCGGCGGCGGCACGGCGCCGAACAGGTCTTTGACGCGCTGCATGATCGATCCAGCGGCGCGCTTATAGTCTTCCGGCGCCGGGTCCGCGGGGAACCCGAGCTCGTCAAGCGAGAACGGCCGGCCGTATACGAGCCTGACGCGGCGCTTGAAAGAGAGCAGCTCGCCGACCTTCAGCCTGACCAGGCCTTCGATGGCGACCGGCACGATGACCGTGCCGGGCTGCTGCGCGAGGAATACGGCGCCGCCGCGCGCCTCTCCGATCGTCCCGTCTTTCGTCCGGCGCCCCTCGGGGAATATGCAGACGTTCCTTCCTTTCCGAAGCAGCGCGACATGGTTGCGCAGCGACGATGCGTAGTCCTTTTGGCCATAGTAGACGGGGTATGCGCCGACATGCTCGAAGAGGGCTCCGCCATATATGTATTTCCGCCACCCCGATTCCGTATAGCTCCCTTTGGTCATGGCCACATAGTACATCGGCGATCCCTTCCAGAAGAACGGCAGCGCCATGCGCACGAGGATGCCGTCCCATTCGCTCGAATGGTTGGCCACGAATATGATCTTCTTGTCGATATGCCGGACCCGTTCGACGCCATGCGCTTCGAACCGGCAAAAGACCTTGAATATGACCCAGGAGAAGGCGTATATGAGGGACTGCAAAAGGATCGGGGATATATATGTGAAGCGCTTCTCCCCTTCCCCGTCTATCGCAGGCGATCCATACGACAGCGATTCCACGCTTATAAGTATAGCACGTAGGAGCCTGGCTACCTCTGCCGGCATCACGATCTTCAAGCGCGACCCTGTCGCCCACCCCGGCCTGCCATGGTATCTATGGACCTGGAACGAAGCAGATATTTACATAAATTAAAATTGATGTTATAGTCCTTTGCGGTAAAAACAACGAAAGGCAATGAATGAAACTGAGATTCGATCCTTACAAATTCAACCGATTCGACTCGAACGGCGTACCGGTCCACTGGAAGAGCATCCCGTGGGCTGACGGGTACGTCTACATCTACGTCCTCGCGACGATCGGGGCGCGATATGACCCTGTCGGTAGAGAGGGCTTGGCTCACTTCTTCGAGCATCTTCCCTTCAACGGCTGCAAAGGCTATCCGACGCTCGAGCATATCGAGCACGCGAGCCGGACGATATTCATGGACACCCTGAATGCGCTGACGGGTTTTGAGTACACGTTCTACTACGGAAAAGCAGCGGTCTCTGATCTTGGCCGCGCCATGGGGTTCTTGGGGTCATTCGTGACTGCTCCCCTCCTCCAGAAGGAAGAGGTCGAACGCGAGCGTTCCGTCATCCTTCAGGAGCTTTGGCGCCAATATAAGAGCGAACAGGGCGAAAACCTGGCGAAAACGATACGGAAGCTGTTCTACAACACGCATCCCTTCAGTCAGAAGGATCTGGCATTAGGCTGGCATGACACAATCGCGCTTATATCGAGAGACGAGCTGGCCCGATTCCATGCCGAGCATTATCATCGAGGGAATATCCGCCTCATATTGGTCGGCGATATCGATGAGAGGACGGCCAGCGACGTATCAGAGCTGCTGACCCGGCTCATCCCTATCGGGAAGACGAGGGAGGCTCCCGAGCCCCTTGACCCATTCCCGGCTCCAGCGCAACGGGAGTATCGCTTATCGGCAAGCGAATTCTATGGGACGCCGGAATGGTCGGCGCCTAAAAGCACCATCATATCGGTGGCAAGAGCCTACCGAAGGACGAGCAACAGAGAAGCGACGACTGTGATGACAGACCTCATCCGCCGCATCCTTTTCAAGGAGATCCGCGGATCTCTTGGAGCCATGTATTCGGCCGATGTCTCTAACAGCATATTCCGAGACCATATGATGCTGAACATAGAGACGAAAGTCCCGCCAAAGGAAGCGGGCCGAGTCGAGAGCATCATATCGGATATGCTGTCTTCGCTCCAAAGAACCGATGAGCACGCCGCGCTATTCGAAGAGATCAAGGCGGCATACATATGCAATATCCGCATGGGCGATCGGTCCATCCGCGATCTTGCAAAGAACGCGACGATGGAATTGGCCACCATGGATCGCATCGTTCCATTGGAAGAGGATCTCGACGACGCAGCCAAGGTCACCTATGACGACATCGCTGCTCTCGCAGCCAAAGAATTCAAGCCGGAATCGCTATTCTGGTACGTCATGAGGCCTTGAAAAAAGCCCTCCGTTCACGGCGCAGCCCTCAAAGCTGCGCTTTTTTGTTCCGCCGGCCTAGCGATGCAGACCGATCTGCAGCTCGTACAGGCGCCGATACTCGCCGCCGGGAAGGGCCATGAGCTCGTCGTGCCGCCCGCGCTCGGCGATGCGCCCGCCCTTGAAGACCAGGATCTGGTCTGCCCGGCGCACCGTCGACAGGCGATGGGCCACGATGAACGTGGTCTTGCCTTTCATGAGCGCGTCGAGCGACTCCGTGATGGTCTTCTCGGTGGACGCGTCGAGGGCCGACGTCGGCTCGTCGAGGATGAGGATGGACGGGTCGCGGAGGATGGCTCGGGCGATGGACACGCGCTGCTTCTGGCCGACGGAGAGCTTGATGCCCCGCTCCCCCACCACCTGCTTCCATTTGTCCGGGAAGCGCTCGATGAAGCCGAGGGCGTCCGCTTTGCGCGCCGCTTCCCGCACCTCCTCGTCGGTCGCCTTGAAATTGCCGTAGCGGATGTTCGTCTCGATGGTGTCGTTGAAGAGGACCACTTCCTGGGGGACGACGGCGATGCGGGAGCGGAGCGCCCGGAGGTCCACCCGGCGGATGTCGTGCCCGTCGATCTCCACCGTCCCCTTGTCCGGGAAGTGATAGCCGGAGATCAGGTCCACCAAGGTGCTCTTGCCGACGCCCGACTCCCCTACCAGGGCCACCACTTCGCCCGGCGCCGCCCGGAAGCTCACCCCGTCGAGGACCGGCGCGCCCGCGTCATAGCCGAAGGAGACGCCGTCGAACGCCACGCCGCCCTCGATCGGGAAATCCTCCGCCCCGGCCGGCCGATACTGCTCGGGCGCCAGCCGGAGGATCTTCTCGGTCTCGTTGACGTTGATGATGCCGTTCTGGATGGTCTGCCAGTTGCGGGCGATGGTCACGAACGGGCCGAAGATCATGGCCGCGTACGCGTTGAAGGCGATGAGCTCGCCCAAGGTCATGGTCCCGGCGTGGATGTAGGCGGCGGACAGGACGAAGATGAGGACCTGGGTGACGAGGATGGTCAAGCGCTGGTACAGGCTCAAGTCGCCCCAGACCTTGGTGAGGCGCATCCAGAGCGGCAGGGCCCGCTTGGCGTTGGCGGCGATCTTCTCACGCTCGTGCTCTTCGGCCGTGGCTTGCTTGACCGCCAGGGCGTTGCCGACCGCCTCGTAGTTGTCGCCCCAGACGGAGGTCATCAGGACGTCGTAGTAGTCCTTTTGGTAGCCCGCCAGCGGCTTGACCTGCCTGACCATGACGAACACGTAGAGGACCAGGCCGGCGAGCAGGAGCGCCGCCAGCAGCGGCTTCATATAGAATGCGATGCCGAACGCGATCAGGATGGAAAGGATCTGCGGCGCCAGGTCGATGACGATCCTTCCGCTGATGGTCTCCAGCGACCCCGCCGCCGCGCCGATCTTGTTGCCGATCTCGCCCACTTTGTTCTTCTTGTGGAACGACATCGGCAAGAGGAGCAGGAAGCCGAAGCTGCTCGAGAGATAGTCGAGCCATATGGCATTGGAGAAATACTCGCTCATGAGGTTGATCCTCCAGTCCATGAAGTAGGTGACGAGCTGGATGGCCGTCCACAAGGCGAGGATGGCGACGTAGAGGGGCACGGCATATGAGAGGACGGCGACGACGGCCGGGCTGCTCAAAGCGTCGAAGAACGAGCCGGCCACGTACGGTATGAAGCCGTTGCCGATGGCGGAGAGCACGCCCATGGCGGACAGGAGGATGATCCGCCCGCGATACGCGCCGAGATAGCGCACCAAGACCGCGAAGCCCGTGTACAGGCCCTCTTTGGTCACTTTCTCCGGCTGCCCCGGCTTCTGCTCTGCGTCGGCGGTTGCCATATGGTAGCGGGATTGTAGCATACCGGGCCGAAGCCTGCGGCAGCGGGCGACAAAAAAGAGGAACCCGGAGGCTCCCCTTGCGATAGCGGACCATGTTCAGCCGATCGCCTCGGCGCAGAGGTCATAGCAGAGCTTGGCCCAGCCGACTATGCGCTCGATCGACGATGTAACGCCGAACATGCGGAATTCTATGGTCCCATGCCTGGATATCCTGATGAGGGTCCAGCATTTGCGAGGGTCCTTGTCGAATCCCTTCGCGCAGGCGGCTCTATAGAATTCGGGCCAATCGCGATACGGCGACGGATCGCATTCGGGCGCGACGATGCGATATATGTCCAATCGTTCGCCGAACGAACCGTTCCCCTTGGAGCACAGCCAGCCGCACTTCTCTACCGCTCGGTTATAGGCCTTGAGCGCGGTCTCATGGTCGGGCATGCCGACATGGATGTGCGTGCCGATGACGCGGCACGCCGCGAGCAGCACATCTCTCGGCATGGCCTTCACGATCTCCTGATATCTTCCCGAGGGATCGGGATAGACATCGAGCGGCATGTCTTCCGGGCCGACTTCGGCATGAAGCGGACTCGACCCAGCCTTGTCCATAGCCTCTCTTAACAGGCCCTCCGAGGCCCTGAGCTCGCCGGCGAGATGCGCGAGCACCGACGGCCCCACCCTTGATTCCACTTGGCATGCCGACAATTCATATCCGAACATGCCGGCATCGCCGAGCTGGCCCAATATCTGGCGGGCATGCGGGACGATGGCGCCATCGCCATCTTGGATGAAGCATTCTCTCTCGACGCCTACCCATAACGATCTGGCGGCGTCGAATCTGAACAGCCCCATGAACTTCGATAGGCCCTGACCTACATCCGTTTTTTCTATAGTTGCGCTTTTCATAGATATTCCTTTGTTATTTCATTGTTAAAGAACTGCGACAGTCACTGCCCACACGCTCGTGCAGGCAGTTGACTATCCCCGACCGGACGAGGTCGGGATAGCCGTCAGGAGCGCCTTTCACCAATGCTTCTGGCCGCTTCCAGACGTGCGCAGGAAATCCTCCAACGCCTGATAGAAGAGCATGCATGAATCTATGTCCACGTTCTCGTCGTCGCCGTGTATGTCTCCGCCGTGCGGCTTTATCATCAATATCGGGACCCGAAGCTTCGAGAAATGCCTGGCATCCGAGGCGCCGTATGTCTTTCGTATCTTTATCTTCCTCCGATAGGCGCTTTCGAAACTTCGGATGAACCGTCTGACCGTCGGATCCGCAGCGTCCGTGCTGGTCGGCTCGCCTTTCGAATAGACCGACACCTTCAATGTCGGATCTATCTTCTTGGCGATGGCTGACACCTCGTCGAAGATGGCCGCGAACGTCGTCGTCTCCGAGAATCGGAAATCCAGCATGGCACACGCCTCTGGACACACCTGATTCGCCGAGACGCCGCCTTCGAGCTTCCCGATATTCGCCGTCGTCTTCCATGATTCGCGCCTGTTATTCCGCCCATACCTATCAAGGACGGCATCGCACAGCCGGATCAGCGGCTCGAGGGCATTCTTGCCTTCCCATATGCGAGAAGAGTGCGCCGGCTTCCCTTTCGAGTCGACGCGCACGATGCACACGCCTTTGGCCTTGTCCACGAAGACCAGGCCGTCTCCGCCGTCTGGCACGATCAAGGCTTTCGGCTTCAGGCCATATCTGTCGGCCAGATACGAGGCCCCTTTGAATCCTCCGGTCTCTTCATCCGTCGTGACGACGAGCGCGAAAGACAGCCTCGACCCGCTCGAGATCAGTCCGTTCAGCAACGCATATCCGATGGGTATGGAGAACTTCATGTCGCTGACGCCCCTGCCGAAAGCCGTGCCATCTTTGATCGTCATCTTGAACTGGCTCGGCCTGCCAGCCACGACATCGACGTGGGTCAAGTAGCATATATCCGGCTCGCGGGCGCTCGCATTGGATGCGATCAAGCATTCATAGCCACCGTTCTTGATCCTTTTGATGCGCGCCCCTTCAGCGACCCTCGCCTGTATGAAATCGAGGGCTTTCCGATTCTGCTCGATGTCGCCGGTCACAGTCCTGAACGACACCAGCTTCGCGAGATCCTTTATGAACATGTCTTTAGTCAGTTTTTTCATCGTATGCAAGCGGGTTATGGTCCTTGGATAAAACAAAGCACCCCTTCGCGACGAAGGGGTGTTCCATCTCTGTCGATGCTCCAGATTACGAGCGTGAGATGCGCCAATGGCCCCCTTCGTGCAGAAAGTGTCCATGGAGCCAGTTATTCGTCTGAATAGCCGTATTTCTCATAACAGGGCCAGTATACCCAGATGCGCCTGATCGCGCAAGGCGCCGGATGCGCTTAGCTGAGCAGCTCATGCCAGAACGACGAGTAGTCGCCCTCAATGCTCGCTACCGCGCCCCTTCCCCACTTCGCATATCGTTCAGTGAACGTCCGTTCGGCGAGCTCCTTGTATGCCTCGAACTTGCCCGCGATGTCGGGCGACCTGCTCGCAGCCTCGAAAAGCTTCAAGTATCCCGGATCATGCTCGCGCAGATAGGCGATAGCAGCTTTCTCCCCTTCCCAGTAGACATGCCTGAATGCGAGATATCCGACGAGGGCTTCGACGATCGAATACATGAGCCGTATCTCCAGAGCGGCAAGATACGACAGGTCGCCGGACCCGAAATATCTGGCGTTATTGACCAGATTGTAATTGATCTTGTATGCCAGCCTCTCCGCGCCCGGCTCGTCAGACGGCAGCTCGATGCCATCCCGACAACGCTGTAGCTCCGTCAACGCTCCAGACTTGTCGAAGGCGATCTTTCCTTTTTTCAGCCAATGCATGAGCCATGTCTGCGCCCCTTCATCCGCCTTTTTCGCTTCCAAGATCCTTCGTATCTCTTCCGATGAATAGAAGAAGAGATCCGATGGCGCGCCGTCTATATAGGCGAACATGGACGTCAGCTTTTCAGGCTTATCTTTTGCCACAATGGCGAGATCATAATCGCTCGCTTTCGTCATCGTGCCGCTCGCCGTCGATCCGCACAGAAGCACGGCGTCGATGCCGTCGTTGGAAGATAGTTTTATAAGCACGTCGTCTAATGACATGGGTCAATGGTAACATACTGAAAAGGGCTCCTACCTGGACTCGATCTTCGACACGAGCGCTTTCACTTTTTCCCTATCGACCCTTGACGAATAGGGCTTCATGTTCGTTTCGCCACTGTCTTTGAGGCCGATCTTCACCGAAGTGCTCACTATGGAGCCATTCGCCGCCTTGTACAGCTCAGCTATGTTGGCCTCGTCCATGCCGCTCCCGCACAGTATCGGAAAATCTCCCGCGCTACCTCTTGCCATCTTGAGATCCGATGACCCGGGCGCGTCGCCGGTCCATCGGCCGGTCACGATCAGCGCATCCGACCCTTCTCCGATCGCCATTCGGGCAGACTCCTCTATGGTATAGGGAGATATCATCTCAGAATGCTTGACGTGTATGTCCGTCAATAACAAGACATCGTCAGCGCCTATCCGCTTCCTGAAATCGGTGACGTCTTTCGGGTTCCCTTCGAAGATGCCGTACGACGTCTTGACTGTATCGACGAATACCGGCACCCGCACGAATCTCAGGCCGTAGGCCTTGGCCAGAGACAGGGCAGCGCGATAGTCATTCCACAGCACGCTGACGCCGATCGGGACCTTCGCCGCCCCCGCCATCTTCCCCGCCAGATACGCCATCGAGACGACGATCTCCGGATCCACGGGACTCTTATGAGGGATATCGTAATTGTTCTCTATGATGACGGCATCTGCTCCGCCGTCTTCGAAAGCTTTCAAGTCGGCCAGCGCGTTCTCCAGCGCCGTATCGAATCCGGGGAAATCCGGATATCCTAAAAGCGGCGGAAAATGTATAGCGCCGATAGTTATATCCCGGTCCTTACCGAATAGCGATTCGAAGCTTGGCATCATCTTTTTGATCTAAGGAAATCGGCCACATATCCACGGGCCCGGCGAGCCGACTCAAGGATATCATGGCTTCGCATATATTCAACCACGAATCTGGCGAACAGCGTATCCCCTGCGCCGATAGTGTCTTTGGCCCGTATCGGCTCGCCATCGAAATGATGCAGCGCGCCGTTCGCATAGAGATCGAAGCCTTTCTCCCCGTCAGTGATCAGGAGTATCTTGTCCTTTAGCAAGTCTAAACCGATGACATGAGAAGCTTCATCTCGGGTTAGTTTGGCTATGCCGATCAAAGACGCCAATCTCTGATCGATCACCAATTTTCTATCATCAGATTTAGCGGCTCTGACATATCCTTGGAGGTCTACAGCTACGAGACCATCGAGAGATTCAATATTTTGAATATTGAACTCATCGGAGATGGTCGAGATTATGAAGGCATCCGCATCGAGGCGCCCGTTGATCTCGATAGGAGACACGGAGACGATCTTTCCAATCTCTTCTCCATCTCTGACCATGATCTCTACTTCCGATCTCTGTTCACCGGTGATGAGCTCGAAATCTTGGCCTCTATGCCTGAGCGCGTCCGATATCCAGAAGGCCGGGCCGCCTTCCCTGACTTCCCCCTTCTGGCCTTCGTGGAAAATCACGTCATCAGCCAGGCTTGAGATAACCTTGATGATCATATCATTAGACACATCGGATAGATTATACGATAATCCGCGTTCGACAATGAAATAAAACAATCGATTATCCCCTTTACAACGGGGTTCAAATATGCTATACTGTAGGCCGAATGACAGCTTGTTCATTGACAAGCCCGAAGCGTGTGCTTCACGTCATAAATCTCCAATAACCTAGCCTTTCCGTCCTTTGGCGGTTCGGCGCACAAATGAAAGGAGGACGCGATGAATACGTTGCGTCTCACCATTGCGGCTTTCGTAGCCGCGCTCGTTGCCCTCTTTGCGCCACACGCAGAAGGGCAAACCGGGAATATCGTCATCATCCCGACAAACACCTTAGCCTACGGAAGTTCGCAAATCGTAGCGGATCACACGGCCCAGGTAACGGACCAGTTCTGGTTGGATGTGTACCAGGTTTGGACGAACGGCTATCGAGTGTACTATGGGCAACCGCGCCTACTCAATCAATCGTTCACAAAGATGTCGGATATGAATGCGTTGTTGGTTCAGTTAGCCGAACAGTATTCGACGAACATCTTCACGACGACGAATGCCCACCTGAACGAGAAGTTCATTATATTCGCGACGGCGGAAGATATCAAGGATTACTACACGGTAGCATCTTGTTATCATGAGTTCTCCTTGGTCATGAGCAACGGCCAATACCGCGTTCCCGACTTATCGTCGTTGAGCATGGAAGTCGCCCAGACCATACCGTACGAATACAGCAATATCGACTGGGCCGTCATGCAGGTCTATGACTTACAAAGCAATCTGGTTGACGTGCTCGATTCGCGACTCGACCCATCGAGCGGAATCGCTGATGTCCCAGACCAGGTGCTAGCGTTGCCATCTGCATATATCACCGGCCAGAATCTATTGAGAATGGTGGTAGTGTCCGACGATACGCATAGCTATAAAGTGTACGGGGCTCGCGGCGCTCAGATCCCCGCGATCATGTCGACGATGCAATACTCCACCAACCTCGTCGTCGATGCAGAAGGAAGAACCAATCAAGTGATGAATATCAGGGTCAACTTTGGTGACGTAGGTCAGAACCTCTACTTATGGAGATCATCTGATCTGCTCCATTGGACCAACTTGATGGCACACCAGACATACTATTCGGGCTTCGACATTCCTGGATACTTCAGTTATTCAGAAACGAATGACCTCAAATCAAATGGATTCTTCGAATTTAAGGACATAGTCACTCCCTATTGAAGAACCAGTAATTCACACGGAGGCTTTGCGATACTATCGCGAAGCCTCTTTTACTTTACTTTTCTTGGATTGAAGAAGACTTCACCTTAATCGACACGGAATTGCTGGTGATAATATTGCCAGCATTCGCGATGTTGAATATATTCCACAAAGAACCAGTCTGTGCCGCAGTACACTTTATATCGAAGGTATATGTGCCCACATTCAGGGGATTGGTAGCTGTGCTTATCGGCAAAGGCCCGGCTGACAGCGAAGGCTGATTGTTAGTCCACACGCCGCTTGCCCAATTGCTTCCCGTTGGGGGAGTGAATTCTCCGCTACATTGCGTAGCCGAACCCATATTCCACGTCAGATACGCCGGATCGCCTTCGTTGATCTCGATGGAAGTGGCGCCTGCGTCGACGGTGGATTTGTGGGCAAGGAGCTGCTGGGTGGAACCGGTCGACGAAGCGGCGACGGTGATGGCGCCGCAGCTCGGTGAAGCCGAGGCTGTCTGGGTATTATCGTTCGCGTCGCGCACCCAGAGATTCGGGCCGCCGACCGTGCTGCTGTAGCTTCCCGACGTCAAAGGATAGGCGACCGTCGTGCTGCTCCACGAGCCGGAGCTGCCGCTCCAGCTGTATTGATAGCTCCCGGACCCGCCCGAAGCCGTGGCGTGATAGGTCACCGTGCCGGGGGCGCTGAGATAGGTCGTGCCCGACGGAGTGCAGGAGACATAGACCCAGTTGCTGCCGCCGCCGCCCGGGCCCGGCGTCGGAGAAGGATTGGGATTGACGGCTCCGCCGGGCGTGGCCACCGGGACATTGGTATTGAAATTAAGCCAGCCGACGACGGGGCCGCCCCAGGCATAGCCCGTGAAGCTTCCCGCGCCGGGGCCGGAAGTGATATAGGTGACGCCGTAGTTTCCGGCCACGTCGCCGGAAGGATGATTCGTGCCGGCGAGCTCGATCCAGCCGTCCCAGCCGTCCTGCCTGCTCACGCCTGAGCACGTGTCGTTAGGGGCCGTCTGGTCGGGAGGAGGGGTGACCTGGTCGTCCATGCCGGCGCACGCGCGCGCCCAGCCGGAGACGATGCCGGTGGACAGATTGACCGTGGCATCCGAGGTGGTGAGGCCGGCGACCGTCTGGCCGGCGAGGCCGCCGAATTTGACCCAGCCGATGTTCGACGACCAGGCATAGCCGGCGAGGCATGCGGCCGTGACGGAGCACGGAGACGACGTCGAGAGGGTCACGGTGCTGCCGTCAGAGGGCTCGAAGCTGACCCAGCCGATGGTGGACGACCAGGCATAGCCCGACAGCGGGACCGATGAATGAGCGGCTGCGTGAGCGGTCGCGCCGGTCCCGAGAGCCGATAAGAGTGCCAACCCTATGACGAAGGAGATGTGCTTTTTCATGCCGTCATTGTACCGCGTATGAGCGGCCGAAACGAGGGACTCTGTGGATAAAAGCCGGAAAAAGCCCGTGCGGCGGTCAAATAGCCCACTTCTCGACGATGAGGGGCTTCTTGCCGGGGACGGGCATGTCCTTCCAGATCTCTTCGGTGATGAAAGGCATGAAAGGATGGAGAGCCTTGAGAAGCCCTTCCATGACGGATCTGAGCAGGACGGAGCGGCTGCGGCGGGCTTCGGCGTCCGGGCCGGCGAGGATCGGCTTGGACTCTTCGAGGACCTTGTCGGCCAGCTCGCGCCAGGCGTAGGCATAGAGCTTCTCGGCGACCAGATAGTACTTGTATTCGTCCATCTCGACGGTGATCTCTGCGAGGAGCGACCGGAAGCCGTCCATGACCGCCTGGTCAGCGGCGGAGAGCGGGCCTTCCGCCTTCATGTCGGCGGTCGAGAAGACGAACCTTGCGATGTTCCAGAGCTTGTTGGAGAAGAGCTTGTAGGCTTTGATCTTGGCCTCGTCGATCTTGCTGTCGTTGCCGGGGCCGACGCCGACCACCAAGGACATGCGCACGGCATCGGCGCCGTATCTGGCGATCATGTCGACGGGGTCGATGTTGTTGCCGAGGGACTTGCTGATCTTCCGGTTCTTGGTGTCGCGGACGAGCCCGTGGAAATAGACCGTCCGGAAAGGAACCTCCCCGAGAAGGTACGTGCTCATCAGTATCATGCGCGCCACCCAGAAGAAGATCAGGTCCGAGCCGGTCTCGAGGACGGTCGTGGGATGATAGGCGCGGTTCTTGGCGAACTCCTTCTCGTCGGGCCAGCCGAGGGTCGAGAAAGTCCAGAGGCCGGACGAGAACCAGGTGTCGAGGGTGTCCTCGTCCTGGACCCAGCCGTCGCCTTCGGGCGCTTCTAGGCCGCAAAAGGCTTCGTCGCCCTTATACCAGACCGGTATGCGGTGGCCATACCAGATCTGGCGGGATATGCACCAGTCGCGGAGGTTCTCGATCCAGTTGAAATAGACCTTCTCGAAGCGGTCGGGGATGATCTTCGTCGCGCCGGAAGAGACGGCTTCTTTCATCAAGCCTTTCAAAGTCGTCCCTCCCTTCTCCTCGGTTCTTTCTCCTTGCTTCTTAAATGCCTTGTTCACCGCCACGAACCACTGCAGCTTGGGCAGCGGCTCGATGACCCCGCCGGTGCGCTGGGCGAGCGAGATGTTGTGCTCGATGTCTTCTTCCTTTTCGAGCAAGCCTTCGGCGCGCAGCCATGCCACCACGGCTTCGCGGGCCTCGGCCGTCTTCTTGTCCTTGACGCCGTCCATGCCGACGGTCATCTTGCCGTATTCGTTGATGACCTGCTTCAAAGGCAGGCCGTGCCTCTGGGACATCTCCCAGTCGATGACCGAATGCGCGGGAGTCACGCCGAGGGCGCCGGTGCCGAACTCCTTCTCGACCGCCCTGTCTGCGACGACCTTGAGCGATATCGGCTCGCCGGCGAAGACGGCCTTGAATTCCGCGCCGACGAAGGCCTTATAGCGCTCGTCGTCGGGGTTGACGGCGATGGCCGTGTCGCCGAGCTTCGTCTCGGGGCGGGTGGTGGATATGCTGATGGGTATGTCTTTCGAATATCTGAACGTGTAGAGCTTCGTCGTCCGGGCCTCATATTCGATCTCGTCGTCGGATATGGTCGTCTGCCCTTTCGGGTCCCAATTGACGACGCGATAGCCGCGGTATATGAGGCCGTCGTCGTACATCCTCTTGAACGCCGTGCGGACGGCGAGGTCGCGCTTGTCGTCGAGGGTGAAGGCTTCGCGCGACCAGTCGAGCGAGGCGCCCATCGTGCGCATCTGGGAGACGATGGCGTCATGGGTCGCCGTCACATGCTCGCCGATGCGGCGCATGAGCTCGTCGCGGCCGAGGTCGTGGCGCGACTTCCCTTCTTCTTTCTGGATCTTCTTCTCGACCACCGCCTGGGTGGCGATGGCGGCATGGTCGGTGCCGGGGATCCACAGGGCTTTCCGGCCCTTCATGCGGGCATAGCGGGCCATGATGTCTTCGACGGCCAGCATGAGGGCCGAGCCCATGTGAAGGACCCCGGTGACGTTCGGGGGCGGCAAGACCATGGAGAACGGCTGGCCGTTCCGGCCGCGGCCCGGCTCGTCGGGGAGCGTGTCGGGATCGAAATAGCCGGACTTCTCCCACGCCTCATAGAGCCGCGCTTCGACGGAAGCGGGATCGAAAGGCTTCAGGTATTTCTCGGGGATATCCGGTCGGGGCCCCTGGCCGCCGCGGTTCGCGTCATTCATGAACTGAATACTAGCAAAAAACGGCGGAAAACGATATCGTTGAGCCATGATCATCCTCGGCATAGAGACTTCGTGCGACGAGACGGCTCTTGCCCTCATCGAGACGCGCGGCAGCGAGGCGGGCATGGAGATGCGCGTCATCGAGTCGCTCGTCCATTCGCAAGCCGGCTTGCACAGCGCCTACGGCGGCGTCTACCCGACTCTCGCCAAGCGCGAGCACGGCAAGAACCTGGTGCCTTTGCTCGGGAAGCTCCTGGAGAAGGCAGGCATGCAGGCAGGAATGGGGGCGGGCGCGCCAGAGGATCCGGGCGTCCGAGGACTGTCCGAGCGGAGCGGCAGCGGAGCGAGTTCCGCAGGACGCCCGGAGACTGCTGGCGCGCCCGCCCCGATCGGGGCCGTCCTCGAGAGCTTCCGCGAAGAGATCGCTCCCCAGAACCCCGAGCTCTTCGAGACGTTCGCCGCCGCCGATTTCCTGAAAGGCCCTGCGCCCGCCATAGGCCGCATCGCCGTGACCGAAGGGCCCGGCCTCGAGCCGGCGCTCTGGACGGGCATCAATCTGGCCCGGATGCTGGGCGCGCTCTGGGGCGTCCCCATCGTCCCCATAGACCATATGGAAGGCCATATCGTCGGCTCGCTCGTCCCTTCCGACGCGGCGAACGGGGCATGGCAGAGGCTCCACGACGCGCCGATGCCGGCGGTCGCCCTCCTCATCAGCGGCGGGCACACCGAGCTGGTGAAGGTGGCGAGGATCGGCTCGTACGAGATCCTCGGCGCGACCAAAGACGACGCCGTCGGCGAAGCGTTCGACAAGACCGCCCGCCTGCTCGGCCTTCCCTATCCCGGCGGCCCGCATATCGCGGAGCTCGCCCACAAGGCATGGGAAGAGGGCATCCCCGCGCCGGTCGCCCTTCCCCGCCCCATGATATCGAGCGGCGACTTGGGCTTCTCCTTCTCCGGCCTGAAGACGGCTGCGCTCTACGCCGTGCGCGCGGCGGCGCGCGGGCAGGACGGGGCCCTGCCCGATGCGTTCAAGAAAGGCCTCGCCCGGGAATTCGAATCGGCGGTCAGCGACGTCCTCTCATCCAAGCTCGCGGCCGCCATCGAGGCGGCCGGGGCGGGGTCCGTCATCGTCGGCGGAGGGGTGTCCGCCAACCATGCCCTTCGCCGCGCCTTCCAGGAAGCCGCCGACAGGTACGGCATCCCCCTCTTCATGCCCTCGCGCCACATCTCCGGAGACAACGCCTTGATGATCGCCGTCGCCGGGGCATTCGGCAGTTCGGGCGCGCGCAGCACGACGCCCGGATCTCTCCGGGCGTCTGGCACGAAACGGTTGAGCTGATCGGCTTCCTTCGCTTAGCGATGGAAGAGGCCGACGATGAAGCTCCAGAAGCGCTGCCATATGGACGCGTTGCCGGCGGCCGCGGTCTGGGCCTGGCTCTGCGGCTGGCTCTGACCGACGACGGTCGGGCCGACGACAGGAGCGCTCGAAGAGGACGGAGCGGGGGCGACGGTGTTGACGCCGACCTGGACTCCGGCCGGAGCGGGCTGGCCCGCCTGGACGGCATTCTTGTACGAGTCGATCACCGCGATCTCCTTAGGATCGAGCGTGAGGGGCTGGGCGCACGAGAGCTGGTTCACCTTCTTGATGGTGGTGATGTATGCCACGCCGGAAGGCTTGGTGGCGCCCCAGGGGCCGAGGATCTCGGACATATATTTCCTCTGGAAAGCCTGAACGGCCTGGACCGTAGCCTGGTCGTACGTGCCAGTGACGGCGACGTCGAGGTGCTCGAAGCCCTTGAGGAATGTCTGGAGCCTCATGACCTGGTTGGCGTCATTGGCGATGCCCTGCTTCAGGATGGTCGCCGTGATGAGCGGGCAGGTCGTGGCGACGCCGTTCGACGCGGGGGCGACGGCCAACGGCACGGCGCTGAAGCCGCCGCCGATGTACGAGCCGCTCGAGGAGATCGAGCCGCCCGAAGAGGACGAAGAGCCTCCGGTCGAGCCGCCGCCATTGTTAGAGGAGGACGAGCCGGCAGAAGAGGACGAACCGCCCGCTGACGGAGCAGCCGTAGAAGTGGTGGGGCCGGCGGTCGGAGCGGCGGTCGAGGTCGTAGGACCAGCCGACGGAGCGGCGGTCGAAGAGGCGCCGCCTGCGGACGGAGCAGCGGTCGAAGAGGAGCCTCCCGCGGACGGAGCCGCGGTCGACGAAGAGCCGCCCGTGCTCGCAGCCGAAGCGGTCGAGGACGTGTCGCCGGCAGAAGGCGCAGCGTCGGCGTATGACATGGCCGGCACTGCTATCATGGTGGCGATCGTCACGAAAGCGATGATTTTCTTGTTCATAATAATGCGTGATTTGGCTATATTTATAATCATTACTGGATTTTCCAGTAGCCGGCATAGTATAACATTCCTTGATAATTTGTCAATAGCTGTCACGAAAAAAGCCTTCGAGTGCGGAGCAACCGAAGGCTTTCATGCGAATGTGCGAATGAGCGAGAGTTAGTTACTGAACCCGAGCCCGGAAGAACTGCATGGGGATGCCGGCGGTGGGCACGGCGACCGAATTGGTGCCGATGACCGCCGTCAGATCCGTCCACCCACCCGAGACTAGGGATGTCCTTGATTCGAGGACATATGTCCGGTCGGCTTCCGCGTTCATCACCTTGAGAGTGACGGACGAGGGGCCGCTCGACGACAAGGAGAGGGACACCGCATTCGGGACGACATTCAGGATGACTGTCGAGCCCACATTCCCGTTCACCTTCAACAGATAGTCGAGGTCATAGGGCGAATGCGCCACGACCCAGTTCTTCACTGAATCGAGCCCCGACTGCGTCCCTCCCCCGTTGAACATGGGAGGATATACGATCACCCAATACTCTTTGCAGAGCTGGGTGGAATCGCCGCTCGTGATGGTCGTCCCGTCAGCCTTCTTGCCGGGCGCTTGGGCGGTATAGCTCAAGCCATCGAAGCCGAAGGAGCCGTTCAAGGCCCCGTCGACCGAAGTCCCGCTGAACGTAAGCATGTCGAGGGAGACATCATTCCCGCCCGACACGGAACGGACATGCACGAGAAGGGCGACCACTTGGCCGCGCGCTCCCGAGACGTCCTGCAAGGTCCCTTGCCACATGGCCGCCCCGGTAGAATACACGAGGTTCGACCAGCCGGCGGAATAGCCGGTGATCACCGAGTAATCGGACGGGCCCGATGCGGGGCCCCCGTGCAGCGATCCCGCCATCGCGTCGGCGATGAGGGCATTCTGCGCGGTCAGCGATGTCGGCGAATTCGCCGACGGCATGAGGACCGGGACGACTTCCGTCAGCGTGCTTGAGGCCATGGCAGACGAAGCCGAAATGGCCATCGCCAGCGTCAGTAACGTGATGTATTTGATTTTCATAATTGCGCTCCAATCGATGCCGGCCGATGTCCTTGTTCGATGGACATCGGTTGTGTGACCGGCGGTTTGTTTTTTCAGGCCCAAGAATCTGCATTACCCATGCGGATCTTTGCCCTGACCTTCTCGTTTTCTAGCAAAAAACAGAGGTTTTGTCAAGTATCGTCGCTCCGCGTTTCAGATTTATCGCGCGCATGGTAGCATGAATCAAAATGAAAAAAATCGTAGCGATCGGAGGCGGTGAAATCGGAAGCCCAGGGTATCCAGTAGAAACCGCCAAGATAGACAAGGAGATTATCCGTCTAGCGGGGAAAAAGAACCCTGTGGTCCTTTTTATTCCTACCGCCAGTTCCGACTCTCCGGGATATTATGAGACCGTACGGAGACATTTCGGAAGGAGGTTAGGGTGCAAAGTAGATGTGCTTCTCGTGATCAAGGAAAAGCCTTCCCGTGCCGAAATCGAACGAAAAGTGATGTCTTCCGACATCATCTATGTAGGCGGCGGCAACACTTTCAAGATGATCCGGGCTTGGAAAGCCTGCGGACTGGATATCATACTAAAGAAGGCGTGGAATAAAGGCATCGTGCTTTCAGGCCTCAGCGCAGGATCGATATGCTGGTTTCGCAACGGTATTTCCGATTCTCGACGGTTTAAAAACCCCGAGGCTGATCTGATAAAAGTAAGCGGGCTTGGATTCATCCCTGCCACGAATTCGCCCCACTACGATGTCGAAAAAGACCGTCGCGCCGGATTAAAGAAGATAATGCGAAAGACCCCAAATGTCGCTATAGCCATCGATAATTGTTGTGCTGTCGAATTCGTCGAGGATACCTATCGTGTCATCGCCTCAAAACCTGGCGCAAAAGCGTACAAAGTATATTGGAAGATGGGCAAATACCACAATGAGGAGATACCGAGAAGAAAAGAATTCGCATCCATCTCGGACCTGTTGGCAAGATAAGCGGTGCGCTACCACCTGACGACGAGCTTGAAGATGGAGAATGCGATGGTGGCGGCCGTGGTGACGAGCAGGCCGGCGAAGCTCCAGAGGCCGAGACCCCTCCCCATGGTGAATATCTCGTCATAGAGGAAGCCGAAGACGATGAATTCCCCGTAATACGGGAACATCCACAGGCAGATCAGGCCGAACGGGATCGATATGTACCACCAGCCGAAGATGACGGATACCGCGAGCAGGATATCCATCGTGATGCGCAATGACATGTCGTTCTTCATGGGATTCTATGGCTTACTGATATCTAAAAGGACCCAGCGGAGGCCATACGGGTCCGCGGGCAGGGCGAACAGCACCGAATCGAACGGGTCAGAGGGGTCGGTGGTCACGGAGACGACCGTGCCGAATGCCCGGTCATGGAGGGACGAGTCGCTGACAGCGTCGCCCGGCGCGATGCCGGAGCCGTGCGGGACCTGGGCCGAATAGTGCCCTCCCCCTTTGCCGACGGCCGTGGCCGGCAGGCTCTGCGGCCCGATGAGCACAGGATATGATTGGCCCGGCGACGAGAAGAGCGTCGCGACCGACGTATGCCCCAATGCGCCGGTGACCCTGCCGATGAGGGCGCCGCCGGGAGCATAGACCAGCGTGGTGGTCGAGACGCCGTCGTCGCTGCCGAGGTCGAGGATCAGCCGGTCGTACGGAGAGAACGGCGGACGGGCGAGGACCGCGGCGGCCGTGTACGCGCTCCGGGTCGTAGTGGCCCTCCCGAGCAAGCCGAGAAGGTCGGCGTTCTCCGCTTCCAGGAGCGCCGCAGTCGAGCTCGCCAAGCGCCCGTCGAGGGCGGCGACCTGGAGCTTCAGGGACGCGTTCTCGGCGAGAAGCTCGTCGGGGCTCTCCAAAGCGCCGTTCTGGAAAGCGAACCGGACGCGCCAGAACGGGTCTGCCACCGCGGAAGCGATCGCCGGGAAGAAGCGCGGCGCCCTCCATTGGACGAGAGCCACGGCCAGGACGAGCGCCGCGACGGCCGCGGCGGCCGCGCCGATCCTGCGCCTGCCGGGCGCGCTACGCTGCCGAAGGTAGGTCATCTTCGCTTTCGATGAGGACGGAACGGAAGCCGTCGAGGTCCTCGAGGATGATGCCGGCCCCGCGGGCGATGGCGGTGAGCGGGTCGTCGGCCACGGTCACCGGGAGCTTCAGCGTCTCGGACAAGAGAGCGTCGAGGCCTTTGATGAGCGCGCCGCCGCCGACCAGGAAGACGCCGCGGCGCATGACGTCGGACAGGATCTCGGGGGGCGTGGTCTCGAGGACCTCCTTCGAGGCTTCGACCAGGGTCTCGATGGACTGGCTCATGGCTTCGCGGATGTCGCTGTCGGTGATGACCACTTCGCGCGGCAAGCCGGTGATGAGGTCGCGGCCGCGGATGGTGGTCTCGAGCGGCTCGTCGGGGACGACGGCGCCGACGGCGATCTTGACCTGCTCGGCCGTGGTGTCGCCGATCAGTATCTTGAACTCGTTCCGGATGTAGGAGATGATGTCGTTGTTGAGCTTGTCTCCGGCGATCTTGAGGTTCTTCGAGCGTACGATGCCGCCGAGGGAGATGACGGCGATGTCGGTGGTGCCGCCGCCGATGTCGATGACCATCGAGCCCACCGGGTCATGGACCGGCAAGCGGATGCCGATGGCTCCGGCCATGGGCTGCTCGACGATATAGACCTCGCGGGCGCCGGCGTTCCGGGCGGCGTCGCGGACGGCCCTCACCTCGACGTTCGTCACGCCGGAGGGCACGCCGATCACCACCCGCGGGCCGAGGAAGCGCTTGGGGAGATACTCGGACGCGCGCTTCATGAGATACGAGAGCATCTCTTCGGTCACTTCGAAATCGGAGATGACGCCGTCGACGAGCGGCCTGACGGCGGCGATATGGGTGGGGGTCCTGCCGAGCATCTCTTTGGCGGTGCTGCCGACGGCCACCACCTGCCCGGTCTTCTGGTTGACCGCGACCACCGAAGGCTCGTTGACCACGATGCCTTTGCCGCGGACGTAGACGAGCGTGTTAGCGGTGCCGAGGTCGATGCCGATGTCGTTGGACGCGCCCGAGAAGAGCCTGTCCTTCCAGCCTTTCACCCCTTTCAAGCCCGCCGCTATGCCCGTGAATGCTCCTTTCTTAGCCATGCCACCACATTACCACACCGACGGGAAATGGATAGTTGACAGAGTCAGGAAAATCTTTCCATGCTCACTTTTCCGGTGGCGCGGTCCTTCACCTCGACGTGCCCGTCCTTCAAGGTCTTCGCCGATATGACATAGCGCTTCGGGATGCCGATGAGGTCGGCGTCGCCGAACTTCTCGCCAGCGGAAGCGTCGCGGTCGTCGTAAAGGACCTCGACGCCTTCTTCCGTCAGCTTGGCATACAGCTCGTCGGCGGCTCTCTTGACGGCGCCTCCTTCATCGAACAATGCCACGAGATGGACGCCGAACGGCGCCACGGACTCCGGCCAGACGAGGCCGCGCTCGTCGGAGAGCAGCTCGACGATGGCGCCCATGGCGCGGCCGGGGCCGATGCCGTAGCTGCCCATGAAGACCGGGACGCTCTTCCCTTCCGCGTCCTTATAGCTCAAGCCGAGGGCCTCGGAATATCTGGCGCCGAGGGTGAATATGTTGCCGGTCTCGATGGCTTTCATCTCGACGAGATCGCCGCGCTTCAGGCCGAGATTGTCGAGCACTTCGTCGTTCAAGACCTCCTTGTTGACGGCGATGCGCTTCCCTTCGTGCACATATATGGTGTCTTCGCCCGCTTCGCTCACGGTCTGGAATTCATGGGAATACTTCGAGAAGGACCCGCCGCTCGCGAACGTCACGTACGTCTTGTCGCCGATGCCGAGCCGGTCGAATATGCGGACGTAGGCCGCTTTGGCCTTCTCGTAGAACTCGGCGTGGGCTTTCTCGTCGACGTTGAAGGAATAGAGGTCCTTCATCAGGAATTCGCGGCCGCGCATGATGCCGGACTTGGCGCGGGTCTCGTTGCGGAACTTGGTCTGGAACTGGTAGACGGCCGCCGGCAGGTCGCGGAACGAGCGGATGTGGTCCTTCATGAGGGCGGTCAGCGGCTCTTCGTGGGTCGTCCCGAGGCCGAGCTCGCCGCCGTTCTTGAGGGAGGTCTTGAACCAGACGTCGATGACGTCGTCGCTCCAGCGGCCGCTCGCTTCCCAGGCTTTCTTGTCCTGCAGGGCGGCGAGGCTGACTTCCTGGCCGCCGATGGCGTCCATCTCCTCGCGGATGATGCCGACGATCTTGTTCAGAGCGCGCAGGCCGAGCGGCAGGAACGAGTACACGCCCGCCATCTCCTTGTGGACATAGCCGGCGCGGATGAGGAGCTGGGCGTTCGTGGCGACCTCGTCCTTGGGCGCTTCGCGGCGGGTCTTGGTGAACAGCTGTGATTGCTTCATGGCGAGAATGATAGCGCACAATCAGCCCGCGACCAACTGCGCGACGTCCTTCCAGGTGACGGCGACCATCAGGATCATGAGGAGGGCGAAGCCGGCCAGGTTGACCGCATTGGCGAAGCGCGGCGGGATGCGGCGGCGGAAGGCGCCTTCCACGGCCACGAAGAGGATGCGGCCGCCGTCGAGGGCCGGGAACGGGATGAGATTGATGACGCCCAGATTGACGGAGATGATGGCGGTGACCATGACGAGATAGGTGATGCCCATCCGCGCGGCGTTGCCGACGATGCCGGCGATGCCGACGGGCCCCGCCACGTCCGCGAGGTCAGGATGCCCGACGAAGATGTTGGCGACGAACTGATACAGGCCGACGGCCGTCTCTTTGATGAGCTCCAGCGTATAGCGGAAGCTTTCGCCGACCGCCGCGAAGAACGGCAGCTTCAGCTCGGCCACGTCGTCCATGGCGATGCCGATGGCGTACTTGCCGGGGACGAGGCCCTCGACTCCGGTCATGCCGACGGCTCCTTTATCGGTCAGAAGCTCGAGCGGCGCGCCGTCCGAAGAGGCTATCGCATCCTGGACGTCCTTGATGGCGACCGGCCCGGCCTTGCCGGTCGCGTCGACGCCGCCGGATATGACGCCTTCGACGGTATCCCCCGCCTTCACGCCGGCTTTGTCCGCCGGCGATCCGGGCACGACGGACGTGACCATGATCCGAGGGTCGGTGAGATGGCTCGCATACTGCTGGAACCCGTCGGTCGACGCGGTCACGCCGGCCGTGAAAGCCCCGGCATAGAGCAGCCACGCGAATATGAAATTGAAGAGCACGCCGGCCGAGAGGACGACTGCCTGCTTCCACCGGGCCTTGAGGACGAAGCTCCGCCGGGCGTCGGAGCCCGCGGGATCGAGGGCCGCTCCATCCGGGTCCTCGCCGAAGATCTTCACGTAGCCGCCGAACGGGATCCAGTTCACGCCGTATTCCGTCTCACCTCTCTTCCATGAGAAGACCCTCGGCCCGAAGCCGAGCTTGAAGGCGTCGACCCGTATGCCGAACGCCTTGGCCGCCAGGAAATGGCCGAGCTCGTGCACGAAGATGAGCGCGGCCAGGACGATGACGAATATGACGATGGCGCCGATGCTCATGCTCCCGTGATGGCTAGCCTACGATCTCCTTCTCCTTCTTCTCATAAGCCTCCTCGAGCCTCTTATTCGACTCGTCGATGAGCTTCTGGATGTCGTTCTTCAGGCGGAAGATGTCGTCTTTGCCGAAGCCGCCGGCTTTCTCCTTGGCCTGGAGGTCCTTGATGACGGAGTCGCGGTGGCCGCGGACCTGCTTCTTGGCGTCTTCGAGCTTATCTTTCGCCGCTTTGGCGATGTCCTTGCGGCGGTCGGACGTCAGCTCGGGGAAATTGACCCTGACCCCCTGGTCGTCGACGACCACCGACAAGCCGAGGTCGGCCTTGGTGATGGCCTTCTCGATCTCCTTGATCTGGGCCCTGTCCCACGGGGCTATGCGCAGCGTGCGGGCGCCCTCGATCATGACGCTCGCCACTTCCTTGAGGGCCATGGGCGCCCCGTATGCCTCGACTTTGACTCCGTCGAGCACGGACGGCGAAGCTTGGCCGGTGCGGATCTGGCCCATCTCCTTCTTGAGCCACTCTTCGGCGCCGGCGAGCTGCTTCTTGAACGGGTTGAAATCGTATGTCATGGCCGGATTATAGCATTAAACGCTCAAAGCGACATATTCGAGGAGCATCTTCAGCGACGGCGCCCGGTCGTCGGCATATCTCCGGGCGGCTTCGATGGCCTCGAGCGCGCGGACGTTCTCTCTGACCCCTCGCTCGCGGACGGCCGCTTCGACCGCGTCGAGGAAGCCGATGGCCTCGCGCTTCGTCTTCTTCTCCTTGGAGACGGCGTCGACGAGCTTCTTGGCGGCGGCGAGGCGCTCGGGGACCGCCATGGCCAGGAATGCGCGCGCTTCCGCGGACGGGCCGCGATCGGCCGCCTCTTTCCGGGAAAGGGCGCCGACTCCTGCGGGCGCGTCCATGAGCGAGAGGCGCGACAGCACAGTCGGCAGAAGGAGATGCGCAGACGGCACGATCAGGAAGAAATGCGCGCGCTCCGGCGGCTCTTCCAGGAGCTTCAGCAGGGCGTTCTGGGCTTCCAGGGTGATGCCGTCCATCGTCAGGACGAATATCTTCCTGCCGTCCTTCCCTGCCGGCCTGGTCGCGGCCAGCGCTTTCAGGTCGCGGGCGTCGCCGATAGCGAACGTCCCGTATGCCCGGTCGATGAAGTCGGGGTCGCCGCGGACGCGGGCTTTCCGGCTCTTCTCGAGCGCCGAGACGAGCCCGTCATGGGCGGAAGCGCCGCCGATCAGAAGGTTGGCGTGATGCGAGAGCATGCCCTCATTATACTACCGCTTGCTGACGATCGCCTTCTTGTAGACGTCGAGGTGGTCGAGGGCGATGCCGGTCCCTTTGACCACGCACAGCAAGGGGTCTTCGGCGAGCTGGGCTTTGACGCCCGTGCGGCGGAAGACGAGCTCGGGCAGGTTGCGCAGGAGGGACGAGCCGCCGGTCATGGTGATGCCCTGGTCGATGATGTCGGCCGCGAGCTCGGGCGGCGTCTCCTGGAGGACGTCCTTGATGGCTTTGATCATGTCGCGGAGCGGGGACGCCAGGGCTTTGACGATCTCATTGGTCTTGATCTCGGTCGAGCGCGGCAGGCCGGAGATGAAGTCGCGGCCCTTAACGGTCATGGCGAGCTCCTGGTCGAGAGGGATGGCGGAGCCGATCTGGATCTTGATGATCTCGGACATGTGGTCGCCGATGGCCAGGTTGAAGTTCTTCTTGATATGGTCGGCGATGGCCGCGTCGAGCTTGGTGCCCGCCACTTTGACCGACGTCGAAGAGACGATGCCGCCGAGGGAGATGACCGCCACGTCGGTGGTGCCGCCGCCGATGTCCACCACCATGTGGCCGCGGGCCTCCTGGATGGGGATGCCGGCTCCGATGGCCGCCAGGATGGGCTCCTTGACCACGTAGGCGTTCTTGGCGCCCGCCCGGAGAGCCGCCTCGATGACGGCGCGGCGCTCGGTCGAAGTCACGCCCGCAGGCACGGAGACCATCACTTCGGGCTTCCAGAGGGAGAACCTGCCGAGGGACTTGTCGATGAAATAGCGGAGCATGGCCTCGGTCACCCGGTAATCGGCGATGACCCCGTCCTTCATGGGGCGATAGGCGATGATAGAATCGGGCGTGCGGCCGACCATCTCTTTGGCCTCGTTGCCGACCGCCATGACGCGCTTGTCGACCTCCGAGACGGCCACGACCGACGGTTCGTTCAGGACGATGCCCTTGCCGGGCACGAAAACGAGCGTATTGGCCGTGCCGAGGTCGATGCCGAGCTTCGAGGAGAATATGCTCATAAGTGAGGCGACTATAGCATATAGGGTGCGGGAGGAGAAGAACCCGCTCCGGCCGCGAAGGGCCGGGGCGCCGGCGCGCTCCATCGAAACGGGCTCTTTTGATTGTGCTTGATTGTCCGTGTTCACTTTGGGAGTTCACTTTGGGGCGCACGATGTGCCGGTCATGCACGCTAGTTTTTGTAGCCGTGGGATCCCACGGCTACAAAAACCCATCGATAGGCAGAACGGGGAGGCCCGCGCGGCAGGATGATACGCGCTTCAGATATGGATCGATAGATTGACGATAGCTGAGGCAGCGATGACAGCCCAGATGAGATTGAGCCAGAACGGCTGATAGTCGCGACGCACCCACGTCTCGATCGTAACGCCGAGCGCGCCCGTGAGATTCAGGCCTTGATACCAAAGGCTCGCCGGCGGCAATGCGCCGAAGCTCACCAGAATATATGCCGCGATGGTCGCGGCCACTCCGTACCAACCGATTATTCCGATAGCGCGATGTCCCGCGTATCTAGACATGCCTCCTGCGATGAATATCTTCATTGTAGCTGTGGTTATGTCCGCAATATTATCATAGATGATGGCCCAGCCACATCATTCCCTGCGTACAGCCTCTTCCGGCTATCCACACCCCTTGAAAAGCATATAGCATATATGCTATAATAGACGAACAGCCTATTAGCGGCCCTGCGCCGCCTTATGAATACAAATCCCCTTCCCTATGAAAAAAGACCGATCGCTCGAACATATCGGATCCCTCATCGCCCGCCTCCGCGAAGACCGCGGCCTCACCCAGGCCGAGCTCGCCAAGAAAGTCGGCACCACCCAGAGCGCGGTGGCCCGCATCGAGAAAGGCGAGCAGAACCTCTCCACCAAGACGCTGGCCCGGATCAGCGCCGCCCTCGACCGCGAGATCGTCAGCCTGTCGAAAGGCGGCACGATCAATTTCAAGGTCGAAGGGGGCCGGAAGCTCCGCGGGAACATCACCGTGCGAACCTCGAAGAACGGCGCCGTCGGCATCCTCTGCGCGTCCCTGCTGAACGAGAGCCCGACCGTGCTCAAGAACGCCCCGAAGATCGAGGAGGTATTCAGGATCGTCGAAGTCCTCCAGTCCATCGGCGTCGGCGCTTCATGGAGCGGGAACGACCTGACCATCACCCCTCCCGCCAAGCTCCGCCTCGGCGAGATCGACTACGACGCGGCCGCCAAGACCAGGAGCTGCATCATGCTCATCGGCTCCCTCGTCCATCGGGAGAAGGCTTTCTCCATCCCCCAAGCGGGCGGCTGCCGCCTCGGCTCGCGCACGGTCAAGCCGTACTTCTACGCCCTCGAGAAGCTCGGCATCTCGATCGAGGCGAGCTCGCGCCATTACGACGTCTCCCATTCGGGGCTCCGCCCGAGCGAGATCGTCCTCTATGAGGCCGGCGACACCGTCACCGAAGCCGTGCTCATGGCCGCCGCCAAGATCCCCGGCACCACCATCATCAAGTACGCGTCGGCCAACTACCAGGTCCAGGACATGTGCTTCTATCTCGAGCAGCTCGGCGTCAAAATCGAAGGGATCGGCACTTCCACCCTCACCGTCCACGGCGTCGAGCGGATCGACGCCCCCGTGGAATATCACATCGGCGAAGACCCCATCGAAGCCATGTCGCTCATCGCCGCCGCCATCGTCACCGGCTCGTCGATCGTCATCGAGCGCTGCCCGATCGATTTCATCGAGATGGAGCTCCTCAAGCTCGAGAAGATGGGCTTCCGCTACGACATCCTGAAGAGCTATGCGGGCTTGAACGGCCGGGTCAAGCTCGTCGACCTGAAGACCCATCCTTCGAAGCTCGTCGCCCTCGACGAGAAGATCCACGCCCTCCCCTATCCCGGCCTGAACATGGACAACCTCCCCTTCTTCGCCGTCATCGCCGCAGTGGCGGAAGGCCAGACCTTCATCCATGACTGGTCGTACGAGGAGCGCGCCATCTATTACAAGGAGCTCGACAAGCTCGGGGTGGACACCATCCTGGCCGACCCCCACCGCTTCTACGTCAAAGGCCCGGCCCGCTTCAAGACCGCCGAGATCATATGCCCGCCGGCCCTGCGCCCCTCGGTCATCATCCTGATCGGCATGCTCGCCGCGCCCGGCACGTCCATCCTGCGCAACGTCTATAACATCAACCGCGGATACGAGGACCTCGCGGCGCGCCTGAATTCCATCGGCGCCAAGATCGAGACTTTCAGGGACCTATAAAAACACTCCTGTCAAGACTGTCGCCGCGGCCCTTTCGGGGTATAAATAGGGCGATGAACATCATCACCGTCATCCCCATCACCCGGTCCAAGGTGGCCCCGGAGCTTTCGTATTTCACCGCGTCCGACGTGCCGGTGGGCGCGATCGTGACCGTGCCGCTCCGGTCCAAGGCCATCCACGCCGTCGTCTCCGGCTCCCGCCCTGCGGCCGACCTCAAAGCCGAGATCAAGAGCGCCCCTTTCGAGATACGGAAGCTGGGGGCGGTCAAAGCCTCGGCGTTCTTCCCTGCCGCCTTCCTCGAGGCGTGCGCGGCGCTCGCCGAGCACTATGCCGCGACGACGGGAGCCGTGCTCCGGTCGCTTGTCTCCGAGACGGTCCTCGAGAGCGCCGGGCGCATCCCTCCCCCTCTGCCCGTCCAAGCCAGCCTGCTGGGGACCGCGGGCCCATCGGCCCGGCAAGGGCCGTCCATGGACGAGACCTGCGTCGTCCAGGGCGACGACGCCGACCGTTTGAGCGCCTGGCGCAGCCTCGTCCGCCAGGAATTCGCCCGCAAGCGCTCGGTGGCGTTCCATCTCCCGACCGCCGAAGACGCCCGCCAGCTCTACGCGGCGCTCGAGAAAGGCATCGAGGGCTATATCTTCATGTTCCATCCCGGCATGACGGCCAAGAAAGTCGTCGACGCCTGGCGGACGGCGGCCGACACCGACCACCCGGTGGTGATCGTGGCGAGCGGCCCGTTCGCGGTCCTGCCCCGCGGAGACATCGACAGCGTCGTCATCGAGCGCGAGAACGGCCGCGGCTGGGTGTCGAAGCGCGCCCCGTACGTCGACATGCGCCACGCCATCGAGACGGCCGCCCGCCGGGCCCGCAAAGCGGTCTATCTCGCCGACATCCTCGTCAGGGCCGAGACGCTCGAGCGCCTCGAGGCGAAGGACGCCGCCGAAGGCTCCCCGTTCAAATGGCGCTCGATCTCGACCGCCAAAGACGCCCTCGTCGACATGCGCGCCGCGGCGGCGGCCGGCGGCTCGTTCCGGGCCCTCTCGCCGGAGCTCGAGGCCCTGGTGGCGAAGAACATCGAGGAGAACACGCGCCTCTTCATTTTAGCCTCGCGGCGCGGCCTCTCGCCGGTGACCGTCTGCGACGACTGCCAGACGATCGTCTCCTGCCGCCGCTGCGCGGCGCCGGTCGTCCTCCACGCGGGGCGTTCCGGAGCGAATTTCTTCCTCTGCCACGTCTGCGGCGAGCGCCGCAGCGCCGACGAGACCTGCTCTTCCTGCGGCGGCTGGCGCCTGTCCCCCCTCGGCGTCGGCATCGAGCTGGTCGAGAAGGAGCTCAAGGAGCGCTTCCCCGGCTTGAAGCCTTTCAAGGTGGACGCCGACTCGACCGCCACCGAAGCGAGGATCGCCGACGCTTTGGCCCGCTTCAAGGCCAAGCCGGGCGGCGTCCTGATCGGCACCGAAGTGGCCCTTTCCCATATCGCCGACCGGGTCGAGCATGCGGCAGTGGCGTCGCTCGATTCGCTCTTCGCCCTGCCCGACTTCCGCGTCGAGGAGCGCATCATGTACGCCCTGGCGAGGCTCCGCTCGCTGGCCGAGCGCACGTTCATCGTCCAGACGCGCAGGAGCGAGGAGCGCGTCTTCGAGTACGCCCTCAAAGGCAACTTGTCGGATTTCTACCGGAGCACCGCCGAGGACCGGAAGAAGTTCGGCTACCCCCCGTATGAGACGCTCATCAAGATCACCCTGGAAGGCAAGAAAGAGGCCATCGCCAAAGAGATGGGCGAGATCCAGGCCCTCGCGTCGCCCCGCGAGGTCGACGTCTTCCCCGCCTTCACCGCCGCCGCGCGCGGGAACTCCGTCATCCACGGCCTGATCAAGGTCCCGCGCAAGGAATGGCCCGACCACGGCCTCGTCGCCAAATTGCGCCTTCTTCCCCCCCGGGTGACGGTCAAGATAGACCCCGAGAGCCTGCTTTGATATAGTGTCCGTCATGAGAGACATCGTCCAGCGCGACGATCCGATCCTGCGGGCGAAGGCCAAGAAGGTGCCCGCCGAAGAGATCGCGTCGCCGCGCATCCAGAAGGTCATCGCCGACATGAAAGCCGCCATGCACGCCCAGAAAGACGGCGTGGCCCTTGCCGCTCCCCAGATCGGCGAATCCCTCCGCATATTCGTGGTCTCCGGCGCGCTCTTGAGCCAGGCGGACCGCAGCTACAAGGGCGGCGACAAGGACCTCGTGTTCATCGACCCCGAGATCGTCAAGCTCTCCCGCGACAAGCGCGAGGTCGAGGAAGGCTGCCTGTCCGTGCGCTGGCTCTACGGCAAGATCAAGCGCTCCACCCGGGCTTCCCTCAAGGCATATGACGAGACCGGCGCCCGGGTCGAGCGCGGCGCTTCCGGCCTTCTCGCCCAGATCTTCCAGCACGAATGCGACCACCTCGAAGGAATCCTCTTCACCGACAAGGCGCGCGAGCTCTGGGAGATGAGCGACGAGGAGATCGCCGACCTCCAGAAGCCATGAACGCTCCGCGCTACGCTTTCTTCGGCAGCTCCCGCTTCTCGGTCCTCGTCCTCGACGAGCTCGAGAAGGCCGGCCTGGCGCCGGCCGCCGTGGTGACGGCGCCCGACAAGCCCGCCGGCCGGAAGCTGGCATTGACCCCGACGCCGGTGAAAGCCTGGGCTGCGCAGCGCGGCATCCCGGTCCTCGAGCCGGCCCGGCTCGACGCCGCCTTCGCCGAACGGCTCAAAAGCGGCGCGTACGAGGCTTTCGCGGTCGCGTCATACGGGAAGATCATCCCCGGGGCCATCATCGACCTGCCGCCCCATCGCACTCTGAACGTCCACCCGTCCCTTCTGCCCGCCTATCGCGGCGCGTCGCCCCTGCAGTCGGCCATGCTCGACGACGCCAAAGAGACCGGCGTCACCATCATGCGCATCGACGAGAAGATGGACGAGGGGCCGATCGTGGCGCAAAAAGCCGTGGCCGTCGGCGAATGGCCGACGTACGAGGAGTTCGAGGAGAGGATGGCGCGCGAAGGCGGACGGCTGCTGGCCGAGACTCTGCCCCGGTGGGTCGCCGGCGCCCTCGAGGAGAAAGAGCAGGACCGCTCGAAAGCCACCTATACCAGGAAGATATCGAAAGAGGACGGCCTGATCGACTTGGCCGCCGACCCTTATCTCGATTTCCGCAAGATCCAGGCCTACCATGAATGGCCGACCGCCTATTTCTTCATCGACAAGGGCGGGAAGAAGCTGCGCGTCAAGATCGCCTCGGCGTCGTTCAAGGACGGGAAGCTCGCGATCGAGAGGGTCGTGCCTGAAGGCGGGCGCGAGATGCCCTTCCGCGATTTCTGCGCGGGCTACGGCTATAAGCCCGCGTGAACGGGAGCTTGGGCGTTCGCCGTCGACACTTCCTGGCCGAAAGCGGCGGTCTTGTTGACGAGATAATAGAGCACCACCCAGAAGCACATCAGGCCGACGAGAGCGATGCCGAGCCACTGATTGATCGGCTGGCGCAGGTCGAAGCTGAAGAAGGGCCTCCTTTCTGCGGCGATTGCTGCCATAGAGCTACATCCTATCACCTCTCGACCCCCACGGCCAGAGGCCTTTGACCATCGATTTGACCATGGCTCCGCTCCGACGCACCACCGACAGGCTCTTGCCTTTGCTGGCGCGGATCTCGCGGACGATCTCGTCGCGCATGCCGTCGATGGCCGCGTATAGGTCGGCGTCCTCGGCGGCGGCGAAGAGGTCTTTGCCCTTGCCGACGATATGGATCTCGGCCCTGAATATGTCGCCTTTCTGGTGATGCGCGCTGGTCTTGGCGAGCTCGAGGTCGGCGATGAATGCGGGGTCGCTGCCGAGGAGCTTGACGGCTTTGGCCAGGCGCTTGTCGGCGTATTCCGATATGGCGGGGGTGAGCGATATCCCGGTGGCCTTGATGTTGATGTTCATGGTGGTATGCGGTTAACGAGCTGATTATAACAGACCCATACGGCGTCGCCCATATGTACGCCCGGCATGCCGCGAGCGGTGCGTCCGGCCGCGGGCGCCGGCCTTCCGTTTTGATTTCGACCTTGCCATATGCTACATTTTCCACTGTTCGGTCATTGAAAGATCATATTCCGGAGTAGCTCAGCGGTAGAGCGGTCGCCTGTGGACGTCTTCTGGATGGTACAATTGAACGCAATGCCAGACAGAAGAACATACGCCGATCGACGTGAAGCATTGATCATCGCAGTCTCTAAAAGACGGCGGAAGATCAAGCGCATGGCCATTGAATACAAAGGAGGTAAATGCCAGATATGCGGTTACTGCAAATGCGCAGGCGCATTAGAGCTCCACCACATCGATAGCGCCAGCAAAAGATTCGGCATCGGCGATCGTGGATACGCTCGCTCGTGGGACGAGGTCCGTGTGGAGCTCGGCAAATGCATCCTCCTTTGTGCCAATTGCCATAGAGAAGTCGAATCGGGTATAACGCAGCTTCCAGGTGAAAGCCTGGTTGTAAAAGAGGTGAATTCGGTGAAGTCCGCGTCCCAGCGGATAATACCGAGCCAAGCCCCGATGCATATCGGGGAAGGTGTAGAGACTATCCTTTTCTAGGAGTACATCCCGACATCGAGTCGGGCTGGAAGCGCCTCTTCCCTAAATCTGCCTAAAGCGGACATGGGAATGATATAGTCCGTCCCCATTGGCAACAGTGGGATACACGTAAGCGATTGGTCGCTGGTTCGAATCCAGCCTCCGGAGCCTGTAGAATCATACCTTGAAATCTAGGTATTTTTTGAGTATATGGAGACAAATCCCAAGATGATGATTGACTTTTACGAGCATGGTGCTAATGTTTCTGTTAGGCAATCGTGCTTCCCGTCAGGATGCGTAGGACGGGCGTGATTCTCGAAAGATCGGACACGGTTGACACCTATTCGATGAAATTAGGGGGTTGGGTGTTAAAATGCCAAGCACATGTTCTGTCAATTTTTCTAGCGTGTACGGATAGCTAACGTTCACGTGTAGATACTTGTGCCGTATGACCAAGCTCGCTCCGAAGCGAGTCCGATTGCCCTGAGCCCGGACATCCAGTCACGGGCTCTTTTTATCGATCCCTAACGAGGCAAGAACACTAACCCCCCATCCTTTCCATACTCAGCCTGATCAATGGATACATATTCTGCAGTTCGGTAAAGATGCAGACTGCGGAGCAAATTGGGCGGTTTTCTTTTACCCGAAATATTTTTAAGAAAAACCACCGCGCCCGCTTTCGGACTCGGTGGTGTGAACATTAGATTTTGGTCAAGGTCCCAACAATGCTTTCCAATTCCTCGATTTGGGCAAGTTTGGCGACGAACCAATCGTCATCTCCTTTTACGCCTATAGCGTTGAGACGGACCCAACAAGCCTCAACAATTTGGCGTATGCGCTCACGAGTGACGCCAAACTTGAGCCCGACGATTTCCAGGGTCGGACGGGCAAAGAATACCCCGTCCAACCCGTAGCGCATCCTGAATATTGATCGCCAACGGTCATCAAACCGAGGCAAGGTCGCGAGTTTTATTAGTATCCCCCTCACCTCACCCACCACTTCTTCGAGGGCTTCCTTGGCTTCCAGTGCGCTCGAAGGTGTTATCGCCCGACCGTCTGCGAGCAGATCTTGTCGTTCCTTTGAATCTTCATCATGGGTGATCGTGTCATTCATCGACTCAGGTTCCGTGCCCCATACAGAATGCAGAAGCTTAGTGATAAAGGGCGTCGGAACATCCATTTTTTGAGCGATCTCCTCATGACTAGGGTCTCGACCGAGCTCTGCGGCCAATGAGTTCATTGTCCGTAGTATCACATAATACTTTGTCGCCACATAGGCAGGAAGACGGATTGAGCGAGCTTTGTCGATAATAGCCCGAGTCATTCTTTGTCTCACCCACCACGTAGCATAGGTGCTTAGATGATAACCCCATTGCCATTTGAATTTTTCAATTGCGGTCATCAGGCCTATTATGCCCTCTTGGACAAGATCAGGGAGGTCAAGGCCTTTGTTTTGGTGCTTCATTGCTAATGCGAACACAAGTTTTAGATTGTGCAGTATCAACAGATGATGCGCCCCTAGATCGCCTTTTTCGCGCTCCTTGAACAATCCTATAACCTCGACATTCGATAGAACAGGATATCGTCGGATAACTTCCTTGTAGAGGGCAAGCGCGTCCGAGTCGAATTCGATCTCTTCCTTTTCCAAAGAGGAAAGGAACCGAACGTCTGACTCTTTGAGCTTTCCGAAATTAATGGAAAGAGTTGCTCTTGAATTGAAGTGAGGAAGGGGAATCTGCCGCATCTGGATATCGGCACTTCCACGCGCGATACTTAATCCGATACTCAACAAAAATTTATCGAGTAATGATACCGTGCTCCGCAATTTGTAACGATCTGAGACTGAATCAGAGCGTACGATGGCGGCAATTCCTCGGGTAGAGATCTTGCCATTCTTTCGAGCGTCGTTGATGACAAGCGGGGCATTCGGCTTGAGGTTTGGGAGCAGATCCGCCGGAATGATCAAAGGTTCTTCTTTGATTTCCACCGGAGCTGCGATAGTCGCGGTTTCCATAGGTCGAATAGGTATTTGATTGTTAATATTCTAAATTTATCGAACATTACCACACCTCTTTACTATTGACAAATCCCGTATTTTAAAGTAGTTTTTCTTAAATTTCGTACATTTAAAACCTCAAACCACAGGAATCTACTTATGTTAGACATGTTAGAAAAACGCCCTTACCAGGAGGAATGCCTGGAATCCATTGCGACTGCACGTCTTGTTGGAGCCCCAAGAGCGCTGATCGTCATGGCTACACGATTGGGTAAAACCATCACATCAGCACTCGACATCCGGCGTTATGCTGGAAACAGACGCATCCGAGTACTTTATCTCTGTCATAAGACAGACATTCTGTATCAAGCGCGTTTGGAGTATCAAAGAGTCTTTGGCACAGAAAGAACCTATGGGTTTTTTCATGGGACGAAAAAAGACTTCGAAAATGTCGACTTCTTGTTCGCGACGTTCGACACCCTCGGCAGTTGGCTTGAATTGTTTGAACGAGTGATGTTCGAATACATCGTTGTTGACGAAAGCCATCATTCGCATGCTGAGACATACCTTCCGACCATCGAGTATTTCAAACCGAAATTCCTTCTTGCCATTACAGCAACGCCGGATCGTATGGATGAAAAGGATATCACTGAGATATTCGGAAAGCCGATCTTCAATCTGCCGCTCGAGAAAGCTCTAGCGCGCGGTTATCTTGCTCCAGTTGATTACCGGATCCTAACGGATGAGATCCAAACCGACAAAATCATCGCTACTCCGGACAAACAATGGAGCATATCGGCTTTGAACCGACAGATCTTCGTTCCTAAACGGGATGAAGAGATCGTCCGTCTCATCAACCTGTACACTCAGGGCATCAAGGAGCTCAAGATGATCGTGTTCTGTTCGTCAGTAAAACACTGCGACCATCTGGTTACTTACCTGCCTGATAGTCTGGCATTCCATTCCAAAATTCCAGGAAAAGAGCGTGACCTACGGCTTGAGATGTTCCGCCAGGAAATGCTCAACACCGTCGTTACGGTCGATTGCTTCAACGAGGGGATCGATATCCCTCGCGCAAACGTGATCGTCTTCCTGAGATCGACGGCTTCAAACACCATATTTCTCCAGCAACTCGGGCGGGGTTTGACCAAAGAAGACGGCAAGGACAGGGTCCTTGTTCTCGACTTTGTGGCAAATCTTGAACGAATCAAGATGGTGGACGCATTGGTAAAAGAGGTCGATTGCAACATCTCTCCGACGGATCGCAAAAAGTGGGCGGGCCCCAACGTCCCTTTCACTGTCGAAATCGGCAAGGTGACCTTCCTTGAAAAGAAGATCTCCATGACCGATCTTCTCGACAGGATCCTGAAGAAGGAGTTCTATCCCACATGGCAGGAGGCAAGCGAGATTGCTCGTAAGCTAGTCATTGCGGGCCGCAATGACTATGAATTACGCTACAGGGAAGATCCTCGTCTTCCAAGTAGACCTGATGAAATGTATGCCGACTTCCCAGGCTACTATGTCTTTTTGGGTATTGAAGAGCCAAATTTCTATCCGATATGGCAGGAAGCCTCTGCTGCAGTCATTAAATTAGGCATCGATACTCAAAGGACATATTCTAGGGAATACAGAAAAGACGCTCGCCTGCCAGGCAACCCGAGGCAGTTTTACAAAGACTTCCCTGGTTGGAACAAGTTCTTGGGAAATGATCGTTACTCAACGTGGCAGGAGGCTGCAGCCGCAGCGAAAAAGCTTGGCGTAACATTTCCTGAGGAATATAGGAAACGTTATAAGGAAGACCCTCGATTACCTAGTTCTCCAAATAAGCGGTATCCTGATTTCCCGGGCTGGACGATTTTCTTCGGTCGCGAGATCAAGAATTTTTATCCCACCTGGCAGGAAGCGTCTGCTGCAGCTCTGAAATTAGGTATCAGAACCTTCGCAGAATACCTCCGTAGGTACAGCGAGGATCCTCGTCTCAATTCATCCCCTCACCGGTTCTATAAAGACTTTCCTGGAGGAGCTGTATTTTTGGGAAAGGGAGAGCCTTTTTACGAAACTTGGCAGGAGGCGTCAGTTGCCGCTCAGAAACTCGGGTTCAAAGGCAGGCAATCATATCTTGAAGGCTGTATGGTCAACAGGAAACTCCCTTGCAATCCAGCAAGGACTTATGGAAAAAACTGGCCTGGCTGGTTCGAGTTTCTCGGAAAAGCATGATTCACGACCATCTTCGTATGACAGACGGAGATGGTTTTTATTTAGCCGCCAAAGCCGGCTTCAAACAGAAGCGCACCGCACCCGCCTCTTCAGCCCGACAAAATGCTAGAATGCGAGCATATGAAGGACGCCTTCAAGCTCATCGCCGCCGTCGCCGTCTCCGGGCTGGCCGGAGCGGTGGGGTCGCTCTTCACCGCCCCGGCGATCCCGACCTGGTATGCGGCGCTCGCCAAGCCCTCCTTCGCTCCGCCGAATTGGCTGTTCGGCCCCGTCTGGACCGTCCTCTATCTCCTGATGGGCGTCGCCGCGTTCTTGGTCTGGAAGAAAGGCTGGAACGGAGCGGGCGTGCGAAGAGCCCTCGGCGCATTCCTGCTCCAGCTCGCGCTGAACGCCCTGTGGTCGGCCGCGTTCTTCGGCTTGCGCAGCCCGCTGTGGGGGCTGGCGGACATCGCCGCGCTCTGGCTGGCGATCGTCGCGACCATGGTCCTCTTCTATAAGGTCTCCAAGCCGGCGGCATGGCTCCTCCTTCCCTACCTTCTCTGGGTCAGCTTCGCCGCGTGCCTGAATTATTCGCTGTGGACGCTCAATTGAGCCCTCCCTATCCATGACGACCTATGTGGCATTGATACGCGGCGTCGGGCCTTCCAACCCGAACATGCGGGGCGCGAAGCTGAAAGCGGCCTTCGAAGCGATGGGATTCAAGGGCGTCGTGCCCGTCATCTCCAGCGGCAACGTGGTGTTCCGGAGCGGCTCGAAGGGCGTCGCCGCCCTTGAGAAGAAGATCGAGAAGGGCCTGCTCAAGCGGCTCGGCTTCTCCCGGGCCGTCATCGTGCGCTCCCGCGAAAGGCTCGAGCGCCTGGTCGCGAAGGACCCGTTCAAAAAAGCGAAGGATGAGCCCCCGTATTACCTCCTCGTCACGTTCTTCAAAGACGGGCGGGACGAGGCCTGCACGGCCCTCGACACCAGCTCGCGCGACACGACGAAATTCATGGCCGGCCTGGACCGGGAGCACGGGACCGGCATCACCAGCCGCACCTGGAAGACCGTCGGAAGGATACTGAAGGCGATGGGATAAAAAGCCGCGCTGCCATCAGGCAACGCGGCGCGTTCAGAAGATCGATCCCTCCATGCGCCTCTTGAGCCTGTGAAGCGCCGTGCTTTGCAGCTGGCGAATTCTCTCGCGGCGCACATTGAAGATGGTGCCGATCTGTTCGAGGGTAAGGCCTTCGCCGCCGTCGAGGCCGAAGCGCAGCTTGACGATCCTCCGCTCGCGTTCCGGCAGCGTGTCGACGAAACCGCGCACCCGATCCCATTCAGAGCGGTCGGCGTGGCATTCCGCCGGATCCGCCGCTTTAGGGTCGGGGATGATATCGCCAAGGGTATGCTCGCCGTCTTCTCCGCAATGAGCATCGAGCGCTACCGGCCGGTTGGCAGCCGATCTCAAATGCTTCACTTTCTCAAGATCGAATCCGATCATTTCCGCGATCTCATCGTCCGTCGGCGGCCGCTCGAGCTCTTGATGGAGCGCCGCGATGGCGCGGTGCATCTTCGCTATCTTGTCCATCACATGCACCGGGACCCTCACGTCCCTTCCCTGGTTAGCGATGGCTCGCTTGATCGCTTGCTTGATCCACCACGACGCATATGACGATAGCTTCGCCCCCTTATCAGGACGGAAGCGTTCGACCGCTTTCATCAGGCCGATGTTCCCTTCATTGACGAGGTCCGACAATGTAAGGCCGAGGCCTTGGTATTTCCTGGCGATCGTGATGACGAGGCGCAAGTTGGAGACTATCATGCGCTCGCGGGCTTCTTCGTCTCCGGCCATGACCCGCTTCGAGAGCTCGATCTCCTCCTTGCGAGTGATGCGGGCGATAGCGCCGATATCGCGGAAATAGCGACCAAGAGAATCGAGGGGCTCGAGATCGCCACTGTCCGTAGTATCATTCTTCATATGGACCTTTCCGTTGGTTTGCAATGAGCAAACATTGACTTTGTCTAGATATTGAAACGCCGTTCAAAAAAAGTCAATGGATGCGAGGATCGAGCGGCGGCAGCCTTTCGGTGTGATAAGATAGCGCTATGGCTCGGAAGATATCAGGAGGCGTCGTCCACGCGCTCCCGGCAGACCTGCGGGAAGCCCTTCTTTCGTCCTCGAAAGCGCTGGCCGCCTGGGAAGACATCACCCCGCTCGCCCGCAACGAATGGATCTGCTGGACCATATCGGTCAAGAAGGACGAGACGCGCCGCGATCATGTGAAGAGGGTCGTATCGGAGCTCATCGAAGGCATGCGCCGCCCTTGCTGCTGGCCCGGCTGCCCCCACCGCTGATATGGCCTTTCTCTTCAAACGGATCCACCCCGACGTGCTCAAGCTCGGCCTGGTGAGCTTCCTGACCGACGTGAGCTCGGAGGCGGTCTTCTCGGTGTTCGCCGTGTTCTTCACCGCTTTCGCGGGAGCGTCGGCGGCGCTCCTCGGCGCGGTGGAAGGGCTGGCCGACCTGTCGGCATCGTCGCTGGATTACCTCTCGGGATGGCTCTCCGACCGGACCGGCAAGAGGCGCCCGCTGGCGCTGGCGGGCTACGGCTTCTCCGCCCTCGCCAAGTGCTTCCTGATCGTGGCGAATACGGTCGCTTCGCTGGCCCTGTTCCGGGTGGTGGAGCGCCTCGGCAAGAGCTTCCGGGGGCCGCCGCGCGACGCTTGGCTGGCGGACGTGGCGGCGGAAGCCGATCGCGGCTATTCCTTCGGGGTGCACAAGGCCATGGACAAGGCGGGCGCGGTGGCGGGGCCATTGCTCGCATTCGCTTTGTTCGCATGGCTCGGCCAGACCGCGCAGAGCTTCAGGATCCTCTTCATCGGGGCGGCAGTGGTGGCCATCGGAGCGGTCGTCGTCCTGGGAGCCATGAAGGAGCGGCCGGGCGCGCCGCACGGGCGCGACAGCATGTCCGCCGCATGGCGCTCATTGTCGCCGTCGTTCAAGCTCTTCCTCGTGCCGGCCGGCATATTCTCGCTCGCCTATTTCAGCTTCGGCTTCCTGCTGCTGAAAGCGTACAGCGCCGGCTTCTCCGTAGCGGACGTGATCCTGCTGTACGCCCTCTTCAATGCGGCTTTCGTCGTCGCGTCGGCGCCCATCGGCAAGCTCGGGGACGTGATCGGCAGATCGTGGATCGTGATGCTCGGCTACGCGCTCTATGCGGCCATGGCCCTCGGCTTCATGCTCGCCGGCGCCCGGTGGGAGATCGTCGCCCTTTTCATCGTCTTCGGAGTCTTCTACGCCATCGACGAGGCCCAGAGCAAGGCATTCATCGCCGATATCGAGAAGGAGCGGCGGGGCAGCGCCATCGGCATATACAACTTCGTCACCGGCCTGATCTATCTGCCGGCGTCGCTCGCAGCGGGCGCGCTCTGGGCGGCCGGCCCTTCCTACGCGTTCGGCCTGGCGGCCGGGCTGGCGCTGGCGGCATTGGCGGTCTTCGCAGGGCTCAAAGGAAGGATCGCCCGGCCCGCCGCATAGCTTTACATTTCACGATTCTGTACTAGTATAACCAGCGGAGAGGCAATCACGTCTGTCCACATCACCAGGAGATTGAAAAATGAGCGAAACCACTCACGATAAGCTCGCGGGCTTGAGCCCCGGGCTTCGCACCAAGATAACGACGGGAGAGCGGCGATATACGCCTACACCCGAGACGCCGGTATCAAACTGGCTCGTCGATACGATGCGCCATTGCAACGGCGGCCGGACCGTAGATGCGGGCCTTTGGCTCAAAGCGCACTGCGACGGCGGAGGGAAGATATTCCTCTCCATGTCCGGCGCAGGGTCGTCCTTCCAGCAAGGGATCGTCATCAGCGAGATGATCCGGGCGGGAAAGATCGCCGCCATATCGGTGACCGGGGCGAATCTCGAGGAGAGCCTCTATCGGCTCGTCGCCAACCAGCACTACGCATATATCCCGGCATACGAGGAGCTGACGCGCCAGGAAGAGAAGGAGCTCGGGAATGCCGGCCTTCGGCGCATCACTGACACATTCCTGCCAGAAGATGAATCGGTCAGGATCATATTGCCGAAGCTTGAGAAGCTCTGGCGAGAAGCCGAAGCCAGAGGCAAACCGCTGCTCTGGCATGAATACTTCTTCCAGCTCTTCGAGCGCGACATGATCGGATTCGACCCGACAGCCGATCCGGAAGACTGCTGGCTCTACCAGGCATGGAAGCACAAGGTCGCGGTATTCGTCGGCGGGGTCGAGGATTCCACCATGGGGAATATATTCGCCCAGGCTTGTTACGATAACAACCATCCGTTCCTGTCGCTGTACAAGCTGGACGTCCCCATAGATCCCGACATCGTGCATCATTCCTTCCGTTACATGCACCGCCTTGCCGAATGGTATATTGATAATGCGACCCCGAAAGGGCTCGCCTTCCTCCAGCTCGGAGGAGGCATCGCCGCCGACTTCCCGATCTGCGTCGTGCCGCATCTCAAGAAAGACTTCCTGTATGCGCAGACGCTGGAAGACCAGGAGAGGATGATCCGCTCGTGGGCGGGCTTCATCGAGATCTATCTGTCGCCTATGAGCGCGGGCTCATATTCCGGCGCCGGATTCAAGGAGAAGATCACCTGGGAGAAGCTCGACACCGACGCCTTCGGCGTCCAGATATTCGGCGATTACACCGTGATCTTCCCGAACATCGCGGCGCTCGTGCTGGGCAAATAAGGACGAGTGTCTGCCGACCAAACGACGGGACCGCGAAGCTTGCAAGCTCCGGTCTCTTTTTTATTCCCCGCACTCTGCTAGAATGGCGGCAAAGAGCACCTTCGACCGCCCGGGTGGCGAAACTGGCTATACGCGCGAGACTTAAAATCTCGTTTCCGTTCATTCGGAAGTGTGAGTTCGACCCTCACCCCGGGCACACGTCACATCTTCTTTGCGCCAGCGCCAAGGCCTTTCAAAAAGCTCCGCCGATGCTCCGGCGTCGGGCCGCGCTTCCGAAGGGCTTCATAGTGGGCCTTCGTCCCATAGCCTTTGTGCACCTCGAAGCCGTAGCCCGGGCGCTTCTCGGCCAGCCGCTTCATCTTGCGGTCGCGCAGGACTTTGGCGCAGATGGAGGCGAGGGCGATGATCGGCTCCGTGGCGTCGCCGTCGATGATGGTCGTCTGGTCCGGATATCGGGCGGGCGCATAGAGGGAGCCGTCGAGAAGGACCGCGCAGGCCGACGGGGCGGCGAACCCTCTTCTCTCCAGCCGGCGCAGGCAGCGGTCCATGGCCGCGCGGACGGCGCGCACGATGCCCCGGGCGTCGATGACGGCGGCGCCGCTGAACGATACCTCGAAGGCCGATTCCCCTTTCCGGGACGAATCCTCTATCGCCGAGAACCAGGCCTCCCGCTGCCGCTCCGAGAGCTGCTTGGAATCCTTGACGCCGCGGAATCTGCGCAAAGCCGCGGGCGCCCTCGCCGCGAACGCGCCGACGGCCACCGGGCCGGCCAATGGCCCTCTCCCGGCCTCATCGATGCCGATCATCAAGCCCCTCTTCTTCGCGGGCGCGCGCCTCTTCATGGAGCCATTATATGCCGCCGGGCATAAAAAATCCCCTCCGCTGAGCATGGGAGGGGACGAAGCAAAATGGCGAGCCGGCCCGTCATTTGAAAGCGATCGGCGGCATATCCATCTTGATGACGACGAAGTGGCGCTCCGTCTTCGGGAGCTCGCGCAGGGCTTTCTCAAGGCTTTCTTTGAAGCTCCCGCCGACGATGCGCAGGACCATGCCGCCCGCAGCGCCTTTCTCGCATGCGATGACGGCCGCTTGGCCGTCCACGCAGAACGGCGAGAGCGCGAGAAGAGCGTCGTAGCAGGCCGGCGACGCTTCATGGGCGCTGCAGAGCAGCTCGGCCCACATGCGCTTATCCCGTCCGATGAGCCGCCCCAGATCGTCATCGAGGCTCGCTTCGAGGCAGTCTCCGGTCTTGATATCGAGCTCGCGCGCGCACGCGCGGGCGTCCTTCACAGCTTTGTTCGATGCGCGCCCAGTGCCGTTCCGCGACGCGGAAGCGAGGCATGCGGCGACGGCATTCAGATAGTTGACACGGGCGGTGCCGACCGCTTGAGCCGTGCCCAGATCCGCAAGGTGCGGCTTTGTGGCGTCAGTCATATCATTCCTTCTCGTTATCTTCGTTACGTTTTCATTGGCAATTTGCCGTATTTATGGTCATTTTTAACACAATAAGCCTTGGTGTCAAGCCGTGGCGGGCGGGCCGTTCTGCTATACTGGCTAGACCTTCATGGCTTCCCGTTTCGTCCATCTCCATACCCATTCGCACTATTCCCTGCTGAACGCCCTGCCCAAGATCGACGAGCTGGTCGGCGAAGCCAAGAAGCTGGGCATGCCCGCCCTCGCCTTGACCGACAACGGCAACCTCTACGGCGCCATCGAGTTCTATAAGGCCTGCCAGAAAGCGGGGATCAAGCCCATCATCGGCGTCGATTTCTATGTGGCCGCCCGGAGCAGGACGGACATGCAGCCGGGCATCGACAACCGCCGGTCGCGCCTGGTCCTCTTGGCCATGGACGAGAGAGGCTATAAGAACCTCATCCAGCTCGTGACGAAATCGCACCTCGAAGGCTTCTACTACAAGCCGCGCATCGACCGCGAGCTGCTCGAGCTCCACAACGAAGGCCTGATCTGCGTCATGCCCTCGTTCGGCGGCGAGATCGCCCAGTCGCTCCGCGGCAGGAATCAGGACAAGGCGAAGGAGGTCGCAGATTTCTACAAGAAGGTGTTCTCGCCAGAGGGGCAGGAAGCTCCCTCTCGCCGGCCGGCGTCCGGGCCTGCTGGCCCGGCGCCTGCTTCTCCCTCGCCTTCGCTCGGTCCGAAAGCCCGTCTCGAAGGACTTCCTGCCCCTCTGGCGAACCGCCTCTTCATAGAGATCACACGCCACCCCGAGATCGACGGGCATGAGCAGAGCATGAGAGCCCTCGCCGACTTCGGCCGCGCCCAAGGCATCCCGCTGGCGGCCGCTCATGACGTCTACTATCTCCATCCGGAGGACCGCCAAGCGCGCGAGACCTTGGTCCGGGTCAATTCGCATACCGACGCTTCCGACCGCGTCTCCGACAGCGACGAGGACGACTTCTCGTTCATCTCCGGCGAGCGCGCCGAAGAGCTCTTCAGGGACATGCCCGAAGCGCTCGAGAACGCGGCGAGGATCGCCGATGCCTGCGCCCTCGACCTCAAGCTCGGCACCTGGTTCTTCCCCGATTTCAAGGTCGAGAGCGGCCTTTCCGCCGACGACGAGCTCCACCGGCTGGTCTTCGAGGGCTTCGCCCGACGCGGCGTCGAGAAGACGCCCGAGGCCGTGTCGCGCGCCGAATACGAGCTCAAAGTCATCCGCGACAAGGGCTACGCCCCTTACTTCCTGGTCGTGGCCGACCTCCTGCGCTACGCCCGCGAGTGCGGCATCCTCTCCAACATCAGGGGCTCCGTCTCCGGCTCCATGGTCACCTATCTCTCCGGCATCACCCAGATCGACCCGCTGGCGTTCGAGATCCCCTTCGAGCGCTTCCTCAACCCCGACCGCCCGTCGGCGCCCGATATCGACATGGACTACGCCGACGACCGCCGCGACGAGATGATCGACTATGTGCGCCGGAAATACGGCGCCGACAGGGTCGCCCAGATCGGGACGTTCGGCACCATGATGGCCCGCGGCTCCGTGCGCGACGTCACCCGCGCCCTCGGCTTCCCGGTGGAGACCGGCGACCGCATCGCCAAGATGATCCCCATGGGCTCGCAAGGCTTCCCCATGACCATCGACCACGCCCTCGAGACGGTCCCCGAATTGAAGACGGCCTATGACGCCGAGCCCGACGTCCGCCGCATCATGGACATGGCAAAGAAGATCGAAGGCTGCGCCCGCCATATCGGCGTCCATGCCGCCGGCGTAGTCATCGCTCCGACCGCCCTCACCGACTACACCCCGCTCCAGTACGACCCCAAAGGCGAGGGCAAGGTCATCACCCAGTACGACATGTACTCGATCGACGAGAACGGCGCCGGCCTGCTCAAGTTCGACTTCCTGGGCTTGAAGAACCTGACCATCATCGCCGACGCCGTCAGCCGCATCAAGAAGATCGAGGGCGCCGAGATCGACCTCGACGCCCTGCCGATCGACGACGCCGAGACGTTCGCCATGCTCGCCCGCGGCGACACCGCCGACCTCTTCCAGCTGAACGGCGACGGCATGACCCGCTTCCTGAAAGAGCTCAAGCCCTCGACCATCCACGACATCAACGCCATGGTGGCCCTCTATCGCCCGGGCCCGATGCAGTTCATCCCCGACTATATCGCCCGCAAGAACGACCCCTCGCTCATCACCTACCTCGACCCCGCCCTCGAGAAGATCCTCGGCAAGACCTACGGCATCCTCGTCTATCAGGACGACCTCCTGATGATGGCCCACGAGCTCGCCGGCTACAGCTGGCTCGAAGTCGACAAGTTCCGCAAGGCCGTCGGCAAGAAGATCCCCGAAGAGATGGCCCAGCAGAAGGAGAAGTTCATCAAAGGCTGCGTGAGCCACAGCAAATGGTCGGAGAAGAAGGCCAAGGAGATCTGGAAATGGATCGAGCCGTTCGCCGCCTACGGCTTCAACAAGGCCCACTCGGTGTCATACGGGCGCGTGGCCTATATAACCGCGTACCTCAAGGCCCACTTCCCCGAGATCTATCTGTCCGCGGTGCTGACGTCGGAGCAGGGCGACACCGAGAAAGTGGCGGAGACGATCGCGGAATGCAAGCGCCTCGGCATCCCCGTCCTGCCGCCGGACGTGAACGAGAGCTTCTCGCAGTTCACGGTGGTGAAGAGAGAGGAGGAAGGAGAAGGGAGAAGGGAGCAAGGAGAAAGGAGCAAGGAGAAAGGAGGGGGCGCGGAAGTCCTCCGCGGCAAGCTTTCGGAGGCCGGAGAGGCCGAGAAGCAGGCGCGCGCCCAGCAGGGCGCGACGCCGGTTGCCGAGGAGGAGCTTCCGCGCCCTCTCCCGTCGTCAGCTTCGGGGAGCCAGGAGGCGCTTCCTGGCTCCCCTCCCCGCTACCACACCATCCGCTTCGGGCTCGTCACCATCAAGAACTTCGGCCAAGGCATATCCACCGCCATCATCGAGGAGCGCAAGCGGGGCGGCCGCTTCTCGTCGCTCGCCGATTTCCTCGGCCGCATCAAGGACCGCAACCTCAACAAGAAGTCGCTCGAGTCGCTCATCATGGCCGGAGCCCTCGACTGCTTCGGCGAGGACCGCGGCGTCCTGCTCGCCAACATCGACCTCCTGCTCGGCTATAACAAGGAGCAGCAGAGCCTTCACGGCGACCAGGACTCGCTGTTCGGCCTGATGGACGACCATACGACGGTGCCGACCCTCCGCCTGAACGCCGCCCCCGTCGCGGAGCTCATGGAGAAGCTCCGCTGGGAGAAAGAGCTCCTCGGCCTCTATCTCTCCGGCCATCCCCTCGACCGCTACCGCGACCTCATCGCCAAGCGCGACACGGACATCAAAAAAGCCCTGGCCATGAAGGAGGGCGCCTCGGCCATATTCGCCGGCATCGTGAACGAGCTCCGCACCGTCCAGACCAAGAATAACGAGACCATGGCCTTCCTTACGGTCGCCGACTTCTCCGGGTCCGCCGACGCCGTCGTCTTCCCTCGCACCTACCGGGAATACCGCGAGCAGCTCGTCCCCGACGCCTGCTTCGCCTTCAAAGCGACGGTGAACGAGCGCAACGGCGAGAAAGGCTTCGTGGTCGAGCGGATGAAGAAGCTGTAGGCGGCGCTCCGCGTCAGCTCTTCGCTTCCCCCGGCGCATGCTCGGGGATGATCGGCCCGGGCGTGACCGTCTTGGGCAGGACCAGATGCGGCGCCGAGAAGAGCAGGACCGCGCTCGCCAGCGACGCCAAGCCCGTCAAGATGAAGACCGCGTCATAGCCGAGCCAGCCGGCGACGGCCCCGCCGATGAATGCCGCGATGCCCGACGCCACCCCGATGGTGGTCGAATCGAGCGACCAGTCGAACGCATAGTGGTCCTTGTCCAGGTGCCTCGAGAATATGGCCGACCACGACGGCGTGTAGAGCCCGTACGCCAGGGCCTGGATGATCACCGCCACGAACAGCCAGAAGGCGTTGTTCACCAGCGGGAAGACCAGGGCCACGAAGCCCGCGATGGTCAGCCCCACGATGAGGGCGTTGAAGTCGTCCCGCTCCCCTTCATGCTTGTCCAGGAATATGGCCACCGGTATCTGCCAGACGGCCTTGACCAGCCAATAGACGGCCAGAGCGGCGCCGACGGTGAACGCCGTCGCCCCCGGGATGCGGCCGACCACGAACAGGGCGAAGATCGGGTTGATCAGCCCCCAGCCTCCCCAGAAGAAGAGGTCGGCCAATATGAGATATTTGATGATCCGGCCGACCCTCGCCTGCCGGAAATCGAGCGGTATGTCTATCTTGAAGCGCATAGGGAGATTATAGCATCATTCGGAAAGCCGCCTTAGAACCTCATGTCGCTCCACACCAGCCCGTAGACCTTCTCGATCAGCGTCCTCTCGCCGTCGGCCCATGTCCTGTTCGATCCGAGCCCGAGAAGCTCCAGCGCCTCCGAGACATGCCCCTCGTCGTTCCCCTCTATCTCCATGAAGGCCGGCATGCCCGGATACCTGTCGATGTCGAACGACCAGCCTTTGTGCTTGAATGACGCCCTGAATTTCTCTTGATGCGCATACCTCTCCAGGCCGATCTCGCAGAAGAGGTCGGCGAGCTTGTCCGGCTCCTGGAGCAGGAGATTTATCTCCTTGTGCCTGCGGACGCCTTTGGTGATCTTCGATTTGGCTTTCCAGGTCGCTTCGTGCCTGCCGTCGGAATAGGACCGTATGCGCAAGAACCATGGGTCTTTGCCTTCTTCGACGCCTTTCAGCCTGAACCAGTCGACGGTCAGCTTGTTCTCCGCCGTCTTCGCCGCCCCGAGCTCGGCCAGCTTCCGCATGACGTCATCGACATCGATATCCAGCACCTTTGTCTCCACCTCGTTGGCCATGATTCAGATGTGCGCAGCCAAGGCTTTTTTCATGGCGTCCCTCACCGCGAGCAGCTCGCTCTCCGGCGTCGGCTCCCTGTCGCCGGTCCGATAGAGCATGCTGCGCGGGTCGTAGCCGAGCAGGCCGGCATCGCCTTCTTTGCGGCCGATGACATGCAGATGGAAATGAGGGACGGATTGGCCCGCCAGCTTCTCCTGGTTCCAGACGCAATTGAAGCCTTCCGCTCCATAGAGAGAGCGCAACGCCGCCATCGCCTTCTCGGCGAGCTCCAATATCGCCAGCCGTTCGTCCGCCGTGAGCTCTCCGAGCGCCTTGGCGCAGCGCTTCGGGGCTATGAGCGTATGGCCGGGCGTGATGGGGATGTTGGTCGGGAACGCCCACGCCAGCGCGTTCTCCGCGATCATCCGCTCTTTGACGGCGGGGAGGCTGCAATACGCGCACGGAGCGTTCTCTTTCATGGCACGAATGATAGCAGGGCGAAGCGCATAAATCCACAAAAAAACAGCGAGGGATGGGCCTCGCTGCTCTGCATATCGTTCCGCGTCGTTCACGATGGGGTCATGCCTACGGGAAGAATCTCCCGAGCACCGCCATATCTCGTTCGACTTCGTCGCGTTTCGGGGCATGGACATAATTATCATAGGTGACGATCGTCAGCTTTCCCTTGCTGTCCGCCAACATGGTCGTGCGGAAGCCGAGCATCGCAGCCAGCTTCATGCGCCAGGAATATGGGGCGCAACGGGCCGGATCGTTATCCGCCCCCTTCATCACAGCCGCGCTGCTTATCGCGTCTTCCCCGCTCGCCAGCCACATGCCGATCTTCCTGCCGGCGAATTGGGACAGTTGCGCATTCAATATCTCGCGCGGCAGGTGCGGATATATCGCACAGATATCTTCCTCGCTGAGGGCCGCCTCTCGGAATACAGTCTCGAATGCTTGAGCTTTCAAAGAATTGGACATGTAGTTGAAGGCTTTAGCGAAGCCAACGTTGGTGGTGTGCACTTTCAATAGTATCGGTATCGTCTCGGGCATATCGCGCTCTCTCTTTCTGTTATTGGTTTTTAGTTGTGCTGCTCCCTTATACCCTGCTATGTATTAACATAATAATACATCAATGTCAATAGCTTGCCACGCTTGGGCGGGCGCGGTACCATTCGCTGAGCGGAGAACGTCGCGGCCACCACCCGCGATCGGCGCAGCCGAGGCCCGAAGGGCACCAATCCGTCCAATGAGCGCCCGCCCCTCGGCGGGAAATCAGGTGGAACCGCGGTCCCTCGATCGCCCTGATGAGATCACGATCAGCCATGCGGCGGATCATCGCGATCTCGTCAGGGCGTTTGCCGTTTCCGTTCTCGATCCATTTACCCCTTAACCACCAGACCCAAACCCCATGAAAGACCCCCTTTCCCTCGAACATAAGCGCCATACCCTCGCCCACCTCCTGGCGGCGGCCGTAAAAGACCTATACGAGAAAGACGGAGCCCTGGTCAGATTGGCCATCGGGCCTGCGATTGATAATGGATTTTATTATGATATGGATTTTGGAGGCAACAAGAAACCGACGGCTGATGATTTGAAAGATATCGAGAAGAAGATGCGCAAGATCCTTCCCTCATGGAAAGAATTTTCTCATCGTGAAGTATCGATCGACGAAGCGAAGAGTTGGGCCGGGGAAAACAGATATAAACATGAGCTGATAGATGAGATCATATCAAGGGGAGAGAAAATCACGTTTTATAAAGCCGGTGATTTCGAGGATCTCTGCAGAGGAGGCCACACCACAAATCCCGCAGCCGACATCGCCCCCGACTCCTTCAAGCTCTCCCGCCTCGCCGGCGCCTATTGGCGCGGCGACGAGAAGAACGCCATGCTCACCCGCATATACGGCCTGGCGTTCGACACCGCCGACGAGCTGAAAGCCTACGAAGCCATGCTCGCCGAGGCTGAGAAGCGCGACCATAAGAAGCTCGGCCGCGAGCTCGACCTCTTCGCGTTCTCCGATCTGGTCGGGTCGGGCTTGCCGCTCTGGACCCCTCGCGGCACCCTCGTCAGGAACCTGCTCGACGATTACGTCTGGGAGCTCCGCCGCGCCGCCGGCTATGAGAAAGTCGAGATCCCGCACATCACCAAGAAAGAGCTCTACGAGACGAGCGGGCACTGGGATAAATTCAAGGACGAGCTCTTCCGCATCACCACCCGCGAAGGCCACGAGTTCGCCATGAAGCCCATGAATTGCCCGCATCACACCCAGATCTTCGCCCGCAAGAAATGGAGCTACCGCGAGCTTCCCCAGCGCTATGCCAATACGACGGTCTGCTACCGCGACGAGCAATCAGGCGAGCTCTCGGGCCTCTCCCGCGTCCGAGCTTTCGCCCAGGACGACGCCCACGTCTTCTGCCGGTCGAGCCAGGTCAAGGAGGAATTCCTGAAGGTCTGGGACATCATCCATTCGTTCTATAGCACGTTCGGCTTCTCTCTGAAGCTGCGGCTCTCGCTCCATGACCCCGCCCGCCCCGAGAAGTATCTCGGCGGCGCCGAGGTCTGGAAGAGCGCCGAAGCCGCTTTGCGCGAGATCGCCGTAGAGAAGAAAGCCGACTATTACGAAGGGGTTGGGGAAGCCGCTTTCTACGGCCCGAAGCTCGACTTCATGGCCGACGATTCGCTCGGCCGGCGCTGGCAAGTGGCCACCGTCCAGCTCGACATGAATATGCCGGAGCGCTTCGGCCTGTCCTGCACCAATGAGAAGGGCCAGGAGGAGCGGATCGTCATGATCCACGCCGCCATCATGGGCTCGATCGAGCGCTTCATGTCCATCCTCATCGAGCATACAGCCGGGAGCTTCCCTCTCTGGCTCTCGCCTGTCCAGGCCGTGGTCATCCCCGTCGCCGAAGCCCATGCCGAAGCGGCCGGGAAGGCCCACGCCGCCCTGCGGGCAGCCGGCATCCGCTCCGACATCGACCTGTCGAACGACAGCTTCGGCAAGAAGATCCGCAACGCCAAGACGTCCCGCGTCCCCTACACCATCATCATCGGCGAGAAGGACATCGCCGCCGGCAAAGCCACCCTCGAGAGCCGCGACCACGGCCAGATCGGCCAGCTTCCCATCGACGACATCCTGAAGCGGCTCAAGGCGGAGATCGAAGAGAGGAAAGCCTGACGACAGATTTGGCGAGCATGCAAATAAACGGACCCGACTATCGTCAGGTCCGTTGTGCTCTTTGGTGTGACGCTCAATTCGAGGCCACGATCTCCGCCCGAGTGGGGACATGCCCCATATAGGCGCCCCACTGATTGAACATCAGCGCCCCGGGCGTCGCGGTCACCGGAATGGTGAAGGTGTCGTCATCCTGCACGATGACACGGACGACGACTGGTTTTTGTCCGCTGACCTCTGCTTGCGGCATGTATGCTTTTGCCATAACTTTCCTTTCCTTTGCTCTTTATCCGGTGAGCCGCCGCGCGATATCTTTCGATTTGCGATGGCGCTCGCGGGCGCCATATCGGTTGAGGAACTGAAATCTTATCAACGTACTGCCTTTATATTATAACATAATATCATAACAAATGTCAATAGACACAAAAGCCCCTTTCGGGGGCTTTTGCCGGATGCTCATCCGGGGTTAGACCTTATATTTGGAGACTCGCACCCGCGCCTTCCCTTCCGCTTACATCTTCGGCTTATTGAAGAGAAGGTACATGACCGTGCCGAAGAGGAGGACGATCACCATGATCGCGACCCATCCCCACGGGACGTTGTCGAGCGAGAAGAAGGAGGCAGCCGACTGGCCGGTGACCGGGGCCTGCTGCTGGGCCGGCTGCTGGGCCGGCTGGGAGGCCGCGTGGGTCGGAGCGGAGCTGCCCGAGCTATAGGAGCTCCTGACAGTCAGGCTGTTCGAGCACGCCTGGGTGCCGGAGAGGCCGTCGGCGGACGTGACCGTGACGATGGCGCTCTTGCTTCCGGACGTCTGATAGTACTTGATGGCGGTCTTGGAGCTGCCGACGAGGCCGTCGCTGCCGGTCCAGCTGTACTTATACGGAGCCTGGCCGCCGGTGACTTCGACATTCCAGGTCACGGGCTGATTGACGGAAGCTGTCGAAGGGTCGGCGTAGCAGCCGATATCGAGGCCGGCATTGTTCGAGGGCGAGGCCGAGACGGCCGCATAGCCTCCCCCGATCGACACGGAATTCGAGCAGCTCTGGGTCATGGTCTGCCCGCCGGAATAGACGGTCACCGACGCGGTCTTGACGCCCGGGGCGGAATACGTGTACGAGGCAGCCGTGCCGGAATTGGCCGAGCTGTAGAGGCCGTCGGTGCCTGACCAGCTGTACGAATAGGAGCCGGTGCCGCCGGTGGCATAGGCATTCCAGGTCACGGTCGAGCCGACCGGAGCGGAAGCGGTGTTAGCCGAGCACGACACCGAGAGCGGGGCGTACGAGTAGCCGCCGTAATAGGTCGTGGGATAGTTGTAATAATACGTCGGGGCATAGACATTGACGCCGCTGCCGCAGGATACGTTGGCGGTCTGGCTGCCGGAGGTCACGATGACCGAAGCGGTCTTCCAACCGGCGCTGTAATACGCCTTGTATATGGACGAGCCATAGCCATAGAGGCTATCCGTGCCTGACCAGCTGTACGAATAGGAGCCGGTGCCGCCCGAGACGGAAGCCACCCACTGGACCGAGGAGCCGGTCTGGATGGACGAGCTCGTCGGGTAGCACGAAGCCGTCAGGGTCGGGTACGTATAGGTATAGACCGGAGTATAGACGGGGGTGTAGACCGGCTGCTGATAATAATAGTAGGTCGGATTGGAATCGTAGGCGGTCGGCGAGTAGTAATAGCCGCTCGTCGGGACATGGTTGTAGTAGCCGCCATAGTAGCCGCCGTCATAGTAATAGCCCGCGTGAGCCGAAGCGGGGAACGATCCGGCGACCAGCATGAGCGCCATGACCGCCAGCGCGGCTCCGAGAGCGAGAGTGGACTTTTTGAAGCTATTCTTCATGTTGATGCCGTATCCGGATGGCCGCTCTCCGTGAGCCGATGATATACGGCTCAACAGAGCGCTATCACGGAATGAGGCTGATTAAATCTGTTAACGTGAGTATTGTATATCAAAACTGACAAAAAGTCAAGGGGTATTCGGGTGCCGAGGACCAGGATCGAACTGGTGACCCTTCCCTCTTCAGGGGAATGCTCTACCAACTGAGCTACCTCGGCGTATAGGGGTTCACTGATTGAGAAGCTGCTTCAGAGACTGGGCGGCGGCCTGGGTCTGCTGGAGGCTGGGGATGCCTCCCTGCCCGCCGGTGCCGCTGATGCCGGTCAGGAGCGCGAAGTACGGCTGGACGAGATAGAAGGCGCCGAACGACAGGCCGACGATGACGACCCAGTAGAGGACGCGCATGACCGTGGTGATGCGGTTGGAGCGCCGGAGGCCGCGGAGGATGTCGTTGTTCTCCTCGACCATCTTGCGCACGAGATCGAGTTCGGCGCGGTCTTCAGGGGTCATCGGGGATGACTATAGCAGATTTATCTCCCCCGGGAAAGTGTGCTAGTCTCTAGGCAACGCCCCCGTAGTTAAATGGATATAACAACTCCGTCCTAAGGAGTGGTTGTAGGTTCGATTCCTGCCGGGGGCACAAGAGCGCGGATCAGAGACGGGCCGACGCCAGCATGGCGACGGCGGCGGCGGCCATGACGGCGAACGTCAGCCAGACGAAGATATTCGAGGCCCAGCCGCTCTTCCACTGCCCCATGATGGAGCGGCTGTTGGCGATGCGGGCGATGAGGAATATGAGGGGCACGGCGATCAGGCCGTTGATGACGGCGGTGACGACCAGGGCCTTGATCGGGTCGATGCCGACGAAATCGATGAGCAGGCCGATGACCGTGGCGATGGTGATGACGCCGTAGAAGCCGTGGGCGCGCTTCAATTTGAAGTTGAGGCTGGCGCGCCAGTCGAACGCTTCCGCGACGGCGTACGAGGCGGAGCTCGAGAGGACGGGCACCGCCAGCAGGCCGAGGCCTATGATGCCGGACGCGAAGAGGGCTTTGGCCAGGAAGCCGGCATTCGGGAAGGTGTCGACGAGCGGCTCGAGGGCTTTGGCCGCGTCGGCGGCGGTGGCGACATCCGTGACCCCGTGGCTGAAGAGCACGGTCGACGCGGTGACGATGATGCACCAGGTGACGATGTTGGACGTGAGCATGCCGAGGAAGTTGTCCCAGCGCATCCGGCGGACCCCGTCGCGGGTGACGAGGGGCCGGCCGTCGGCGCCTTTGCCGGTATGCTTGGCCCGCTCTTCTTCGACCTCTTCATCCGCTTCCCAGAAGAACATGTACGGGGATATGGTGGTGCCGATCACGCCGACGATGATGAAGAGGAACGGGAACGAAAGCGAGATATGGGGCACGAAGGTTGCGCGGGCGAGCTCTCCCCACGGCTCTTTGATGATGAGGGCGGTGGCTACGTAGGAGAGCATGGAGAGGGCCAGCCATTTCAGGATGCGGGCGTACCTGCGGTACGACATGAATATCTGGAGGACGAGCATCAAGGCGGTGAAGCCGAGAGTGGCAGGGACGAAGCCGACGGGGACGACCAAGCGGAGGGCGGACGCCATGGCGCCGATGTCCGCCCCGATGTTGACCGTATTGGCGACCAGCACGAGGAGGACGGCGGCGACGGCTATCTTCTTGCCGTAATGCTCCTTGACCACGGCGATGATGCCTTTGCCCGTCACTTTGCCTATCCGGGCGCAAGCTTCCTGGACCGCCACCATGAGCGGCAGCGCATAGAGGGACACCCAGAGCTGGCCGTAGCCGAACTGAGCGCCGGTCTGCGAATAGGTGGCGATGCCGGACGGGTCGTCGTCGGCGGCGCCGGTGATGAGGCCGGGCCCGAGGATGCGCAAGAGCCTGCCGAATGCGGTCCGTCTCGTGCGGCCTGTCTCCATCTCCTTCATTGGAGGGATTATATCAGACCTCGGAAGGATCGGGGGCCCCGGCGGCGACAGAAGCGCCGGCCTTCTCGAACTCATGGAGGGCCTCGATGATGGGGCCGATCTTGCCTTCGAGGATGGAAGGGATGTTATGCCAGGACTGCTTGATGCGGTGGTCGGTGATGCGGTCCTGCGGGAAGTTATAGGTGCGGATCTTCTCGGAGCGGTCGCCGGTGCCGATCTGGACCTTGCGCTCGGCGGCGAAGCGCTTCACGTCCTCCTCTTCCTTGAGGACCTCGAGCTTGGCGATAAGAATCTGCATGGCGCGCTCTTTGTTCGAGTTCTGGCTGCGCTCGGCGGTGGAGCGGATCATGATGCCGGACGGCTTATGGAAGAGGCGGACGGCGGTCTCCACCTTGTTGACGTTCTGGCCGCCTTTGCCGCCGGAGCGGGAGAACTCGATCTCGATGTCGGCGGGATTGACGACGATCTTGGACTTGGTGCGGATGGGCATGATGGCCACCGAAGCGGTGGAGGTATGGATGCGCCCCGACTTCTCGGTCTCGGGCACGCGCTGGACGCGGTGGACGCCGGTCTCCCAGCGCAGGTCGTCGTACGCCCCCTTCCCTTTCACTTCCATCGAGGCTTCCTTGTAGCCGCCGAGGTCGTTCTTGGATTCGTCGATGATCTTGGCCGACCAGCCTTTGGATTCGGCATAGCGCTTGTACATGCCGAGGAGCTCGGCGGCGAACAGGGCCGCTTCGTCGCCGCCGGCGCCGGCCCGGACTTCGAGGATGAGCTCGTTGGGGGCCGCGCCTTCTTCCTCCTTGTCTCCGGCCAGGATGGAATCCATCTGCTCCTGGAGGAGCTTCTTCTGCTCGACGATGGACGCGAGCTCGTGGTCGGCCATCTCCTTCATGGCGGGGTCGGCGGCGAGGGCCAGCGTCTCCTTCTCGTCGGCGAGGAGCTTCTCGTACGCAGAGGCGAGGAAGGCGGTCTTGGGGTTCGTTTTGTATCCTTCGAGGTCCATGGCTCTATATCGATATAAGTATACGCTATAAACAGTCCCGACAGTAAAAACCGCGCCTGTGGCGCGATCTTCCCCTGTCAGGACCTATTTCTTGGCCTTGGCGGTAGCCTTGGCCATGCGGTTCTTGAACTTCTCGACGCGGCCGGCGGTGTCGATGGTCTTTTCCTGGTTGGTGTAGAAAGGATGCGAGGCGCTGGAGATCTCGACGTAGTGGACAGGATATTCCTTGCCGTCCTCCCATGTAGCCGTCTCTTTGGCGGCGATAGTGGAAGGCATGAGGAATTTGGCGCCGCTGGAATTGTCGGCGAAGATGACGAGGCGATAATCCTGGGGGTGGATGTCCTTTTTCATTGCCTGACAAATCTATCACGAGACGGAGAAGAGCGCAACTGGCGCCGTTCCGGCTCCGCTTCTGCTATAATAGCGCGATGAATCAGCGGGTCCTGCCGAAGGCGCACGCCGTATATACCATCGCCATCATCGGCTTCATATACACCCTGCATCTGGTCATCCCGATGTATTCCAACTCCAGCTTCCTGGAGCTGTTCGCCGACGAGCGGACCGTGGGCTACATATATATGGTGGGCGCCGCCATGACCATCCTCGGCTTCCTCCTGGCGCCGCCGCTCATCAGGCGGCTCGGGAACTATAAGATGGCCATATGGCTCATCGCCGCCCAGGCCGCGCTCTTCTACGGGCTGATCGTGGCGCAGTCGCCGCTGGTCATCGCGGCGTGCTTCGTCCTGCAGACGGCCGTGGTGGCCCTGATCGGCCTGACCCTGGACATATTCCTGGAAGTCTATACCGACGGGCATTCGGTGGGCACCGTGCGCGGCCTCTACACGGCGACTCTGAACGCGTCATGGGTCATGGCGCCGCTCATCGGCACGATGCTCATCAACGGGACGAACGACTATCGGAACACCTATATCGCGGCGCTGGCCATGCTCCTGCCGCTCCTCTACCTCATATACCGCAATTTCCCGCGCTTCCGGGACCCGAGCTACACCCACCTCTCGCCGGTCCAGCTGGTGCGGCACGTGGCCCATAACAAGGACTGGATCAAGCTCTTCTCGGCCAACATCCTCCTGCAGACATTCTACGCCTGGATGACGGTCTACACCCCGATCTACCTCCACCAGACGATCGGCTTCAGCTGGGAAGAGATCGGCGTAGTGCTCATCGTCATGCTCCTTCCCTTCCCGCTCATCCAATATCCGCTCGGCAAGCTCTCGGACGCGGGCTTCGGCGAGAAGCGGACCATGGCCGCGGGCTTCGCTCTGATGGGCCTGTCGACGATAGGGCTGGCGTTCCTCGGAGCGCAGAGCGTGATCGTCTGGGCGGCGGCCCTGGCGGTGACGCGCATCGGCGCGGCGGCGGCGGAGATCATGATGGAGACGTACTTCTTCAAGACGGTCTCTCCGCGGGATTCGGCCGCTTTGGGGGTCTTCCGCATCACCCGCCCAGTGTCATACTTCACAGGGCCGCTCATCGGCATCGTAGGCCTGCTCTTCGTGTCGAGCCAGTGGATGTTCGCCATCATCGGCGCGGTCTCGCTCCTGGCGCTCATCCCCGCAGCGGCGATCCGGGACACCCGGTGACGGCTTTTTGAGAAAAGCGGGAAGTATCCTATAATAGCCTCCTACTGGACGATTAACCCAACCCCATACACATGCATATGAAGAAGATCGCATCGGTCGTCGCGCGCGAGATATTGGATTCGAGAGGCAACCCTACGGTCGAGGTCGACCTCGAGCTGTCTGACGGGTCGTTCGGACGGGCATCGGTCCCTTCAGGGGCGTCGACCGGGAGCCATGAGGCGGTCGAGCTGCGGGACGGCGACAAGAAGCGCTACGGCGGCAAAGGGACGACCGAAGCGGTCGCCAACGTCAGCGGCCCCATCGCTGCCGCCATCAAAGGGAAAGAGCTCGACCAGCGCTCGCTCGACGAGAAGCTCATCGCCCTCGACGGCACCCCGAACAAGCGCGAGCTGGGCGCCAACGCCATCTTGGGCGTCTCTTTGGCGTTCGCCCACGCGGCGGCGCGCTCGGCCAAGGCGCCGCTCCATTCCTACTTCAGCGGCCTGACGGACGGGGCGCCAGAGCCGCTCCTCCCCGTGCCGATGATGAACATCGTCAACGGCGGCAAGCACGCGGAGAACAGCGCGGATATCCAGGAATTCATGATCGTCCCGCACGGCTTCGAGCGGTTCTCCGACGCCCTGCGCGCCGGCGACGAGGTCTTCCACGCCCTGAAGAAGATCCTTCACGACAAGAAGCTCCCGACCACCGTCGGCGACGAAGGCGGCTTCGCGCCGTCCTTGCCCTCGAACGAGGCGCCGATCGAGCTCATCCTCGAAGCGATCGCGGCGGCCGGCTATCAGCCGGGCAGCCAGATATCCCTGGCTTTGGACGCGGCGGCCACCGAGCTCTATAAGGACGGCGTCTATCATCTCGAGCGCGAAGGCAAAGACATGACCTCGCAGGAGATGGTCGGCTGGTATGAAGGCATGGCCGGGAAATACCCGATCGTCTCCATCGAGGACGGCCTCTCCGAAGACGACTGGGAGTCATGGGTGCTCCTCACCGAGCGCATCGGCGCCGCGACGCAGCTCGTCGGCGACGACCTCTTCGTCACCAACAAAGAGCGCCTGGCGACGGGCATCGAGAAGCATGCCGCCAACTCCATCTTGGTCAAGCTCAACCAGATAGGGTCGGTCAGCGAGACTCTCGACGCCATGTCCCTGGCCTCGAAAGCCGGATACACATCGGTCATATCGCACCGTTCGGGCGAGACAGAAGACGCCACCATCGCCGATTTCGCCGTCGGCACGGCCGCAGGACAGATCAAGACCGGCTCGCTGTCGCGCACCGATCGCGTCGCCAAATACAACCAGCTGCTCCGCATCGAAGAAGAGCTCGGCAAGAAAGCGCGCTACGCAGGCGATTCTATCTTCAAAAAGAAGTAATCAACAGTTTTAGGGCGTTATCCACAATTTTTCCCCTGCTCTTTCCCCGTGGCTATATTGACTTATCCGTATGAAGAGTCAGAATTACCCTAGGTTCGTTCGGTGAGGGAGAAGATCCTTAACCTATATCACAAGGGTCGATCAAACTGCGGCATCGTCCGCATCCAGACCCACCTTATATTTCGGTATCTTTCTCCAACTCATCGAGCCGAGCCTACCCTATGGCGCGACGCCCCTCCTAGCGAGGGGCGTCGTCGCATATGCAAATACGCAGTGAAAGGCGGCGAGAGCCGGCCTTCAGGACGCGCGTCGGGCCCTGCAGGGCCCGCGCTACGTCTCGGAAATTCCCTGCTGGGAATTTCCTGCGAAGTGTCCTTCTGGCCGCTCTCGCCGCCTTTCCAAAGGTCATGCTATAATGCGCCCTCATGAAGAACGAAAAGACCCGCCTGCCGACCGTCATGCTCATCATCCTCGACGGATGGGGCTACCGCGAAGAGACGAAGGATAACGCCGTCGCCGCCGCCCGGACCCCTGTCTTCGACGCCCTCTGGAAGGACGCTCCTCATTCCTTGCTGGAAGCATCGGGCTTGGCGGTCGGCCTTCCCGAAGGGCAGATCGGCAATAGCGAGGTAGGACATTCGACCATCGGCGCGGGCGCCGTCCTCGATATGGACCTGGTGCGCATCGACAAAGCGGCCGCGGCGGGCGATCTGGCGCGCATACCGGCCATCGTCTCCCTTTTCCGGCACGTCAAAGAGCGCGGCGCGACCTTGCACGCCATGGGACTGGTCTCCAACGGCGGCGTGCACAGCCACGAGCGGCACCTCTACGCCTTCCTCGAGGCGGCGAGGGCTGCGGGCGTCCCGAAGATCGCCATCCATGCATTCACGGACGGACGCGACACCCCGCCGACGAGCGGCGCAGGGTCTCTGAAAGAGCTGGAGCGCAGGATCGCCGCCCTTGACCCGTCGGGCGCGGAGATATTCATCGCTTCCCTGTCGGGCCGCTATTTCGCCATGGACCGGGACAACAACTGGGACCGGATGAAGAAGGCCGAAGACGCCATGTTCGGGGCGGCAGGCCCTTCGTCGGGCTTGAAGCCTTCCGAGCACATGGAAGGCGCGTATGCCTCCGGGGCGAAAGACGAGCTCCTGGAGCCGGTGGTCCTCGAAGGCGCTCACGGGAAAGGCGCTCCGCTCCGCCCGCATGACGGCGTCTTCCTCTTCAATCTCCGGGCGGACCGGATGCGCATGCTGTCGCAGCGGCTCATGGAGCAGAAAGACGTGGAAGTCGTCTCCATGACGGAATATTCGAGCGACTACCCCTTCCCGACCGCTTTCCCGCCCAGGGCCATCGAGACGACCCTGGCCGCAGAGATATCCCGGACGGGCCTCGCCCAGGCGCATATCGCCGAGACGGAGAAGTTCCCGCACGCGACGTATTTCCTCAATGGCGGCCGCAACGAGCCGCACCCGGGCGAGCGCCACATCATGCTCGAGAGCAGGAAGGACGTGAAGACGCACGACCAGGCGCCGGAGATGCGCGCCGAAGCCATCGCCGACAAAGCCATCGAGGAGATCGCTTCCGGCACGGGCTTCGTCTTCGTCAATTTCGCCAATCCCGACATGGTCGGCCACACCGCCAACGTCCCCGCGATCGTCACGGCGGTGGAGACAGTGGACGCCCAGCTCGGGCGCGTCATCGGCGCCCTCCGGGCGGCCGGCGGCGCAGCGATCGTCATCGCCGACCACGGCAACGCCGAGGTCAACGTGGACCAGGAGACAGGCCTCCCGCATACCGCCCATACGACCAATCCCGTGCCCTGCATCCTCGCCGGAGACATCGGCGCGGCCGAGAAGGCGATCGGCCGCCCGGCGGCGCTCGCGGACGGCAGCCTCTCCGACGTGGCGCCGACCGTCCTGGCGCTCATGGGGATCGCTAAGCCTTCGGCGATGACAGGGCGCTCTCTGCTGGGCTGACCCTCTCTCCCGGGCCGGCCGAGGAGCTCTCCGCTTTTTCCACGACGAGCGCTCCGACATAGCGGATCAAGAGGATAGAGCCGGTGGCGCAGAAGACGCCGAGCGACCAGCCCGCGATGACGTCGGACGCCCAGTGGACGTTGAGGACGAGGCGGGACAGGCCGATGGCGATCGGAGCCGCGACGCATGCGGCCAAGAAGAGCTCGCGGCTCACCCATGAGCGGATGCGCGGAGCGAAGACATAGGCCGCAGCCAGGAAGAGGGCTGCGGCGAAAGCGGCATGCCCCGACGGGAAGCTGGGATCGGATGCCAAGCCCGGCACCATGAGGTCGACCGGGCGCACCCGCATGACGGCGTCCTTCATCCAGCCGACGCCGACCGCCGCCGTCCCGATGGACAGGAGGAAGATGGCGGCAGACCTCCACTTTCGGCGGGCTGACAAGGCGATGCCGACGATGACGGCGGCAGCGGCCGCGACCGGCGGGCCGGCGGCGGCGTCCAGCCAATATGAGACGGAGAGGAGCGCTGCCGCAGAGGATGACGCTCCGGCCGCGAAGGCAGCGGAGACGCCGTTCGCCCAGACGTCGAAGCCGGCCATGAACGGCCGGGCGGCGAACACGTCCTGTACCATCCTCGCGAGGCCGTAGAGCGAGGCGAGGTTCAAGGCCAGCACGAAGAGCTCATAGCGCTTGAAGACATGGAAGCGGGCGTTGACGAAGCGATAGCCCCAGACGATGAGGATGGCGGCGATGGCCGCGAGGACCATGAGCTTCCCGATCGACCCCGCCGCCGCGTGATAGCCGAGGGCCACGAGATAGCCGATGGCGATGGAGCTCGCCACCCAGGCCACGGTGCCGATGGCGTCGTATATCCAGAACGAGCGGGTCGCTCCGCGGCTCGCGCCGACGATGAAAGGCATGAGGCCGCGGGTGACCGGGTTGAACCTCCCGAGGATCAGCGCCTTGCCCGTATGGCCCCGGAGCATGGCGCCCGCCCGGTCGAAGACCGATCCCGACACGAAGAAGTGCGGCTTGAGGCGGTCGACGAGCCGCATGCCGAAGCGCTTGCCCAGGTAGAAGCTCGCGCAATCGCCGAGCAAAGCCCCGGCCGTCCCGACCGCCGTGGCGGTCAGCGGGTCGAATATGCCCGTAGCCGCCAGGAAGCCGGCGGTGATGATGGCGACATGCCCGGGAATGGCCATGCCGATGAGCGGCAAGCCTTCGAGCAGCATGACCAAGAAAAGGGTGACGTATCCCCCGCCGACCGCTATCTGCTTCACGGCCTCGGTGAGAGCGGAGAAGAAATGGATATATCCCATATAATAAGGCCCAGTATAGCATGCGGCCGCCGGCTGCGGCAGTTGCATATGCGAGAGCCGATGGTACAATAGGGCTCTGTGAGGTTGATCTTACTATTCAAAATAACAACGCAAGAACCATCGCGATGAAACCAGTAACCATTTACTCGACGCCGACCTGCGTCTACTGCAACATGGCCAAGAATTTCTTCAAGGCCAACAACGTGAGCTACACCGAGTTCGATGTGGCGAACGACATGGACAAGCGCAAGGAGATGATCGACAAGACCGGCCAGATGGGCGTGCCGGTGATCGACATCGGCGGCGAAGTGGTCGTCGGATTCGACGAGCCGAAGCTCCGCACGGCGCTCGCCTTGGCCTGAAGCGCCGTTTCCTGTGCGGGTACGGGGAATCGGACCCCGATCTCATGCTTGGGAAGCACGCGTTTTGCCACTAAACTATACCCGCTCTCGCGATACCCCGGCTTCCGAGCCGGGGTATCATCATAGCGTCAGAGGCCGATGATGCGCAACAGGCCGCTCCACCACCCGCCCGAAGGAGCGGGTCCTGAGGGCGCGGCGCCGGAGACGGACGTGGAGCCAGCCGGGCTCGACGTTGCGGACTGGTCGATGATGACGGCCACCGATTCTCCCGGCTCGGTGGCGTGGTAGCGGTCGCGGAGCTCCGCCTTGATGCCTTCCGAAGTCGACAGCTCGGCGATCTCGGCGCTCAGAGCCGCCTGGTCGGCCGTCAGCTTCTCCAGGCCGGCCGACGCCTGCGAGAGCTTGGCCGCGCTTTCGGACGATTTCTGATGGATGTTCCAGTCGGCCCTGGCCAAGACCGCGAAAAGGACGACCGCACCCGCCAATACGAGGGGCGAGGAGAGGGCCTTCCTCCACGGGCGGCTATTGCGGCGTTCCATGGCTCACAGTATACTAGATTCGCTATGCTATTTCACGAAAAGACGCGCAAAGCGGCGGGAGTCGGATTCATCATCATCAGCATCTTGGTGATCGTCAGCATGATCATGCTGTATTTCCCGGTCTGGAAGTAAAAAGTGCGCAAGTACGCAAGGCGCAAGTGTATAAGCGGGGCTACAGCGAACGTATGAACCCGGCTAGCATTTTTGATATCTCGATATAAAGACTGGATAAGACTTTGAAACTGTCGGGTGAGATATATTTCAAGTCTAATGCCACGTAAAGCATCGACCTGACCTCTCCCGCTGAACCTTTCGCTATGTAAAGAAATCGCTCTAATTCCTTGACCCCTTTCCTCTCGAAGCCTTCAGCGATATTGTTCATGACCGAGATCGCCGCTGACTGGATCTGATCCTTGAATTTGAAATCTTTGCAGCCTTCAAAAGCTTTATAGACCGAGAGCGATGCCGTCTTCGCCTTCTGCCATGCTTGTATATCCTCGAATCTTCCGATCTTCATGTTTTTTACTTGCGCACTTGCGCACTTGCGCCTTGCGCACTTGCGCCTTGCGTACTTGCGCACTTACATGCTCATTCCCCGCTCCTCATCATCTTGACGAAGACCTCTTGCGGGATGACGACCGACCCGTGCTCCTTCAGGCGCTTGCGGCCTTCTTTCTGCTTCTCGCGGAGCTTCATCTTGCGGGTGATGTCGCCGCCGGAGAGCGTGCCTGCGGCGTCCTTCTTCTTGCCCGATATGGTGCGCGAGGAGATGATCCGGCCAAGCGCTTTGGACTGGATCTTGTAGGTGAAGAGCTCGCGCGGCATGATGGCGTGGAGGCGCTCGACGGCCTGCTCGGCTTCGAGCTCGGCGCGGCGGCGGGCGACCACCCGGGCGAAGGCGGGCACCGGCTCGTCGTTGACGATGATGTCCATGCGGACCACGTCGGCGGGACGGCTCTCGGTGATGTCATAGGAGATGGAGGCATAGCCCGACGACAGGCTCTTGAGCTCGTCGAAGAAGTTCCGCATGAGCTCGCGGAGAGGCATCTTCAGGACGAGCAGGGTGCGGTCGTTGCCGAAGGATTCGGTGGCGGATATCTCCCCTTCGTGGTCGTAGAGGGCTTTCATCAGGCCGCCGAGATAGGCGGGCGGGGTGATGATCTTCATGGTCACGATGGGCTCGCTGACGCCCTTGACCTCGCCGTCGTCCGGGAACAGGGCGGGCGAATAGACGGTCTTCGAGGTCCCGTCCTTGAGCTCGACCTCATAGGTGATGGTGGGCATGGTCACGACCAGCTCGAGGCCGAACTCCCTGCGGAGGCGCTCGGTGACGATCTCCATGTGGAGCATGCCGAGGAAGCCGCAGCGATAGCCTTTGCCGAGGGTGCCGGACGACTCCTCTTCATAGGTGAACGACGCGTCGGAGAGGCGCAGCCGGCCGAGCGCCTGGCGGAGCAGGGCGAGGTCGTCCTGGCTCTCCGGGTAGAGCGACGCCCAGACGACGGGCCGAGGGCTCCGGTAGCCCGGGAACGGCGGGAGAGCGTCCTTGGCCGAAGCGATGGTGTCTCCCACCGAAGCGATGCCCGGCTCCTTGATGCCGGTGACGATATAGCCGATCTCGCCGGCCGACAGCGATTCCGCCGGCGTCTCTTTGGGGGTGAATATGCCGACGTCGATGGCCTCGAATTCCCTGCCGGCGACCTTGAACGCGAGCTTGTCGTGCCTTTTTGCCGACCCGGAGACGGCGCGGACATAGACGATGATGCCGATGTGGGTCGAGTACTGGAAATCGAAGATGAGGGAGCGGAACGGGCCGTTCCCGCCGGCGGCGGGCGCGGGGACCCTCCTGACGATCTCATCGAGGAGATGCTCGACCCCTTCGCCCGTCTTGCCCGATACGGCGAGCACCTCCGAAGGGTCGCAGCCGAGGAGCTGCGCCACTTCGTGGATGACCTCGCTGGTGCGCGCCAGCGGCGAGTCGATCTTCGAGACGACGGGGACGATGACAAGGCCGCCTTCTCGGGCCATGTTCAAGGTCGTGAGCGTCTGGGCTTGCACCCCTTGGGTGGCGTCGACGAGCAGGAGCGAGCCTTCCACGGCTTTGAGGGCGCGCGACACTTCATAGGAGAAGTCGATGTGGCCGGGCGTGTCGATCAAGTTGAGCGTATGGCCTTTCCAGGACATCCGGACGGGAGCGAGCTTGATGGTGATGCCCCGCTCCCGCTCGAGCTCCATGGAATCGAGCACCTGGTCCTGCATCTTGCGCTTCTCGATGGTGCCGGTGGCTTCGAGCAGGCGGTCGGCCAAAGTCGACTTGCCGTGGTCGATATGGGCGATGATGCTGAAATTGCGTATGCGGGAAGAGTCCATCGGGTAGGGGCACTATAGCAGATCGATCAGATATGCTCCACTTCCGCGGGCGGGACGGGGGTCTTCCAGATCTTGTGATGGAGGGTGGTCCATACTTCCGCCAGCTCCCTGTTCTGGAGGATGACGAGGGTGATGACGAGCACCACCAGGCCGATGACGGCGGCGCAGAGGCCTTGCAGGAATATGCCCCAGACCTTGGTCAGCGGGAAGACGGCGGCGAATATGCGCAGGGACAGGAACGACGCGTATCCCATGATGACGGACGCCGAGAAGCTGTGGAAAAGGGTGTCCATGACCGGCTTAGTGAAGCCTTTGTACGCCCGGGCGAAAGTCCACCAATGCAGGATCGTGTTCACGATGACCCCGAACGTGTACGAGATGGCCAGGGTGAGGACGACCGTCCCGGCTTGGCCGTCCACTTTCAGCAGGTCCTCGACGAAATACCTGAATACGGGGAAATCTGCGAAAGCCCTGATCAGGGCGAATGCCGAGACGACGATCACGGACGCCGATATGGCATTGATGAGGAGCGGCTTGGCGGTCTTGCCTTCGGCGTAGAACGCGCGCACGAAGAGCACGATCAGGCTCTGGCCGATGGTGGAGACGGTGAAGAGGGCCAGCATGGCGGCGGTCAGCCGGGTGTCGGCCCAATCGAACTGCCCCGCCCCGAGGACGGTCCTGACGATCTGGGCGCGGAGGACGATGAACAGGATGGTGAGGGGCATCGACCAGAAGATGATGTGGCGGGCGGATGCCACCATCTTGTCGAGGAACTCCTTCATGTTCCGGTCGTAATAGAGGCGGGACAGCGTCGGGAAGACGGCGGACGAATAGCTCGCCCCGATGAGGGTGAGCGGCACCGACTGGAGGTTGAAGGCGAAGTTGAAGACGGAGATCGACCCGCTCGCCATGAGAGATGCCAGCGACACGAGGACGAAGGACGCCAGCTGGTTCGCGGAGAGGGTGAAGGTCCGAGGCAAAGACGTCAGGGCCACGGCTTTGATGCGAGGCCACTGGATGTCCCGGGTGAAGCGCGGCAGAAGGCCTTCATGCGAGAGGAACGGCAGCTGGATCCCCATATGGAGGATGGCGCCGACGGCCACGCCCAGGGCGAGGCCCTGTATGCCGAAGAGCGGATAGCCGAAGACCACGCCGAGGATGATGCCGGCGTTATAGACGACCGGGCTCGCCGCATAGACCAGGAAGCGGTGGCGCATCTGGGTCAGGCTCGAGAAGAGGTTGGAGAGCCCGAGGAAGAACGGCGACAGGAGCATGATCCGCATCGAAGCGATGAGGGTCGGCAGGGCCGGGTCGTTCGCGAAGCCGGGGATGACGCGCGGGATGAGCCACGGGGCGACGACGAACGCGACGACGGAGGCGGCCACCATGGCGCCGAAGAAGACCGTGAACATGGCGTCGGAGAAGGCCCTCCCCTCTTCTTTGCTCTCTCCGAACCGGGAGATGAAATACGGGAGCAGGATGGAGGCCGAGACGATCGAGCCGACCGAGGCGAACAGGAAGTCCGGCACGCGGAACGCGGCGTAATAGATGTCGAGGGTGTGGCCGGCGCCGAAAGTGTACGCCAGAAGCTTGTCCCTGACGAGGGCGAGGATGAGGGAGAGGAGCGCGAAGGCTCCGAGGAGATATGCAGCTTCATGCAGACCTCGTATCTCCCTTCCGATCATGCTGAACCATTTCTTGACCATATGCGCCGAAGCTTCGTAGTGCCGGCTATTATAGCACGGCCCCTCCCGCGAAGGAGGGGCCGTGCGCTGCCGCACCATAAGCCGAATTCTGTTTATACGACCATTTGTCTGGGACGCGCGTCGCCGCGCGCCTCGAGCGGCTCTCTCCGACATGGAGCCGGAGCGCGGCCTTGCACCGGAGCAAGGGTTTTGCCGTTGCACCCCCGCGTCGCCGCGGGATTCATCCCGATTCTCATCGGGAGCCTCTGCCTTTCGGCTCGGGCGTCACTGTTCGCACCTCTGGGCGTTACCCTGGCAGGCGTTACCTGCTGCTTGTCTGCGTCATGAAAGCGATCGCTTGCGCGGCATCACGACGCCGGTGTTCGGACTTTCCTCCCCGATTTCCATCGGGGCGGTCGTTCGGTGCAGCTGCAGATATAGTAACATCTCGGGAACATGCCTGGCAAGCATGATATTTGACAAAAAAACAAATATATTTAAATATTGCAATAAATATCCTTTGAAATGGTGGCTACTTTCACCTTAACCAGCTCAACAGAGCGCTAAGTGGATTAAGAAAAGGAGAGGAACACATATGCTCGACATAACGATTATCAGAGCCCGTCTATTCGGACCGTTGCTTCGTGCTATAGGCGAACTCATGAAAGAACATTTCCTATGGGAGCCGGAGGTATTCGCCGGTATCATCGGGAAACTAATGCCTGAAGCCGATCGTTTAGGAATTAGCAAAGAAGAGGCTCTGAAAGCAATGCTCCCTGAGCTTAATGAGCTAATGGATTCTATAGAGGCGACTAACGACAAGATGTCCAAGAATAGCGATCCATGGCAAAAAATCCCAAGGAAATATCAGGAATCCGCTTTGCTTGAGTACTATGCATGGCATTATTTCTGGGTTTGCTTATCTGGCGTGCCTAAAAAGGAGAAAGCCCGATTCGATTCAGCCGCTAAATCGAGGCTGAAGTACCCCAAAAAGGCGCGGGCGAAGATATCGAAGCACGCCCTCGTCTATGCAATCGCAAAGCTCACTGAAAAAGAACGCGAACGGTTGTTCGGCGCCGAGTACATGGAGTGTAAAAAGAAGAGCGGCAAGAAAGGACGCCCATAAAAATCAGCGACAGACGCAAAACCGCCGGCCATCCATCGACCGGCGGCTTTTTCATGCAAGCCTCGCCGCTAGACGATCTCGCAGACGCCGCCGGCGCATGCCAGCTCGCGCTTGAGGTCGGTCTCGTTCTGCTTCTCGTAGGTGATGATCTTGGAATAATCGACATGCTCCATCTTCTTGGCCAGGTCCTTGTAGGTCTTCTCGTCGATGGCCTCGTACGGAGCGAGCTTGTAGACATGGTCTTCGCGCGGCAGGAACGACAAGCCGCCGACGATGTCCCAGTTCTTATAGACCCAGTTGGCGACTTCGATCCACTCGTCATCTCCGACAGAGATCGTCACGGACGGGTTGTGCTCGGTATAGCTCTCCTTGACCATCTTCCAATACTCGAGCTGCTCGATGGCCGAGAGGTCGTCGCGGAAGATCGAGCCGTTGGGAGCCTTGACCGGGAATTCGAGGACATAGGTCGTGGCGCTCTCCTCGCTCTGGCCGACTTCGGGATGGAACGGCACGCCTTGGTCCTTGAGCATCTTGAAGAGCGAGTCGGTCGCGGAGATGCGGATGCGGCGGATATAGTACTTGGAATGGCGGGGATGCATGCCCGACGAGCAATCGACGGTCTGGGAGAGGGTGCCGGACGGCTTGACGCAGGTGATGGCCGTGGACTCGTTGATGCCGAAGCGCTTGGCATACTCCTTATTGACCTTGATGGCCTCGGCCTTGAGCCTCTTCATGACCTCGGGCTTCCTGACGGCGGGGCTGTCCCACTGGCCGGTGATGGACACGCCGAGCAGGCGCTCGCGCTCGCAGCGCTCCTTCCATTCTTTGGAGAGATACTGGAAAGCGGTGAGCGACGACTGATAGGTGCCGAGGATGGTGGCGAGACGGATCTTCTTCAGGAGCGTGGCTTCGGTGTCCTCGGCGCGAGCGACGATCTCGGACAGGTTGCAGAACTGCTTGGACTGGAGGATGATCTCGCCGCACGGATTGGTGCCGATGGGGCCGATGATGTGCTTGCCGGAGGCGTCGAAATAGCCGTTGTACTCCTTGAGGGCCTTGATGCGGCGCTCCGGGAGGGTCGTAGCGAGGGAGCCGCGGTTGAATATGCCGCGCTCGCCGGATCGGCTCTCCACCAGGGCCATCCATTCCTTGAGGAATTCCTCGTTCGTGGGCTTGTTGAGGTAGACAGCGGAGTTATTGGCCAGCATGCGGTGCGGATGGGTCATATAGAAGGCCCCTTTCTTGGCGTCGCGGATCTCCTTGTCGTCGAGGTCGGAGAGCGAGATCATGGCGCTGCGGCGCACGCCGCCCGCGACCACGCAGTCGCCGATCATGCAGATGATGTCATGAAGGTCGATGGGGCGCAGGCGCTTGCCTTGGCGCGCCATCATGATCTGTCGGGTGAAGCTGTGCAGGCGCTGGAGAGGGGCCGGGCCGGAAGCCTTGCCTCCCATGGTCTTCAGGCGGGCGCCTTCAGGGCGGATGCCCGAATAGTCGAACTCGATGTCCTTGCCGGAGGCCCACGCCTTCATGCCGACGACGAGCGAGTCTGCCCAGCCTTCCTTGCTGTCGGGGATGACGCACGTCGGGAGCTTGTCGCCGGTCTGCACCATGATCTGCGGGAACTTCTCGGCGTTGGTCGACTCGACCGCCCAGCCGGCGCCGGTGCCCGACATGGACACATACATGATCTCGGCGAGGTCCTGGAAGGATTCGGGGGCGATGAAGGAGCAGTTATAGGCGCAGACGTTGTCGCGCTCGGCCGCTTTGCCCGAGAACTGCAGCAAGCGCATGGACGGCATGGCCTGCTGGTTCAATATGCCCTCTCGGACCTCCTTGTACTCCTTCTCGGTGAGCTTGGAGTCGAGATTCTTCTTCATGAACGCCATGTAGCGGTCGACGGTCTCGATCCAGGTCTCCCGGCGGCCTTCGGAATCGATCCATTTCGAGTACGTCCGGTAGTAGACGAACTCGCCGAGAGCGTTCCTGAAGTATTTCTTGGAATCGGCCGCGAGAGCGCGGACCGCTTCCGGCACTTCGAGGCCTTCGGCGCGGAGCTTGGCGCGCTCTTCGCGGTAAAGGACGTAATGCTTGGCCGTCTTGACGTAGTCGGAGCGCATGAGCTCGGCCTCGACGATGTCTTGGGTGCCTTCGACGGTGGGCACGAAGTTCTTGAACTTGCGCTTGATGCGCATGAGCTCGGCGTGGACCTGGCCGGCCACGACGCGAGCCTCTTCCATCGACCCCTCGCCGACGGTGCTCATGCCTTTCCATATGGCCACGGCGATCTTCTCCAGATCGAAAGGCACGATCCTGCCGTCTCTCTTGATAATCGTAGGGATGGTCACTGCCTTGGCCGCTTTCCCTGAAGCGGTTTTCTTCTTGGGCATATTTTTTTCTCAGCTTCTTCTGATAATCGCTCCCGACCGGAACAAAGTGCGTTGGTATGGGTAGATTATATCGCGCGGCCACCGGCAGAGGAAGGGCGAAGGCCATTTTTTCAAGCAAAAAACATCATCACGAATGCAAGAACGCCTCTTGTAAAGGAGCGCGGCCGGATGAAAAGGATTTTCAAGGGGTTCCGAGGTGGATCTCTCCGATTTTTTTCGGGAAGAGAAAGATGCCGGACGTTTTTTCTCGAAAAAAACGTCTGTCGAAGGCCGGTTATCCACAGCGCGATCAAAAAACGAGGCGCGTGCCGGTGGCGATGCCGAGCTCGGCGGCTCTGCCGGCATCGAGCTCGAGGACATACGAGATCGGAGACGGCGGATAGACCACTTCGGGGTAGCTGTCGGCCCTGACGCCGCGGGCGACGCCCGCTACGCGCTTGTCGGCGCTGATCCACACCATGTCGAGGTCGAAACGCATGTCTTTCATCCAGAATCCGTAGTCGCCGGGAGCCGCGAACGGGAAGAGCATGCCTTCATCGGCGGGAAGCGAAGCCCGATCGCCCAGGCCTTTCTCTTGTTCGTCGCTCGTGGAGGCGACGAACGCTCTTATGGTCCCGCGCGGCGCCTTGATGGGCTCGATAGAGAGGCTTTCCGGCGAAGGAAGCGCCGCCGAGACATCCTCGGAAGGCGCAGGGGCGGCTTCCGTCGGGAGCGGAGAGGGCGCGGGGACTGATCCGGCCAGGCTTTTGAACACGAAAGCCACCGCCGCGAGGCACGCGAGCGCGGCGATGGAAGCGGATATCCTGTTGAAAGCCTTCGATTGCATGATCCGTGCCGGATGCTACTATGGTGCCATACAAGCATAACACACCGCTATGGCACACATCAGCATATGGCCCGTCATCGTCGCCGCGATCGCAGGCTTCGCGGCAAGCTCGATATGGTATTCCCCCGCCCTCTTCGGCAAGGAGTGGATGTCCCTCGCAGGGATCGGCGCGCCGGGGTCGGCGAAAGGCATATGGAAGCGCTATGCCTCCCACTTCGTCGTCATGATCGTGACGTTCGCCGTGCTGGCGTTCTTCATGGACGCGGCCGGCACGCTCTCGTCGGGCGACGGGGCCTTCATGGCGTTCCTCGCTTGGCTCGGCTTCGTCGCTCCGACGGGCGCAGGGGCGCTCCTCTGGCAGAAGAAGCCTCTCAAGCTCGCGCTCATAGAATCGGTCGGGACGCTCGTGTCGCTCATGATCGGCGGCGCGATCATCGGGGCGTGGGCGTGACTTCCGCATCCGCCTCCTCCACGGTCTTGACGATCTGCACGCCGATCTTGCGCTCGAGCAGCGCCCGTATCTCTTCGGCTGCGTCTTTGTCGAGCGGGTCGAGGACGACTTCGGCCTTGCCTTTCTCGCCGCTTTCCTCGTGGCCCGCGGTCAATATCGTGACCTTGCTCAAGCCGAGCGCCTGATGCAGGAGGCTGCGGTCGATGTCGACGTCCTGGATCTGGCGATACGGCACCGATTCGATGCGGCGGGACACGATGCCGCGCCGCATCTTCAGGTCGAATTCCTCGAATGAAAAGCTGTAATTCCGGTATTCCCAGCGGGCGATGACGGCGCCGATGAGGCAGATGGCGAGCCCGAGGATGAGCAGGCCGAGGTCGAGCGCCATGGCGTAGGAGGAGAGCGAGGCGATGGCGCTTTTCTGGTCGGCGCCGGCGGCTGCCATCAAGCCGGCCAGGAAGCCGACGGCCGGGCCGCTCGCCGCCAAGAGCGCCGCTGCGGCCAGCATGACGACGAGCCCGGGCGCCATGCGCCGCGAGACCATGAGGAGATAGGCCTTCTCGCCGAGATGCTGTTCGTGGTCAGGAGTGATCATCGGGAGGTGCGGCTTCTCCTTCATACAACGAGCGCAGCGCGTCGGAGGTCGCGGCGTCGAGCCCGGCGGATGTGCCCTCCTCGAGCGCGCCCATCCGCCCTTCGAGGTCGTCCTTCTCGATGATCTCCGCCTGCCGCCGCGCTTTTTCGATGAGGGCAGCGCCTGAAGCCGCCGAAGCGATGCGGCGGTCGGCTATCTCCTTGCGCAACGCCTCGAGCTCCTTCTCGGCTTTCGCGTCGTCATGCTTTTTTATATGGTCTGTCATGGCTTCTTCTTATTAAAAGCTTCTTTCTTGCTCCTGTTCCTTTTCAGCGCTTCCAATAGCCTCTTCTTCCCCATCTTGGCGTCGGGAAGGCCGAAGAGGAACTTCCAGAAGCCGCGCTTCTTGGCGGCGGCTTTCTCCACGCTCGGCATGCCCTCCATCCTCTCGCTGTCGCCATGCTCGGCCGAATAGATCTGGGCCTCCGACCAGAAGCCGTCGACGGAAGCCGCAGCGCCCTTCTTCTTCCCTCTCGCTGGCTCGAGAGCTTCCTTGAAGGCCTTCGGGTGTATCGTCATCTTGCTGCCATTGATCTCGTTCCAGGCCTCGACCAGCTCGTCGTCGGAATAGATCTCTTCGGCTTCGGGATCGGCCGAAGCGGGCTGCCCCTCGATCCCTGTCGCCGCTTCCGTTCTCGCCATGCCGCCAACGCCGACTATCGCTCTCCCCCTCGAAGGCCGCTCCGCCGCAGGCGCGGAGGCATCCGCACCGCGCATGATGCGCTCCATCTCGTCTACCTTGCCGCGGAACGGCAGGGCCCGCTTCTCGGCCTTGGCGATCTGCTTGTCTATGGCGAGCCGATGCTTCTCGCGGTCATGGATCTCCCTTTCGAACCACTTCGCCTCGGCCGAGACGTGCTTGATGGTCTCCCGCATGGCCTTGCGCACCGACGAGAACCGCTCCGTTCCCATCTCTTCCTGGAGAGCGGCGAGCCGGTCATTGTATCTCCTCAAAGAAGCGCTGTCCGCCGCGATCTCCTTGTCCAGCTGCCCGCGGGTGCGCGTGAGCTCGTATATCTTGTCCTCGAACGGATCGAGCTCGGCCTGGGCGCGCTCCTGGTACGTCCGACAGGCCTCGTCGCGCCTGTTCTCGAACGTCTTCCGGCTTATCTCGACGGAGCTCGCGCCGGCTTCCTGCAGGGCGACCCGCTGCCGGGCGGCGCCGATCTTGGCTTCCAGCTTCTGCTTGTCGGCCTCCATCTTGAGCAAGTCTTTCTCGCTGACCTCCCCGGCGGAGCGGAATATCTTGAGCTGCCTTTCGATATGGGCGGAATCGTTCTCGAGCGACTTCAAGCCGTCCGTCAGCTGCCGCAGCCGGTCCTTCGCGCCCGCTTCTCTGCGCCCGAACCAGCCGGCGATCATGCCGTTGAAGGACATCTTCGCCGAATCTATCATGTCGTCGACGCCGAGCTTGCGGCGCATTGCCTCGACCGACTTCTTCCCGAATTCGAGGGCGTCTTCGCCGAGCATCTCCGCCGAGAGCTTGGCGGCGCCGGCCATATGGTCGATGCCGAGCGCGTCGCGCACGGCGCCGGCGACCCTCTTCTCTTTCTTCTCGACATGCCGCAATGGCACCTCCTGCGGCTGAGCCGCTTCCACATCGCCGCCCTCGACGGGGATCTTTATCTTCCCCTCGGATTTAGATGCCTCCGGCTGTAAAGCATCAGAGGATTCCTCTGTCGGAAGGTTCGCCGGCGCCTCGACATGCTTTTGGCTCGCATCGGCGATATTTTTTTCGAAGCCCGTCTGATCCTCTTCTGGGGTCTTTTGAGGGATGGGCTGGATCTTCTCATCTTCTGCTTTTTTCTCGGCATATTCCGGAAAACGCTCGGCCAAGATCTTCTTTGCCTTCGCTGGGACCGACTCTCCTCCGCCAAAAGCGAAATAAAAATCGCTGAACGCATCGGTCAAGACGGTCGTCTTCCCGTCCCATTTCTCGCCCATCGCCTCTGCCATCCTTTTTCTTTCTTCGACCTCTTTCACGGAAAGGCTCCTTTCGATATAACCTCCGGTCCTTTTCATCCATTCGTCTTCCAACTCCTTGATGATGGCCATATATCTCTCATCTTTGATCTCTTCCGGCGTCTTGTGCCTTTCTTGCGCTGCAGGAAAGCCGATGCGAGGCTCTTCTTTGACATCGGGAAGGATAGGCTTCTCTTTGTAGGCCAGCCCCGGCGCTTCAGGCCCCGGCCCGAGCGTCTCCGGAAGAGGCGGCAGCAAGCCTTCCTCCTTCTCCGGCTTCTTCTCTTCGGGCGGGATCGGCGGGATATAGGGAGATTCGAAGCTCATATGCCTTATGATTATACGACGGCGGCACGGCGCCGTACAGCGTCACCGGTCGAATTGCTCTTCGGCCGATTCGATGGCCTCTTCCTCGTCGGTCTCGCCGTACAGCCCGCGCGCGAGACGGTCCATGATCTCCCCTTTCATAGCCGGGTCCTTGAGGTCGCGGAGCAGATGAGGGTTGGCGCGCATCTCCTTCTCGATCAGGCGCCTGAAGGGCACGGAATACTTCGGCACCCACTCTTCGAGGAACCGCTGGTCGTCCCGGTAGCCATAGAAGCGCTCGGCAAGGTCGGCTTGCAAGGGATTGATCTCCTTGCCGTGCTCGCCTTCGTTCTTGACCGTCATGAAATCTTCGGGGGATTCGTATGACATGAGCATATGATACATCAGATATCCGTCCCGCGCCTCATATCTCTTAGGGCTTTATCCGCGGCTCGGTCGACAGGATGCCGACCGGCTTGCCATCCTTGTCCACTTTGACCTTATTCCTCACATCTATGCCATATCCTTTGAACGTCCTCTCTTCGACATGGTCGGCAACGCCTGCCGCATCGCGGCCGTCTCTTCGATCGACCAGCCCGGAATCCTGGAATGCCCTTTCCGTCATCACGGCGCGATAGTCGGCGGCGACCGCGGCTCTGACCTTTTCCGGCACATCAGGCGTGCTCGATATGCCCTTTTCGGCATCGATGACGTTGTCATACTCGCCGACGACCACGGACGCTTTCGTGCGCTTATCTATCTTGACGAAGCGCTCCGCAAGGATGCCCCGGCCCTCATGCTCTTTCGGCACATATTCTACGCCCCATGTGAACCCGTCGCTGTCATCCAAGACCTCGAACATCGCCTCTGCGGGTCCTTTGCCCGGCTGCTCGACGGCATGTTCGGTGGCCTGTCGCGGCTTCATGCTGCTTTCATGCCCTTCCGATGCCGCGCCGTGGAGGCCGGAGAGATAGCCGAGGCCTATGGCTCCGGACAAAGCGGCCCGGCTCTTCAGCCAGCGCCCTATCCCGGTCCCGGGCTTGCCGGCATGGCCGGCGACCGGCTCCGATCCGCGGTCCAAAGGCTTCTCTTCGTTCGGCTGTGGGAATCCTTCCAGGCTCATGGCTTTGCACCGTCGACGTTATCGATGAAATAGTCGGCGCTATCCCAGACCGGCTTTATGTCTCTGCGCTGGCTCTCGCTCTGCGCCTTATACCAATAGCCGACCGAGCCGCCTATCAGATACGTGAAGACGGTATCGACGGCTTCGGGATTCGACTTCAAGAAATCCATATCTCCGCCCGCTATATATGCCTCGTACTCCATCTGCTCGATGGGCATATTCGGGGCTTGCTCATGCTGAAGGGCGTGGATGAGCTCATGCTCGAGGATGCAGAGGCTCGTGAGATAAGCTTTCTTGTCCGTCTTCACCATATCCGCCCCGATCTTCCTGTCGCTCCACATGTAGGCTCCGCCGAGACGCGACTTTTTGAAGAAGTCTCCGCACGCGGACTTCTCCGCGATCTCTACGCCGAGCTCTTCCGCCTTTCTTTTCAAGAGCCGCTCATAAGCGCTCAGCGAGCCCACGGCATCCAAATCGGGCAGCTTGTATTTAGCCCTTATTATGAGCCGGTCCTCGGCCAATCGTTCGACCATGCGGGGGTCATCCGGCCGCAAGCCTGTGATGTATTCCGCCAGGCGGCTGCCGAACGACTGTTCCTGCCGGGAAAAAGGAGCGCGCTCGGCTTTCTCGGCGGGCTTCTCTTCATGGGCTGTGAGCGTGGGCTGTTCCATGCCTTTATCCTTTCATCCCTTGGTACTTCCGCATCACCTCTTCTTCGACCTCGGCGCGGGGGCGGCCGAACGCCTGGGCGGAGAGCGCCTTCAGCGTGTCGACCTGGGACGAGTCTCCCTTCTCCGGCGGCAGCGTCACGATATTGAAAGGCTTGGTGGGGCGGCCGTCCGCCAGCAGGCGGAGATAGGCGTTATAATTGTCGAGATTGGCGATGTCGGTCCGCGTGAAGACGGGCTCGAACTGCTTCTCGAGGAATTCGGCGTCCTCGGTGCCCACCCGGAAGACGGCCATCGAGCCGACGTTGCCGAAGACGGCGTTCTTGATCTTGTCGTCGAGCTGGCCGATGAACTGGTGGGCCACGATGAGGGCGAGCCGGTATTTGCGCGCCTCGGAGAGGATGGTGGCGATGGAATCTGTGGTGACGTTCTGGAACTCGTCGAGATAGAGATAGAAATCGGGCATGGCATCAGGGCCTTTGCCGAACGAATCGACGCGCGACAGGGCGGCCATGAGGATCTTGCCGACGAGGATGAGGCCGATGAGGTGCGAATTGATGTCGCCGAGCCGGCCTTTCGACAGATTGACCAGCAGGATCTTCTTGCCGTCCATGATCTCGCGCATATTGAACGACGACCTCTCCTGGGAGACGATGGGCCGCATGATCTCGTTGGACAGGAAGACGTCGAACTTGGACGTGATGTAGGGGACGATATTGGCGAGCGACGCCTCGCCGCCGGCCTTCTCGGCGATCTCCTTCCAGAACTGGACGACGACCGGATTGCGGCACTTGGATATCTTGAGCTCGCGGAAGGCCTTATTGGACATGACCCGGGAGACGTCGAGGAGCGTCGAGCCGGAATCGGGGTCCTCGATGACCAGGTTGGTCGCGTTGCGGAAGTATTGCTCGAACATAGGCCCCATCGACTCGGGCACGGCCCCATAGAGCTTCTGGAATATGCTGAACATCTCGTTGACCACGAACGTCTTCTGCTCCGGGAAGCGGCGGTCGTATTCGAGCATGTTCAAGGCCATGGGGCGCTCCACGGAGGCCGGATCGAAATAGACGACGTCGTCGTAGCGCTCCTTCGGCACGTTGGCGAGGATGTCCTGGACGTCGGAGCCGTGCGGGTCGATGAAGCATGCGCCGCGGCCGGCCCGGATGTCCTGGATGATCATGTTCTTGAGGAGAGCTGTCTTGCCGGTGCCGGTCTGGCCGATGACATAGAAATGGCGCATGCGGTCCTCGGGGGCGATGAAGGCCTTGGTCTCGCCGCCGCGGTGCCGGTTCACCCCGATGAGGGCGCCTTCGGAGGGGATGCCGACGGGCGCCGGCGACGTGCCGGCTTTGGACTGCTTGAGCTGCGGGGCGGCGCGGCTGACCGACGAGGCCGGGAAGTGCATGCACGTGGTCAGCTCCTCGAGGTCGAGGACGATGGCCTCCTTCTCGTCATAGCGGCGCAGGGAGAAGTCCTCGAGGACGCCGTCCCTCTTCCGGCCCTCGACCTGCTTCCATTCGATGCGGTTGCCGTGGCCGTTCTCGAACTGGTTGAAGCCGGATTCGATCTCGCGGAGCACCCGCTCGGCCTCGGCTTCGGTCGCGGCGGAAGCGGCGGCGCGCAGGACGACGGAGACGAAGGGCGACTTGAGCTTCCGGGTGAACTGTTCGATGGCGGTCTGGTCGAGGGCCTGGGCGCGCTTCTCTTTCTCCTCCTTCTCCTTGTCGGCGGCCTCTTTGCCCTTGAACATGCCGAGGGCGTCCTTCATGAACGTCAGGGCGAAGCCGCGGTCCGCTTCCTCGAGGGCATCCTTGACCTTCTCGCCTTTGCGGATCTTCTCGATGGCTTTGGCGCAGGCTTTGGCGTACGCGTCTTCGCGGCGGCCGACGACGAGCTGGAGAGCGGCCCCTTCCCCGACAGTGGCGAGCTTGGAGAAGCTGTTCAAGATGGAGTTCAGCGGGTCGACGTCGAATTCCTCGTACGAAGCGAGCGGATACAAGGGATGCCGAGAAAGACGTGCGTACGAGACGGCCGCCGCCCCGTTCTCGTTGAATATGTTGTAATCGTCCTTGTGCTCATGGACGTGGGCGCCCGGAAAGATGGCTAGGATTTGCTTCTCGAAGAGGGAGCGCTTTCCCGCCGGCACGGAGACATAGAAGACGAACTGGTCGCTGCCGTTGGCATTGGCGATCTCGAGGGAGAACCAGGCGGGGTCGGCCTTGTCGGACGGTATGGAGAGCATGCCCGCATAGAACTGCTCCATGCCCGAGATGAGCTCGGCGAGCTGCTTCTTCTTGTCGTCCTCGGACGTCTCCGGAAGGCTGACCTCGAAGAGGGCCATGTGGAGGGGCTTCCAGAGAGGGTCGCCTTCCTTCAGGCCCTGGAGCGGGCGGCCGGACGCGACGAGCTGGACGAGGATGCGATGGAAATCGTCGACGAGATGGGGATTGCCGGACTTCTCGGCCACGGTCATGGCGTTCTTGATGCCCTTCTCGAGAGCGACGCCGATGAGCTGCTCCATCTGCCTGTCGTGCGGCTCAGGCGAGAGCTCGAGGGTGATGGCTTCGGCTTCCTGCGACGGCAGCTCGTATTCCGGGTGGAGCACTTCAGACGCAGGCGCCTCCGCATACGCCTTGACGGTCTCGGAGATGACCTGCCTCGGCGTCGTCTCGACGCCCGATTCGGCCGCGGCGCGGGCATGCTCGAGCCCGGCGGCGCGGATGCGATCGAGCTCCTCGTGAGGAGCCGACAGCTTCTCTCCTTCGAATGAAGGGCCGTTCATGGCGCCATTATATCAGACTGGGCGCAAAAAAGCGGCCGGGACGGCCGCATGATGGGACAAGGCATGCGAGGGCGACGCTCAAGCGGCGCACGCGACGGCCAGTTCAGGCCGCCTCTGAGCCGGAACCAGGATGACTGGAACCTCGCCATCAGAATGGCCGCCACAGCCATCTCCGCCGATCCGATAGCGCTCCTGGAAGCGAGCCAGCCCGCCGCTTTCGATGTAGTGCGCATGGCACAGCATCTCATATGTCAGGAACGGCATGCCCATAGGCCTTTCGGGGCCGATGCCCAATTGTTGGCCGGCGCCACTTCTATTGAGGCTACTGTGGATCTCCTTTCGAAGCTCCTCGAAGTAGGCATCATTCGTCAGAGGGATCCTCTGATCAATGCCTCTCCCAAGCTCTTCAGTATTCATATCTCGACTCCTGCTATGTTGTGGATACCTTCCCCTTCATTCCCTGCGTCTATTCTAGCTCTGCCAGAGCAGGCTTCAAGCAAAGAAAGTGCATAACATCCGGCCCGGCGGATATGACCGGCTATTGCCGGAGCAATGAATCGACGAGCTTCCTAGTCGCCGGTCCGAAATTGCCCGTCCCTTGAGCCAAACCATACGGCGCCAGGATCTGGTCGGCATAGGCATTCTGGAGACGGGCAACGGCGGCTGCGGTAGCGAATCCGTAGAATGACGTCTCCTGGCCGGGCGATCCAGGGCCCGTAGAGGAGACAAGGAATCCATGAGCGTTCAAGAATCGTTGGAGGGCAAGGACATCGGGGCCGGTGTCCCCGACGGACAAGGAGCGGGCGAAACCAGAGGAAGCCGAGGGCGCTGCCGCGGGAGCCGAGGGGGAAGGAGCGGTTGAGGCTCCTGATCCCTTCGAGGAAGCGCCGAGAATGCCGACGATCGCTTTGGTCGTCAACGGCCCGAAGTACCCTGTCGGGGAGATGCCGTTGGCGGCCTGGAACTTCTTGAGAGCGGCAGCGGTGCCGGCGCCATAGTAGTCGGTCTCATGGCCGGGAGAACCGTTGCCGGTGAGATATATGGTGTAACCGTGGCTATTCAGGAACCGCTGGAGGGCGAGGACGTCGGAGCCGGTCGAGCCCAGGGTTAGGTCGCGGGTGAAGACCGACGCCGACAAGCCTTCAGGGGCTGTCGATGCCTGGTTCGTCGCGCTATTCGTATCCCCCGCCCCCGCTGCAGGCGTGCACGTATATCCTGCAGGACAACCGGGCACCGGAGCAGGCGTCTTTGGCGTGCAAGTGTAGCCTGCAGGGCAGCCGGAGACTTCAGACGTGGAGGATGCGAGGAGAGAGGAGAGCTCAGACGAGGAGACCGAACCGCCAGATGAGACGGAGCCTCCGCCCCCGCCGCCGCCTCCCCCGCCGCCCGAGGAAGGACAGGAGCTCGTGGTGAAGGTAGCATCGGAAGAAGTGGCAGTGCCTGCGGAGTTGGTGGAGAAGGCCTGGTAGTGGTACGTGGTGCCGCAGGAGAGGCTGGAGAGGGTCTGGGAGAAGCTTCCGATGCCGAAGGCGCCGGTCGACTGCGCTACGGAGCCATATGAGGCAGTGGTGCCGTAGTCGAAGCCCTGGGCCGTGGAGGAAGCGTTGCCGTCGCTCGTGAGGGTGGCGGTGAGGGTTGCTCCGGTCGCGGTGATGCTCCCTGACGAAGTGGTCGAGGCGAGGGTGGGCACGCTGCATGCGGCGGTCGTGACCGTGCGGTCAGAGCCGTATGCGGTGCCGCCGGGGTTCGTGGCATATGCGGCGACATGATAGGTCGTCGAGCATGAGAGGCCGGGAATGGATGCCGTGAAGGATCCTGCGCCGAAGGAGCTTCCGGAGACGGTCGAGGTCGCCCCGTATGAAGCGGAAAGGCCATAGACGAAGCCTTCAGCCGTGGACGAGGCCCCTCCTGACGAGACGATCGAGCCTGAAGCGATGGCGACGCTGCCGGAATCAGCCGAAGGAGCGGAGGTGGTGACCGTAGGAAGGCCGGGGAGGGTCTGGAAGGAGACGGTGGAGCCCGTCGTCGTGCCGTTCGAGTTGACCGCGTATGCGCGGGAGTAATAGGTGGTGTAGACGGAGAGGCCGGAGAGCGGCTTCGAGAATGATGCGGTGCCGGTCTGGGCCCCTGTCGAGGTCGTCGCCGTGTCCCCGCCGGAGAGGGTCGAAACCGTGCCCCAGGCAAAGCCGGAATCGGTCGCGTCAGACCCGCCGGTCGAGAGGATGCTGCCCTGGAGAGTGGCTGTCGTAGAGGAGACGGCGGTCGGGGCGTTCGTCGAGACGGATGCTGCGGTCGAGGGAGTGACGGAGTTCGAGGCAGACGAGGCCGGGCCGGTGCCGGCGTTAGTGGTAGCCGTCACGGTGAATGTGTACGAGGTGCCGTTGGTGAGGCCGGTCACGGCATGGGTGAGCGTGGTCGAGCCCGCATCGGAGTCGACGCCGCCGGCAGGATTAGAGGCGACCGTGTATCCGGTGATGGGAGAGCCTCCGTTCGAAGCGGGAGCGGTGAAGGAGACCGAGGCGATCGCATTCCCTGCCGTAGCGGTGACGCCGGTCGGAGCGCCCGGCAGGACGGCGTTCACCGTGTATGTGAGCGGAGACGGGTCGGTCAGCCCTCCATTGTCGGTCGGAGTGAGGGTGAGAGTGCCGGCGACCGTCGGCGTGACCGTGAAAGTCTGGGACGTCGAGGAGTTATTGAACGTGAGCACGGTGGCCGAGAGCCCTGCGCTCGCCGAGCCGGACGGAGTGAGGGTGATCGTGCCGGTATATGGGTCGTTCGGCGTGACCGTGAAGTTGGCGGAAGCGGTGTTGACAGTGCCGCTTGAGGGGCCAGTGAAAGCGTACGAGGTGGCCACGCACGCCCCCGTAGTGAAGGACGAGTCGGAGCTGTACCCTGTCCCGGCCGGGTTCGTGGCGAAGGCACGGACGTGGTAGGTGGTATTGCACGTGAGGGTCGAGGTGGACGTCTGGAAGGCGGAGACGCCGAAGGAGCCTGCGGTCGAGGTGGTGCCCAGGGCATATGTGGTGTCAGTCCCCCAGTTGAAGCCCTCGATCGTGGCATTGGCTCCCCCGGTTGACGTGATCGAGCTCGAGGCCGTCGCGGCCGATGCGGTCACGCTCGAGAAGGAGGGCGTCAAAAGGGTCGGGAGGGCGACGGGAGTGACCGCATTCGAGGACGCCGAGGCCGAGGA